>CAUPZH010000010.1:0-69454 GCA_963515865.1 uncultured Veillonella sp.
GTAGCGGTCTCCAAAACCGTTGGTTGTGGGTTCAAGTCCTACTGCCCCTGCCAACTAAATTACATATGACTCAGTAGCTCAGCTGGATAGAGTGTTTGACTACGAATCAAAAGGTCGGGGGTTCGAATCCCTCCTGGGTCACCATCTTATGCGGGAGTGGCGGAATTGGCAGACGCACCAGACTTAGGATCTGGCGCCATTGGCGTGGGGGTTCAAGTCCCTTCTCCCGCACCAATTTAGAAGATAAGCGAATAGTTATATTCGCTTTTTTTGTATATGTCTTGTAAAATAATGTTCTAAATACATGAATTAAAAAGGAGGTTGCTATGAAAGTTACAGATTTAAGCTTTTTAGCATCTGCGATTTCTGGATTACGTGAAACTCGTTGGAACAAAGAAATTTTCAAAGCTTTTTTCTTCGGTCTTACTGTAGGTGCGTATTTAATATATGCAGCCCTTCATTATATTGAAGAATCCACAAATACGGCGATTAAAGAAAACTTAGAATAATGATAGGGGCTATAGATAACTATAGCCCTTTTCTTATATATCTGATTATACTAGAACATTTTATGCATGTAGATAATATATAAAAGTTTAACTACATATATTTAGCTAGTATTGAAACCATAAGCCTTTAAGTATATATGTATTCCTAAAAGAATAGGCAATATTCACAAAAGATTACTCTTTTTTGTTTTAAAAATAAGTAAGTTTATTAGTATAGCAGGGGCTACAGGTATAGAAGTGACAAGAAAGGGAATGGTATATGTCAATGACATATAAACCTATATTAGATATAGAAGCAACAATGAAAGATACCATAGATGCCTTTTATAGAAAAGGGGCTACACAAATCTATGGTTTAGGAGGTTCGCAGAAATCGTTTATCTATAGCCAAGCTATGCTACAAGATACACAGCGACCGACTTTGATTGTGACCCATGATAAAGCGCACAAAGAAATGTGGGAGCGAGATATACAGTGTCTTTTACCAGAAGTTAAGGTATTATCGTATCCCATTGTGGATCGAGCTCTTTCGCAATGGACCGCAAAGAGTTTAGATACACAGGCTAAACGGATGGAGGCATTAGGAAACTTAGCGTTAGGCAAACCAGTGATTGTATTGGCTACTGTGGAAGAGGCAAGTCAGTTTGTAGGCGCACCTTCTACGGTGTTAGATCATATGATACCTCTGCAGGTAGAACAAGATATCGATCAACAACATCTATTGGAGCAATTAGTACAAATTGGATATGAACGAGTGGACCAGGTGGAATATCGTGGTCATTTTAGCGTGCGCGGAGATATTGTAGATGTATTTCCTATCCAAAGTGAATCTCCCTATCGTCTTGAGTTTTTCGGCGATACTATCGACACGATGCGCCAATTCAATGTGGATACACAACGGTCTATGGGGGAAACTGAAGAATGTATGGTCTTACCGATCCATGCAAATAGTGATGAGGAAGGTTACTCTATACTTTCCTATTTAGACCAAGGGTTACTAATTTTAGATGAGCCAAAACGGTTAGAAGAAGCTTTAGGAAAAGTGCATAAAGAAGATTCGACGAATGAAGAGTTATATATGCTGTGGAAAGATTGGAAAGCATCTTCTAAGGCACATACAACTATTTTATTTAGTATGATGCAACGTTCTGCTGGATGGGGGAAGGTGCAGACTATCGGTATGCTGGGGAAATCTATCGCCTCCTATGAACGACAGATTCCTATGCTTATGGACGATATTAAGTTTAATACCTCTTTGGGCCGGCAAATTGTGTTGGTGTTGCACAATCAACAACGTCGTGAAGCCATAGAAAATGCCTTAGTAGAGAATAAAATATCCTATGTGCATCGAGAGCACTGGGAATGGACTGCACCGGCTGTACTCATTGTGGAGGGCATCCTTTCAGAGGGATTTGAGTTACCTCATTCTAATCTGACGGTCATCACAGAAGGGAATATTTTTGGCTTTCAGAAGAAAAAAATTCGGAAGAAAGTGGAAAAGGGTCAGGAGATTAAATATTTCACAGATATTACCGTTGGGGATTATGTTGTACATAGTATCCACGGTATTGGTAAATATCGGGGCCTCAAGACCATTGAGACGGAGGGCATTCATCGAGACTATATTGAAATCGATTATGCGGGTACAGATCGACTCTTTTTGCCTGCGGATCATTTGGACCAACTGCAAAAATACATTGGTAATGAAGGGGTTACCCCTAAATTACATAAAATGGGCGGTAAAGAATGGATTAAAACAAAAACAAAAGCTCAAAAATCCATTGATGATTTGGCGGATACATTGGTGGAACTCTATGCAAAACGAGAACTTATTGAGGGCTATGCATTTTTACCAGATCAACCATGGCAACGTGAGTTTGAAGACCAGTTTCCATATGAAGAAACAGATGACCAATTGCAAGCCATCCAAGAAATTAAAGAATCAATGGAATCCCCACGTCCAATGGATAGATTGTTATGCGGTGACGTAGGATTTGGTAAAACAGAAGTAGCTATGCGCGCTATGTTCAAAGCTGTCATGAGTGGGAAGCAAGTTGCTATGCTAGTACCAACTACAGTATTATCAGAGCAACATTTTAAAACATTCATGTATCGATTTTCACAGTTTGGAGTTCGCGTAGAAGTATTAAATCGATTCCGTTCTGCCAAAGAGAAGAAGGATATCATCAAAGCCGTACAAGATGGACAGGTAGATATCTTAATCGGCACCCATGCCCTATTGAGTAAGCAAATACAGTTCAAAAAGCTAGGTCTTTTAGTGGTGGATGAAGAACAGCGATTCGGGGTAGCACAAAAAGAAAAATGGAAACAATGGGCTACGAATATTGATATTTTAACCCTCAGTGCCACACCGATTCCACGGACTTTGCATATGTCCTTGGTAGGGGTTCGTGAAATGAGTGTGATCCATACACCACCAATGGAGCGGTTGCCAGTACAAACCTATGTGGTCGAGTTCGACATGCAAGTAGTGACGGAGGCTATCCGTCGTGAGCTGCAACGAGGTGGACAAGTATACTTTGTGTATAACAAGGTGCAGTCCATTACACATATGGAAGAGCAGTTGCAACGTGCTATGCCGGACTTACGCATTGCAGTGGCACATGGACAAATGGCTGGCACCATGATGGAACATGTGATGCAAGACTTTACAGAAGGGCAATATGATGTGCTCTTATGTACCAGTATTATCGAAACGGGCTTAGATATACCGAATGCTAATACCATTATTATCTATGATGCAGATCATTTGGGACTTTCACAGTTGTACCAGATGCGAGGACGAGTAGGACGGTCCAGCCAGCGGGCCTATGCATATTTCATGTATCGTCCAGATAAGGTGTTAAATGAAAGTGCCGAAAAACGGTTGAAAGCCATCCAAGAGTTTACCGAATTGGGCGCAGGATTTAAGTTAGCTATGCGAGATATGGAAATTCGAGGAGCCGGCAATTTATTAGGGGCTCAACAGCATGGTAATATCGCAGCAGTCGGCTTTGCTATGTATGCAGTCATGTTAGAAGAAGCTATTGCAAAAGCACAGAAAAAAGACATGCCAGAACGGCCATTGCCAGCGCCAGTGGTGGATGTGGGTATCGATGCTTTCATTGACAGTGCCTATATTCATGATGAGGCTCGCAAAATTTCTGTGTATCAACGGCTATTGCAAATCGATACAAAAGCAGGTTTAGATGATTTTGTGGATGAATTGATTGACCGTTTTGGATCTCCGACGAAACCAGTGGAACGCCTCATCAAGTTAGCAGGTATCAAAGAACGTGCTCGTGCATTAGGTATGAAGAGCGTCATTCGTAAAGATGGGAACATTCTATTCACTTGGCAAGATGAATCAAAAATGGAAGATTGGGATATGGGCGCCATCAGTGAAGATATATGGAAACATATGAAACATCGTGGGTCGAACCCAACAGTATGGGCATACACTTTACAAACTGGTGATGTGATTCGCCAGGTAGAACAGGTAATGAGTGAGTTTGAACGGAAACTTCCAAAGGAGGGCTAGTATGACAGGATTTATGAAAGGAGCTATGATCTTAACCGTAGCAGGACTACTGGTGAAAGTCATAGGTGCCATCAGTAAGGTCATTGTAGCCCGTATCCTTGGCGGCGAAGGGGTAGGGTTGTACCAAATGGCATATTCCCTGTACCAACTCATCATTAGTATTGGTGCAGCAGGGTTACCGGTAGCTATTTCTATTATGATTGCTCGCAAAGTAGGTCAAGAGGACTATCGAGGGGCACGGCATATCTTCAAGGTCGCATTGACCACCATGGGGCTAATGGGAGTATTGCTGAGTATAGGATTTTACTTTGCCATACCCTATGTCATCGATGTAGGATTAATTACAGATAACAGAGCAGAAGGAGCCTTATTAGCAGTAGCACCTGCCATTGGTATTGTATCCTTGCTGGCGTGCTTTCGGGGATATTTTCAAGGGTTTCAAAATATGTTACCAACAGGCATATCCCAGGTGTGCGAGCAGTTAGGACGTGTACTGGTCATGGTGGGGGCAGCTATGTATTTCTTGCCACAGGGCATTGAGCTGGCGTCCAGTCGGGCAGCCTTATCTTCTGTCATTGGTGTAGGCTTAGGATTCGTGGTGTTGCTCTATTATTATGGACGAGCCCCTAAATTAGAAGGTCAAAATTATCCATTAGAATCACCGAAATCGATTATAAAAGAATTAATTGTGTTGGCCGTTCCTGTGGCGTTGGCAAATATTATGATTCCTCTCATAGGAGCTATTGACTTGTGGTTGGTACCACAACAGCTAATGCTGTCGGGATATGGTAAGGAAGAGGCAACTACAGCCTTTGGGTATTTGACGGGGATGGCTACTTCTCTGATTAGTTTACCTGTAATCGTGACCATGTCGCTAGCCACTAGTTTAGTGCCTGCTATTTCTAGATTACATAGTGAACGAGATCAGCAAGAAATCCATCATCGTATGGGAACGGCACTACGGATGACAAATATTGTGACCATTCCTGCCTTTGTAGGATTATGTGTATTGGCTACACCCATCTCCCAGATGATGTTCAACACACCGAATGCAGGTGGTGCCATTGCGGTCCTTAGCGCTAGTATTTGGCTATTAGGAGTACAACAGGTCACCACAGGAGCCTTACAGGGCTTAGGCCATACGGCAATCCCTATGTTTACATTGCTCTTAGGGGCGGTACTGAAAATCTTGTTAAACCTCTATCTAACTCCTCAATGGGGCATCGAAGGGGCTGCGTGGGCTACGAATGTAGATTTTGGAATGGCTGCGATAGCGAACTTGTATATACTGTATCGCAGTACATCGTTCCAAGTATCTTTCATAGAAATTGGGAAAATACTATTCTCCTCCTTAGCTATGGGGGGCGGTACGGTGATGGTTTATAATTTTATAAGCACTATCCTATCGAATACGATGAGTGTGGCACTATCCATCGTTCTAGGGATTGTGTTTTATGTGGTGGCCCTAAGTATTACGAAGACGATGGACTTGAAAGAATTTAAAAGCTTAGCGAAACAAGCTATGAAGAAAGGAGGAGCTAAATGAGTCAAAAAGAAATGAGTTCCTTTACATTGGATCCCTTGGTGGATGTATTAGCCGAATTACGTGGACCTAAGGGGTGTTCCTGGGATAAATTACAAACCCATAGTTCCTTACGCAGATATTTATTAGAAGAAGTGTATGAAACATTAGAAGCTATCGATGAACAAAATGTGGACCATTTGCGTGAAGAGTTAGGTGATTTGTTGTTACAAATTGTGTTCCACGCACGTGTGGCGGAAGAAAATGGACATTTTACCATGCAAGATGTGGTCAATGACATTACGGCAAAAATGGTGCGACGTCATCCCCATGTATTTCAAACAGCAGACCGAGAAACTGTAGGTGACACATTAGCCACTTGGGAAGAATTAAAGGCAAAAGAAAAAGGTCATGAACGGACATCTATTTTGGACGGAATTTCTCCAGGCCTACCGGCACTGTTGCGAGCTCAAAAATTGCAAGAAAAAGCAAGTAAAGTAGGTTTTGATTGGCCTACGGAAGAAGGGGTATGGGCGAAGTTTTATGAAGAAATAGATGAATTTAAACAAGAAATATTCAAAAAAGATGTAGAAAAAGCAGAAGAAGAGGGGGGAGATGTACTTTTTTCCTTGATAAATCTGTTTAAATGGTATAAAATAGTCGGAGAAAATGCACTACACCGCACTAATACAAAGTTTATACGGCGTTTTTCATATGTAGAACAAGAGGTTCAACGAAGTGGAAAAAAATGGGAGGATTTTACTCTCAAAGAGCTAGATGAATTTTGGGATGCGGCGAAGGTGAAACTTAACTCGAATGATTAAGTTAGAGGATACTATTTTTAAGGGAGGTTCAATCATGAACAAAACTGAATTAATTGCAAGCGTTGCAGCAAAAGCTGAGTTGACAAAAAAAGATGCTGAAAAAGCAGTAAAAGCTTTATTCGACACAATCGGCGAAGCATTAGCAAAAGAAGAAAAAGTACAAGTTATCGGTTTCGGTACTTTCGAAGTTCGTACTCGTGCTGAACGTACTGGTCGCAACCCTCGTACAAAAGAAGAAATGACAATTCCAGCGTCCAAATCCCCAGCTTTCAAAGCAGGTAAACAATTAAAAGATCTTGTTAATGGACCAGCTGCGCCAGTTCGCAAAAAATAATTCAGGTCATTCCTAAGAGATGTAATAACGCCACAATTCCGGGCCTATATGGTTTGGAATGGTGGCGTTGTTTTGTATCTTTTTTAATTTATGATAGAATAGACATAATGTAGTATCGCAGTAAGACTCGTAGAGATATGATACAAGAGCTAAGATATATCTAAGGAAAGGAGGACACATGGGACAACGTATTTTAATCGTATCTGCTTCAATTGGTACCGGTCACACGCAAGCAGCGCTAGCTATACAGGAATATTGGCAACAAAAGGATCCAAGTGCCGTAGTTCACCATGTGGACTTCCTCGGAACAGATACGTTTTCCTTTGATAATCTATTAAAAGAAACGTATTTCAAGATGCTCGACTTTTTTCCGTTCCTTTATGACATTGTGTATCGTTGGTCTGGTGGAGAATGGAAGGGAAGCGTAGCCCAAACCGTAGTGTCTTGGATGTTGAAGAATCGGATGGAAAAGCTCATTGAAAAGGAGCAACCTGATTTAATTGTATGTACCCATCCATTTCCTTGTGGTGCAGCCAGTGTATTGAAACGGCATCGGAAAATCGACATTCCTATTGCAGCGGTCATGACTGACTTTGCAGCCCATCAATTTTGGCGCTATGATGAAATCGATGCATACCATGTGGCAACGCCATCTATGGTATACGAAGTGCTAAACATGGGGGTACCCTTGGAGAAAATCCATGTGACGGGCATTCCTATTATGCGTCATTTCTTTACACCGTTAGAGGAACCTTATGGTAGCGATCAATGCAAACGTGTGTTGCTCATGGGTGGTGGCCTTGGCTTAGGCTGTGTAGAAGAAGCATTACAGCGGTTAGACCATGTACCGGGCATCGATGAAATCCATGTAGTGGCTGGCTTGAACGATGGATTGTATAACTCGTTACATCACATGAAAGATTCCTTACGCACACCGATTTCTATTTATGGATATACCAATGAGATTCCGCAGTTGATGCGGAAAGCGACCTTGCTTGTAACAAAGCCAGGGGCATTGACTTGCATGGAAGGTGTCACCATCGGGGTGCCAATGGTATTCTTTAATGCGATCCCTGGACAAGAAGAGGCCAATGCAGAACTGTTAGAACAAAAGGGCTGTGGCAAGTGGGCACGACATATTGAAAACTTGGATGATGTAGTAGGTGCTTTGTTACAAAACCAAGAACGGTTACAGGCCATGCATGAAGCTGCCAAAGCTTGGAAAGTTGATGGGGCTGCAGAAATCGTAGACGCTTGTGAAGAGATGATTGCACATAAAAAAGGGAATCACTGAATACATTTCAATTGCAATAGCAGACTATGATTACGAGCTAGTCAAATAAGTGCTATTGTTATCAGGCAAATAAAAAAGGCTGTCACAACATGTATATTACATGCTGCGACAGCCTTTTGCTGTATTACTCGCTATAGGAGTCCATTTCGGAATCGTAACGCTCGATATTCTCATGGCGAATATCTTGCAACGTATCTAGCAATTCTTCCGCACTTTCCACACGTAGGAACAAGTCTTTCAACTCTTCGCCGTTCGAAAGTGTTACGCTCCATTGAAATGTATCATTATCATCATACACAGAAACAATTACAGGCGTATCCATTGAAACAGGAATGCGGCCATCCTCATCGGAAACAATGGCGTATTGACCATCTTCTTCCTCGCTACCATCAGATAGTTCGTACAATAGAACATCCCGTTCGTCAACTTCTACAATTTCAAAACCAATATCTTCAAACTCTTGCTGAACCGTGTCAGTGTCCATGACAACCTCCTTATAAAATAATGAATAGATTACTTTCATTCTAATCCATGGAAGTAGGCGTGTCAATGGAGGAATGTGTATTTACAAAGTGATAGATTTTAGATATGATAATAAAAAAGGAGGGATTACTATGGAAAAGGTATTAGATGTTGCTAAATATATTATTAATCGATATGAAGAAGTGGCAGGCGTCACTATTGATGAGTTAAAATTACATAAACTTCTTTATTTTGTGCAAAGAGAAGCAATAGCCATTACAGGTAATCCTATGTTTAAAGAAGACTTAGAAGGATGGAAGTATGGTCCAGTAAGCCCAGTAGTTAGAAATTATTTTACGGATGATGGCTTATCTTTTATGGATGAAAAAGAAATACAAGAAGAAAATAAATACATTGTTAATAATATCATTCAACAATATGGTGGTTTTGAATCATGGAAATTGAGTGACTTGTCGCATCAAGAGTATTCATGGAAACAGGCCCGTATAGGGGTAGCATCATTAGAAAATGGAAATCATATCATCAAAATTGAAGATATTTGTAAGGATGCTCAAAAAATTAGACCGTATGACTCAGTATATGATATGTATTATGATGAATTTGAAGATGCGGAGGGCATGTGATGGTTGGAGATTTTTGTTTAGCAATATTTCCATATTATGATGTAAGAGCCAAAAAAAATAAATTCAAATATCGTCCTATTCTTGTCATTGCAGAAGCTGGACAAAATGACTGGGTAACATTACCAGTGTCTAAGATTTCTCATAAAGAATGTATTGATTTAGAATATGATATCAAAATAGAACCTATAAACTATCCGTTAATGAACTTGACATGTGTTTCTTATATAAGAACACATAAACAAACCGTTACACATCGTGCATCGATTACGAAGGTAATTATTAATGTAAAGAAAATGTATCCTGGATTATATACTAGGGTAATAGATAAAGTTGAAGAGAAGTATAAAATAAATATAATCGAAGCAAGAAGTTAGCACTTTGCTATATTGATATATGATTTTTTAGTTATAGGTACCAATTATTATTAATTGGTACCATTTTTTTATTATGTAAATATATAAGTCATTATCACAAGGATGAAAATTGAAAGGACACATATGAACATCTTAACATTACAAAATATAGAAAAATCCTATGGCACACGGTTATTATTTAAAGACGTAAATGTAACCATAGCCTCGCATCATCGTATTGGCTTAATTGGTGTCAATGGGACAGGAAAAACAACTTTATTACAGGTCTTAGAAGGAACGCAAGAACCAGATAAGGGGAGTATAGAACGGAATGGGAAGGCTACCATCCATCGATTGGAACAAGATCCGTATATTGATGAAACAAGTACATTGCTAGATAATGTATTATTAGGAGACCATCCTAAACTTTCACTGGTACGAGAGTTTGAAAAAGCTTTACAAGAGCCGGAGTCACCACAATATATGAAATTATTAGCGCGTATGGATGAAGAAGAGGGGTGGATTGTCGAGCAAGAAGCGAAGATGATATTGACCCGCCTTGGATTTCAGGATGTACATGGATCCGCGAAATCTTTATCTGGAGGACAACGACGGAGATTAGCATTAGCCAGAGCATTGGTGTATCCGTGCGACCTATTATTGTTGGATGAGCCTACGAACCATTTGGACGAGGCCACCATTGAATGGCTAGAGTTATATTTAAAAGATAGAAAAGGCGCCGTATTATTGAGCACCCATGACAGATATTTCTTAGATGCCGTATGCAACACCATATGGGAATTGTCGAATCAGACCATATATGAATTTCAAGAGACCTACGAAACCTACGTGTCCTTGAAAGAAGAGCGAGAAGCACAGTTAGATGCTATCGAGGAAAAGCGGAGAAAATTCATTGCTAGTGAGTTACAATGGGTGCGCCGCGGTGCGAAGGCACGGACTACGAAGCAAAAGGCGAGGTTGCAACGATTTGAACAATTAAAAGCTATGGAAAAACGACAAAAAGTAGGCACTGTGGATCCTATTGTGTTAGCTTCTCGTTTGGGAAATACAATCTTCGACATAGAACATCTATCCTTTTCCTATGATACGGGACGAGAAGTGATTAAAGATTTCACCTATCATATGGTGCGCCATGATCGTATCGGTGTGGTGGGACCTAATGGAATTGGCAAGACTACCTTGATGAAGCTATTCCAAGGCGCATTAGAACCGACCAAGGGCACTATGGGGCGTGGAGAAACAGTTCGCATTGGATATTTCTCGCAACAATTACCAACCTTTAAAGAGGACCAACGGGTATTGGACTATATTCGAGAAAATCGCTCCTACTTGCACTTACCCGATGGTAGCTCTATAAGTGCAGGTCAATTATTGGAACGCTTTTTATTTCCTCCCTCCCATCATGGGTTGCCGATCCGTAAACTATCTGGTGGTGAAAAACGTCGTCTCTTTTTATTGCGTATCTTAATGGATGCACCGAATGTGCTCCTCCTAGATGAGCCAACTAATGACCTAGATATTCCAACTCTAGAAGTGTTGGAGGATTTCTTGGACTCTTATAGTGGCATTGTGATCACCGTATGCCATGATCGGTACTTCCTAGATCGTGTAGTAGATAAGCTCTTTGTATTCACGGGAGCAGGTCATATTGAGGTGTATCATGGTGGTTACTCCGACTATGAAGCGGATACGAACCTAACGAGCGCCATAGGTGGTGATACGAAACATGGTGTATTACGCCATGCTGTGCAGGTGCAAGGAAAATCTACAGAGGGATTTACGCATGATGATTCTACTTCCCATGCTGAAAGTGTAAGCGATGACAGTGTTGCCATGCAGGGGGCGGATAGTGCGGCACAGGGGTCAATCGATACTGATATAAGCAATCCGGTCATATCGAAAAAGAAACTAACCCTAGGGGAAACGAAGGAATTAGAGCAACTAGAACTCCGCATTGCAGAATTAGAAGGCCTAGTGAAAGCCTATGATGCGATGATTGCCCAAGGTGGTAGTGACTATAGTGCTATTGAAACCACCATTAAAGAACGAGAACAAGTAGTAGAAGAACTAGAAATGAGTACCTTACGTTGGTTGGAATTGGAGGAGAGGAAGTAAAGGTATCTTGATGTAGATTGTGGTAATTTCTATTTGTTAATGTAAATTATAAAAAATAATAAATATTTTTAATTTTTAAATACTTTTAAAAATTACATATTGAATAATTAGTGGTATACTTCGGGTAAAGGTGGAATTAGATAGGATATGTCAGTACTCTACCGTGTCAAGCGAGGAAACTTGGACACTCCCACATCATGGGCGGTCTGGCTGCTATCTAGTCTACTTAGTTTGATGGTTTCTTTTTTTAGAAAAGGAGTAGTATCATGAAAAAACAGTTAGCAGTATTAGCAGCAACAGCGGTATTGGGTGTGACTTCTGCATTCGCAGCAAATCCATTCTCTGACGTAACTCCACAAGATTGGGCATACCAAGCAGTAGCTCAATTAGCAGCACAAGGCGTAGTGAACGGCTATCCAGATGGAACATTCCAAGGCCAAAACAACATCACTCGTTACGAAATGGCACAAATGGTTGCCAAAGCATTAGTTCGCCAAGATCGTGTGGATGCGGAACAAAATGCAATTATCAATCGTTTAGCAAACGAATTCTCCGCAGAATTGAACAACTTAGGGGTTCGCGTAGCTACATTGGAAAATAAAGTGGGTAACTTCAAATTCACTGGTGATGCTCGATTGAGATTTATAGGTCATGAAAAAACAACAACTTCTCTTGATGTAGTTGAAAAAGATAAAGAAGATAAATCTGGCAAGGAAAAAGTTCTTACAGAAAAAATGATGAAAAAATCTATGTTTGACTATCGTGGACGTGTTCAATTTGCAGCGACTGTGAATGATAATACAAAAGCAGTGATTCGCTTGGTAGGTAGTAAAGAGTTTGGAGCAGCTGGTAATCCTAAAACAACTATTGATCGTATCTATGTACAGCATAACTTTGGTAAATATCTAACTGCAACAGCAGGCCGTCATGATTTGACAGTAGGTGCTGGTTTAACCTATGACGATGTATTTGAAGGTGCTACAGCAATGGTAGGTAAAGATGCATTAAATGCATCTGTTTCCTATGGTTATGCTCCAGCATTAGGATATAATGCAGTATTTGGTGGTACAAAAGATGTTCCTGGCACATCCAATAGAGAAGTATCTTTCTTTGCCAAAGATCAAAAAGATAATGCACAATTGGCAGTATTCCAAGTGAATGGCATGATTGGTAAAGCTGTAAAAGTAGGTGGCTTCTATACTAAAGTTAATGGTGTAAAAGCAATCGATGCAGTAACAGCAATCAATGGTATTGCTTTAGATGCTGATTCTATGAAACAAGCAGAAAAATTAACTAAAAAATCTTTAGATTTCTATGGCGTTAATGCTAGTGTGAAATTAGGCCATAATTTAATGGTAGATGGTGAATTTGCTAAATACGTAGATTTGAAACATTCTAATGCTTGGACAGCAGGTATCGCTTATGGTGCGTATGATATGAAAAAAGCTGGTACTTGGATGTTAAAAGCACAATATGTAAATCTTGATGTAATGGCACCAGTATTCTCTTCGACTTATATGACTCCATACAACCAAAACTACAAAACTTGGTCTGTATTAGGTAAATATGCGATTGCTAAAAATGTTGGATTAGCAGCATACTCCACTATTGGAGCAAAAGATAAAGCTGGTAACGATGTAGCAGACTTCTATCGTGCAGAATTAAACTATAAATTCTAATCTAATTCATAATTAGTAGCTTTAATAGCATAGTAACACCCATAAAAAATAGTGGTTAGTTGTGTATAGCAACTAGCCACTATTTTTAGTTGCGGTCTTACAAGGGGTATTTGTGTATTCGGCTTAATTATGGCTAGTTCTAGGGAATAAATATAGATAGAAGGACTAAAAAAGAGGAAGATAGTTTGCAATTCTATAGGTAATATGATAGTATATAAGGTATCCTAGTGGATGAAATAAGATGATTATGGACAATCAAAGTTGCATATAATGGAGGAAACTTGGACACTCCAATGAAATATACTGTGAATGTAACTAATTGTCTTATGAAATTCACATTTTTTATTTTCATTGAGAGGTAATTATCATGAAAAAACAATTAGCAGTATTAGCTGCCACAGCAGTATTGGGTGTAACATCTGCATTCGCAGCAAACCCATTCTCCGATGTAACTCCACAAGATTGGGCATACCAAGCAGTAGCTCAATTGGCTTCCCAAGGTATCGTTAATGGTTATCCAGATGGCACTTTCAAAGGCCAACATAACATCACTCGCTATGAAATGGCACAAATGGTTGCTAAAGCATTAGTTCGTCAAGATCGTGTTGATGCTGAACAAAACGCAATCATCAATCGTTTAGCTAACGAATTCTCCGCTGAGTTGAATAACTTAGGTGTTCGTGTTTCCACATTAGAAAACAAAGTGGGTAACTTTGCGTTCACTGGTGATGCTCGTTTAAAATATGAAGGATCTCATACTACAGAAAATGCATATGTAAATGATGAAGACAGCGAAACATTTAAACGTTCTAAATTTGATTACCGTGCACGTGTACAATTCGAAGCAACAGTAAACGACAATACGAAAGCAGTAGTTCGTTTAGCAACTGGCGATAAAGAGTTTGGTGCACAAGGTAATCCTGAAACAACATTAGATCGCGTGTATGTACAACATAACTTTGGTAAATATGCAACAGCTACGGTAGGTCGTCAAGATTTAGTTATCGGTAGCGGTCTTACATATGATGGAGCTTTTGAAGGTGCACAAGCAACTGTTGGTAAAGATAAACTAAATGCAACAGTATCCTATGGTTACATGGTTGATGGAGATTTAGCAGATTTATCTCGTGAAGAAAATGCACAAACTACATCCTATCAAGTAAATGCAAAATTAGGTAAACATGTTGATGCCAAAGGTTATTATGTTCAATATCATGGTGATAAATCTGAAAATTATTTTGGTGGCGCAGTAGATACGCATTTTGGTCCACATAGCAAAGTATGGTTGGGTGGCGAGTATTCTCGTTATGAAGCATTAGGCGCAGCTGGTGAAGGCTGGACGGCAGGTATTGGTTATGGTAAATATGATATTACTAAACCAGGTACTTGGAGTACAAAAGCTCAATACTTCCGTCTTGGAGAGGCATCTCCTGTAACATCTCCTACATGGAACTTACCAGATATTTCCAACTCTAACTTCCGTGGTTGGTTGGGAACTATCGACTATGCAGTAGCTAAAAACGTAGGTATTACTGCAAATGCTCAATTACGTGGTAAATATTTAGATGGTTATGAATTACCAGATTATTACCGTGTAGAATTAAATTACCAATTCTAATTGGTTAGTGAATATAGAAAAGAACTCCTTCGGGGGTTCTTTTTTTGTGGCCCGATAATAAATAATAGAGCTATTCATAGGGTTATAGGACAAAATGAATTGGTATTAATAGTGATGAGTTTAAAGAGTAACATATATTATTAAAATATATTAAGGAATGAGATAAACGCACGGATTGTTGCCATATTAGTCATTTTATGATATTATAAATATAATCCAAGTGGATATCTAAAGGAACTGTATGACACTATATAAAAATGTGAGGAAACATGGACACTCCATTGAAATATGAAAATGATGCACGACCTAGGTTTTCACTTGGGTACGTGTATTTTTTATTTTCATTGAGAGGTAATTATCATGAAAAAACATTTAGCAGTATTAGCTGCCACAGCAGTATTAGGTGTAACTTCTGCATTCGCAGCAAACCCATTCTCCGATGTAACTCCACAAGATTGGGCATACCAAGCAGTAGCTCAATTGGCAGCTCAAGGCGTAGTGAACGGCTACCCAGATGGCACTTTCAAAGGCCAAAACAACATCACTCGTTATGAAATGGCACAAATGGTTGCTAAAGCATTAGTTCGTCAAGATCGTGTTGACGCTGAACAAAATGCAATCATCAACCGTTTAGCTAACGAATTCTCCGCTGAGTTGAACAACTTAGGCGTTCGTGTGGCTACATTGGAAAACAAAGTAGGCAACTTCAAATTCACTGGTGATGCTCGTTTACAATACGTAGGTAACGAAAAAGTGGTAAACACACTTGGTCTAGATAAAACAGGTGCTGATGAGTTAAAAGAAAGTCAAAAATCTACTTTCAAATACCGTGGTCGTGTACAATTTGAAGCAACAGTAAATGATAATACTAAAGCAGTGATTCGTTTAGCATCCGATAATAAAGAATTTGGTGCTCAAGGTACACCTGCTGCTAGCATTGATCGTGTTTATGTACAACATAACTTTGGAAAATATGCTACTGCAAATGTAGGTCGTTTTGACGAAGTTATCGGTGCAGGCTTAACATATGATGATGTATTTGAAGGCGCTAAAGTAGCATTCGGCAAAGACAAATTAAATGCAAGCGTATCTTATGGTTATGCACCAGAAATGACTGTTAAAATGGTAGAAGGTACAGAAGATGGAACTATTGTTTTCAAGGCTCCTTTATTCAACGCTAATCAAAAAGACAACGCACAATTGGCGGTATTCCAAGTAAATGGTAAACTTGGTAACGATGTAAAAGTGGGTGCATTCTACACTAAAGTAAATGCTACGAACTTTAATGAAGCACTTTCTCACACTGTATTAGCTCCTTTAGGAACAGCATTGAAAGACAAAGCATTAGATTTCTACGGTGCACATGCAAAAGTACAAGTAGCTAATAAAGTAGCTGTTGATGGCGAATTCGCAAAATTCAAAGAATACCATCACACAAATGCATGGACAGCAGGTCTTACATATGGTAACTATAACATGGCTAAACAAGGTACATGGTCTTTGAAAGGTCAATATACAAGTTTAGATAAATTTGCTCCAGTATTCTCGTCTACATTCTGGGCTCCATATAACCAAAACTTCAAAGCTTGGTCCGTACAAGGTAAATATGCAGTAGCTAACAATGTTGGCTTAGCAGCATATACTACAATCAATGCGAAAGATAAAGATAACAACAAAGTATCTAACTTCTACCGTGCAGAACTTAACTACAAATTCTAATTTGAAAGTTAAGTATATGAAAAGAACTCCTTCGGGGGTTCTTTTTTTATGATAAATGATAGATTGTAAATAGGATTTCTTCATATACTTAGGCATTGTATTAAAAGGATGGAGTAAATGTATTCAACTTTTATATGCAATTTAAGTGAAATTTGGGGTAAGTATTCATTTATTATCTGGATCTAGGAGTTTTAAAGGTTTAAAAATCTGTATGAAAAGATTGGAATGATAGATGTTATAGCAACTAGTTAGATGTAGTTATTAAGTATATATATCTTATACACAAAAATAAACGAAATGCTTATTTGTTGGAAATTATTTGCTTTATATAGATGTCCTATGATATGATACTTTCAAGTCAAGTATGTTTGCTATGATTTAGATTATGGATATGTCATTACTGTATGTGAGGAAACGTGGACACTCCATGAAAAGTAGTGAAATGATATAATCAGTCAAGCTATATGTATGAGACGGTATATATTATTTTATTTTTCATCGAGAGGTAATTATCATGAAAAAACATTTAGCAGTATTAGCTGCCACAGCAGTATTAGGTGTAACTTCTGCATTCGCAGCAAACCCATTCTCCGATGTAACTCCACAAGATTGGGCATACCAAGCAGTAGCTCAATTGGCAGCTCAAGGCGTAGTTAATGGCTACCCAGATGGCACTTTCCAAGGCCAAAACAACATCACTCGTTATGAAATGGCTCAAATGGTAGCTAAAGCTATGGTTCGTCAAGACCGTGTTGATGCTGAGCAAAATGCAATCATCAATCGTTTAGCTAACGAATTCTCTGCTGAATTGAATAACTTAGGTGTTCGTGTAGCTACATTAGAAAACAAAGTGGGCAACTTCAAATTTACTGGTGATGCTCGTCTTCGTTACACTGGTACAGAAGATGCTCGTAAATCTAAATTCGACTACCGTGGTCGTGTAAAATTCGAAGCAACTGTAAACGACAATACGAAAGCAGTAGTACGTTTAATGGGTAGCAAAGAATTTGGTAAAGCTGGTAACCCTAGTACAGCTATCGACCGTGTATATGTACAACATAACTTTGGTAAATATGCAACTGTAGCTGCTGGTCGTCAAGACTTAACAGTAGGTAGTGGTCTTGCATTTGATGGTGCTTTCGAAGGTGTAGTGGCTACAGCTGGTAAAGACAAATTAAATGGATCTGTTGCATTTGGTTACTTACAAAGTGGTACATATGGTGCAGCGGATAAAGAAGTTTCCGACTTAACACGTGAGAAAAATCATTCCTTCACAGTTTATCAATTGAACTATAACCCTACTGCAAAAGTAGCTGTAAAAGGTTTCTATGCTGCAGCGCATGAAAGTGCTGAAGGTGTTTTAAATGACAACGCATATGGTGCATCCCTAGATCTTAAACTTGGCAACAAAGTTTGGGCTGGTGGTGAATATGTAAAAACAGAAACGCAAGGTGCTAATGGTGAAGCTTGGACAGCTGGCTTAAGCTATGGTAACTACAACATGGCAAAACAAGGTACTTGGTCTGTAAAAGGTCAATACTACGATATTAAAAAAGATGCGCCAGTAGTTGATTCTGCATTAACTTTTGTAAAAAAAGATCAAAAAGGTGTAGTGACAACTGCTAAATATGCTCTAGCTAAAAACGTAGGTCTTGCAGCTACTGCTACTATTGACACTAAAGGTCAAGACAATAAAGCGAAAGCTGAATCTTACCGTGCAGAACTTAACTACAAATTCTAATTTGATAGTTAAACATATAAAAAGAACTCCTTCGGGGGTTCTTTTTGTTTTATTAGAATTATCATTTAGTTCTTTGTCAAGTTTTAAGGATAGCAATTAAGGCTCTATAATAAATGCTGAGGACTCTAGATAAAACGTGCCGTTAGTATACGATAAAGAGTTTTAATTTTTTGTAAAGAAATAAATACTAATTGAAATTTTTTCTTAATTAAAATCTACATATCGTACAATAAAACGTCGAAAGGGTATTGAGTTTTATTTGTTATTGTGTTATGATAGTCACAAGTCAAATAAGAGTAATATAGATTAGAGGATAGCGATGTGCCTACTAGTATGTGAGGAAACGTGGACACTCCATTGAAAAGTAGTACAATGATATGCTCGAATCTATCTAAGCTTAGGAGACAATGTATATTATTTTATTTTTCATTGAGAGGTAATTATCATGAAAAAACATTTAGCAGTATTAGCTGCAACAGCAGTATTGGGTGTAACTTCTGCATTCGCAGCAAACCCATTTGCAGACGTAACTCCACAAGATTGGGCATACCAAGCAGTAGCTCAATTGGCTTCCCAAGGCGTAGTTAATGGCTACCCAGATGGCACTTTCAAAGGCCAACACAACATCACTCGTTTCGAAATGGCTCAAATGGTAGCTAAAGCTATGGTTCGTCAAGACCGTGTTGATGCTGAACAAAACGCTATCATCAACCGTTTAGCTAACGAATTCTCCGCTGAGTTGAACAACTTGGGCGTTCGTGTTTCTACATTGGAAAACAAAGTAGGCAACTTCGCATTCACTGGTGATGCTCGTCTTCGTTATGAAAATAGAAAAGTCGAAAATACTGATAAATCCAAAACTTATAAATCTAAATTTGACTACCGTGGTCGTGTACAATTCGAAGCAACTGTAAATGACAACACGAAAGCTGTAGTTCGTTTAGTGGGCGAAAAAGAGTTTGGTGCAGCTAACAATCCAGAAACTAGCATTGACCGTGTGTATGTACAACATAACTTCGGTAAATACGTAACTGCAACTGCTGGTCGTCAAGACTTGATGGTTGGTAATGGACTTGTATATGATGATGTATTCGAAGGTGCAGTAGCAACAGCTGGTAAAGATAAATTGAATGCTTCTGTTGCATACGGTTACTTACAAGGTGGCGAAGCAGAAGGTGTTGAACGTAAAGATAATGCTCAAGTAACGGTTTACCAATTAAACTACAAACCAGTAGAAAAAGTAACTGTTAAAGGTTTCTACGCTGATATTCATGAAAAAGATGGAAATAGTGTATATGGTGCATCTGTTGATGCTAAATTAGGTTCCAAAGTTTGGGTTGGTGGCGAGTATGCTAAAGAAGAAGCTACAGGTGCAGCAGGCGAAGCTTGGACAGCAGGCGTAGGTTATGGTGAAGCTGATATGGCAAAAGCTGGTACTTGGGGTGCCAAAGTTCAATACTTTGATTTGAAAAAAGAAGCTCCAGTAGTATCCAATACTTGGAACTTGAACGATCAAAACAGAAACTACAGAGGTTACCTAGCAACTGTTGATTACACTGTAGCTAAAAATGTAGGTCTTTCTGCTTACGCTACATTCGATAGCAAAACTCAAGCTAAAGAAAACAACAACTTGCCAGAGTACTATCGTGCAGAACTTAACTACAAATTCTAATTTGATAGTTACACATATAAAAAGAACTCCTTCGGGAGTTCTTTTTTTGTATAATTGATATTATAAATTACTCTTATGAGCGCCTAGAATATAAATTTATTATTCAGGGTATAACATACTATATAATAAAAATCATAAAGGCTAATGATGGTTATGTTGTGGAATCTAGTGCATGCACCTATTTTATGTGGATAGTGAATATCAGTAAGGGCAAGACCTATTCTATCGGTGTAGATACATACTAGGGCTTAGCATATGATGATTTACTTTCACAATAAATCGTATATTCACAAAATGTGTATAGATGTCTGTATAAATTGCATTTAATGTATACCTATGATACTATTAAGACAAGTCTAATAGATATAGTAAGGCGAGGTATGTAGGGGTACTTGCTACACGATGAGAATAGGGGTATGCTCGATGGATAGTAATACATAACTGTATCGGAGCTTCTATATAGAATGGACAAGGGTATTATTTGTTTTTATAAAGGGTATTCATTATGAGAAAACAATTAGCAGTATTAGCAGCAACAGCGGTGTTGGGTGTGACATCTGCCTTGGCAGCACATCCATTTTCTGATGTAACAGCACAAGATTGGGCATATCAAGCGGTAGAACGTTTAGCAGTAGAAGGGGTTATCCAAGGTTATCCAGATGGCACGTTCAAAGGTCAACGTAACATCACTCGTTATGAAATGGCACAAATGATTGCCAGAGCCGATGCGCATCAAGACGAAGTAACAGCCGAGCAAAGAGCAACTATCCAACGCTTGGCAAATGAATTTGCCAATGAATTACAAGCATTTGGCGTGCGAGTGAATAGATTAGAAGATAAAGTGGGGAACTTTAAATTTAGTGGAGATGCACGGTTAAGATATGATAATGTGTATCCTGGAGAGCGCGGAACAGAGACGCTTAATGGTAAATCTTCATTTTATTATAGGGCTCGTTTAAAATTTGAAGCTACAATTGATGAGAAAACCAAGGCAGCAGTACGTCTTTCTACGGGTGATACAAGATTTGATGAAGAAGCTCATTCAGGAACAAGTGTTGATGAAGTGTATGTACAACATCAATTTGGTAAACATGTGCTAGCTACAGTAGGTCGCAAGGACTATATTGTCGGTAACGGCTTAACATATGATGATTCTTTTTCGGGAGTTAAGCTTCGTATTGGTGATGAGAAGTTAAATACTAATCTTTCCTTCGGATATATTAATAGTAATGGTAAAAAAGCTGTATCCATTTATGAAGTTGGATATCGTCCAAATCAATCCGTAAACTTAAAAGGATTTTATATTGATCGACACAGTTCGAAGTCTAATAATGATAAGACTAAAAAGTTGACAGATATTTTTGGTGGTTCTTTAGATGTTTACTTGGGTAGCGATAACAAAATTTGGCTTGGTGGTGAATATGCTAGAAAAGAACGACAAGGTGCTGATGGAGAATCATGGATTGTAGGAGGTGGTTATGGAAAAGCGGATATCCTACAACCTAGAACTTGGGATGTGAAGGTACAATACTTTAACTTTAAGAAGGAAACATTTGTAAAATATACAACATATGATGTTCCTACATATTACTATAATTTTGTGCCTGCTCACGCTAATGCAAAAGGATGGTTAGCGACTGTAGATTATACATTGACTAAGAACCTTGGTTTGTCAGCATATGCTAGCTTCAAGAGTAAAATGCAGGATAACGTAAATAAACCAGAATTGTACCGTCTAGATCTGAACTACCAATTCTAACTTATAACACAAAAAGAACTCCTCCGGGGGTTCTTTTTTGTAGCTCTTTTTTAAGTGTGGAAACTGCTCTTTTACAAAGTCCTTAGTAATAAGCTATTTAAATAGTGAATGCTGTTCTTTTGCCTAATAGAAGTATATGAACTCTAACATATTCAAATGATACAACCCATAAATATTCTATTACATACATTAATGTTATGATTGCTTTCAATGGGTAAAAAGCTTTCTTAATCTATGTTCTAGGATTAGAATCTATGCATTACAATCTAGGGGGAACGTGATATAATAATACATAATCTATCTCTTTGTTAGGAAATGGAAGGTGTTATAATGAATGATTGGTTGTTCGCGCTCATCAATGGTTTGGCCAACCGCAGTGTGATAGCGGATGCATTGATGATATCGATCTCTAAACTGGTGCCGTACTTATATATACTCATATTAGCTTGGTTATATGTGAAAGGTTTCCGTACAGGCAGCTTTAAGCTTCGTGGTGAAAGTTTCGCCACCGGTGTGTTATTGGTGATTTGTCTTATCGGTAGTTTTATCTTAGGCTCCATGTTCTATGAAAATCGGCCATTTGTGGATCATCCAGATGCTATCTTAATTTTAAAACATGCAGCAGATGCTAGTTTCCCAAGTGATCATGCAGTAGGCACCATGGCCATCGCTTGCGGTATCTTATTCTATCGTTGGAATCAAGGTACATGGATGGTGTATGGTTCTATCTTGGTAGGCTTTTCTCGTGTCTTTGTAGGGAACCATTACCCTGGGGATATACTAGGGGCTTTCATCCTCGTGTGGATTTTGACGGCTATCTATAATAAAACTATACGTCGTGGCGTGGTGCGATTGTATAGAGGATTAGATACACGACTTATGCGTGAGTATGTACGACGCTTTAAGGCGCGTAGACACATCGCATGACTAGTATGTAAGTAGTCATAGGAATCTGAATGATTGTATATAAAAGGTATATTACAATATACTGCATAGGAGGTTATCATGGATTTTCAAAGCTCTGCAGGTCCGAATCAATATAGTGATTCTGTGTATGAAGTAGTGTTTACGCCGGTGCTAGATCGCCCAGAGTATCAAGGGGAGCCATTACATTCTTTATTATTGGAATTGCGAGAAAAAATGGGGCAATCCGATTTTGATCAATATATCAATAGTTTAATTTCTATCAAATACAATGGGACGGCCTTATGGTTGATTACAAAAAGTGAACGAAATCGAACATTGATTGAGGGTCGATTCTTGCCATTGTTGCGTGAAGTGTTCAAGGTAGCAGCGCCACGGATTATTTCACAACCATAGAATGGTAGGAGTTATTTCTAGTTAAAGGTTTACTGATGTTAAGATTTGAGAATGGTCGTAAGATCTTTTCTCAAATCTTTTTTTGCTCTTTATCAAATGTGGGTGCTACTCGTATAAAAAGCTCTTAGCGCTAGCTATCTAATTATTGACACAGTGCAAGAATAGAGGAATATTTGGGTATGGATTCATGGATGTTTCTAAGCTGTATATTCATTGATATAACTTTCAAAACTGAGAAAAATTATCATTGACATAATACAAAACGTGACGTATGATAGGTATTAAGAAGTGTGTTTATGTAACCCAACAAACAAGGAATTAATATGGAGGCATATATGAATCAACGTGGTATTGTGTTAGCAACATTCGGTTCCATCTACGGAGATGCTGTGGAAGCATCGGTAGGAGCTATGGAACGACGGATTACGGAAATGTATCCTGGTGTGGAAGTACGTCGTGTGTTTTTATCGGATGCATTAGTAGATAAATGGAATGAAAAGTATGATGCGCAAGTCTATACATTAATTGGTGCCATTGAAAGCTTGGCGAATGCAGGTGTAACAGATATCTTTGTACAACCATTTGCCTTAGTATGGGACCAATGTTATGTACAAATGCGTAAAGAAGTGATGAAAGAAGCTCATGATCGTGGCTTGCGTGCTACGGTGGGTAAACCATTGTTGAACTCCTTAGGCGTGAAGAACTATGCTGATGATTACTCCGATACGATTGAAGCAATCATCAAGCATATTAATATTCGTGCTTTAAATAAAACTGTGTTATTGATGGCAAATGGACAAAACCAATTAGAATACAGTGCATTACAGTTAAAATGCTTGTACGGCGCAGGGCAAAATGTGGTAGTATTCACAGCCAATGGATTCCCTAATTTCAAACAAGCTTTGACATTATTAGAACGTTTAGACCACCAAGAAGTGCTGGTAGTACCATTGGCGTTGATCGGATCAGCTCACTTGATGGATTACTTAGGTGGTGAACGTTCAGACTCCATCGCTACCTTGTTAGGACAACAAGGCTATGGCGTATCTATCTGGAACGAAGGGTTAGGAGAAAATCCATATATCCAAGAATTATTTGTGAAACACTTGTCTCAAGTCATTCGCAGTGCAGAACGTCGTACCTTGCGCCAACGTGAAACAGGAGACGGCAAACCAGTTGTGAAACATGGGGCTTTCAGAACAGCATAAGAGAATGTAAACTATCGCATATCATGATACGTCATGGTATGCGATTTTTTGATTGTTATGGGAATTTGGAGTATAATGAAAGGTAATGATGACGAAGGATGACGGTATTCTGTCATAACAGATACCGATATAATTTGTAATAAGGGGAGTAGACTCATGGGACATACAAAGCTAGCTAACTGGATACGTGGACTACAGTTAGATGTAAAAGGATTACTTTGGTTCTCCGCACTATTCATGGTGTTTCGGATTGCCTTTATCGGGCTTTTTCAAGATCAACTAGGAGAAGTAGGTGCCGGGGATATTCTTGAGGCTTTATGGTTAGGATTTCGGATTAGCTTAAAAACAGCGGGGGCTATCGTACTGCTTACGTTTGTATTTTCTACATTACCTGGTATATGGGGGAGTTGGAAATGGTATTCATCTTGGACGATTCGTCGTTGGATATACGGAATTAGCACCGCCTTATTTACGTTTTTATTTTGCTTACGTATTCCTTACTTTACCATCTTTCATGCTACGTTCAATGCTATGATTATCAACGGGGCCCATGACGATATAGGGGCTACGTTACAAACAGGGATTTCTGAATATGGATTGCTATGGCGTGTGCCCTTAGCTATTGTGTTCTGTGCAGTGATGGTCTATATATTTATGAAAGTTTACACCAACCGAACATGGATCATACAGATACATGGTAAAGGCAAACAAATTGCCGCAGTACTAGGATCCATCCTATTGGTTGTAGCCGTGGGCATTGGATTGCGATTTGGAGGGGCTTTCACCTATAATGGTTCCATCCATTGGGAAAATGCAGCACGGACGAAATCCAATCTATTAAATGAAGCAATTTTAGATGATGGACAAGCATTGAAACGAGTATCCACTATTTATGAACGGTCCAAACAAGCGAAGAAAATTACCATTACTGGTGCTGAGCTGAAAGATATCATCCAATTTGTGGGTGGGAATCCAAAGGCAAATACCATTGATGAAGCGTTCACACGAACTATTACAGAAGAAAAATTACCTATCCAACCGAATAATGTTATCTTTGTGCTAGGTGAAAGCTACGGCTTATGGCCGTTCTTGCCAAACTATGAAGAATTAGGTACTTACATTGTACAAGAAGGAAAGGCAATTCAGAATTCGCCAAAAGCGATGCACACGAAGTATATGCTAGCCCATGGTACAGGCACTATGCCGGCGATTAATGGATATGTTACTGGATTAGCTGATGTAGGTCTATATCCAAATTATGAAGGGCAGTCCTATAAAGCGAAATATGGTACTGGTATTGCGCAAATGATGAAACATTTTGGCTATAAAACTGTGTTCTGGTATGGTGGATTTGGGACTTGGCAAGATGTGGAACGATTTGCACTGGCACAAGGTTTTGATGAATTCCATGGTGCGACGAGCTTCCCTTATGAAGGTGGTAATGCTTGGGGCGCTCCAGACGGAGATTTATTCCGAGCTATTACGAACTATGTGAAAGACGAGCAACAAGGTGAAAAAGTATTCCATTTTATCATGACATCTTCTAACCATCCTCCGTACTCGGTAGATTTAGTAAAAGCTGGTTTTGATGCATCTAAGGTAATCGGCAAAGGCGATGAATCTATCAAAAAAGACGATAAAACGGTGAACGAAATCGGCCATTTCTGGTATGCAGATATGACAATGGGTAAAATGATTCGTGACGTAGAGAAATTGGACCCTACTATGTTGACCTTGATTACAGGGGACCACTCTGAACGGTTTAGCTTTGCTACCCAAGTGGATATTCCGACCTTCTCGGCAATTCCTTTTATCGTTTATGGACAAGGTATCAACCCTAGTTGGCTCAGTGAAAGTAGCTTCGGTAGTGCCTTACAAATTAATCCTACCTTGGCAGAGTTAGTAGGCCGTAAAGGTGATACCTATATGAGCTTAATGCCAAGCCTATTTACACAACCCAAAATGGGCTTTAACCATCGATTGTATGTAGATGCTAGTGGTATCCATGAACAAGGACAAACTATGCCTGAAGAATATGCGAAGTATATTAAGGCATTGCGCACCATCAGCGTGTGGCGGATTGTGAGAGGGAATACGGTGGAGTAGGGATCTAATCTAGATGAACGCTCTATATTGACTGTGGATAAGTATATATGTTATAAAATAAGTAGTAAAACGGTATCGTCATAGAACATACCACCATGCCCGCTACTTATGTAGCGGGTTTCTTTTGTATAGGAGTGCATATGAATGTTCTAGTTACAGGTGGCTGTGGCTTTATAGGTAGCCATTTCTTACGATATATGATGAAGGCCTATCCAGATGATTCTTTTATATCTTTAGATGCCTTAACCTATGCAGGGAATAAGAATAATATAGCAGATCTCTTGCATCGTGCACAGCTTACCATGGTGGAAGGCAATATTCGAGATGCATCTTTGGTAGATGCTTTGTTTGCTACCTATAAGCCAGATGTGGTGGTACATTTTGCGGCGGAGACCCATGTGGATCGGAGTATTACAGGCCCACAAATCTTTCTAGAGACAAATGTCATGGGAACAGGTGTATTGCTAGATACTTGTTTGCGCTATGGCATAGGGCGCTTTCATCATGTATCTACTGATGAAGTATATGGAGCCTTGCCTTTAGAAGGAGGAGTTCGTTTTACGGAGCAAAGTCCATTACAGCCCACAAGCCCTTATGCAGCGTCGAAAGCATCCTCAGATTTGTTGGCGCTGAGCTATTATAAAACCTATGGATTGCCTGTGACAATATCTCGGTGCTCTAATAATTATGGAACCCATCAATACCCAGAGAAGTTAATTCCCCTTATGATACAAAAGGCATTACAAGGAGAATCGTTACCAGTCTATGGGGATGGGTCGAATATACGAGATTGGATTCATGTTGTGGATCATTGTAGGGCCATTGATTTTATCCTACAAAAAGGTAAAGTGGGAGAAGTGTACAATATAGGAGCTCGTGAAGAAATTTCCAATATTGACCTGGTGAAACGAATGTTAGATGTATTAGGAAAGCCTCATGAACTCATTACCTATGTGCCAGACCGATTGGGCCATGATTTGCGATATGCCATAGATAGCAGTAAGCTAGAATCATTGGGATGGAAACCAGAATATACCATAGAGGATACTTTAACAGGAATTGTGGAATGGTATAGGAAACGGTTGTAAAGTTAAATCTATATTCGTGATAGAATTTCAGTGGATATTAGATAATGTAGATCTAGAAAATAGGGAGGATGTATGGCAGAACCTTTATTGTCGGTAGTTATACATTACTTTTTTAATATGTTATGGTGAATTATGGAACTCTCAATTTTACAAGGATTACAACAAGATATTAAAATTTTTCTATTAAGTCCTATACTATGTGCTATTTTTAGATTTTTATTTATCTACTATTTTGCACCGAATCGAACGTATAAAGGTCAAGAACAAAAATGGCATACATGCTTTAACTATGGATTTTGGTGGGGCATGGATTTTAATGCCTATGTATTGCTGTTTTTATTTTTACTAGTAACATTACCTTCAATAGGGATTGAATCTATTCACGTTCATAGTGATTCTATTAGAGCGATTTTGGGAACTTTATATTTCCTTGTAGTATATATAGCTTTTTTAGGAAAGTTAATTTTTTATTATCATTACAAAGATACATATAATTCAAACTTGCGATTAGGAAGAAATGCAGATAAAAGAAATTTATTAGATATTTTCTTTAATCAAAATCATGGAGGGTGGATTTTGCTATCCTTGCCAATTTATACGGTGGGAATATATTACTTTCTTAGTTGGATATTAGGTTTAGGAACGATTGCGGTACCGACCGTTTATTCAGGGTATATGTATTATACATATAATACTGTGATTGTTATAGCTACAGTGGTTGTATATTATTGGTTCCGTTACGGTGGTACGTTTAAGCATCGTAATAAGCCTGAATGGGACACAGTACCTGAAGTAGTTAAGCGAGATATGTTTTTCGCTAAGGCTTGCATAGACGATTTGATTGCTTTTGAATTAGCTATTCGAACAAAGCCACAAGAAATATTAGTACATAGTGATGCAGATTCTATCCAAATTTTAAAGCCTTTGATTAAGGTTGAAAAGGATTTAGTAGGTACGATTTGGAATTCTTTGCGCAGAAAAACGACTGGACCAAGAATTAAAAAGCCTAAAAAGATATTTTTAATCGTAGAAGAAAGTTATAGTCAGTTCGCATTTGATGACGTATATAAAGATATACCCATTGCTAATGCAGGGCGATTAATTCGTGAAGAAAGTAATACAATTCATATCGATAATTTTTTGGCAGGTGGCTTAATATCTCAACCATCTATTAGTTCAATGTTAAATGGTATTTATGATGTCAATTTAGAGTTAAATGAAAAAGCATATTTTTGGAATCATCAACTACCGATATCATTGGGAAAACAAATTTCAGAGTTAGGGTATACATGTTCGCTGTGGTATGGGGGATCCTTATCCTGGTCTAGCTTAGGTTTATTTGCTAAAGGAAATGGATTTCATAATGTATATTCAGGATTTGATATTACATCTAATGATACACCACATACTTGGTTGGGTGTATATGACCATTTATTTTTAGAGGGGATACAACAAAAGTTAGATGAGAACAATACAGATAACTATGAGTTTCATTTTGTCTATACTACCTCAAATCATGGACCGTACACGATTCCAATTGAAAAGTATGGATTTGAAAAAGAAGAATTGTTAAAAAAACTGCCAGACTATTTAAATAAATATGCTGAAGACATTGGTACCTATGCGTATTGTGATTATTATTTAAGCCAGTTTATTCGTTATATCCAAGAAATTTATGAAGATAGTTTAATTATCGTAACAGGTGACCATACAAGAAGATTACCTATGCCAAGTCAAGATAGTAACAGAATACATAGCTTACGCGAAGATATAAGCACAGCATTTTATATGTTACATAAGGACTTTGACAAAGATTTATTAAATGCTGTAAGGATAGGAACGCATATGAATATTCTGCCAACTATCATGGAATTAGTGGCACCTAAAAATCATGAATATGTAAGCTTATTTCCATCGTTGTTTGAAGCACAAGAGCTTATTGTAACCCCATATCATTGGCTCAGTAATAGTCATATTGGGTTCTTTAGAAATCAACGTGTAGAGACTTTAGATGGAACTCCTGTATATGATTATAATGTAAAAGATGTAGTTGCTTTACAACGAGCCTATATGGAAGTAACAGGGGCTATTGTACGCCATCAACTATAACCTACTGTTGAATACAAGACGTAAACTTGATACAATAAAGAATGAATAAAAGACTATCACGTAAGGTGATAGTCTTTGTCATATGTGGATAAATAAGAGGAAGTTTATGAATACAGTTAGTGTGCTAATTTTAACAAGAAATGAAGAACAGAATATTAAGGATTGTATAGAAAGTTGTCAACCTTTTGCTGATGAAGTAATTGTTATCGATGATGGCAGTGAAGATAATACAGTATCCATTGCAGAGTCGTTAGGTGCAAAAGTCTTGCATCGATCAATGAATGGTGATTGGGGCGCACAACAAACATTTGCAATAGAACAAGCCCGCAGTCATTGGGTATTCTTCATTGATGCAGATGAACGATGTAGCCCTGAATTATGTAAGGAAATTAAGTTAGCTATACAAGGAGAAGATTTAGCATATTGGATACAGCGGCATAATCGCTTTCATCATAATGTAGCCACTCATGGAGTATTACGTCCAGATTATGTATGTCGTTTGATGCCCAAAGAAGGTTCCTATGTAGAAGGATATGTTCATCCTGCGATTATTACGCCTTATGATAAGAAAGAATTAACAGCACCTATGTATCATTACACCTACGATAATTGGGAGCAATATTTTAATAAATTAAACAAATATACAACCTTATCAGCAGAAAAATATAAAAAGGCTAATAAATCGGTTTCCTTTTTGAAAGATATTGTATTTCGACCATTCTGGGCATTTATTAAAATGTATCTTTTACAAGGTGGTATTTTAGATGGGAAAATGGGATGGATCTTGTCCGTAAACCATTACTTTTACACTATGACAAAATATGTGAAGTTGTATTATTTATATAAATCCAATGGTAAGTTGTAATTAAGTGTTATACGATTACGGTAAGGAGTTCCCATGCGAGTTGCCATATTAGAAAGTATTATCATGCCAGCAGGACATGAAGTAGAATTTGATAGAATCCTTGTGAATGAAATGAAACGACAAGGACATGAACCTATGTTTTTTGTGCCGGAAAATTTCCCCTTTAAGGTTGATTATGGAGTGCCTGTTCATGAGTTACAAGGTGGCGAAGTTGTGACGTATGCAGGAGCTACTTGGTATCAAAAACTGTGGCGATCCGTGCAACGTGAGAAACGGCGTGTAGCCTGGTTTAATAGTGCGTGCGAATTAGCAAAACAAGGGACTTGTGATGCCATAATTATTCCTACAGCCACCTATCGGTATATTAAATCTTTGCTGAGAAGTGAATTGAAAAACTCACCAGTTCCTGTACATATTATATTTCATGGTATCAATCCCAAGGAGCAGCCTAAGTTTGAAAAACAAGCTAGACGAATACAAACGTATAAGAATGTTCATTTGCATGTCATTACATTACGAAATGATTTTGCTAATAGTGGGTTGACCAATGTTCAATTAGTCGCTCCACCTGTATTTAAGCCAGTATATAATGAAAGTAATACTGTAAAAGATAAAAAAGAAGTGCTACGAATTGGCTTTTTTGGACAATTCCGTAAAGAAAAAAATCTAGAGCCATTTATACAAGCCTTTATCCGTGCAAAGTTTTCAGTACCTGTTGAATTAGTAGTACAAGGTGCAACCGCAAAACCTGAGGATACAGCATTATTTAGCGCATTTATAGAAAAGTATAAACATATCCCTAATATTGTGTTCCGTCATGAGAATCTGATAGGAAAAGAATGGGAAGATGCTTTGCTATCTGTAGATGCCATTGCAATGCCATATGCAGCGGAGAGATATAGGTACCATTGGGGAGCGATGTTATTTACTGCCATTGGATATAATAAACCAGTATTAGTCTCACCAGAATTAAATCCTGAGGTACTAGCAAAATTTCCAATCGGTTGTGTGATAAAATCATTGGCAGAAGTAAATATTATAAATGCTATGCAAGATTTGGTAAACTTGCTAAGTACGAAAAGAGCAGAAACTAAAGTGGCATTGGAACAGGCTAATGAGGCATACAGCCATGCAGCGATAATTCGAGCGATTTTGAAAGGGCAGTAGTATGAAGATTTTATTAGCTAATTTCACCAAAATGGTTGCAGATAGTGGTGGATTGGCCAAGGTAACTTGTGCCTTTGCCAATGAAATGAACCGACGAGGTCATGAGGTCGTATTAGTATACAGTGACGAACAATCTGGAGAATTTTATTATCCAATTGATGCAGATGTGGTGCAATATGATTTACGGAATATGGATGGAAAAAGGGTGACCTATCCACTCACATTACGTCTAAAACGTGAATGGTATCGTATGTTTAATAAGCAAAAAGCTAGGACTATTAATAATGATTTTGCTGAATCGTACTTATTAGAAGCATTACAGAATATATTGGAAAAGACACAACCAGATGTTATTGTAAGCTTTCAACCAGCAGCAACAAAACTGTTGGTTATGGATTTAGATACCTCCATACCAGTTGTAACAATGAGTCATGGTGATCCAGAAGATTATTTTCACTTTTATCCAAAAGCAGAGATACCAGCTGTAGAAAAATGTGCAATGAACCAAGTTCTATTACCATCATTTAAAGAACATCTATTACATCATTTGCCGAATGCTAAAGTGACCGTGATTGGCAATGCGATTCCACAATATAAGGAACAAGTAGATTTAACTAGAATAAAAGAAATCTATAGAATTGGTTTTTTAGCGAGATTATCTAAAAATCATAAACAGCCACATTTGTTAATAGAAGCATTTTGTAAATTAGCAGATGAATTTCCGCATTGGGAGTTAGTACTATGGGGAGCTAAAGAAGGCGATTCGTTTTTTAAGCAAATGGAATTAATGATAGCTACACATGGATTACAAGAACGAATTCGGTTTGCAGGAACTACAAATGACGTAGAAGGGGCATTAGCAAGTTGTGATATTTTTGCTTTTCCAAGTGCCTATGAAGGGTTTGGATTATCCTTAGGGGAAGCTATGAGCAAAGGCCTACCAGCAGTGGGCTTTGCATCCTGTAGTGCAGTGAATGAATTAATCATTGATGAATATAATGGAATACTGTGTGAGGATGGTGCCGATAGCTTAGCTCAAGGATTAAAGAAATTAATGAGTAATCAAGAATTACGTGTGGAATATGGTGCAAATGCTAATAAAAGTATGAAAGTGTATGCTCCAGATAGAATATGGGATGAGTGGGAACAGTTGTTGAATAACATTAATACAAAATAGGAATTGCTAAGGTAGTAATATGTACAAAAAAATTATAATGAGTCGGTTTGGCGGATTAGGGGATATGGTAATGCTTACTCCTATACTGAGAGGTATCAAAACTCTTTTGCCAGAAGCTAAGTTGATAGTAGTAGGGGAAGAAAATGCCAGAGCATTAATGGAGGGGTGTCCATTTGTAGATGAATATCTAGGGTTCGATAAAAGTTTTAAAAGTTCTTGGAATATTATAAAAAAAACATGGAGAGCTGATATTGTATATCTAATGGACACGCTATATCGTATCTCAATAATTTATTGGTTAGCAAGAGTAAAAAAGAGAATAGGTTTTCCTCATAAAAGGAAGTTTTTTTTAACTGATCTTATTTCACCTAAATCTTGGATGGATTATGCCTATGAACCAGTGGTATATGCGGATTTTGTGAAGGATATACTTCAAATAGATATCACTCAGATACCAGAATGGGACCATTTGTTCTATCCTGAAGGAAGTGAATTAGAAAAGAAAAACGTAAATGAATTATTAAAGAATAGACTATATGATGATTTTATAGTTTGCAGTTTAGAAACAGGCGGACATGCGAAAGATTGGCCTATCGAATACTGGTTGAACCTATTTAGTGAATTAAAAAAAATAGAAAAAAGTGTAGTTATTATTGGTGTTCCATCAAAAAAATATAATGAGGTTGAATTTCCTCGTAATGTACTTGATTTAAGAGGAAAAACTAATATTCTTGAAACAGGTGAAGTTATACGATTAGCAGGTATGGTTGTTAATGGTTGTAGCTTTCCAATTCATGTAGCAAATGCTGTTGATACACCGGTAATTGGACTATATGGCTCACAACCTGATTGGAGAGGGATGCCACAACGAATATTTGCTAGTATACATGCTGAAATAGAGTGTTCACCTTGTGACTATTTATTTAAAGGACCTGGTTGGTGTGAGAATCCAACGTGTATGAAACAAATATCTGTAAATAGAGTTATCAAAGAAATTCAAAGATGCTATGACGAAGGAAAACCTTTAGGCGAATATCAATTAATAACTGGAGAAAATGATGGATAATAATTTAATTGAGAAATATGATATTTCTAAAATGGATGCTTATTTAGCAGAAATGGTTTATAGAATCAAGGGTAGTAGAGTTTGTCCAGAATATGTCTATAAATTATCATTAAAAAAATATGGCTTTAAAGATAATTTGGGAAGATATTATACAGAAAAATATTCAGGAATTCCTGTTGGCAAATTTACTTGGGGATATAAATATATACGGGATGATATTATCAAGTCTATTGGAGCATATTGTTCTATTGCTATTGACCAATTAGTAGTTCCGAATGGACATAAAATTGATTATGTTACTACATGGCAGTCAGAATTGGAATATCCGAATGAATTACCTATTAAGAAAAGTACAGTTATTGGTAATGATGTTTGGATTGGTGCACGATGTACAATTTTAAATAATCTTACAATTGGTGATGGATCTGTTATTGGTGCAGGTAGTGTGATAACAAAAGATGTACCACCATATGCCATTGTAGTAGGTGCTAATAAAATCATCAGATATCGTTTCCCAGAAGAAATAATTCAAAAATTACTTATCATGAAATGGTGGGAATGGGAAGATGAAAAAATACGGTCTTCATACAAATTATTTGAAGACCCTGTTGCTTTTGTAGATACGTATTATTTATAGTAGAGTGAAATATGAGAATACTAGAAATTCTATCGGGTCCATCATACGATTCTGTCATTGCCTACAAGGATGCGGGGATGCTATTGTATGAATTGAATAAATCCTTTAATTACACGACTAATTATTGTGGATGCAATAGTAATGAGTATGAAGCAGAGTGGAACCCTCAATTTTTAAAATCTGTGGGTATTAACAAAATTTCGGAGAGCTTAGAATTTAAACAACAGGTTTTAGATATAAAAGAATATATAAAAGATCATATCATAAGTTATGATGCAGTTATTTTTTTTAATTATGGAAATACGACATACAAATTAGCAAAGCTATGTAAACAAGTAAATCCTAAAGTTGTTGTATATGTTAAATTAGATATGGGGAAGGGTGGATATGCACATTTTTCTCCAAACCGAGTTTTTTTCTTTTTGCGTAGCTATTTTGAAGCGTTTAAAAGCCGGTATATTGATTTTTTTACTATAGAAACTAAAGAGTATTATAATAATTTAAAAGACACTCCAATGTTTAAAGGCAGATTGTATTACCTACCAAATGGTGTATCTACATTAGGAATTGATGATGTCACAGTGAATGTAGAGCAAAAAGAGAATATCGTGATTACTGTTGGCAGACTAGGGATTTATGAGAAAAATACAGAACTATTTTTGGATAGTATATCAGAAATTCCTGATAACTTGCGAAATCAATGGAAATTCTACTTTGTGGGACCACAGACTAAAGAGTTTTCTCAGTATATAGCCAAATTTATTGAAGATAATCCAATGCTTGCATCTAATATAGTTCAACTAGGAAATATCACAGATAGAAATGAATTATCTGACCTACTAAAAAAGTCAAAAATTATTTGTATGCCTAGTAGAACGGAAAGTACATGCATAGCAACTTTAGAGGGCATGTATTTTGGCTGTGTACCTATTATTAGCCGGTATAGCTCTTTTGTAAGAGATACAACACATAATGAAACTATAGGTAAGGTAGTGGATGACTATACATCTAATGGTTTTGCAAAGGCAATGGTAGAATATATGGAAGATGAGATGCTTATAAAAGCTGAAGTAGAAAAAGTGATAAGTTATGCAAGAAATACATTCGATTATAAAACTATTGGTGCTGAATTGAATCGATTGTTAATGTTGTATAAAAAAGGTTAGTGAAATAAATAGTGACACTTATAATGGATTACTAAAAATTATGGATTATAGAATTTTTATATATCATTTAAATCTGAATTAGCTAATATAAAAGTATCGATATCCATTTAGTTAGGGATGTTCAAGAAAATACTAATTAAATCTAGCGTAGATAAGGGTCCATACTTTAGTGTTAAATAAAAGTAGTGACAGAGCGACTAATCGCTCTGTTTTGTGACTCTTTGTCAAATGTGGGGCTACTCATATAAAAAGTTCTTAGCACTAGCTATTCAAATAGCTAGTGCTATTCTTTTTGCTTAATAGAAGTATACGAACTTTGAAGCGTTTAAAATGATGGAGCCCATAACTTTATTCGCTTTAACACTTTAATGTTATTATTGTATCCTTCTGTAAAACTATTAGAATATTTAGAAAAGGGTTTTAAGTATTGAATAAGAGTTTGCATATCTCGTTTAGGATAAATATCTACGATAGAATGATTATTTAAATCGGTTATGATAACTTGGTACATTTGATCTTAGAAACTTCCTTAATATTCGTCGATACCTAGTAAAGTAGGAAATCGCGCTGACTTTAGAACAGCTAACTTAGAGTAATATCGAATGGCTTTAGATGCAGAGACATTACTGTGTTTAGCAATATCAGTGAAAGATCTTTTTTTGTCTATTTGTCTAAGTATATACTCTATATTAGTTTTATTGAGTCATAAATAACGGCTAACATAAAGCTTCTTTACTAGGAAGGTATGATTATATGCATAGCATTTGTAACATCTTGGTAAGCAGATGGCAGTCATTGTGCGATGCTGTGTAGAGCCAAACTTAACGTCTTTAGGAAGTTTACCTTTAGCCTTTCTAGTACTTGCTTCACAATGTGGATACGCTTGCTTAGCGACTGGCATCTCAAGAGTGAAATGAATAGAACCATCATCAGTTACTTTCGTAAATTTAATATGTTCCTCTTTAATTTTAAAGACAATTTCTGTATAAATAATGTTAGACATATATGACTCATCTTTTCTTAATGGTCTAGTTGCTTTTAATGATACGGTTTGAGTTTGTATATGTCTATTTTATTGAAAAATGAAAGTTGGTGACTACTCTAGATATGACACCAGTAAAGTGAAAAGATGGGGTATACAGAATGATATATTATTGTTAAAATGAATATAATATATTGAGGAGGTGTAATCATGGTTAAAGCTTTAGAAGTTGCTAAATATATTGTACAAGAAGCATTACACAGAAAAAGTCCTGTTAGTAATTTAAAGTTGCAAAAACTTCTATATTTTGTACAAGGTGTATCTCTAGCCTTAAATAATGTGCCTGCTTTCGAAGATAAGATTATTGCATGGAAATATGGGCCTGTAGTTGAAGATGTTTATTATGCTTATTCTATGTATGGTGCTAATGATATTATTATCCCATTTGAAGCGGACTTAAAGTTAGCTGAGGAATTGAAAAATGTAATAAAATTAGTTTTAGATGAGTTACTAGAAGTCTCAGCTATAGAATTAGTTAAAGAAACTCATGTAGATGGTTCGCCATGGAGTAAGGTTAGTTTGAATGATATTATTCCAACTGATAGTATAAAAAAATATTTTTTGGAACATTATGTAAATGGCTAAAAATATGAATAAACAAATAAGTTTTAACATAGATAAAAATATAGATCAAGTTGTATCTAATAAAATTGTTACTAAGGACAACTCGTCAGTTCAAGAACTTATTAAATTCGTTTATGTATTAAGTGAAAAAGATGTAACTGAATTTAATACTAATAGCGAAAAAGAAAGTGCTTTAAATAAATTAAAATCTATTTATACAAATGATTTTAGACATTTATATTCTGAAATTTTTAGGTGTATGATTGGTTTTGTCGAACAAGGTATTGCAGAGGGAAGCCCTTTAAATAATTTAAATACTAATATGAGAGTATGTTATGACTATATAATGGGCCTGGATGAAACTATTCATAATGAAGACCTCAAGAAGAAAGTGTTCAAATTATATGATCATATAGCTTTAGAGTATGCGAGAATAGCTTATTGGGTTTCTCATAAGGAGGAGATTAATAGACAATTAACAGAGGCAAAAGATAGTGTTATTGATATTTCTAAACAATCTAAAGAGTTGTCTGATAATGTTAATAGTGCCAAAAAAGAAGCAGAAAACTTAAAGGCTAGTCAGGTTACTGTTTTAGGTTTGTTTATTAGTATTTTGGTTGGCTTACTTGGACAGCTTTATATTGTTGGAAAAAGTTTATCAGATATAATAAATTCTGAAAACTTAGGTCCTTTGTTAATTTTGATTATTATTGCATCAGTTTGTACAATATCTGCAGTAGTTACTTTATTATATATAGTTGCTAAGATTATTGATAAAGATCTACTTTCTAAATGCCCTAAATCAAATGCTTGTAATACATGTAGTCACTGTATAGTGACTGTACAAAGGATAAAATATCGCCTTCCATATTTATATGGGTTTTATCAGATTGCAATGGTATTACTTTTATTAGTGATTATAATTTTTTATATACCTTGGAATAGTATACTAGATTGGTATGAGGTTATACATAATCTATGTTAATTATATAAATAGTAGCTCTTTGTCAAATGTGGGAGTTGCTCATATAAAAGGTTCATAGCGCTGGCTATCTAAAAGCTAGCGCTATTCTTTTTGCTTAATAGAAGTATACGAACTCTGAAGCATTCAAAATGACGCAACCCATAACTTATTCTCTTTAACACTTTAATATTATTATTACATCCTTCTATAAATCCATTGGAATATGGTAATACAAAGGCATTAACAATTTGAGAGAACCAACTAGTAAAGGACGTTTTAAAATTACTAAACTCTGGTAGATGACTGTTTTATACTGCTTTTAACCATAATTGTATGTACCTTTCTATGTTGGGTATGTTGTATATCTTAAATATCTTTCTAAAGGTTAATCTAAGCCCATATGCTCGCCGTAGGTCATCGGATATACTCAAAATTTCTAGTAGCTTTACTCGCTAGCTTTCAGTTAATGTATCCGGATTCTTCATAAGGATCCTTCGGTTATATTTGAGCATCTCAGAGTGCGCTACTAATTGTTTTTGCTCACGCTTGCGTACTCGCTCGAGATTCCAATCTACCAAGCGACACACATGGTAACAATCTGCCGTAATATGTACATGAGGGAACATCGTTTGCATCATTAATTTAAATAGTGGAGACACATCTATAACAATGTATTTAACCTGCTCTCTAGTTTCTTTAAAAAACTTTTAAAGTATTGGATAAGAGCACGTGTATCTCGTTTAGATAAAATATCCACGACAGAATGATTCTGCAAATCGGTTATGATGACTTGGTACCCTTGCCCCTCAGCATTCCTTTTATATTCGTCAATACCTAGTACAATAGATAATTTCGTAGGCTTTGGAATAGCTAATTTAGAGCAATACCGAATGACTGTTGAGACAGAAATATCATTACGTTTAGCCATCTCAGTGAAGGATACCTTTTCACGAAGTTGCCTAAATAGATACTCCATATTAGTTTTGCTGACTCGCAAATAACGACTAACAAAAGGGTTCTTTTCTATGAAAGCCTGATTACACTCCTGACATTTGTAACGTCTTTGTAAGTAGGTTGCAGTCACTGTATGATGCTGTGTAGCGCCAAATTTGACATCTCTAGGTCGTTTACCTTTAGACTTTCTAGTGCTCGCTCCACAATGTGGACATACTTGCTCAACTACCGGCATCTCTAATGTAAAATGAATAGAACCGTCCTTATTTACTCTTGTATGTTTGATATATTCCTTTTTAATTTTAAAGATAACTTCTATATAATTAACTGTAAACATATATGGCTCATCCTTTCTTAATAGTGTGGTTACTTTTATGATACGATATGAGTTTGTATATGTTTATTTTATTGCAATAAAAAAATGTTGGAGACTACTCTTATATAAGTATCTCCAACATTTATTATAGAGCCGTTTTTTATTTGCATGAGTTTGATTAAAGAGAATATATTTATGAATAAAGTATATTTTATGGTATAATATAATAAATATAGTTTGCTTAAACGGAGGATAAAAATGAGGGCATTTAGTTATAAAAGATTATTCAAAAAACTCATTGATTTAGATATGACAAATAACGAATTGATGGAAAAGGCAAAAGTGAGCAAAAGTACATTTTACAAAATGAAGAATGGGCAGAATGTAACTATGGATGTTTTGCTTAGAATTTGTAATGCATTGGATTGTGATATTGAGGAAATAGTAGAGTGTGTAAAAATTTAATATGAGGAGATTATACTTTGAATAAAATTACAGGTATTACAAGGCTAGATATTTTTGACTTGTTCAAAAAAGGAATAACGGAAGGTAATTGGTTAATAACAGAAAATATATTTTACCCTTATTATGGTCGATCTGATGTTGTTAAATTTTTGAAAAGATTATATAACTTAGCAGATTGGGAAAGTAGAGATTCAAGAGTGGAGAATGCAGAAGAAGAAATTATAATGCATACACATAATGGTGATTATCCAGACGATTGGATATTCGAAGACGAAAGATTTCAGCTACTTGATGGTGAAGATAATATTTTGCTAGATTTTCTTTGTGAAGTATTTCATCCGGAAGTGAGAGATGAAAATGGAGCTTGGGAACGATATTTAGAAAGAATAAATTCTTTACTAAATGAAGATGGGTATGAGATAGTTGCCACAAGTAAATTGTCTGGGAGAGATGTCTTTAGTTGGAAAATATATAGAATGAAGCCAGCTATGTATATCCCTTTTTCAGAAAGAAATAAATCTCTAATAATAAATAAAAAAATTAGCGTTAAACTTCCTAATGCCGTGAGATATCAACTCTTTAAGGTGATGAATGAGTATAATGAAATATTTTACTTAACTGATGAAACTAACTGGAACTATAATAAATCAGTTAGTGAATTTGTTTTTGATGACATTATTAAATTTTATATTCCAAGACATTTTGTAGACAATGAGTATGTAGAAATAAAGGAGTTTAATGATTTTATAGAAGGGACGACTCCATTTACTGTGTTCGATGTTATTGAAAGTTTTGATGGGTATACTACAAAATCTTCGCAATTTGAAAATGAAATAAATGCTATCTTTAAATTAAATAATATCAATGTAGAGCTCAGAGATGGAGAAATACATTCTACAAGTAATAAAGTAATCGGACTTGATGATTCAACAAACATTAATGAAGCTGGTCTTGAAGAATTAATAAGGATAGCTGAAGATTTGTATAATAAAGGTAATTATTCCTATGCTGTTGAAAAAATCTGGGATGCTTTCGAAAGAATTAAAACTTATTATTATCCTACTTTGGATAAAAAGAAATCGGTAGAAAAAATCATTAATGATATAAGTTATGGAAATGAACACATAAAAAAATGTTTGATGTTGAATTTAAAGTGTTGACAGATATAGGAAATTCATATCGAATAAGACATCATGAAAAGAATAAAATAGATATTTTAAATGATTTACATTATGAATATTTTTATAAAAGATGTCTATCTTTAATATCTATATTGCTGAGAAATATTTAAAAGGAGAGAAAATTTTATGGAGACTGAATTATCAATTATGAATAATCAAAGAGAGATATCACAAGTTATACAAGATTCAAATAATATGTATTTATCAGTGTTAGATGCAGTAGGGTTACCGACAAACAATGTTTTATCTTCGTTAGACGAACGAAAAATTGTAATAGCAAATCTTCCGGTTGTTATAAATAAGATGAATAATGAGCTGATTAGGGAATCGTATTATTTGTCTAAGTTTTTTGTTGCAGTATCGACAGGCTTGTTTGATGCGGCATTAAATTATTTGTGGGACGAAACGATTAAACAACTAAGAATTAGAGTGATAAACGGAGATATTAAGTATTTCTATGATGTTGTAATAAGTGATGAGAGAAGAAAACAATTTACTTTACCAGAAGATTTATTGAAGTTAGATGATTTTGATTTAATTAAGGGTGCATTGGAAATTAGTTTGATTACACAAATAGGGTATAAGCATTTAGACTTCATACGCTATATGAGGAATTGGGCAAGTGCAGTACATCCTAATCAGGCAGAATTAACGGGGCTAAATTTAATTTCCTGGTTAGAGATATGTATTAAAGAAGTAATAGCAACCCCACCATCAAGTATACAAGTTAAAATTGGTCAGCTATTATCAAATATTAAATCCGAAGTGATTGATGATGTCCAAGCGTCAATGATAGTTCCATTTTTTACTGAATTAAGTATTGAAAAAGCTGATGCATTGGCAAAGGGATTTTTTGGTATATACATTGATGAAAAAACAAGTCAACAGACAAGAAGTAATATAAATAATTTAGCACCTGAATTATGGAAAATAATATCTGAAGAGGTAAAATCGGATTTTGGTATCAGATATGCAACATTTTTGGCGAATGGAGATAACCAAACTAAAAATGAGGCAAAGAGATTTTTAGAAGTTGTGGGAGGAATGTCTTACTTGCCAGATACTGTAAAAGCTCCGATAATCAAAATGTCTTTAGAAAATTTGATGATGGCTCATGATAGTTTTAATAATTTTTATAATGAACCTTCTTTTGCAAGGCAATTGCGTGCTGTAGTAGGTAATCATGGTACAATCCCTCCGCAAATGAATTTTCAATATGTAAAAGTAATAGTATCTGTATTCTTGACTAATGGAAGAGGAGACGTGTGGGATGCAAACCCAATTTATATTGAATTAATTAAAAATTTTGATGCAAGGCAATCATTTATTGCATTAATTTCTTTTTTGGATGAATCTATAAAGAGCAAGTTACAATTTTCTTTATGTCAGAAAAAGTTTGCAGAGATGTTAGGTTATCTTGAATCTAATATTACATCAGAAGGTGTTTTAGATTTATTAGGAGAAATTAGAGGTAACGTGAAATCCTTACATCTTATATCTAACAATGATAAATTAATTGATAAAATAAGGGTTTTTCAAAAGAATTATTTATAATAATTTTATCTCTCAATCTCCTTACCCATGTAAATTCCATAGTTCTTTCATATTTGATAAAGCTCGTCTATAGTAGATTTTGTAGAAGAATACTCTTGTATTAGGGTATTCTTTTTGCTTGTAATGTATCAAGCTTATCTAAAATATGCTTGGAATTTGGATGTTTTAAATAGGACTTTTTTAGTTTTGCAAAAGCCGTTTCGTAGCGTGTGATTTCAGCCTTATGCTCCTCAAAAAATGTCTTATTAGAAGGATTTGCTTTATATTCCTTGTAGTAGGCTGGCTCAATATTTTTTAACAGTATGAACTTGTTCCATCTCTCTGCTTATCTTTTTGCTTAAAGGCTATATGTTTTCCATGCTTTATTTCACAACAAAGTTCCGCTATCTTCTTTAGAAATTCTTCCCAATCCTTAGACTGTTTTATGAAACGATCAATGTCAAATTGAAGCCTGCTTTTCCAAGAAGTACCTTTCTTAAATTGCTTATTTTCATACCATGACTTACCATTTGTTTTGTACGTTCTCTTATAGCTCTCGTAGAATTCATCAATCACAGAAAGGTTATTATCCTTGTATAGCTTATCGCCTTGATACCTGACTTGGTGGTAGCTTTTTTGTTGGATTGATAGCACTTGCCCGTTACCATATTATTAAAAATAATATGGTTATGGATATGTCCTTTATCTATATGGGTAGATAAGACAAATTCGTACTCATCCTTTAATATCTTTTTACATAGTTTAAGGCCGATCTGATGTGCCATTTCGGGACTTGCTTCTCTGGGTAAAAAGAATTGAATGAGGTTCCTTGCAAGAACAGTTCCGTTTGTTCCGGGATCATTTCGTGTTCTTAAAAATTGAGTGTGTGCAGTTGCCTAATGACATTTATGAGTGCTTACTAAGATTTTTATCTTGTATTAAACCGAAAGACTATGAACGCTCTAAACAATGCAAGTGGAAAACAGATATTAGTAAATTACGTACCAACCGTTCTATATAAGTAGAAGGAGCCTTTGGAGTATTAAAACAAGACTTTCAGTTTAGGAGACTACTGCATCGTGGAAATGATCATGTGCGAAAGATGCTATACCTATTAGCAATGGGGTTTAATATCTCGAAACTACACCATAGAATCCAAGATAACAGGATACATACCTCGTTATTCTGCCAAAAAGAAATTGCGTAAGCTTAGAAAATAATTTATGTGCATAGGCTTATTTAAGTGCGCCTAGAAACGAAAAAACTACCAAGATATCTTGTAATAGCACGCTCTCAAGAACCTTGGTAGCTTCTGTATGTAAAAAGGGGCTGTAACGAAAATGCAAAAAAGTACATTTTCTTACAGCCCCTTCTTTTTTATCCCAAAGGATAATATAAGGTCAGTTTTGGGATTCATAGTCCAATTTGTAGTTTTACGGTATAGTTACTGTTGTAGAATACCAATCGTATCTGACTCAGTATCACTACTTAAATTGTATTTCCCCTTCTTCTCGTGTATAATAACAACTATAAAGGTTTTTAAAGGATAAAGAATTAAACAGGAGGCATGGAATGAATCGATTCCAAATGGAACTTGCTGGTCGCACGTTATCAATCGAAACTGGCGAGTTAGCAAAACAAGCAAGTGGTTCTGCATTAGTACAATATGGTGATACGGTTGTATTGGTTACAGCAACGGCATCTAAAGAGGCGAAAGATATTGACTTTTTCCCATTAACAGTAGATTATGAAGAAAAAATGTATGCTGTTGGTAGATTCCCAGGTGGGTTTATTAAACGTGAAGCGCGTCCACCAGAGTCTGCTATTTTGAATAGCCGTTTGATTGACCGTCCAATTCGTCCTTTATTCGATAAAGGTAGCCGTAATGAAGTACATGTAGTAGCTACTGTATTATCTGTTGATCATGACCATGCACCTGAAATCTGTGCATTGATTGGTGCTTCTGCGGCATTATCCATTTCCGATATTCCTTGGGCAGGTCCAATTGCTGGTGTGCGTATGGGTCTTGTAGATGGCAATATCGTAGTCAACCCAACTGAAGCACAATTAGAAGCAACTACATTAAATATGGTTGTAGCCGGTACGAAAGATGCGATCTTGATGGTAGAAGGGGAAGCCAACGAAATTCCTGAAGACATCATCTTAGAAGTAATCATGACGGCTCACGAAGAAATCAAAAACATTGTAGCTTTCCAAGAAACTATGGTGGCTGAAATTGGACATGCGAAACGCACATTCCCAATTAAAGAAGTAGATCCAGTAGTGGCAGAAGCAGTTCGTGCCTATGCACATGACAAATTAGATGCAGCTGTACGCTGTGCGGATAAAGTGCAACGTGAAGAGCAACAACAAGCTGTATTCGAAGAAGTATTGGCTCATTTTGCGGAACAATTCCCAGAACAAGCAGGCGATATCTACGCAACATTAGAAAAAATGGTGAAAGAAATTGTGCGTCATATGATTACGGTAGAAAAAATCCGTCCAGATGGCCGTCAATTAGATGAAGTTCGCCCTATTTCTTGTCGTGTTAGCGCATTGCCACGTACGCATGGTTCTGGCTTGTTCACACGTGGTCAAACACAAGTATTAAACATTTGTACCTTGGCTCCATTGTCTGAAAAGCAAACCATTGATGGCATTGGTTTAGATACAGAAAAACGATATATCCACCATTACAATTTCCCATCCTTCTCCGTAGGGGAAACTCGTTCTTCTCGTGGTCCTGGACGTCGTGAAATTGGTCATGGTGCTTTGGCTGAAAGAGCATTACTCGCCGTACTTCCAACAGAGGAAGAATTCCCATATGCGATGCGTTTGGTATCTGAAGTATTAGAATCCAATGGTTCTAGCTCCATGGCTAGCGTATGCGGTTCCACCTTATCTTTGATGGATGCAGGGGTACCTATTACAGCGCCAGTAGCTGGGGTAGCAATGGGTCTTGTAACACAGGATGAACATTATACAATCTTAACAGATATCCAAGGCATGGAAGATGCTTTAGGTGATATGGACTTCAAAGTAGCAGGTACTACAAAAGGTGTGACTGCTATCCAAATGGATATTAAAATTTCCGGTTTATCTCGTGAAATTTTAGAAGAAGCATTAGCGCAAGCTCACAAAGGTCGTATGCACATCATGGGTAAAATGATGGAAGCTATCCAAGCACCACGTGAAGAAATGTCTAAATGGGCTCCTCGCATCGTAACGATGAAAATTGATCCAGATAAAATCCGTGACGTTATCGGTACAGGTGGTAAAGTTATCCGTGGCATTATTGAAGAAACTGGTGCTAAAATTGATATTGAAGATGATGGCACTATCTCTATTGCTGCCGTAGAAGCGGAAGCAGCTGAAAAAGCAATCCAAATCATTACGAACTTGACAAAAGAAGTAGAAGCAGGCGAAGTGTACATGGGTAAAGTCACTCGTTTGATGAATTTCGGGGCTTTTGTAGAAGTATTGCCAGGTAAAGAAGGTTTGGTTCATATTTCTCAATTAGCAAGAGAACGTGTAGAAAAAGTGGAAGATGTAGTGAATGTGGGCGATGAAATTATGGTCAAAGTAATCGAAATCGATGACAAAGGTCGTATTAATTTGTCTCGCAAGGAACTATTGAAATAATCGAGGTGCACTATGGATATTCGTGGATTTGAAGTAGTGTCTGCCTTTGAAGGGCAAGGCATCAATTTGCCGAAGCGTAAGACTTCTGAAAGTGCAGGCTATGACATTGAATGTGCAGAAGCTGTTGTAGTAGGTCCTAAAGAAACGGTATTAATTCCTACAGGACTGAAAGCGTTCATGCATTATGATGAATATTTGGCGATCCACGTTCGCTCAAGCATGGCGATCAAACGAGGCTTGATGCTTACAAATAGTACAGGGATTATCGACTCTGATTACTATAATAATGAAGATAACGAAGGTCATATTATGATTGCTGTGTACAATATTACAGACGCTCCTGTTACCTTGGAAAAAGGGGAGCGAGTGGCGCAAGGTATCTTCTCTAAATACTTGTTGACTAATGATGACGATGCTCGTGGTATTCGTACGGGTGGTATCGGTAGTACAGGAAGTAAATAACAACATATACTAAGGAATAAATCCCTTTTACTAGAGAGTCGTAAGCAAGTTGCTTAGGGCTCTCTAGTTTTTTGTATATCATTGAATTTCATTGTTGAAATGGAGTATAATATAGTTTGATATAGTCTATCCTAAGGAGGATGTACCGTGTTTACATATGCAAAACAACAATGGGAATTAGGTAAAAGAATATATGGATATCATAGCTGGCGTGAAAAGCGACGTATTTTTTTATTCACTGCCCGTTCCTATAAAAATAGATCGCAACTGAATCAACTAGAATCTTACTTTGCTACCTATGGCAGTTATTCTAATTTACTGCAGGATCAAGAAGGAATCTGGGAAATTATTAATCGTGTATTCTTCTACAAAGAATCCACGGCACAAGAGCGTTTGACGTGTATTACGCAACATTTTGATGCCTTACCGAAATATGTGACAGACGATGCGATTCGGGCCTTGTACAGTCCTTCTGGAAGTGGCATTCGTTTATGGCATTCCGAAGAATTAGCTTTAGCGGCAACCTTACGTTTTATGCCAGGTCAACGGAAAGAAGGCTTACTTAGTTTGCTCTTAACCTACGAAGGGGATGGAATTTATCATATCAACTTCCGGTTAGGTGTGGATCCATCGGGACAACCATGTATTTGGGTTGGTACCATACAGGGGTATAAAGAGGGCTTAGATAAGGCGAAAAAGCTAACGAAAAAAATGCATGGTTATCGTCCTAAAAACTTTATGTTCTTTTTACTGCGACAACTAGCTACTTGCTTAGGTATTGAGACTTTGTATGCAGTGTCTGATGAAGGATTCTATACGAATACGCATTTGATCCGCTTCAATCGTCATAAATTAGTGAAATTTGATGATTTTTGGGAAGAATTAGGGGGTCATGTATGGGAACAAGATTCCCGATTCTTTGTGATTCCTTTAGCGGAGGAACGGAAAACCTACGAAACAGCGAAAACACATAAACGAAATATGTATCGCAAACGCTATGAAATGTTAGATACTTTTATAGAAGAAATTCAACAGCAAGGAAAGACTTTCTTGCGCGACCAATAGGAGGATACGATATGAAATGTCCTTATTGTCATCATGACGAAATCAAAGTCACAGATTCACGGTCTACGGACGATAATAATATTCGTCGTCGTAGGGAATGTATGAACTGTGGCAAACGGTTTACGACCTATGAGGTGATTGAAGATTTACCAATTATGGTGATAAAACGAGATCAGAAAAAAGAATTATTTGATCGATCTAAATTGATGAATGGTTTGTGGAGATCTTGTAGTAAACGAGGCATTTCCACAGATCAATTGGAATCGATTGTAAATGAAACAGAAAAACAAATTCGCATGGAAGTAGAGCAAGAAGTGACTACGGAGCGAATTGGTGAAATTGTATTATCCTTGTTGAAAGATGTGGACCAAGTTGCGTATGTGCGATTTGCCTCTGTGTATCGACAATTTAATAATGTAGAAAGTTTTTTACAAGAATTACACGAATTATTGGACAATCATGGAAAGGATACAACACATGAGTGAGTTACATCCAATTGTTAGTGCCCGTTTTTCAGATCATGTAGACACATTGAGTGCTACCTATGAAGTGATGGGTGTTATCGAAGCTATGGCGGAGCGTTGTAAAGCAGCGCTAGCAGCAGGCAATAAAATTTTATTTTGCGGTAATGGTGGTTCTGCCGCAGATTCTCAGCATTTAGCAGCGGAATTAGTGGGACGCTTTCAAAAAGAACGCCGTTCTTTGGCTTCTATTGCATTGACTACAGATACGTCTATTTTGACAGCGGTAGGCAATGATTATGGGTATGATGAAGTATTTGCCCGACAAGTAGATGGCTTAGGCCGTTCTGGAGATATTTTGATTGGTATTTCCACATCTGGGAATAGTAAAAATGTGGTGAAAGCCGTAGAATCTGCTCGTAATATTGGTATGCATACCTTTGCCTTTACTGGTGAAGGTGGTGGAAAAATGGCAGAATTGTGTGACTTAACGTTTGCAGTGCCATCAAAAGTGACAGCTCGCATTCAAGAAATGCATATTTTGGCGGGTCATATTTTATGTGAATTGGTGGAAGAAGACTATGCCTAATCGTACATTACAATCCTTTTTACTTCGTGATTTACCACAGTTACAAGTAGGGGTTATTGGTGACTGCATGTTAGACCGCTATATTTTTGGTGATGTGAGCCGCATCTCTCCAGAATCTCCAGTGCCTGTGAATTTAGTGCAACGTGAAACGGAAGTGTTAGGCGGTGCCGCTAATGTGGCGAATAATTTAGCGCAATTAGATTGCCAAGTGCATATGGCATCTCGTATTGGCGATGATGCACATGGTAAGATAGTACGCCAATTATTAACAGATAACGGTATCCAAAGTACAGGTGTTTTTACTGAAGATTCTATTCCGACCACAACGAAAACTCGTATTTTAGGTGGACAACAGCAAATGATTCGCTTAGATTATGAAGTGAATCAGCCCTTGTCTAGTGCTAGTGAAAGAGCGATCCTTACTTGGCTAGATGAGTTGTTGCACAAAGGATTGCAAGGCCTTGTGATTTCTGACTATGGTAAAGGTATTTGCCAACCATCCTTGTTAAGTCAAGTATTCAGTAAAACTCGAGCTGCTGGCATTATGACTATTGTGGATCCGAAAGGTTCTGACTGGTCAAAATATAACGGTGCTACTTGTATTACTCCTAATGTAAAGGAACTCAGCGAAGCCGTAGGATATGAAGTGCCCAACACAGATGAAGCGGTTGTGAAAGCAGCGAAGCATATTTTGGATAAGATGGAACTAGATTTCATCATTGTTACTCGTTCGGCTAAAGGGATTACCTTAGTTCGTAAAGATGGTAATGTATGGCACAATGCAGAAACGAAACAGCAAGATGTATTCGACGTGAGTGGTGCCGGGGATACGGTAGTGGCTATGATGCTTACTACATTAATTGCAGGCTTATCTATCCGAGCAGCTTTAGTAGCTGCCAATGCAGCAGCGGGTGTAGTGGTGTCTAAAGTTGGTACCTATCCAATTCATCGTCAAGAACTATTAGATTTATTGTCTTCTATGAAAGCTAAAAAAGAAGATAAAGAGAGTGTCTATTCTGTAGAGGCATTAGCTAAGAAAATCCGATTGTGGCAAGATCGGGGCGAAGTGGTCGTCTTTACGAATGGTTGCTTTGATATTTTACATCGTGGTCATTTGACCTATTTAAAAGAAGCAGCAACACTAGGTGATCATTTGGTGGTGGCCCTCAATTCTGATAGTTCTGTACACCGTTTAAAGGGGGATAGTCGTCCTATCAGCCATGAACTAGATAGAGCCTTGTTAATGAGCTCTTTAGGCTTTGTGGATGGTGTAGTTCTATTTGAAGAAGATACGCCAGCAGAGGTGCTTTCACAGTTGCGACCAAATATATTGGTTAAAGGTGGAGATTACAAGCCAGAAGAGGTGATTGGTAAAGAATTTGTAGAGGAAGTACAAATTTTGCCATTCCAAGATGGATATTCCACAACCGGAATCATTGAACGCATCCAAGGATTAGTAAAGGAAGGAAAATTATGATTATTGTTACAGGTGGTGCTGGGTTTATCGGCTCCAATATTGTAAAACAGTTGAATAATAAAGGTCGCAATGACATTTTAATCGTCGATGATTTGACGGATGGTCGCAAAATTCGCAACATCGAGATGTTGGATTTTGCAGATTACATTGACTATGAAGATTTTGATACTGCCGTAGAGCAAAATACTTTCGATTGCGGTCCTATCGAAGTGGTATTCCATGAAGGTGCTTGCGCAGATACTATGAATTACGATGGCAGATACATGATGAAAAATAACTATGAAGGGTCTAAAAACCTCTTTCATTATTGCCAAGAACGTCGAGTTCCTTTCATTTATGCGTCATCTGCATCTACCTATGGACATGGTACTAACGGATTCCGTGAAGATCCAGCTTGTGAACAAGCTTTAAATCCATATGCGTATTCTAAATTGCTATTTGATCGCTATGTGGCAAAATTTAGAAATCATTTACAATTACAATCTCAATGTGTGGGCTTGCGCTATTTTAATGTATTTGGACCAAATGAAACACATAAAGATAAAATGGCATCTTTGGTACGCCAAATGTATTATAAATTGATGGAAACTGGTGAAATCACCCTGTTTAAAGGCATCGATGGATATGGTGATGGTGAGCAAACTCGTGATTTTATCTATGTAAACGACGTGGTCAATGTGAATTTCTATTTCTGGGAACATCCTGAAATTAGTGGTGTATTCAACTGTGGTACAGGTCATGCTCATACATTTAATGAGTTTATGAAAGCTGTTATTTCCTTTGCAGGAAAAGGAGAGATTCGTTATATCGATTTCCCAGAAGTATTAAAGGGTAAATACCAAAGCTATACGCAAGCAGATACAACAAAATTGTTAGCCGCTGGTTATGATAAAGGATTTACGCCATTAGAACAAGCAGTCCATGAGTATTGTACGTTATTACGTGATAATGAAGGGTATGTAAAATAATGGAAACTAGAAATGTATTATTTTTAGATCGTGATGGGGTTATTAACGTGGATGTAGGATACTTGAGTAATCCTGCACAACTAGAATTTATTCCTGGTGCTATTGAAGCTATGAAAGAAGCCCAAACACGTGGGTATGATATCATTGTGGTCACAAACCAAAGTGGGGTTGCACGAGGCTACTATACAGAGGAAGATGTGCAAGCGTTACATGCTGAAATGTCCCGTCGTTTAGAAGCAGAAGGTGTGAAAGTATTGGCCTACTATTACTGCCCACATCATCCAGAAGGATCTGTGGCAGAGTACACGAAAGACTGTGATTGCCGCAAACCAAATCCTGGTATGTTGACGAAAGCAATTCAGGACTGGAATGTAGATGTGGATGGTAGCTTCCTAGTCGGTGATAAACCATCTGATGCGCAGGCTGCTGAGTCTATTGGCATGCGTGCGTACCCATTTGAAGAAGACAACTTAATGACATTCTTAGAGCCTATTTTTGCCTGGGAAGAAGGCAGAAAGCTATTGGGGCTGTAATGGTAGAACGAACACTTGTATGAGGCACCTCATAAGGTGTTCGTTTTCTTGTAGTGTAAGAAAAGTTACATTTTATGATTGACGGAATAGCTGATTTGTACTACTCTATACGAGGAACTAACTGTATAGTCTGTATCAAGAAGAACAGAACTGAGTTCCATTTTTTAGTATTGGTTCGACTTATATCCTAAGGGAATAAGAACGGAGGAAAACATGGAAAAAGAAACAGCGTTGCAAACACAACCATCGCAAAAATTTACGGTACGTCAATTAACGATTATTGGCTTATTGGCAGGGATTACGATTGTACTTGGCATGACAGGATGGGGCTTTGTGCCAATCCCACCAATTAGTGGGACCATCTTGCATATTCCAACCCTTTTAGGTGGTATCGTAGAAGGTCCTAAAGTGGGGATGTCAGTAGGGTTCTTATTTGGTGCTTACAGTATGGTACGAGCGTATATGTCACCGAATGTTTTATCTTTCGTGTTTATGAATCCAATCATTTCTATATTACCAAGAATGTTGATTGGTTTAGTAGCAGCGTTGGTATATATGTACTTGCCAGTTAAGGTAAGAGCTATCCGTATTGGTGTAGCCGCTTTCTTAGGAAAAGTCACAAGTACTATCCTTGTATTGACTGGTATTTATACAATCTATGGTGTAGAATTTGCAAAGGCAACACACATTTCACAAGAAGCTGTATTTGATGTGGTGATGGGTATTGCATGGTCTCATGGTATTCCAGAAGCACTATTAGGAGTAGCCGTTGTAACACCTGTGGCACTAGCTGTCATCAAAAAATTTAAATGATAATGAAATTGAGTGTATAGACTGCTCATGCATTCAAGTACGGATTTTTTAAATCGGATATAATCAAGAAGTGAATTAGCAAAGACTGATCACTTCTTGTTTTTTTATGTGTTAGGAGGAGTATACTCATGAATTGGAAAAACGATTAATCTACTTTGTGGGTGATAAACCTTCTGATGTACAGGCTGCTGAAGCGATTGGAATGCGTGCCTATCCATTTGAAGAAGAAAATTTAATGACATTCCTAACACCTATCTTCGCTTGGGAAGAAGGCAGAAAATTGTTAGGGCTGTAATGGTAGAACGAACACTTGTATGAGGCACCTCATAAGGTGTTCGTTTTCTTGTAGTGTAAGAAAAGTTACATTTTATGATTGACGGAATAGCTGATTTGTACTACTCTATACGAGGAACTAACTGTATAGTCTGTATCAAGAAGAACAGAACTGAGTTCCATTTTTTAGTATTGGTTCGACTTATATCCTAAGGGAATAAGAACGGAGGAAAACATGGAAAAAGAAACAGCGTTGCAAACACAGCCATCGCAAAAATTTACGGTACGTCAATTGACAATCATTGGTTTATTGGCAGGGATTACCATTGTACTTGGTATGACAGGATGGGGCTTTGTGCCAATTCCACCAATTAGTGCTACTATCTTGCATATTCCAACCATCTTAGGTGGTGTTGTGGAAGGTCCTAAAGTAGGTATGTCAGTAGGTTTCTTATTCGGTGCGTACAGTATGGTACAAGCGTACATGGCGCCTAATATTTTATCCTTTGCATTTATGAATCCTATTATTTCTGTATTGCCAAGAATGTTGATCGGTTTAGTAGCAGCGTTGGTTTATATGTATGTACCAATCAAAGTGAAAGCCATCCGTATCGGTTTAGCTGCATTCTTGGGAACAGCTACTAATACAATCCTTGTGATGACTGGTATTTACACAATTTATGGTATGGAATTTGCAAAAGCCACGCACATTTCACCGGAAGCTGTATTTAATGTGGTGATGGGCATTGTGTGGTCTCATGGTATTCCAGAAGCCTTGTTAGCGGTAGCTGTTGTAACACCTGTGGCACTAGCTGTTATTAAAAAGTTTAAATGATAATGAAATTGAGTGTATAGACTGCTCATGCATTCAAGCACGGATTTTTTAAATCGGATATAATCAAGAAGTGAATTAGCAAAAACTAATCACTTCTTGTTTTTTATGTGTTAGGAGGAGTATACTCATGAATTGGAAAAAACGATTAACCTATTTTGTACTAGGAGCTACTATGGTGGCGACTGCAGTAGGTATTGCTGGGTGTGGTAGTGATACAAAACAAGCAGCACCAGCTGAAAAAATGAAAGTTGTTACTACCGTGTTCCCTGTATATGATGTAGCGAAACAAGTAGGGGGAGATAAAGTTGATGTGTCTTTATTAGTACCTCCAGGAGCAGAACCACATGATTGGGATCCAACTGCAAAAGATTTGAAAGAAATCGGTACTGCTAAAGTGTTCTTGTATAGTGGTGCAGGTTTGGAACCAACAGAAAAGATTCTAGCAAAAGATGTGCTACAACAAGCGCAACCTGTAGAATTATCTAAATCGGTTACTTTGTTGCCAGCTCCAGATGAAGATGAAGACGAACATGATCATGACCATGACAAAGATCATAAAGATGACAAAGATCATAAAGACGACAAAGATGACCATAATAAAGCTCAAAAAGAAGATAAACATGAGCACGAACATGAACATGGCGAGTTTGATCCACATGTATGGTTAGATCCAATGAATGTTGCTAAAGAAGTAGATGCTGTTGTAGAAGCCTTCTCTAAAGCAGACCCTACGAATGCAAAATACTATGAAGCTAACGGCAAAGCATACAAAGAAAAATTACAAGCTTTGCATGCTAAATATGAAGAATTTGGTAAAACACAACACGACAAACATTTAGTAGTTAGCCATATGGCATTTGGGTACTTAGCAAACGCATACGGTTTTGAACAATTGGGTATTATGGGAGTATCTCCAGATGCTGAACCAACACCAGAACGCATGGCAGATATCGTGGCTTTCATCAAAGAACATAATGTAAAAGCAATCTTCAGTGAAGAATTGGTAAGCCCTAAATTGGCTAATGCCATTGCTGCTGAAACTGGCGTAAAAGTGTATGTATTAAACCCTGCAGAAGGTTTAACAGAAGAACAAGCACAAAAAAATGTGACATACCTTGACATCATGGAAGAAAACCTTAAAACATTGAAAGAAGCGTTAGCTCACTAATTCCTATGCCTTTTGCTTGCTTGAAACGGTATTAGATGATAATATAATAGAGTAAGTTTGTGCTTAGGAGGAATGAAGATGTCTAAACGTATTCGTACAATTAACACTGAATCCCTACAAAAAACTGCTAAAACAGGCGGCTGCGGCGAATGTCAAACATCTTGCCAATCTGCTTGCAAAACTAGCTGTACAGTAGGTAACCAAGTGTGCAAACAAAAATAATCATTCGATTAGCAATAAGCTGTTCACCATATGGTGGGCAGCTTATTTGCTTTATATTACTTCTAGGATTATACTAAAAGTGTTACTATAAAACATACAAAAATCCCCCTAGATGTACCAGATCTAGGGGGATTCTGTATGCTAACCCTTTTATGTCTTTAGCTTGTCTAAATTATAATATCTGTACTTCAAAAGTACAATTTTTTGCATACTATAATTTTAGAAAAAGTATACTCTATATTGATAGCTTTCTATACGTTACGAGTATAAAGTGATATAATATACGGTAGACTTTAGTAAGTTAATGGAGGTATGAATGTTAGAATTACAACCGATGATTCATAAATTTAAAATGAAAGATAAGTTCTTTCTATTGGATGTAAATAGTGGAATTATCCATGTGATCGATGAGCTCATTGATCGTGTATTAGATATCTATAACGGTACCAACCGTGATGCTGTACATAGTGTATTAGATGCTACAGAGGATGCAGCGGAGTTAGATGAAATTATGGATGAGTTAGATGAACTCATCAAAGAGGAAATGCTCTTTGCTCCTATGTCTGCAGAGTTCAAACTAGTGGTAGATGAAAAACCAATTGTAAAAGCTCTTTGCTTAAACATTGCTCATGATTGCAACTTAGCTTGTAAGTATTGTTTCGCTAGTCAAGGTGATTACGGCGGAGTAAAACGAGAATTAATGAGTTTTGACGTGGCGAAACGTGCTGTAGATTTCTTGATTTCTATGAGTGGTCCACGCCAGCATTGTGAAATCGATTTCTTTGGTGGTGAGCCATTGTTGAACTGGGATGTAGTGAAACAAACCGTAGAATACATTGAATCCATTCAAGAAAAACATGGAAAAATCTTTAAATTGACATTGACCACTAACGGCATGTTATTGACACAGGATAAAATCGATTATGTGAATGAGCATAACATGAGTTTGGTGCTGTCCCTAGATGGTCGTGAAGATGTGCATAATAGTATGCGCCCAAGCTCTGGTGGCAGAGATACATACGAAACAGTGGCGAAAAACTTAGTGAATGCTGTTAAACAGCGTGAGGGTCGTGAATACTATGTGCGTGGCACTTATACGCATAATAACTTAGACTTCTGCAAAGATGTAGAAGCTATGTCAGATTTAGGGTTTGAGCATTTGTCTATGGAACCAGTGGTTGGCGAAGATGGGGCTTATGTGTTACGTCCTGAGGATATGCCAATCATCGAAAAAGAATATGAAAAATTGGCAGACCTATATTTAGAACGTCAATTGGCTGGTTGGGGCGAGAAATTTAATTTCTTCCACTTCCGGATGGATTTATATCGTGGACCATGTATGGCAAAACGTTTGCGTGGTTGTGGTGCTGGTCATGAGTATATGGCAGTCGTACCAAATGGAGATATTTATCCATGTCACCAATATGTAGGTAAGGATGGGTATGTGATTGGTACTGTTTTCGATGGTTTGAAAAATTATGACATACCGACACAGTTCAGAAACACTCACGTATTTACGAAAGAAACATGTGCTAATTGCTGGGCAAAATTCTTCTGCTCTGGCGGTTGCCATGCGAATAATGAAACATTAGGTGGAGACCTTAGCACACCATACGAAATGGGATGTAAATTACAGAAAAAACGTATTGAATGTGCTATTATGATCCAAGCTGAACTGGATGCAGCCGGGATCCGACAAGAAAATCATTAAAATTATATAACAGAAGGGAGGCGGGTTCTATGAAGGCATACACCATACATGTAACGGGCATTGTACAGGGCATAGGATTCCGCCCCTTTGTGTCTAAACTAGCTCATGAATTAGGAATCTTGGGCACAGTGAGAAATGACACGAACGGTGTGGAGATACACATACAGGGGGTGGATGTAGATTGCCAACTGTTTGTAGAACGGTTGCAATCTGATTTGCCTATGCATGGACGTATCGATACCTTACAAATGGAACCGACAGAATTACAAGATTTGGATGATTTTACCATCATCCTTTCGCAAGGTGTGAAAGGGAATGCCTTTATTGGTGCTGATATGGCGCCTTGCGAGGCGTGCTTGAAAGATATACAAGATCCTGAGAACCGGCGCTTTCACTATGGGTTTACGAATTGTACGAATTGTGGCCCTCGGTATACGATTATTGAAAGTACACCCTATGACCGTGATACAACGTCTATGAAAGTATTCCCTATGTGCGAAGATTGTCAGAAGGAATACGAAAATCTAGAAGGTCGACGATACCATGCGGAGCCCAATGCTTGCGAGCACTGTGGTCCCATGTTTACATTACGAGGTGTAGATGGAACGGTACTCGCTACTGGACAGGATGCCATAGAGCAAGCCAAAGAGTACATACAACAAGGTGCCATTGTAGCATTAAAAGGCGTAGGCGGCTATCATTTGGTCTGTGATGCGTTACAAGAAATAGCGGTACAAACCTTGCGCCAGCGAAAAGGACGACCTAGAAAACCCTTAGCAGTTATGGCAGGGTCTTTAGAAACGGCAAAGCAGTATGTGCATATATCTAACACAGAAGAAGAACTGTTGTTGAGTCCTGCAAGGCCCATTGTTTTGTTACGTAAAGTAAGTTTGACCTTTACTGTTAATGACGTCATGCATACAGAAACATGTGTGACTTCTGAGTGTGATACCGATCTTAAAGAGATGACTGATATAAATCAGAAAAAATATGTTTCTAATCAAGAATGTCGTAATACATTTACTAAGATCACTATGAAGGTGGCATCACAGATAACGCCAGTGGCTCCCAGTGTAGCCCCCGGTATGGAAACATTAGGCATTTTGTTGCCCTATGCTCCGTATCACTACAGTTTAGTGCCATCTGATGCTCTATGGGTCATGACTAGTGCGAACCGAAGTGGTGATCCTGTACTATATGATGATGCACAGGCAGCGGAAGAGCTACAGGGTATTGCAGATTATATATTGACTCACAATCGGGAGATTATCTCTCCTGTAGATGATTCTGTGGTACAAGTGGTGCATGATAAATCAATCATGATTCGCCGTAGCCGAGGGTACGTCCCTTTGTCTATTTCTGTAGTACCATTAGAGCAGAGTCCTACTATGTTAGCTATGGGTGGTGATATGAAAGCCTCTTTCGGTATGAATCGTGGGTCTCATGCTATCCTTAGCCCCTACATGGGAGATATGGAGCATCAGCGAGTACAGGATTTGTTGTGGTCCACAACGAAGCGCTATGAAGAGTTATTTCAATTACAGCCTACGCAAGTTATTGTAGATGCCCACCCGAAGTACTATACCTCACAGTGTGGTAGAACCTATGCAGAGAAGCATCAATTACCTGTCATAGAAGTGCAGCATCATCATGCCCATGTGGCAGCGGTACTGGCGGAGTATAACATTCAAGATCCTGTGTTAGGAATCTGCTTTGATGGAACAGGATATGGTACAGATGGAACTCTCTGGGGTGGTGAATTTTTATATTGCCACAAAGAACATATGGAACGAATGGCACATTTGAGCTATGCCCCTTTGCCAGGTGGTGAAGTAGCCGTACGAGAACCGTGGCGACAAGCCTTGTGGTATGTGAATCAGCTCTATCCAACAGGAGCACCTACCGTGATAGAACAGTGGAAAGAATCACTGCCTAAAGGATGGCAATTGTTAGAAACAATGATACCCCATATGCAGATGATACAGTCTTCTAGTAGTGGTCGTTTATTTGATACCGTAGCATCTTTGTTGGGGTTAGGTCATGAGCATCTCTATGATGCGCATCTTGCCATCGAGTTAGAGCAACTGGCGCTTTCAGAGAAGGGCAGTATCCTAGATATGAAGATGGATGAAACTGTATTAGATACGATGAGTTTAGTACGTTCTGTCATAGAACAATTAGAATGTGGTGAAAGTGTAGCAAAAATCTCAGCGAACTTTCACAGAACTTTGATATATTATATAGTGCAGATGGCGAAACAATGTTGTGAAGAACGACAGATTTCGCACATTGTCTTGTGTGGAGGAGTATTCCAAAATCGCATTCTTCTAGGAGGAGTGATGCAAGAATTACATGGATATAAGGTCCACGTTCCAACCCAGAGCCCTATGAATGATGGCGCTATCGCCTTGGGACAATTATGGTTAGGAAGTTATATGAATAGATAGGAGATACTATGTGTTTAGCAGTACCTGCACAATTGGTGCATATTAATGAAACCATCGGTACCGTGGAATTAACAGGAGTGCAACGAGAGTGCAGCCTGTTATTGGTGCCGGAAGCAAAAATTGGAGATTGGTTATTAGTCCATGCGGGCTGTGCCGTACAAATTGTAGATGAGGAGGAAGCGCGTTTGACCCTTGAGGCATTCCGCGAATTAGAAGAACTTGAACAAGATTACTTTAACGGAAAAATCGAAAGTCGCAGCTAGTTTACTAGAGCGCATTCACGAATTACATAATCCAGAGGAAACGGTACGATTCATGGAAGTCTGTGGAACCCATACAGTGGCTATCTTTCGAGAAGGCATCCGTCAAATGTTGCCGAAAGGCATAGAATTGATCAGCGGTCCTGGATGTCCTGTGTGTGTGACAGATCAACAATATATGGATCAAGCCTTGGCCTATGCGGCTCGAGAGGATGTAGTCATCGCTACCTTTGGAGATATGCTGAAGATTCCTGGTACAACAGGTAATTTATGGCAGTCAAAAGAAAATGGGGCTCATATTGAAATTATTTATAGCCCTATGGAAGTGCTTGGATTGAGTGAACAATATCCAGATAAAAAGATTATTTTCTTAGGCATCGGCTTTGAAACGACCATCGCTGTCATTGCAGCCACTATTCAGGCAGTACATGCTAAGGGATTAAAAAATGTATTTTTCTTGATTTCTCATAAATTGGTACCTCCTGCATTACGTGCATTATTGAGTAATCCAGAGCATCAAATTGATGGATTTCTGTTGCCAGGTCATGTAAGTGTTATCATTGGGGAACAGCCGTATCAATTCTTGGCCGATGAATATCATATGCCAAGCTGTATTGCTGGTTTTGATGGTGTGGAAATTTTGGCGGCTATTGTGAATTTGTTGGAACAACGAAAAGAACAAACATTTTATGTAGGTAATACGTATCGTTCTGTGGTAGCAAAAACGGGAAATCCTGTGGCACAACAGTTGATGGATACCTTATATGAACCGTCCGATGATGGTTGGCGTGGTATCGGTGTATTGCCAGCATCGGGTTTAAAGTTGCGCGGAGAATGGTCTGCCTATGATGCGTTGGTACAATTACCTTTAGGAACATTCACAACTAGTGATGGGCCGAAAGGATGCCAATGTGGATCTGTCATTCAAGGAATGATTCATCCGGATGCATGTCCTTTATTTGGTAAATTTTGTACACCAGAGCATCCAGTGGGGGCTTGTATGGTGTCCGTAGAAGGCAGTTGTTCAGCTTGGTATAAATATGGTTTTTCCAGTGGTGGAATGACCTGGGAGGAATAAATGGAACGTATTCGCTTAGTCCATGGTAATGGCGGTAAATTTAGCCATGAATTGGTGGACCAATATATTGTGAAATATTTTTCGAATCCAATATTAAATGAATTACATGATGGCGCTGTATTTCCAGTCACAACGGGACGTATGGCTATGAGTACAGATTCCTATGTAGTGACACCACATATTTTCCCCGGTGGCAACATTGGTAAGTTAGCTGTATGCGGTACAGTAAATGATTTAGCCATGATGGGCGCAGTGCCTCAGTATTTGTCGTGCGGGCTCATCTTAGAAGAAGGATTGCCTATTTCTACATTAGAAACTGTGTTGCAAACGATGTCAGATATGGCACAACTTTCAGGGGTGTCCATTGTCACAGGGGATACGAAGGTAGTAGAAAAGGGTTCTGTTGACGGTATTTACATCAATACTGCCGGCGTAGGTATCGTACCAGACTATGTACAGTTAGGTACTTCCTATATTGAAAGTGGTATGAAAGTTATCATTTCCGGCACCTTGGGGGACCATGCGATTGCTGTCATGGGAACTCGGTATGGATTAGATTTACCAGATACGATACAAACAGATTGTGCGCCTTTACATAAAATGGCTCACAAGTTATTAGAAACCTTTGGCAAAGATATTGCCTTCTTTAGAGATCCTACTCGTGGAGGCTTAGCGACGACGCTCCAAGAGATTGCTAACTCCGCACAAAAAGGGATTCGCCTACAAGAATCTGCTATTCCTGTTCGTGAGGAAGTGCAAGCCGTATGCCAAGTGCTAGGGTACGACCCATTGTATTTGGCAAATGAAGGGAAGATGATTGTCATTGTACGCGCTGATGTGGCAGATGAGGTAGTGCAGATGATGCGAACTTTCACAGAAGGTCGTGATGCGGTTATCATTGGCGATGTGGTGAATGGCAATGCCGGTAAAGTAGGATTACAAACGGCAGTAGGTGGGATTCGCCTCTTGGATATGCTGGGAGAAGACCAAGTGCCACGAATTTGCTAGAAAATTGTAATATTTCATGAAAAAATCATACATATCCCGTATACTTTGTATAGAATAAAAATGTATTTTTTGATACAATGGAAAGGAAAAGGAGGATATTACGATGAAAAAACAAATCGTAGCTGCTATGGTAGCATTCTCAGTAGCCACTGTAGGTGTTGTTGGGGTTCAACAAGCACAGGCATTTAATTTAGGAAGCTTAGTAGGAGGCGTATTAAAAGTAGGGGGCGTGGGCTTTCTAGTGGATAAGTACGGTGACTCCATCAATAATTTCTTGAATAATTTATTAAAGCAAAATAATTTGAGTACTACGTATTCAACAAAAGTAGTTCCTATTGTAAGTCTTGGTAAAGGCGGCCATATTGGTGCGGCACAGGTAACGGGACCTAGCAGTGAAGTGGAACGTGTTGAGGCGGTAGCGCAAATAGAGGCTAGTTTTAATTCCGTAGCTCGCGTAAAAGGACTAGTACCGATTGATAGCACAAACCCAACGACTGCTAATCGCATTCAAGGGGTCGGTGTATCGGCAATTATAGATTTGAAGATTTAATGGATTAGCACGGGCTTGCCCGTGCTATCTATGTGTTAGTAGAGATGAGGAGATACTATGAAACGTTCTGCTGTATTGGGAGCCGTATTCGCTCTTTTAACAACAAGTGTATGGGCTGCACCAGACACTGTTTTAGAAAAAACAGAAGCCTTAGAAAGTACTGTATATGGTAAAGTGCAAGTAGGGGCCTTAACAGATCGAGTGCATCAATTGCAAGATACTATTTTGGGAGCCAAACAACAAGGTAGTATTACTGGTCAAGTGGAATCTTTGTACAAGTCTGTAGAAGGGCAAGGTACAAAGGTAACTTTACATCAAGAAGTGAATGCTTTGGAATGGATGTATTTCGATGAAGTTCATAGTGGATCTCTTGTAGAGCGCATTGGGGAAATGGAACGCAGTGTGAATGGACTAGAAACAAAAGGTTCCTTACAAAGTCGTGTACAAAAACTAAAACAATCTATTTTTGGCACACAAGTAGCGTTAAAAACTAAGACGGGCACAATTGGAGCAGATCAAGTGTTTACTCTAGAATTGACAGAACCTGTGATATCTCAAAAAAATGTAAAAGATGATGTGGTACATGTCAAAGTAGCCGAAGATGTAATGGATGGAGAAACTTTGTTGATTCCTAAAGGTACGGTAGGAACTGGGCATATTACAGAAATTACAAAAGCTCGTTCCTTTGGTCGTAATGCCAAATTGAACATTGTATTTGATCAATTACAAGGTATTGATGGCACAATTTTCACAGCTATCCAAGGGGAAGAAGCAAAAGCGAAAACAAAAGGCGAATTAAAAGCGGCTGGTGCCTCTGTAGCGGGAGCTGTGTTATTGGGGCCAGTGGGCTTAGTAGGTGGTTTCTTTGTAAAAGGTAAATCCATTGATTTACCAGCAGGAACGCTTGTATATGTACAACCGGAATCTTCTGTTACTATTTCTGGTATAGAAATACATGGTGTGGATACCGGCATAGCTCCTAAAGCTCCAGTAGAGCCAGTGGCGGCGCCAAAAGCAGCAGAGCCAGTTGCTACACAAGCGCCAGTTGTAAAAGCAAAAGCAGAACCAGTGCAAGTAGTACCAGATGATACATTAACAGAAAAACCTGTTATTATTGTAAAACGCGAGCAAAACTAGGAGATGGGCATGAAAAGATATTCTGTAACAGCCGCTGCTATTTTGACGGCATTGGCGTGTACACAAAGCCATGCACAAGCAGTAGATACGACAGCTCCAGTATTTGAAGCGGAGCCCCAAGTAGCTACGGTTCAGTATGTGCAAACTCCTATGGGTTCCACTGTATCTACGGATACAAAGTATGTACCAAATCTGCAAGTGAAGCCAGTAGCTCCTAAAGAAAAACAAGAGGTACAAAAGCCAGCGGTGCCAGTTCGTATTGATGCAGATAAAATGTATTATAATGATACAACTGGTCGTGTATGGGCTAATGGCTCCGTAGAAGTTGAACGTGGCAATCAACAACTATTGTCGCAAAACATAGAAGGTAATGCGAAGACACAACAGTATGAAAGTACATCAGATTATCGCTTTTTAGAAGATAAAGGGGACACAAAAGACCTAAAAGGTTCTCATATTACCTACAATGCGACTACTGGTGAAGCGCATACAAAGGACGTATTTGGCTATGCGGATCCGTATTGGGTGAAAGCTAAAGTGGGTGACTTTGATGGTAAAACAGGTCGTATTGAAAAAGGTTGGTTAACTACAAAACATGCTATCGCTTTCAAAGGAGCCCCTGATTATCGTGTAGAAGGCGATTATATTGAAGTATTCCCTGGTGATAAAGCAGTCATTCATAATGCAAGCTTTTATATTAAAAATAAACGAATTATTTCTGTAAAAAAATATACCGTGTCTTTGCGCCAAGATAAACAAGGACAAGTCAGTGTATTTTCTTTTGTACCAAGACCGAAGTACAATTCTTCTGATGGATTGAGTTTAAATGGTAAGATTGACTATCCTGTATCTAAACATGGAGAGCTATTCTTGCATTATACTTGGGGTACCAATGTTGGATTTAAACCATCTTTTGGGTATGTACAGTTCTTGCCATGGGGTGAAGCAAAGATCGCATACAGTCGTGAATCAGCTACACTAAATGCTAAAAAGGTATGGGTAGAAAAGAAACCTGAACTATCCATAGATACGCATGCTTATCATATAGGTACTACGCCGTTTACCATTCGTGGCGGTGCTAGCTATGGTAGATGGGTGGAAGGACATATCAAAGGCTCTCATACTAAGTATTTTGGGGAACTCTCTCATGACCCAGTTCATATTGGACCAAAGACAGAGGTAAAATTCTATGGTGGTTACCAACGGGATTATTATGGATATGATTCATCTGTACGGTCTATGCCATATTGGGGCGTAGGAGCGACTACAAAATTAGGTCCACGAGTGGATGCATGGGCTGGATATCGTCAAAGTAATGTATCGGTTTCAGCAGATTCTCCATATCCATTTGACCAAATCGATGTGAAGTATAATTTGTACTATGGTTTAAGTGTACAAGCTACACGATTAGATCGTTTTAGTGTACAAATGCAACGAGATATGCAGACTCATGAATTACGCTATGTAGATTTGACATGGCATAGAGATTTGCATTCCTTTGAGGGCTCTTTGACATATCGCACGAAACAAAAGAAATGGGAATATACATTGCTAGCGAAAGATTTTTAATCTAAGGGGACGCCATGAAAAAAGTTAGAAAAGCAGTCATTCCAGCAGCAGGCTTTGGGACGCGCTTTTTGCCAGCCACTAAGGCACAACCAAAAGAGATGTTGCCTATTGTGGATACGCCAACTATACAATATATTGTGCAAGAGGCTATCGATTCTGGTATCGAGGATATTCTGATTATTACGGGGCGCAATAAGCGGGCTATTGAAGATCATTTTGATACTAGCGTGGAGTTGGAGCAACTATTGCAACAACAGGGGAAGCAGCAACATCTAGATATGGTGAGAAGTTTGGCGAATATAAAAGTTCATTACATTCGTCAGAAAACAGCTCGTGGCTTAGGTGATGCTATTTACTGTGCGAAGTCTTTTATAGGGGATGAGCCATTTGCTGTTCTCTTGGGGGATGATGTGGTGTATAACCCGCAAAGTCCATGTTTGAAGCAGTTGATTGATTGCCATTATGCCCATGATGGGGTGACGATTTTAGGAACTCAATTTGTAGCTCCCGAAAAAGTTAGTTCCTATGGTATTGTGTCAGGACATGAAATTGAACCGAATGTGTATGAGGTAGCTGGGCTAGTGGAAAAACCACCACTTGAATATGCCCCATCGAACTTGGCCGTATTAGGTCGTTATATTTTGACTCCAGACATATTTGACGAGTTAGAAAAAACTCCCCAAGGAGCGGGCAATGAAATTCAATTGACTGATGCTATTGCGAGACTTTCATCAAAAATTTTAGCCTATTCCTATGAAGGGGTACGCTATGATATAGGTGATCGATTAGGCTATTTAAAAGCTACTGTAGAATACGGATTACGCAATCCACAATTGGCAGAGGCTTTTAAAGCCTATTTACAAGAACTAGATATCGATTCTGTTATGAATCATAAAGCGTAGTTGTATATATGTAAGTAACGGATGTTATGAGGTGCATACCTTGTGACATCCGTTTTTGCATATCTACTCATTGCATAGTAAGAATACATTGTGATACATATCACAGATACTTGTATTTACTAAGGCTAATACCGTGTATATGATGGGCCTCATATTGTGAAATACTTAATTAAATGTTAGAATATAAGAGAATATACATAAGTATAATAAGTTATAACGAATGAGGAAACTATGGCAACAAGATTAAAATGGAAACAGTCCGAAATTAAAGAAAACCCGCTTTTTTCTAAATTGAGAAGTACGATAGAAACAGCGTTTTATGGAAATAATGTAACACCTGTTAAATCCATTGCACAGGCCTATGAGTTAGCAGCTAAGGAACCTGGTGTCATTGTATTAGATATGCCAATCTACCGTGCGGAAGAGCAAGGTTTACCACAAGATGCAAAAGTATTAGTTACTAATAATGGTAAAACTACAGGTCGCTATGCAAAAGCACGTCGTATCATCGGTGATGAAGGTATTAACGAAGTAGAATTATGTGATATTGCTCGTGAAGCTGTGTATGATAGCCGTCATAAAGAGTGGATTTCTGCGCAAGCTATTGTAGGCTTGGATGAAGCTTTCACCGCTCGTGCACATTTAATGATTCCTAAAGAACATGCTTCTATCTTGTACTCCTGGGCTATCAACTTCCAATTTTTCAATGAGGAAGTAAAGGCTTTTTACAGAGAGAGTAAGGAAATTCCTGAAGGGGATATTTTTATCTATTCTGATCCAGATTATGTGGTAGAAGGATACCCTGGAGGACTAGCTATTTTTGACCCTGCTCATAACTGCGCTATGATTTTAGGTATGCGCTATTTTGGGGAACATAAAAAAGGCACTCTTACATTAGGATGGTCCTTGGCAAATCGTTATGGTTATGTGGCATGCCATGGTGGTATGAAACGATATAACTTACAAGATGGTTCTTCCTATACGATTGGCGTATTTGGGTTATCGGGCTCGGGTAAATCTACCTTAACCCATGAACAACATGATGGACGCTATGATATTTCTGTGTTACATGATGATGCGTATATCATTCATACAGAAGATTTATCCTCTATTGCGTTAGAACCAACATATTTTGATAAAATGCAAGACTATCCGGTGGAACATCCTGCCAATAAATATCTATTGACATTGCAAAATGTGGGCGTTACCTTAGATGAAGATGGCAATAAAGTTGTTTTAGCAGAAGATGTGCGCAATAACAATGGTCGTGCTATTAAATCGCAATTCTGGACAGACAATCGTGTGAACTTTGTGAAAGACCCAGTAAATGCTATCGTGTGGTTGATGAAAGATAAAACGTTACCACCGATTTTAAAAATTGACGATCCAATTTTGGCGGCTACTATGGGTGCTACGCTAGCAACACGTCGTTCTACAGCGGAAAAATTAGATGACAATGTAGATCCTAACGCATTGGTTATTGAACCTTATGCGAATCCATTCCGGACCTATTCCTTGCGTACCGATTATGAAAGCTACAAAAAATTATTCACTCAATCTGGTGTAGATTGCTATATTATGAACACTGGTTTCTTCTTGGATAAAAAAATTCCAAAAGAAGTCACATTAGGCTTGTTAGAGGGCTTAGTTGAAGGTAGCCTTAATTTTGAACCATTCTATAAATATGAAAACTTAGAATATGTAAAAGTAGAAGGTTTTGAACCAGATTTTACAGTTCGTGAGTATCATCATATTCTTCATAAAGCATTTGAGTTCCGTTATGATTACATTGAAAACTTAAAAGGAACAAAAGATGAGTTGCCTGACGAAGTATTAGATGTGTTAAAAATCATTATGTAGGGGGAGTGACAATGAAGCAAACATTATCTTGGGGTTCCGTAGCCTTTATTGGAACTATGCTGTTCGGTATGTTCTTTGGGGCAGGTAACTTAATTTTCCCAGTTCACTTGGGGCAAGAAGCAGGTCAAGCCTTATGGCCAGCTATTATAGGTTTTTTAGTAACAGCTATCGGGCTACCATTCTTGGGTATTGTTGCTATGGGCGTGTCTCGTAGTAATGGCTTACAAGATTTAGTGAGTCGCGTACATCCAATGTACGGAAAAATCTTTACCTTATTATTGTACATTACCATTGGTCCTGCATTTGCCATCCCAAGGACGAGCACAGTATCCTATACTATTGGATTTGAACCATTTCTTGGTGGTGTCAATCCAGATCTTGCATTAGGTGTATTCTCTGCAGTGTTCTTTATCATTGCTATTTTGTTCTCTTTGAACCCAGGCAAGTTGATGACCTACATCGGCAAGGTATTAACACCATTATTCTTAGTATTTCTAAGTATTTTATTGATCACTGTAGTGGTTATGCCAATGGGCGATTACACATCAGTGGCGCCACAAGGGGAATATGCGACTCATCCGTTCTTCAAAGGTTTCACTGAAGGATACAATACGTTAGATGTATTGGCATCCTTAGCATTTGGCATTATTGTCATCCGTGCTCTACAAGGAGTAGGAGTGACAGAACCTAAGGATATTGCTATGGGCCTTGTGAAAGCCGGCTTCGTAGCGTGCTCCATTATGGCTGTTATCTACGGTTTCTTGGCGTATAGTGGTGCTACTAGCGTGACCACATTAGGCCTTGCTAAAAATGGCGGTATCACCATGGCGCAAATGAATGCGTTTTACTTCGGTAATGTAGGGGCTATCTTGTTGGCTATTATCGTTACGTTGGCATGTTTAAAAACATGCGTAGTCTTAATCGGCGCATGCGGTGAAACATTTGATGAAATGTTCCCTAATACATTGGGTTACCGTGGTTATGCATATTTAACAACAGCAGTAGGTTTCTTAATCGCTAACGTAGGCTTAACAAAAATTATTGAATTAGCTATCCCAGTGTTGATGTTCTTGTATCCATTGTCTATTACCATCATCCTGTTATCCTTTGCAGCACCAATTTTCCAAGGAAGACAAGCAGTATATGCTTGGACAACAGCCTTTGCGTTATTTGCGGCATTAGGTGATGCGATGGCAACGGCACCAGAATTTATCAACCAATCTGGATTTGTCCAATGGGCATTACCATATTACGGAATGCTACCATTTGCCTCCATCGGTATGGGCTGGATTGTACCGTCCATTATCGGTTTTGTTGTGGGTATGGTGCATATTGGGCTAGTACGAAAATAGCATGTTGCTTTTTTAGGAGTCTGTTTTTGGTGAGCTTAGAATCGTCATGTAGGATAACAAACAACTAGATATAGTACTTTTAGAAACGACTAGGTCTTTTGGCTCTAGTCGTTTTTTCTATTTTTTACTTCATTATAAACAGAGGGATACGCATCTAAGAATAGCTATCTCTTTTTGATATATGTATTAAGTAGAGGAACTCCTTTTTGCTTTATATGTAGTATTACTTTCATAGTACAAAGAATCAATGCATTGAAAAAATATTCTATAGAAGTTATAAAATATGTAAGAGTATAATACATTTGTGACAAAAAATAAAAAAATAAGAAGTCTCTCT
>CAUPZH010000011.1:0-66525 GCA_963515865.1 uncultured Veillonella sp.
CCCATGCCGGGGTGGCGGAACAGGCAGACGCAACGGACTTAAAATCCGTCGGTTAGAGATAACCGTACCGGTTCGATTCCGGTCCTCGGCACCATTTAGACCAACTTCGGTTGGTCTATTTTTTTATGCCTAAATGGACTATAATGTAAGTATCATATAATGAGTGTGCTTAGGGAGGGACTATGAATACAGTTACTGATGAAGAACGATTATATAATGCTATTGAAATCAATGAAAAAACATTTCAGTTTTTTCAAATTAATGTACAGTCCTATGGAATACAAGAAGTTGATAAAGGGAGTACACAATCGTTTTATATTCTTCTTGAAATTATGGATGGTAAATTTAATTGTAATTTAGATTTTATTGTAAACTGTTATGATGAGTTAGGAACTATAATCTATAGTAATGAGAAAACGGTTTTCATAAAAAGATATATTGGCTATGATACTCTTAAATTTTGGTTTAATGATACTAATTTAATTGATAGAACGAATAAAATTCGTATATTTGTAACAAAAGGATAATATAAAAGTGCCCTATACCGATATGCATATGTATGTCATAGCATAAGGTATAGGACACTTTTTTTATCTATAGGTTTATTGATGTTGAGGAATCTCCTCTTCGTAAATCGCTTCTTCTTTTACAGGTTTATAGTAGATGGCATAAAGTATCAATACGATAACTGGAATAATGGCAGATACTATATAGATTCCGCTGTAGGATAGTAAGCCATGTAAGATTCCTAATGTATAAGGTCCTACTCCTAAACCAAGATCTAATCCGATGAAATAGGTGGAAAGAGCTACCCCAATTTTGGCAGGTTCTACGGCTTTCAAACAAATCGCTTGACCATTCGACATGAAAGTACCATAACCTAAGCCTACAAAGGCTCCTGCGATAAGTAGTAATGCTGCATTGACGCTATAAGCGATGAGTAAAAGACCAATCGTTAAACATACATAGCTAGGGTACATGACAGCATTTTCACCACGTTCATCGAAGATACGACCTGCAATAGGACGGGTTACGGTAATCACAAGAGCATAGACAACAAAGAAGAAGGCTCCTGCTGTAATGAGACCGATTTCATGGGTGAAGATAGAAAGGAATCCTAGTACACTAGAGTAAGCAAGGCCCATTAGGAATCCAAGAAAGGCGATGAAGGAAACGCGTGGTTCAATAAAGTTTTTAAGAGACCAAGATTTCATGGAGGCCGCTTCTGCAGAGGATAAGCTTAAATTTTGTACAGGGAATCGCAAACAAGCGATGGTAACACCTACAGATAATAGAACGGCTAGATAAATAATCCAAGTAAAACCAACGGCAGGTAATAAAATCATGCCAATGAAAGGACCAATAGCTGCGGCTAAGCTAGTACTAAGACCATAATAATTGATACCTTCTCCATCTTTCGATTTTGGAATGTAAGCAGTGACTACGGCATTGGCTGCGGTGGATACAGTGCCATAGGCAAAGCCGTTTAGAAAGCGGACTGCATCCAAGATTAGAATATCTTTGGCGATGAGATAGGCAAGGGTAGTGAGGAAATAAAAAATAGCTCCGTACCGAAGTACCTCTTTACGGCCGATAAGTTCTAAGCGTTGTCCCATGATAAGACGAGCGAATAAGGTACCAATAATATAGATACCGGTAGCGAATCCTGCTTCCGCAACGGTGGAATGAAGTTCTTTCGTAGCATAGCTTGCTGTGATAACCACAAAGCAGTAGTATACTAAAAAGACAATAAAATTAATGATAGTAATACTAATGAATCCAGAATTAAAAAGTGTTTCTTCTTGATTTTGTATCGATTGGGCATTCATGAATAACTCCTCCTTTTGTAATACGTTCTATAGAATATACCTAATTGCGAATCTTGTAAAGGTTATATAAATATTTTCTATAGAGTTTAACTAAGTTAACAATCTATAAATGGGTAAACAGGAGAAACGAGTAGGCAAGAATGGGGATATGAGCGTATTATATAAATCAATTTGGTACACTTCAGGAAATAAGGAAAGGGAAGAGAGGATATAAAATTTTTTTAGAGTGTAACTATCCATGAACTTAGAAACTGGTATAAAAGAAATATTAATATGAGGGGATGCGTTGTATCTCTAGTTCGATTATCAGTATAGATTTGTTTTGAGCAGACTATCTTGTAATTAAATTATGTAGGTGTAACATAACGTATTGCGACTTTCAGAGAAACTGACTATAATAAAAAGATAAGCATTGAGAATATATGTACAATGCTATAGTTTATAAAACATAGATGTGAATCATAAGAAAGGAGTCTCCCTTATGGCAGTACAATTAGACACATTGGATCATCGTTTATTACGTTTATTAGATGAGGACGCCTCTATGTCGGCCGCCGACCTCGCCATTATGCTCAACAGTGAAGAAGCACATGTGGCAAGTCGTATTCAAGCCTTCGAGGAGTCTGGTATTATTAAACGGTACCAAGCAGTCATTGATTGGGAACAAGTAGACCAAAATAAATCTACTGCGCTTATCCAATTAGGTGTGACTCCTGCTCCAGATCAAGGTTTTGATAAAGTAGCAGAACGAATTATGGAATTTCCAGAAGTACAAGGTGTGTACCTTATGTCTGGTAGCTATGATTTAACGGTTATCGTGGAAGGGGCGAGCATGCGTGATATTGCATTATTCGTATCTCGTCGTCTATCTACATTAGATTCGGTGTTGTCCACGACAACAAACTTTATCTTAACACGTTATAAAGATAACAATATTGTGTTCCACACGGGTGGAGTTCGTGAAGATCGGAGAAATGTATTCGATGATTAATTATGACAACTATTTAAATTCTGAAATCAAAGCTGTGAAACCATCGGGGATTCGTCGTTTTTTTGAAATTGCTAACGAATTAGATAATGTTATCTCCCTTAGTATTGGTGAACCAGATTTTGCTACGCCCTATCATATACGTGAAGAAGGGATTAACACATTAGAAAAGGGGAAAACTTGGTATTCTCCTAATCGTGGTTTTATGGAATTACGGGAAGAAATTTCTAACTGGTTAGAACGGAAATATCACGTGTCCTATGACCCAGCAACAGAAGTGATTGTAACTGTAGGTGGCTCAGAGGCCATTGACTTAACCTGTCGTACCTTACTCAACCCAGGGGATGAAGTGTTGATTCCTGTGCCGAGCTTTGTGTGCTATACGCCATTAGCAGAATTGTGTAATGCAAAGCCAGTGCAAATTATTACGAAAGAAGAAGATGAGTTTCGTTTGACTCCAGAGGCGATTGAAGCGGCTGTGACAGAAAAGACGAAGCTGTTAGTATTACCATTCCCTAATAATCCAACAGGGGCGGTATTACGCCGTGAGCACTTGGAAGCGATTGCAGAAGTGGTTATCAAGTATGATTTGTTCATTCTATCTGATGAATTATACAGTGAATTGACCTATGGTGATGAACCGCATGTATCCATCGTATCTATACCAGGTATGCAAGAGCGGACAATCTTAATTAATGGATTTTCTAAAGCCTATGCCATGACGGGTTGGCGCCTTGGGTTTGCTACAGGTCCAGCACCGATTATTGCGCAGATGACGAAAATGCATCAATATGGTATTATGAGTGCGCCGTCTATGTCTCAATATGCAGCTATTGAGGCTTTAAAAAATGGAGACAAAGATATTCAATACATGCGTGAAGAATACGATATGCGTCGTCGCTTGTTGGTGAGCGCTTTCAATCGTATGGGACTTCATACATTCGAGCCAGAAGGGGCATTCTATGTATTCCCGTCCATTAAGAGTACAGGCATGACATCGGAAGAGTTTTGTGAAAAACTACTCTATGATCAACGTATTGCCGTGGTGCCTGGTAATGCCTTTGGCGACTGTGGGGAAGGCTTTGTTCGTGTAGCCTATTCTAACTCTTTGCAGAATATTAAAGAAGCGGTAAAACGAATCGAAATATTCTTGGGAAAAATTAAAAATAAAGAAATTGAGTAATCAAAAAAACAGACATGGTTTTGTAATAAAACTGTGTCTGTTTTTTGCGTTTATACAATGCACAGACCCGTCGGCGCACTGTATAGTAGCATATGAAAAGAATAGGTGTAAGAATACAATGGGCTGTAACAAAATAGCCTACCAATACAATAGAGGAAAGTTGAACAAACAGCATCAACTTTCCTCTACTTTTATATTTTTAATAAGTGGGGCTGTAGCAACATGTAAAAATGTATATGTTGTTACAGTCCTCAATATCCTATTGGTTCTTATACTTGAAAGCTAAAATAGCTTGGATTAATGTATCTAATGTCATCTCGCCACGTTCTGCTACCATGGATAAAGTAGCTTTATGTTTCATTAATTTAGCGAGTGGAGAGTTTAGCATTTTAAAGTTTGGATTGATATGAATCATATGATCTTTTAGACCAGGGATTATATCAAATAGAGGGAATAGTTTAGTATCTCCTGTTAAACCTAGATCATTTTCATAGACCGTAGATTGTGGTGTGCTTTCTGGCACCGTGTCTTGTTCAGTTGAGTTAGTTGTATTATCTTCTTGGCGTACATGCTTGTAATCGATGTGGTCTACGGCATGGTACGCAGAATTAGCACCTTCCCAAATTAGTTCTTTCCGAGAACCGCTTAAGCTACGAATATGCGTACAATCTTGAACCATTTCTAAAATGCCTTTGAACTGGCCTTGTTCATTGCGCACTGCGATGTATTCGATGTGGATGAATAGGTCCGGCTTGTTAATCCACATTTCAGCGTAATCTTGTCTGCCAGCTTTGAAAGAATCAATAATTTCTTGTACTAAAGGTAGACTTTTCTTTGGATGGCAGTTTTGTACGATGCGACCGATGATATTAGAACTGCGAGGGAAGATGCGGTGCTTTGTATCATTATAGAAACGAACTAAGTCATTTTCGTCTACAAAGGTAATGTCTACAGGTAAGAATTTAAAGATTAATTTAATTTGTTCAATTGTCAAGGAGCCCACAGCTAGGTCATGGGTTTGTTCAGGGCTTCCGTTAATGCCATATTTGCCCACTAATTGTGCTAATTCTTGTAAAAGAGCGGTAGGGTTACCAGTACCACCTAATTGGGTGTTTTCATGATTTTCCGCATCAGCATGATTATGTTGCGTTGTTACATGACCCACATTTGCAGATGCCTCTCCAAGGTTCTTAGGTTCCGCATCAGGACGGCCTTTATAAAATGGAGGAGGGGCGATGAAAGCAAATCCAATTTCATGATCGCCTTGGCTCATAGTAATGAAGTCACTGTCTTGTAATAACTTCCAAGCTGTTGGAATCAGTACTTCTTTTTCTTTATTGTTAAGGTCACGAATAATGTCGATGACATCAGCTTGTTTCGCTAAAAATTCAGATTCTTGTCCTGCTTCTAATAATTGCTTACTTTCAGAGATAGCATCACGCACAGCATCGTCGAAGGTCCACATGATTTTTGTAGGACGATCGAAACCATAACGCTCTAGGACTGGATATAATTGATTTTGTTTGCGGGCTAAATGGGTACGCCAAGTAGTAAGTGCATCATATACACCAAGCCAAGGATTGAGAATAAAGTGAGGTGCTTGTAACAAAGCTTCCATTTCCGTCAACTGTTGTTCCATGGCATTGATTTCATTGAGATACACTGTCAATGGATGATGTTCAGGATATTCATTGTTCGCACGAATTAAAATACCATCAAATAATTCTAACAAGTCATCCATACGATGGGTGATTTCTTCGTCAGTATAAGAACCTTTCAATTGTTGTTCACCATAGGCAAATTCATCAGGGGTGCAAGTACCGATTTTTTCTTTCAATAAAGTGCGTGCTGTTTCTAAATCTAAGGTGCCACCGAGAAAGCGATCTTTAATATCAATCATAACTTCCATTCTGTCATTGCCTGTAAGCCCAAGAGCTTGTTTCATTGTGTCCATGTGCGAGTCCTTTCTGTGTTTACTATTAGTATAATCGTTGTTATGGTATCATCATTTGCAGATACTTTTTGCCTGAAAGTTGCTGAAAGAATACAGACATTTCTACAAATATAGATACCATAGGTCTAGCGTAATAAAGTATTGGGAGCGTACTCTCAGGGGAGCCGATTCCTTTTATGTGTTCAGTATACAGTAAATAAAAATAATTTTCAGTTGCTAGGGATACAGAATTATAAAAGTTTTGTAAGAAAGGAAATGTTGATGAGTATTTGCATTTTCTTACAATACGGAGGTCATGCTATAAAAATAGCCTGCGCAAATGATGCACAGGCTGTTTTATATTTATTTAGTGTAATTGGATGCTGTATAGATTCCAAGAGCTACCCAAATGAAAGAAAAGGCAATCATTTTATTGGTATCGAAGCTTTCACCGAAATAGAAGATGGCAATAAGTAAAGCGATAGTGGGCGATAGGTATTGCAGAAATCCTAACAGGTTTAATGGTAATAATCGCGCTCCATAGGTAAATAGAACGAGTGGTGCCGAGGTGGTTAAACCAGAGATTATAAATAGTGCAGCTGTATAAGAATCGTTTTGAAACGCTGTCCAAGAGCTAGCATCGATATACGTCGTGTACGCTAGTGCTAAAGGGGCTACAAGCCAAGCTTCAAAGGCGATACTTGTAAAAGGATGGATCAATAGTTTTTTCTTCACTAGGCCGTAAAGACCAAAGGTTAAGGCAATGGCAAGTGCTAAATCAGGAGTGCTTCCCATTTGTAGAGAAATGAAGATGATGCCGATGGTAGCTAAGCCTACACTACACCACTGCGGGAAGGTTAGCTTTTCTTTAAATACCAATACCCCTAATACTACATTTAGTAACGGATTGATGTAATAGCCAAAGCTAGTATCCATAACGCGGTTATTGGAGATAGCCCAAATGTATAAGCCCCAATTACTAGATACGAAGATAGAAGCTAGAAACAGTAGACCCAATTGGGATATATTATGTGTTAAATGCAGGCAGTCTTTCTTAAATTGCTGGTAATTCAGTCCGATAGCTACAAAGGACATAAAGAGAGCCGACCATATGATGCGGTGTGCTAGTACGCTATAGGCTGATATATGGTGGAGAAGACCCCAGTAGATAGGTAAAAGTCCCCAAATAAAATAGCAACTTAAAGCTGTGATGAGACCTTTTTTATTGGTTTGTTGCATAGATACCTCCTTTAGTGTATTCAGTTATCATAGTACCACAGATTACATACATGTTCTATAGGAAAATAATACATATCATAGAAAACTGATACTATCATAAAAATAATAAATTAAGATAATATAGAGTGACTTAAATATGAAATTTAGTTATATTTGAAAAATGTATTGTAAAATGAAGATTCTATGAAGTATAATTATAAACAGTATGTTATTATGTATTGAAAGCAATACATATATATTAATTCGTATGGGCGTACGAAATTTTTGGAGGTATATTCATGAAAATAACAAGTAAGCGTATTTCTGCGGCATTGTTAGCCTGTGTAGCATTGACTACATTCAGTGGCGTACACGCGGCATTTGATGAGCATTTAGACAACTATCAATTAGATACAAAGGTAGTGAAAGGTGATCGTTCTAAAGATCAATTTGGTAACACTGTAACAGAACAATCTTATTATCGTACAGGTGGTGACGTAAAAGTTATCACTCGTGATGAAATTGAAAAACGTCATTACAGTGATTTAACAGAAGCAATCAAACGTATCCCTGGTATTACATTCCAAAATCCAGGATACCGTGGTGGGGAATATGGGTTCCAGTTTTTCAACAACGGAATCTCTATCAATGGTGATACTCGTGTTATCGTGCTAGTAGATGGTCGTCGTGTAGATAATGCAACAAGTACACGTATCTCTGATGAAAGTGGCCGTGGAAGTAAATCTACAGGTGTGAACTTAGATCAAGTAACTAATATTAATGCAGTTGATAAAATTGAAGTGATTAAAGGACCTGGAGCTTCTGCGTATGGATCAGATGCGACTGGTGGGGTCATCAATATTATTACTCGTAAAGGTACAGAAGCTAATCAAGGTACGATTGATCTATCTACAGGTTCTTGGAAGAAGCATGAGTATAATCTAACTTACTCTGGTAGTGCAGGAAATGATAACTCCTTACATTATTTTGTTGGATTAAATCGTGTTAAATCTGATGATACAAAATACCGTGATGGACACACTGGTGAAGTGGGAACATTAGGTGGAGCTCGTTTTGATGAAAGAGGCGCTAATGTACGTATCGATAAAGACTTTAGCGATACACAACGATTGACAATTTCTATCAATCATAAGCAAGGTAAAGATGGGTATCCAATTTCCACTCCAAATTTACAATATTGGAACACAAAAGATTGGCATCGCATCATTTTCTCTGCTGATGTGGGAGCATTAGACGAAAATGGCATGTTAATTGATGATAGCACAACATGGGGGAATGCAACGAATCCAGGATACCATAATTTATTTGCTTTAGATGGATTGGCATATAATTCTTATAGTAAGTTTAAAAATAATGATGTAGATGTAAAATATACATTTGATCGTCAATCTGATATGGAAAGTTTTGTTCGATTCTATAGCCAACACCATAAATACTCTAGCACAGATACATACTCTTGGCATTTGCCATTACCAGAGGAAAAAACTATTCAAGATAAATTTAAAGAAGATTTTCCGACTGGTGTGAAAGATCAATCTTTACTAGATGATTGGATTGCTAAAAATTTAGCACCATTCCCAGGAGACAGCAAAGCAGCCCTAGAAGAATGGGTAGAAAAAACTGGTGGTAAGGCAGCAGCACCAACAAGTTATCGAAATGAAAAAACTCGTGGTATGCAAGTACAAGTAGGGCGTTCTATTGGTAAACATGATTTACTTGCTAATGTAACTTATGATAAGGCGTTTAATGATGCAGTATCAAAACGTCATGGTAAAGTTCGAAAAACTGTTACTAAACGTACTTCGTTATATGGATATGTACAAGATAAAATTCATGTAAATGATAATTTCGATATCACTCCAACACTCCGTTTTGTGAAATATGGAAATTATATTGTTAATGGTGTAAAATCCCAAGGTGGAGCTAGCCATGTAATAACACCAGCTTTAAATCTTCAATATAGCTTTGGTGATCATAATACAGTGTATGCTGGTTGGACAAAAGTAGTGCGTCCATTACGTAGCGGAGACTACACGTCTACTTATGGTGAGTTTAAAACGCCATTACAAGATGAAAAAGGAAATGTGTATACTATTGGTTACCAAAAAGAGCTGAATAAGAAAACTGTGGTAGGTCTAAATTATAGCTTAACGGATATGAGTAATGCTATTGCTTCTTTCCCAATTCGTGTAGGAAATGAATTTGAAAGTACAGCGGTCAATGCGAAACAAAAGAAAACTGCTTTTAATGTAACAGTGGACCATAAAATCAATAAGTATTGGTCTGTAGGCGCTGCATACAGCCATTTGAAAGATAAATGGGGCGTTAAACCTGGGTATGTTATAAAACCAGAGTGGGGTTATAACGATTCTGGTGATATTAATACAGGTATTAACAAATTGCGTCCGGCGAATCATTATACACTCAATGTAAATTATGATGCGGGTAAAGTATCCTCTGGATTATTGGTTAACTACTATACTGGTTCCAATATTGAAGCCTTTACTTCAAAACGTTTCGTAATCCTAGATTGGAACTTAAACTATGATGTAAATAAAGATTTAACAACATATGTAGCAGTAACAAACTTAACAAATGAAGCTTACGAAACAACAAGTAACTCTAATTATGGGCCAGGTAGCTCTGCAATGCCAGCACGTCAAGCTATGATTGGTGCTAAATACAAATTCTAATACTGATTCATGAAAGAGCTACCTTGGTAGCTCTTTCGTTTAGGTGAATAAATGAAAAAGTTATATATAACTGGATGTATGTTAGCTATCATATTAGGATTATACAGCGCGCATCTACATGGTATGGAAGAATTTATTCCTATGCCTGAGTATGTGGAAAGTGCTGTTGCTTCCCAGAAAGTAGGACCTCGTACGGTAAATCAATTAACGAGCAAAGGTACGGATCAAGTGATTACTTATGAAGGGGAACCACGCCGTATCATGGGGGTTTGGCAAAGCTCAGTAGAAACACTACTTGCTTTAGGTGTAGGTGATCGTATGATTGCAGCTATAGGGGTGCCAGATAGCAAATATATAGCAGAAGAATATCGTGATGCTTACGAAAAGATTCCCTATAAAAGCATGGAAATTCCAGATGTAGAAACTACATTACTATGGGAACCAGATTTGCTTGTAGGCTGGTATTCTACCTTTCAAAAGAATAATTGGAAGAGTACAGATTTTTGGGCACAACGTGGGATTGATAGCTATATTTCAAGAGCATCCTATAAAAAATCTAAGAGAACAGTAGAGGGAGAATATCAATATATTCTTGATCTAGGAGCTATTGTCAATAGACAAGAACGTGCGCAGGCGTTGGTGAATCGAACTAAACGGGCAGTGGCAGAAGCAAGAGCCTATGGAGAAACACAGAACACGAAAGATACGGTTCTGATACTCGAAAATTCGGGACGCCAGTATCGTGTATATGATAAGGAAACATTAGCAGGAAATATGCTGGAAGAAATAGGAGGACATCTTATTTCTGAGGCAGGACAAACAATCAATGCAGAAGAGTTGATTCATTTAAATCCATCAGTTATCTTTTTAGTGCTAGTAGAAGAGGATTATGAACGGCAAGATGAACTCATAGACAATCTATATAAGAATCCTACATTACAACATGTGGATGCCGTACGTAATCATCGAGTACATGGGGTTCCTCTATTTATGGTGTATAGCGCAGGTACACGAATCCATGATGGATTGAATCTTATGATTCACGGATTGTATCCTAATTTTACAGGAGGTATTCATGAGTAATCGAACACATACATTCACAGTGGTGGGTGTAGGAATTATACTCATAGCCCTATTGATTGCGGGTATGGCATGGTCTTTATTTTTAGGGACAGTCCATATTCCGGCACATACATTGTGGCAAGTAGTGGCATCAAAATTTGTAGATACCATTACGATTGAGGATCCACGGCAAGGGGCTTTGAATGATATTGTATGGATGTTGCGTATGCCACGGGTTATCTTGGCCGCTTTAGTCGGTGCAGGACTTGCTGTCAGTGGCGTCATTATGCAAGCCATTGTTAAAAATCCACTGGCAGATCCATATATTTTAGGTATTTCATCAGGTGCATCCACAGGGGCTACAGTAGCCATTTTAATGGGTGTAGGCATTGCCTTTGGTGAAGAATACGTAGGCATTATGGCTTTCATAGGGGCTATGGTTATATCCTTTGGTGTGCTTATTATCGCCAATATGGGTGGCCGAGCTAATGCGATTAAATTGTTGTTAGCTGGGATGGCATTGAGCGCCGTTTGCAGTGCTTTTACGAGTATTATCGTATATTTTGCGAAGGATAAAGAAGGGATTCAAAACGTAGCTTTCTGGATGATGGGTAGTCTAGCAGGGGCTAATTGGGATTTGATTGGCATTATGCTATTTGTCATTATATTGCCAATTGTATTCTTCTGGTTCCAAACACGCATTTTGAACTTGATGTTACTAGGTGATGAAGTAGCCATTACCCTAGGTGTAGATCTACATAGATATCGTCAATTATATCTTGTGATGAGCTCTATTATGATAGGCTTTGCCGTATATGCAGCAGGTATTATTGGATTCGTTGGGTTGCTCATTCCTCATATCGTACGTCAAGCATTAGGCACAAATCATAAAGGTTTAATTCCTATCTCTGCATTAGGAGGTGCTTTATTACTTGTGGTGGCAGATACACTCAGTAGAACGATTATTCCTCATACGGAATTACCGATTGGTATTTTAATTTCTGTGATCGGTGCGCCAGCTTTTGTATACTTAATGATTAAGCAAACCTATGCGTTCGGAGGTAATTAATGAATTTACAAGTAAAACAAGTTGCCTTTGGCATTGGACAAACGCAAATCTTACAAGGTATAGATTTAGATGTGCAAAATCGTGAAATTGTAGGTTTAATTGGTCCTAATGGTAGTGGTAAAAGTACGTTGTTAAAATGTATCTATCGTATATTAAACCCTAATGCAGGACAAATTATGTTGAATGGTCGCGGCTTAGATGAACTTTCATTCCGTGAAAGTGCTTTACAAATGGCGGTAGTGGCACAACATAATCAATATCAATTTGACTTTTCGGTAATGGACATTGTCCTTATGGGTCGTATGCCTCATAAAAAATTACTTGAAGGAGATACCCCAGAGGACTATACTATAGCTAGACGGGCCTTAGCACAGGTGGGGATGGACCATATGGAAACACGGAATTTCTTGAGCCTTTCAGGGGGCGAGCAACAACGTGTGATTTTGGCCAGAGCCTTAACACAAGAAAGCCCATGTTTGATTTTGGATGAACCAACGAATCATTTGGATATTAAGTACCAATTGGAAATGTTGGAAATCGTTCGTGATGCGGGCGTAACTGTATTGATGGCTGTTCATGATTTAAACTTGGCATCCCAATTCTGTCATCGTCTAGTCGCTCTAGAAAAAGGACGAGTGGTCGGCACAGGGACACCGAAAGAGTTGCTGACACCAGAGTTTATTCAAACTTTATATGGTGTACATAGTCGCATCGTAGAAGGTCCGATGGAAGATTCCATTCATATTATTTTTACGGAAACAGTGAAATAAGTATTTATGTATAAGGAGGTATCACATGGAATTATTTGAGTTATTTATAAAGGGTGGATATGTTATGTATCCATTGTTACTATGTTCTTTCATTGCTGTGATTATTTTCGTTGAGCGCTTGCGTTTCTACCGTTCTATGTTAGACGATGTGAATGCATTACGTGAAACGATTATTCCACTAGTACAACAAAGCAACTGGAAGGGTTTACAAGCTTTAAAGGAAACAAGCAAAGGTATGGCTACGCATGTCATTGCAGAAGCGGCTCGTGGTGGTAATAACAAAGAACAACAAGAAAAATTATTGGAAGCAGCAGCTATTAGTGAATCTGCTAAGTTGCGTCAATATTTGAACTACATTGAATCCATCGTTACCATGGCTCCATTATTGGGTTTGTTGGGTACAGTAACAGGGATGATTGGTTCTTTCAGCGTATTATCTATTTCCGAGGGCCAACCATTTGCCATCACTGGTGGTGTAGGGGAAGCCTTGATTGCTACGGCCACAGGCTTGATCGTGGCGATTATTGCTTTGATTTTACATACATACTTAGTGCAACAACAAGATATTTTGATTAGCCAAATCGAAGATGCAAGTGCAATGTATATGGCGGAATTGGCAGGTGACAACCATGCGGCTTAGATCCTTACGGACTACGTCTAAACCGAAACTCATGATTATTCCAATGATTGATATTATTTTCTTTTTATTGGTATTTTTCATGATGAGTATGTTGACGATGGTCGTACAAAAGTCTGTGCCAATTCAGTTACCGCAAGCGGTGGCGTCGAAAGTGGACTTGCAACGTAAAATTCCAATTACTGTAACAAGTAACGGGCAAATCTATGTGGAAGCACAACCGGTGACGCTTGACCAAATGATTCGTTACTTGCAAGCTGAAAAAGCGAAGGGCGATGATATGGTCGTTATCTTGCGTGGTGATGCGAAAGCTGAATATGGCGCATTTGTTACTGTCTTAGACACATTGAAACAAATGGGTATTGTTAAAGTATCCATTGCGACAGATAGTAAATAAGGAGGTACTATGGATAGACGATGGCGTATACCCGCAGTGATATCCGGACTGACAAATATAGGTCTTGTAGTACTTCTAGGCGTATTGGGTCATATCCAAACACCGACACCAGAATCGGATGAAATTGTAGAGGTGCAGTTGGTTCATGAGGACAAAGGTAGTGCAGGGCAACCGAGTGCAGGACCAGCGATTACAGCACCCCATACTGAAAAACGTGAAATTCCACCACCGATTACGAATCTAGCTGACGCAGAAGCAATTTTAGAACAAGTGAAAGTGGAAGCCCCTAAAAATGTAGCGATTGTAGCACCGCCATCAGCACTTCCAGGAACCACTGGAGGCGGTGGAGAAGGTACGGAACCTAGCGATGGAAATGGTAATGGTAACGGTAACGGTAACGGAGATGGAGACGGCAAAGGTACTGGAGATGGTAACGGGGTAGACGGCAACGATGATGGAGTGATTGTCGATGCTGGTAGTTTATCTCTAGTCAATGATGTAGAAGCACCGTACCCTCCTAAAATGCTCCGTCAAGGTAAAACAGGAACTGTGGTTGTTCAATTGGTAGTAGAAAAAGATGGTTCCGTTAGCTCTGTAGATGTTATTGGAGGCAGCGGACAACCTGAATTTGAACAAGCCGTGATGCGCGTGGCGTATCAATGGACCTTTGTGCCAGCCACACGAAACGGCCGACCAGTTCGAGCCTATGCAACGAGAACCTATCGATTTGCATTATAAAATTAAATAGATGCATTTATGCATTGGCATAGATGCGGTACATAGCGCCATATGGTTCTGACTACGTGTAGTTAGAATTGTATGGCGCTTTTAGTCACTATAGTAGTATTAGAGAAAATTGTAGATGAACGTAATTAATACTAAAATATATATAGAATAGTGTAATACTAGGAATTATAAGCTTTTATAGTCTGGAACTTGAAATTTAACACAATGTAGAGTTATACTTGATTGGGAACCTACTATGTGTAAGGTCTTATTTTATTTTTCGTATGGGCGTACGGAATACTTAAGGGAGGTATATTTATGAAATTTACAAAAAAAGGGGTGTCAGCAGCTTTGCTGGCTTGCGTAGCACTGACTACATTTAGTGGAGTACATGCGGCATTTGATGAACACCTAGATAAGTATCAATTAGACCCTAAAGTCGTGAAGGGAGACCGTTCAAAGGATCAATTTGGGAATACTGTAACGGAACAATCCTATTATCGTACAGGTGGTGATGTGAAAGTTATTACTCGGGAAGAAATTGAAAAACGTCACTATACTGATTTAAGTGAAGCCATTAAACGTGTTCCCGGTGTAGCTATCCAAAGTCCCGGATATCGCGGTGGAGAATATGGATATAATTCACATAATAATAGTTTGACTATTAATGGTGATGCAAGAGTAATTATTCTTGTAGATGGTCGTCGTGTAGATAATATGACTAGTGAAAATATTGGTTCTATGAATGAAAATGGTAGCAAAAGTACTGGTGTAAATTTAGATCAAGTCATCAATATGAATGCTGTTGATAAAATTGAAGTTATCAAAGGACCTGGTGCTTCCGCGTATGGTTCAGATGCTACAGGTGGCGTCATTAATATTTTGACTCGTAAAGGAGTTGAAGGTGGTGGACAGGCTACATTAGATATTTCAACAGGTAGCTGGAGGCAGCATAAATATGACTTCACCTATTTAGGCAGTGCTGGTAACGATAATTCCTTACATTATTTTGTAGGTCTTAATAAAATTACCTCTGGCGACACAAAGTTTGTGGATGGATATATAGGTAAATCCGCTACACTTGGTGGGTCTGAGTTTAAGGAAAAAGGTGCCAACTTACGAATCGATAAGGATTTTGATGATACCCATCGTTTAAGTATTTCCTATACCCATAAACAAGGTAAAGATGGTTATCCTGTATCAACACCTAATTTAAAATATTGGAATCAAAATGACTGGAATCGTATTATATTTGCCATAGGTGTGGGTAAATTAGATGATCAAGGCAAATTAATGATCAATCCGAATACAGGGAAATCTTATTACCTAAGAGGGGAGAATGTTATTCCTGGATTCCGTAATCTATTTGGGCTACACGGCATAGGTTTTAGTTCATATAATAAATTCCAAAATAATGACTTAGATGTAAAATATACCTTTGACCGTCAAGGAGATATGGAGAGCTTCGTAAGACTATATAATCAAAATCATAAATATTTAGGCTCTATGTTAGGTACCTGGGCGCTGCCAGGTAGTATAGACCAATTTCAAGCAGACTTTCCAGATGGTGTTAAGGATAAAGAGACGTTAAATCAGTGGATTAGTAAACACCTAGCTCCGTTTCCAGGAGGCAGTAAAAAGGCACTCGAAGAATGGGTAGCAAAAGTTGGAGGAAAAGCACCAGCTCCTACTTCTTATCAAAGTGAGAGAAATAGAGGGGCTCAACTACAAGTGGCTCGCTCATTAGGAAAACATGATGTGATTGGTAATGTTACCTATGATAAAGCTGCAAACTATCATATTAGCAATAGCGAAAAAGGCCATCGAGAAACCTTTGTAAAACGTAATTCTATTTATGGATATTTACAAGATAAAATTCATGTTAATGATCACTTTGATATTACACCAGCACTTCGGTTTGCTAAGTATACAGATTTTACAACGGAAGCAAAAGAATCTCAAGGTGGTTCTACGCATGTCTTAACACCAGCATTAAACCTACAATATCGGTTTGCTGATCATAGCACTGTATATGCAGGGTGGGCTCGCATTTTACGACCATTACATGCTAGTGATTATCAAGCGGTATATGGAGAAAATAATACGCCATTGCAAGATGAAAAAGGTAATGTCTTTACATTGGGATATCAAAAAGAGTTTGGCAAAAATACTACACTAGGAGCCCATTATAGTGTGATGAATATGTCTAATTCTATCGCGATAGTTCCTTTTGTAAGTGAAGAAGATGAGGAATATGCAGTAAATGCAAAACAAAAAAGAACATCTTTTAATGTTACCTTAGATCATAAGTTAAATGATCATTGGAATATTGGACTTGCCTATAGCCATTTAAAAGATGTTTGGTCCGCAAAACATGGTTATACTACTAAAGAAGGTTGGAGTTTTAATGATCCAGCAGATATTAACTCTGGTATTAATAATTTACGACCAGCTAATCATTATACGTTAAATCTTAATTATGATAGTGATAAATTCTCTTCTGGTCTGTTGATGAACTATTATACTGGTGCTAATACAGTAGGGTTTACGTCTAAACGATTCTTTGTAATTGATTGGAATGCAAATTACAATATCACTAAAGATATAACTACATATTTAGCCATTACAAATGTAACAAATGAAGCCTATGAAACAATGGCAGATTCTTACTTTGGTGCGGGTGGCGCTGCAATGCCGGGACGACAAGTCATGATAGGTGCTAAATATAATTTCTAATCATTGTAAAAGAGCTACAAATTGTAGCTCTTTTATTTAGGGGACAGAATGAAAAAAATATATATTTTTCTAGTTAGTATCGTTATTTTAGCTAGTATATATACAGCATATTTGCAAGGAATAAACCAACTTATTCCTATGCCCAGGTATGTTGTTACTACGGAAGGAAGTAGTAAGACAAGTCCTCGTATTGTACAGCAATTGACAAGCAAAATTACTTACCAAGATATAGCCTATGATGATGAAAGTTATCGAATTATGGCGGTTTGGCAAAATTCAGTAGAAACTTTATTAGCATTAGGTATGGGAGATAGAATCATTGCAGCTATTGGGGTGCCTGATAGTAAATATATTTCAAAAGAGTATCGTGCAGAGTATGAAAAAATTCCTTATAAAAGTATGGAAGTTCCAGATGTGGAAAGTGCTTTGTTATGGGAACCTGATTTAATAGTAGGTTGGTACACTACATTTCAAAAGGACAGGTTAAAAAGTACTGATTTTTGGATGAGCAGAGGAGTTCATACGTATATCGCAAGTTCATCAGCGGAGTCTTCTTTAGCTACTGTAGAAGGAGAATACCAATATATTTTGGATCTTGGCGATGTGGTCAATCGAAAAGAGAAAGCCGAAGAGATTGTTCATCGTATACAGCAATATGTGAAAGCAGCTAAAGAATATGGAGAAACACATCCTACATCAGATACAGCAATTATTTTAGAGCCTGAAGGGCGACAGTTTGGTGTGTATGATAACGATACACTTGGTGGAAAGATGATAGAAGAGATTGGTGGTAATTTATTGAGTGATGTTGGGGAAACCATCAATATAGAAGAATTGATTGATTTAAATCCTTCTGTCATATTTGTAGTGTTACAAGAAGATGATTATGAACATCAAGATGAGATTATACAACGTTTATATGATAATCTAGCATTGCAACATGTGGATGCAATTCGTAATCATCGGGTCTATGGGATTCCTTTGTTTATGGTCTATAGTGCAGGGGTCCGCATATATGATGGATTAGATATTATGATTCGTGGTCTCTATCCAAACTTTGAAGGTAAAGACTATAAATGAGTGAACTTTTACGTTCACAAACTACTAGCCTATCATCTAAAAAAGGTATATACTATGCCATGACATGCAATGTAAAGGAGGCGTTAGAATGGAAGTTGTTAGTCAAGAGGTAAAAAGTCGTTTTTTACGCTTGCAAATGAATTCTTTGATTGGTGTATGGATTGGATATGCAGCCTATTACTTAGTGCGTAGTAATTTTAATTTAGCGTTGCCGTATTTATCAGGCGAACTAGATTTAAGTAAAACGCAATTAGGTTTATTATCTAGCTGTTTATTGATTACATACGGACTTAGCAAAGGATTCATGTCTGTATTGGCAGATAAAGCAAATCCGAAGTATTTTATGGCTATCGGTTTGACTTTATGCGTCATTTTGAATGTATTGATGGGATTTACTACACATTATTCCTTATTCATCGGACTCGTTATTCTATTAGGTTTATTCCAAGGAATGGGCGTAGGACCGTCAATTATTACAGTAGGATATTGGTTCCCTAGATCACAACGTGGTCGTGCTAGTACAATTTGGAATATGTCCCACAACTTAGGTGGTGGCATTGTGGCTCCTATCGTAGGTGTAGCAATTGGCTATTTAGGAACAGAGCATTGGCGCCTCGGCACATTTGCAGTACCAGCTATTTTAGCCGCTATTTGTGTGCTATTAGTCTTGTATTTTGTTCGTAGACGTCCAACAGAAGAAGGATTACCAACGGTAGAGGAGGTATTCCAAGAGGAAGCGGCAGGCCAAAAATCTGCTAAAATGGCAGCGGACAAACCAGAGAATATGAATGCATTCCAAGTGTTTTACAACTTTGTATTTAAAAATCCAAACTCTTGGTATTTGGTGTTAATCGACGTATTCGTATACATGGTACGCTTTGGCATGATTACCTGGATTCCTTTATACTTACTGAAAGTAAAAGGATTTACGAAAACAGAGATGAGTGTAGCCTATATGTTATTTGAATGGGCTGCTATTCCATCTACGATCTTAGCAGGCTATTTGGTAGATAAATACTTTAAAGGACGCATCATGCAATTACCAATCTATTGCTTAGTGGTCATCTTTGCTTGCGTTATTGGGTATATGAACTCTGATAGTATTTTATGGGCCACTGTATTTGCTTGTATAACTGGATGTTTGATTTATATTCCACAATCTATGATTCCAGTACAAGCGATGGAAGTCATTCCAACATTTGCTTTAGGATCTGCCGTAGGCTTACGTGGTTTTATGAGTTATCTGGTGGGTAGTTCCTTAGGAACAACCCTCTTTGGTTTCGTTGTAGACCATTGGGGTTGGGACATGGGTTTCTACACATTGCTAGTGGGCGTAGTCCTTTGTATGTTCTCTTGCTACTTATCCAACAGAGGGGTACAAAAAATCTATGCGGCTGCTGATAAAGCCTAGACAGATGAAATAATACTGATAAAAGAATAGGCACTAGTAGAATGTGCTAGTGAAAGTTACGAAGGAAAGCCTAAGTATGGGCTTTCCTTTGTTGTGTATAGGGTGGAAATATTTTAGCTATAGATTTGTAAAATTTTCATAATAAGTATTTACATAGACAGTATGTGTCTATCGTGGATGATATGATAGAAGAGTAGTTATTGTTTTCTATGTAAAAGTAATTTATGAAAAGGAGTATGACATGGGACTATTAAATGACTTAAAAGAAGCTAAAGAGGTAGTAAAAAATTTAAAGAAAGAGTTTGATGCCAGCGAAGAAGGACAAGAAATAAAGAAAGATCTAAAACAGTTCATTCATGAATTATTCTTCGGAAGACCAGACCAAACTTTGTTCCAAAGATTAAATGAATTTTTCATTCCTTTCATTCTATTTGTAGGGGCTTTATTTTATCTCCATCATTATACGGCTATTTTTGGATACACGGAAGCGAATGCAGCTAGGTTGGCACCGATCACACCTTGGGTGATTATGTCTGTGAATAATACGAACCCTAGTACTGAAAAATCATTATTAGATATGACAAAAACTAACTTTATATTTGGACCAGGACGATTTGATATAGACCTATTAAAAGGAGGCGCCAAAACAGATGGAACGTGGGAACAAACGGTGCAAAATACATCAGATTATTTTGTGGCTATCAAAGTGAAAGCTCATGGACGAGTTGAAGGAACGCATAAAGTAGAAGATATCCGATACACGTTAATCCCGCCTAATAGTTCTATTAGAATTAAAGGCATATTTAATACAAAAGGTGGCTCATTAACATCCTTTGACCCTAAAGATACAGAACTTGAATTTGTGAAGGAATACGATATGGAACAGGCACTGGAGAATATCAAGCATAATTTGAATAAATTAGATAAAAAATGATAGTTGTAATGGTAATATCATAGAACCTGGGCCTAACTTAACACTAAAATTTGTGGCAGGAAAAAATTTTTAGAGTAGAATTTAAGGAAAGTTGAATTATTTCAGCTTTCCTTTTGCTGTATGCAGAAAATTTGTAATAGACTCCAAAAAATGATGAAATAAAGAAAAAGTTACATTCTATTCCATAAAATAGTAAAATCATTGCAAAATATGTTATAGAATCCATAAAACAATAAGGTGTTAGGAGATACATACTATAAATAACAGTCGAAAAATCTCCCACAATATGGTATGCTAATTTATATATAATTATTATTCAATAACAATAAAGGTGGATGCATATGAATGAATTAGTTGGTTTGATTTTAGCGGCCGGTAAAGGGACGCGCATGAAATCTAAACTTCCGAAAGTATTGCACAAGGTAGCTGGTAAAGCTATGGTGGAACGTGTTTTAGAAGCAGCTCAATCTGTAGGGGCAGAGCGCAATGTGGTCATCGTTGGTTTTGGTGGCGATGATGTGAAAGCTTACTTAGGTGATCGTGCGGAATACGTCACACAGTTAGAGCAAAAAGGCACAGGTCATGCGGTACAACAAGCAGAATCCGTATTGGGCAACCATGAAGGTCTCATCTTGTTGTTGTGCGGCGATACACCACTGGTAACGCAACAAACATTGGAACAATTGTTGGCGCATCACAAAGAAACAGGGGCGGCAGCCACAGTGTTAACAGCCTACATGGACAACCCATATGGGTACGGCCGTATCATTCGTAATGAATCCAAGTCCGTAGAACGCATCGTAGAAGAAAAAGATGGCAAACTGGATGAATTAAAAGTGCATGAAGTGAACACAGGCATGTACATTTTCGACTCTAAAGAATTATGGCCTTGCTTAGAACAACTTTCAGATGACAATGCACAAGGTGAGCTATACATTACAGACGTAGTGAGCATCCTTGTAAAAGCAGGCAAAACAGTGAGCGCTTATATGACCATGGACAGCGACGAATCCCTAGGAGTCAATAGCCGTTTACAATTAGCACAAGCAGAATTGATTTTGCGGAATCGTACGAACTTGGCGTTAATGGAAGCTGGTGTTACCTTGGTGGATCCACATAGCACATACATTGCCCCAGAAGTGGTGGTAGGATCAGATACAATCATCTATCCCAATACGACATTAGAAGGCAATACCGTGGTGGGTACGAATAATATTTTGGGGCCTAATACACGTTTGTCCAACGTAACAGTAGGAGATAATAACAATATTCATGACTCCTATGCACATGATTGCGAAATCAAGAACGATACGGTGATTGGTCCATTTGTTCATTTGCGTCCAGATACTGTGTTGTCTGACAAAGTGAAAATTGGTAACTTTGTAGAAGTGAAAAATAGCGTGGTTGGTACAGGTACAAAACTTCCGCACTTGTCCTATATTGGCGACAGCGATGTAGGATCCAAGGTGAATATTGGTTGTGGTACTATTACTGTCAACTACGATGGTAAAAAGAAACATCGTACCACAATTGAAGATGGCGTGTTTGTAGGTTGTAATTCCAACTTAGTAGCGCCTGTGACGATTGGTAGTGAAAGTTACGTAGCAGCCGGCTCTACCATAACGAAGGATGTACCAAGCCGTGGGTTGGCATTTGGACGGGCTCGCCAAGTGGTAAAAGAGAACTGGGTCACAGAGGATACTTTCAAAAAATAAAAATGTACGGAAATTTTACAAAATTGTTTACACAAAATTGAGAAAATGAAGTACAATATATAGAGAGCCTTTGTGCATCAAATTGTAAGTCAATTGTTTTAGAGGAGTAATAACATGGCATTAGAAGATGGTAAACGACTCAAAGTTTTTACAGGTAATGCAAATCCAGCATTAGCCAAAGAAATCTGTGATTATTTGGACCTTCCATTAGGAGAAGCATTTGTGGGTCGCTTCAACAATGGGGAAGTACAAGTCATGATTGATGAAAGTGTACGTGGTAAAGACGTATTTATCGTGCAACCTACTAGCTATCCAGTGAATGATAATGTAGTGGAATTGTTCATCATGGCAGATGCATTAAAACGTGCATCCGCTCGTCATATCACAGCCGTTGTACCATATTATGGATATGCTCGCCAAGATAGAAAAACTCGTGGTAGAGAACCAATTACAGCAAAATTAATGGCAGACTTATTACAAACTGCTGGTGTTACTCGCCTTGTAACAGTAGACCTTCATGCAGGTCAGATTCAAGGTTTCTTTGATGTGCCAGTAGACCATTTAATGGGTGCGTCTATCATTGCAAACTATATTAATGAAAAGAAAATGGAAGATGTCATCGTTGTATCTCCAGACCTTGGTGGCGTAACACGTGCCCGTGATTTAGCGGACCGCATTGGTGCACCAATTGCGATTATCGAGAAAAAACGTCCACAACCAGGCGTTGCGAAAGTAATGAACTTAATTGGTGATGTACAAGGTAAAAATTGTATCATCATCGATGATATTGTAGATACTGCGGGATCTCTTGTGGAAGGCGCGAAAGCATTACAAGAATTTGGTGCAAAATCTGTAACGGCTTGTGTAACACATGCAGTGTTAACAGATCCAGCTTGTGAACGTATTGCAAACTCCAATATTAAAGAGTTAATTGTCACAAATACAATCGATATTCCTGAAGAACGTCGCTTACCAAATATTACAGTCTTGTCCGTAGCTCCATTATTGGGAGAAGCGATTTTACGTATCTTTCAAGAAGAGTCTGTAAGCTCTTTGTTCGATAAATAAGATGAAATTAATCGTCGGACTAGGAAATCCAGGCAGAGACTACGAGGGAACTCGCCATAATATCGGATTCATGGTGGTAGATGCCATTGCGGATGGCGTGAGCCATACACCATGGAGAGAAGATTATAAAGCAGAAATTTGCTCCTGTGCCATAGAGGGTGAAAAAGTGTTGTTGGTGAAGCCACAAACCTTTATGAACCTCAGTGGTGAGTCTGTAGGTCCCTTGATGCGATATTATAAGCTCACACCTGAGGATGTATATGTTATTTATGACGACATGGATTTGCCGGTAGGTAAATTACGGATTCGACCAAATGGTAGTGCCGGTGGGCATAATGGTATCAAATCTATGATTAGCCATTTAGGAACAGATGGGTTTCCCCATTTTCGCTTTGGTATAGGTCGTCCTTTGCCAGAGTGGACCGTGGTGGACCATGTATTGTCGCGATTCCCAGAAGACCAACAGGATACTGTGCAAAAGGGAATTAAGGCTATGGTGAAAGCCGTATTAGGTTGTGTAGAAGTAGGTATCGATAAAGGTATGAATCTATATAATCCTAAAAAAGGACGTTCCCGTTAACAGAGTGAGAAAACCAAAATAGAGCACTTGTTCTATTTTGGTTTTTATTATGCATATATCGTGTATATAAGGGTAGTTTTGATCAACTAGTGAATTACTTTTGGATTGTTATGCGAATTCAATCAAATAAATTCACTATATATGTCTTTTCATCTTGAAATTATGAAAATAAAAGTATATACTAGGTTTAGAGCAGTATAATTAGTATTTAATGTGAATCGTCTTTATTTTTACTTATTGTGAGGGAGGCATTATCATGAAAGGTAATAATTGGGGCGGCAAGCGGGCTGGTGCAGGTCGCAAAAAATCCTTATTTGAACGTAAAGGACGTACTTTCCGTTTGACTGATGCTGAATTCTTAGAAGTCAAACCATTAGTAGATGCAGTACGACGTCGTACTGAGGAAGCTATGTTAGCTACATTAGCAACTAAAAATAAAAAATAGTTGTACGTTCTTAATACTACTGAGTTTAATTAGCTAAGCGCTTTTGATTACAAGTTAGTATGGAAAATCGACTCCTTGTGGGGTCGATTTTTTTTGATTCTATAGAACTTACTTGACAATATCGAAAATTATCGTTATAATATTACATAGAATAGCAATATAGGCTGATGCTACGTAAGACTTGTATGCGAATAGATGCTTATTGTATACGCTCTTATGACAGTCTAATAGCTATGGTGGTTCGACCCGACCACAGAAGGATTCAATTTTGGAAATGAATTCAAATAATTACTACACAAATGGAGGTTAGCAATGAGCTTAATTAAAAGTTTATCCAACCGCTTGTCTGTGCTAGGATATAGTGGTTACGAAATTTCACAAATTATCAATAGTGCAACGGGCGGTCAAGACATCAGTGCTTTGACTGGTCAAGATTTACACCATGTGGCAAATACAATGGAACACTACGTAAAAGCAGGTTCCCAATACGTTGCGGAATATAGTAAATAATTAAAAACTGCTACAGTTTGTAAGAAATTACAAATTGTAGCAGTTTTTTGTTTCTTAAAAGCTAGAAGATAGTATATCTAAAGTAAATTACATATAAACTTTATAATCATGCAGTGTATGATATCCTTATGTCATATGGTGGAAATCTACAATTAGATGGTGATTGAATACCTTGAATCGATGTACAGAGTAAGGTAGAATACTAGATAGAGTGTGTAGATCTATGAATTTAATAATATTGTAAAAGAATCAACAGTTAAATATATGAAACAAAGATTAAATCAAAATCGACTACCTTTTGTGGAGTCTTTAGAACAATATAAAGAACAACATATGATTCCATTTCATACGCCAGGACATAAAATTGGCGTGGGAGCGCCTACATTGCTCACAGAGTGGATGGGTCCTGCTTTGCCTTATGATTTGGGATTGATGTATGCCATCGATGATTATCATGAGCCAGAGTGTGAATTACTGGAAGCACAACAACTGGCAGCGCAGGCATTTGGTGGAGACCACACGTGGTTTTCCATTAACGGCACATCGGGTGCGATTCAAATGATGATTATGAGTGCAGTGAAAGAAGGGGACTCTATCATCATTCCTAGAGAGGCGCACTGTTCTGTTCATAATAGCTTGGTATTAAGTGGGGCTAAACCCATCTATATGAAAGGGCGTTTTCATCCGCGCTGGGGCATACCCGTAGGGGTCACAGCGGAGGAGGCCATCGCTACGATGGATGCGCATCCAGAGGCGAAGGCAATAGTATTAGTGCATCCGAATTATTATGGTATAGGTGTGGATGTAAAACGAATTGTAGAGGCAGCCCATGAACGGCATATGCTAGTGTTAGTGGATGAAGCTCATGGACCACATCTTGTCCCATCATTAGGTATGCCAGTGCCTGCTTTAGCGAGTGGAGCAGACTTAGTTGCTCAAAGTACACATAAGTTATTAGGATCTTTAACACAGACCTCGATGCTCCATGGACAAGGGCCTCGTATTGATGTGGATCGCATCCAACGATTACAACAAATCTTGATGAGCACGAGTCCAAACTATATTTTCTTAGCATCTTTGGATATGGCTCGTCATCAATGGGTTACAGAGGGACAGTCTCTCATGAAAGACACATTGAACTTAGCTCGTACTTTGCGAAAGGCTCTGAATGAGATTCCTGGCATTGCTTGTCCTGGGATTGAGGATATAGATGGCGCTTTCAGTTTGGATGAAACTAAGATTATTATTGATGCAAAGGGCCTTGGACTTACGGCACAAGAGTTAGAACGGGAGCTGCGAGCACGTCATATTGAAGTGGAACTCATGAAAGCCTACCATGTCTTATTATTAATTACCATAGGTGATACAGACACATCTATACAACAGGTACTAGAGGCAGTACAGGGTATTTCAGATATGTATAGCCATAAGTTAGAAGGTACCACAAAGTGTGCTAGAGCATATGGGCAACAACACAATACACGTTTATTTGATCAAGGTAATAACACGCCTTTTGATGCGATACATAGTACCAAGAATACGACAAAGAATAGTATTAGAGATAGTGTAGATGATGCACATGTTACGGATGATAACGATGTAGATGCAAGTATAATGGAAACACTACCGACACCAGCAGTGAAGCTTTCACCGCGGGAAGCATTTTATGCAGAGATGGAAACAATCCCTTTAGTACAAGCCCTAGGGCGAATTAGTGGGGAAACGATTACCTATTATCCACCGGGAATCCCTTGTTTAGGCGTAGGTGAAATCATAACGGAAGAAGTATTGGCATATATGAAACAGAAACAACGTGATGGGTATGTGCCGAATGGTGCGAGGGACCGCCAACTACAAGCCATCCTGGTGTGTAAAGATGGTGAGATATAGAGGTATGGTGTGGATAGATATAACATGTATAGGGGAATCGGTGTGTGCAAATTTTTTGCAGTATTATATAATCTAAAGAATTGTCATGTCATAAGGAGATACATATGGGACAATTAATTATTATTGAAGGTGGCGACGGCAGTGGTAAGGCCACACAGACGGCAAAATTGTTGGAACGACTAAAAGTAGAAGGATACCCAGTACGGTCTGTAAGTTTTCCTAATTATGATAGTCCAGCAGCAGAACCAATTAAAATGTATTTGCGAGGAGACTTTGGAAAAGAGGCGAACTCAGTGAATGCCTATGTGGCTAGTACGCTCTATGCCATAGACCGATTTGCCTCCTATCGCCAAGATTGGCAACGCTTTTACGAAGAAGGTGGCATCATTATTGCCGATCGGTATACGACATCGAATATGGTTCATCAAATGATAAAATACACTGATAAGGAAGAACGAAACACCTTTTTACAATGGCTTGATCAATTAGAATACGATTTATATGGCTTGCCAAGACCGGATGCAGTCATCTTATTGGATATGCCTTTGTCGTTGTCAAAATCCTTATTGGCAGAACGGACAGGTAAAACAGGTGGCAATACGGGGGATATTCATGAACAGGATACCTCTCACTTGACGGCGGTTCATGATGCCTATGATATGTTGGTGAATACCTATGATTGGCACCGTGTGCACTGCGAGAATGAAAGCAATCAGTTACGTACTATTGATGACATTCATGAGGAAGTGTATGGTATTGCAAAACAATATATATGTAAAGGCTAGTCTCTAGCTAATGGAATATGTCGTACCTATTCACTAGGTGAATAGTATCATGGATAGTCTGTTATGGTACGATACATGTTCAAAAAAGATATGATAGAAACACCACATGGAGTGCAAATATTTTGCGGAAACCATGGGGTGTTTCTTCTTTTATTCGTGTATTTATTGCCATAACATGCTATAATAAAGGGTAGTCTTATGAGGTAAAGGAGGATGTATGTCATTTTTTGAAACTGTACTTGGTCAACATCAAGTGAAAGAACAAATTACTACATTAATCCGAGATTCTGCTTTGCCCCATAGCTTACTGCTCTACGGAGAAACAGGTTTAGAATCGACATCCATGGCCATTGCCATTGGGTCCCTATTAGTGGGACGTCAGATTTTTTCTCCTGATGAAGGACGAACTTTTTTATCCACTATAGAGCAACAACGCATTGAGTCTGGTGAAAGTGAGAGCGCAGTCAAAGATAAAGGATTGCCAATCTATATTGATCAAGGTCAAGCCTTTTGGATTCGCCCTATGAAAACACAGCTCAGTGTAGAACAATGGTATACCTTATTAGAGAAGTATATCAATGTATCTAGTGATACACCGCGGGTGGTTATCGTAGAAGGGTTTCAGACGGCCAATACTGTCTTAGCGAATGCAATGCTAAAAACGATTGAAGAACCACCACGGAATATGTATTTTATCATTGTCACTACCAATATCGACAATGTACTACCCACCATCGTGTCACGATGTATGCTCATTGGTATGCAACCAGTGCCAGAAGAGGAATTGGTGCAAGCCTTAACTAAGGAAGGTTATGCAGGAGATATTCGACGTGCTGTGCGAAGTGCTCGTGGAAATCCAACATTAGCTCGTCAGTGGGCGCAAGCTGGTGGTATTGAAAGTTTAGAAAAGGCTATGGAAGTACTAGAATGCGTAGTAGAAAGAAGTCATTTCTTTACTACCTTAGCTCTATCCTTTGAGGGACTTTCAAAAGAGGTGGTACTCGATATATTGAGTTGGCTACGTGTGTTAGCTAGAGACATGTTAGCTTTGCGATATGGTACAGAGAGTGAAAAGATGATACTAAGTGAGTATCGATTCCGCATGCAAATGATTTTACCACGATGGTCATCAAAATCTTTGCAACGAATTGTGCCCATTACTTTAGAAGCAGAACAGGCACTGCGCCTTAATGTGCGCTTAGGCCTTGTTATAGATGGAGTTATATTAGCCTTAAGGGAGGCTGTGAAGGAGGATATATAGTGGTTACTATAGTAGGAGTACGCTTTAAAAAAGCTGGCAAAATCTACTACTTTAGCCCAGGGTTTGTAACCCTTACGACAGGAGATGGAGTCATAGTAGAAACCTCTCGTGGTTTGGAATTTGGGGAAGTCGTAATTGGGCCACGGAAAGTATCGAAAGATAGCGTGGTGCAACCGCTGAAAGAAGTGACGCGTAAAGCCACGCCAAAAGATCTGAAACAAGTAGAAAAAAATAGAGAGCGAGAAGAAAAAGCCTTTGAAATCGGGCTAGAAAAAATCGCCTATCGTGGGTTACCAATGAAATTAATTAATGTGGAATACACATTTGATATGAATAAAATTGTCTTTTTCTTTACTGCAGAAGGTCGTATTGACTTCCGAGAATTGGTAAAAGATTTGGCCAATGTATTCCGTACGCGTATTGAATTACGTCAAGTAGGCGTACGTGATGAAGCGAAGGTATTAAATGGCATCGGTGCCTGTGGACGTCCTCTATGCTGTGCGACGTTCCTAGGAGACTTTGCTTCTGTGTCTATTCGGATGGCGAAGGATCAAAATTTGAGCTTAAACCCTACAAAAATTTCTGGCATTTGCGGCCGTTTGATGTGTTGTTTGAATTATGAAAATGACTCTTACCTAAAAGGAGGAGACTTGTATTCACAAAAAGCAAAACAACCAGCTCCTGTAGCAGAGCCACCTGGTATCGGTAAAGAAGTAGTCACCGATGAAGGATTAGGAAAAGTCTTGAAAATCAATAACATGAAAAAGACTGTAAAAGTACAATTAGAAGCGGGACGAACGATCGACTTACATTGGTCGGAAGTGGCATTACCGGATGAAGAGTAATATTACAATCACAGAATTATTACTAAGTGGGTTTCAGTTGTTTCAAGACGAAAAAGAGTTTAAGTTTTCTATTGATGCTATTTTACTCGCTCATTTTGGAGAGGCAAAATCCAATAAGCGCTATTTAGAGTTAGGTACAGGCACAGGCATGATTCCTCATGTATTGTACCATCGTGGAGCCCGTTATGTGGTGGGGGTAGATTGTAATTCCTGTGTGATTGAGTTAGCGCAGAAAAGTGTCATCCATAATGATATTGCAGATGCTGTATCTATGGTGGAGCTAGATTACATGACCGATGCTGGCAAACTGTATTACGGTCAGTTTGATGGTATCTACATGAATCCGCCCTATTTTGAATCGAATAGTGGACTTTTATCGCAAGAAGAAAGTGTAGCATTAGCCTTACATGAACAACAATATTCTATGAAAGATAGATTGGTACAAGCCCAACGATATTTAAAATTTGGCGGTACACTGTGGATGATTTATACAACCCCACGATTAGAATCCTTACTGAGTGCTATAGAACAGACTCAATTTAGGGTAAAACGAATGCGCTTTATTCATGGTAATCAAGATAAAGTGAGCAAGTTAGTATTATTAGAGTTAAAATATGGTGGAAAACTAGGCATGATGGTGGAACCACCTTTATATATTTACGAAGTGGATGGTTCCTATTCAGATGAGGTACAAGCATATTATGAGTAGTCATAAAGGGACATTATTTTTAATTCCCACACCCATTGGGAACTTAGAAGACATGACCTATCGGGCTGTGCGTACATTACAAGAAGTAGATGTAGTAGCAGCGGAAGATACGCGTCATACGGGAGTGTTATTACAACATTTTAATATTGCTAAGCCTATGATTTCCTATCATGAACACAATAAAGCGGAGAAGGGGGCTGAGCTCATCCAGCGTTTATTAGATGGTCAATCCATCGGTTTGGTCAGCGATGCGGGTATGCCGGCTATTTCTGATCCTGGCGAAGACTTGGTGAAAGAAGCCCTCGAAGTAGGAATCCCTATTGTTCCATTACCAGGGGCGAATGCAGGTTTAACGGCACTCATTGCATCGGGTCAAAATACAAAGGAGTTTCACTTCATCGGATTTTTACCGAAGCGAAAGCAGAATGTAAAAGAAGCGTTATCACGGATTACTACTTATGAAGGAACTCTTATTTTTTATGAAGCGCCTCATCGTATAGAAGAGACGATCCAAAGCTTATATGAAGGATTAGGAAATCGTCCTATTACAGTCGGTCGTGAACTGACGAAAAGGTTCGAAACCTTTACACGAACCACTTTGCTAGAGCTACGAAATGATTTTAGTCAAATCGTAGAAAAAGGTGAGTTTGTCCTCTTAGTAGGTGGCAGTGAGACAGTAACAGATGAAACAGTGCTGGAAGAAGTGGTGCTTTCACCATTAGAGGCAGCCTTAGCCTTAATTGAAGAGGGAGTACCTAAAAAAGAGGCAGCTCGTCAAATTGCCAAAGAACGTGGCCTTTCACGGCGCGATGTATATAATGAAATTGAATTGTATAGTAAGGAGAGAACAGATGACTAAGAAACCGTATTATATTACGACACCAATTTATTATCCAAGTGCGAAATTACATATTGGGCATACATACTGTACGTCCATTGCTGATACAATTGCTCGTTTTAAGCGTAGAGCGGGCTATGATGTGCGATTTTTGACAGGTTCTGATGAACATGGACAAAAAATCCAACGTATGGCGGAATCGATGGGCATTACTCCATTAGAATATACGACACAAATCGTAGATGGATTTAAACATTTGTGGGAAAAACTGAACATTTCTCATGATGATTTCATTAGAACTACGGATGAACGACATATCAAATATTGCCAACACTTATTTCAAAAGGCCTTTGATAATGGAGATATTTACAAATCTTCTTACGAAGGTTTATATTGTGTACCATGTGAAACATTCTGGCCAGAATCTAAATTAGGCCCTGAAAAAACATGCCCTGATTGCGGTCGTCCATTAGAAGTGGTACAAGAAGAAAGTTATTTCTTCCGCATGAATAAATACGCTGACCAATGGTTCAAATTTATAGAAGAGAATCCTGATTTTATTCAACCAGAATCACGTCGTAATGAGATGATTCAATTCGTGAAACAAGGCCTAGAAGATTTGGCAGTATCTCGTACTAGCTTTAACTGGGGCATTCCAGTACCATTTGATGAAAAACATGTTATGTACGTATGGTTTGATGCGTTGATTAACTATATTTCTGCACTAAACCCATTGGATGAAAACAGCGATTTATTTGAAACCTACTGGCCTGCTGATTTGCATTTAGTAGGGAAAGAAATTGTTCGTTTCCATACGATCATTTGGCCAATTATGCTCATGAGTCTTGGCTTGCCATTGCCGAAAAAAGTATATGGTCACGGCTGGCTTGTGGTAGATGGCACAAAAATGAGTAAATCTTTGGGCAATGTGATCGATCCAATTCCATTGATTGACACTTACGGTTCTGATGCATTGCGCTATTTCTTGGTGAATGAAGTACATTTGGGCAATGATGGCAATTTCAGCTTGCCTAACTTTATTACGAAAATCAATGCAGACTTGTCCAATGACCTAGGCAACTTGTTGAATCGTACCGTAGCGATGATTGAAAAATATCATGGTGGTATTATTACAAAACATGCGCCAACAGAAGATGTTGACAAGGATTTAATTGCTTTAGCTGAGCAAACAGTAAAAGACTACGAACAATTGATGGAAGATATGCAGTACAACAAAGCCTTTAAAGCTGTGTGGGCTTTCATTGGTCGTACGAATAAATACATTGATGAAACGATGCCTTGGGTACTCGCAAAAGGGGCTAACGAAGGCGATGCAGAGCGCTTAGAAGCTGTGATGTATCATTTGGCAGAATCCTTGCGTATTATCGCTGTCTTAGTGGATCCAGTGATTCCAACAGGGGCTCCTAAAATTTGGGAACAACTTGGTTTACAAGGGTTTGCACAAGCTATGCTAGATGATGTACGCACATTTGGGGCTCTTCCGACTGGTACAAAAGTAGTAAAAGGAGATCCAATCTACCCACGTTTTGAAATTCCTGAAATGGTAGAAGTGGCGCCAGAAGCTGCAGAAAAATCCACTGAGGAAGCGGTAGATACTAGCAATATTCCACCGATTAAAGAGGCCATCGAATACGATGATTTTGCAAAATTAGATTTACGGGTAGCGAAAGTATTGACTTGCGAAGCTGTAAAAAAATCTAAAAAATTGTTGTTGTTTACTTTAGATTTAGGCATTGAAACACGTACCGTAGTGAGCGGTATCTCTCAATTCTACAAACCAGAAGACTTAATTGGTAAAAAAGTGATTTATTTGGCAAATTTAGCGCCGAAAAAAATTATGGGTCATATGTCAGAAGGTATGATTTTATCGGCCTCTAATGAAGATGATCAATTAGAAGTAACAAATATTGAATCCTTAACTCCAGGAAGTGTGGTGAGATAATGCGATTGTTTGATACACATGCGCATATCAACGATGAACGATTTGATAATGATCGGGATCAGATGATTCAAGACTGTTTTGACCAGGGTGTAGAATATATTATGTGCCCTGCTGTGGATCGTCAAACAGCAGAGTCTGCCATTGCTTTGGCTGAACAATATGACCGTGTCTATGCAGCGGTAGGTGTGCATCCACATGAATCTAAAGATGCCACAGAAGAAGACTATGCATGGTTTAAACAAATGGCGTCCCATCCTAAAGTAAAAGCCATTGGCGAAATCGGTTTAGACTATTACTATGATTTTTCTGATAGAGATGTGCAAGCAGAGTCTTTCAAACGCCAATTAGCCATTGCTAGAGAAGTGGATTTACCGATTATTATCCATGATCGTGATGCGCACGGGGCTATTCGAGATATGCTAGTAGAACATGGAAAAGGTAATTATGGGGTCTTCCATTGTTTTTCAACCAGTTTAGAAATGGCAAAAGAATTTATTAAAATGGGATATTACATCTCCTTTGCCGGACCGGTAGTATTTCCAAAATCTACGAATCTAAAAGAAGTGGCGAAACATATTCCATTGGACCGTTTGCTCATCGAAACAGATTCCCCCTATTTGACGCCACCCCCATTTAGAGGGCGTCGCAATGATCCATCTAAAACACAATTTGTGGCTCAAGAAATTGCTCAATTGCGTGGTATGGATGTAGAAGAACTAGCTGCTATTGCCTTAGAGAATGGTAAGCGTTGTTTTGGTATTGAGTAATATAGAATGAGAAAGGCACTTTCACAGTAGCATATACGGAAAGTGCCTTTCTGTGTACATAGGAGACCTATGAAACGAGTAGCATTAATAGATTTAGGATCAAACTCAGTACGGTTTGTCATTTCAGAAATTACAGATTCAGGCAGTTATCGCTTGGTATATCAACAAAAGGAGTCCATTCGCCTCAGTGAGGGTATGTGGACTCATCAAATGTTGACAAAACCTGCTATGGAACGGGCCATTAAAACATTGAAAGCCTTGTCGCATATGGCAAAGGCTATGGGAGTTACAGAGATTCAAGGTATTGCTACAGCGGCTGTGCGATTGGCCACAAATGGTAATAGCTTTATTCGTCGTGTATATGCAGAAACAGGGATTCCTTTACGTGCCATTAGTGGAGAGGAGGAGGCGTACTTAGGATTTTTAGGCGTTGTCAATACCATAGGATTAGATGATTTTATCGTGTTCGACCTTGGTGGAGCTAGTATAGAAGTTAGCTTAATTGAAAATCGTCAATTAAAAAAATCTGTTAGCCTTCCTATGGGGGCTCTTGTGATGACCGGCCAATTTAAAACGGGCCATGAGTTTACAAGTGCCGAATACAAAGCTATGGTGCGTCATATCCAAGAGGTATTACATCGCGAAAGTTGGTTGAAACATACTAAATTACCTCTTATTGGAATTGGAGGGACTGCACGAAATATTGCCAAAATGGACCAACGGGAGAAAAACTATCCCATCCCTAAATTACATAATTACAAGGTGAAAAAAGCGGGTATGGAGGCTTTGTTTCATCGGGTGAAAGAAACACCGTGGGAGGAACGGAAAAAGATTTCTGGGTTATCTGCGGAACGGGCTGATATTATCGTAGCAGGTATGGCCATTATTATGGAATTGATGGAGTATACAAAGGCATCGTCCATGATTGTCAGCGGCTGTGGCTTGCGGGAAGGGCTATTTTTTCAGTATTATGGGGCCAACTATTCAGAAGAGAAGTATGGGCTACCATGTCTTCAAAAAAATGGCGTTGTAGATGATATTGTGACCCACTCTACTTTGAATGTACTGCGCTCTTTCACACCTCACGATGTGGACCATTCCTTATATATTGCGAAGCTGGCAAAACAGATTTATAAACAATGGAAAGAACTACTTCCTGAGGGAGAGCGATTGAAATTAATCTTGAAAGTAGCTTCTTTGCTCCATGATTTAGGAAAACAAATTAACTATTACAGCCATGCAAGACATAGTGCATATATGATTATTAATAGTAACCTCTATGGATTATCTCATCGAGAACAATTACTCAGTGCTTTTATTGCATCCTACTCTCATGGAGCAAACAGTAAATTTATTAAGCAGTCTCCGTATCTCTCCGTACTAAAAGAAGGAGATCGAGAGATGATACAAAAATTATCCTTTCCCTTAGCCTTAGCAGAAGCTTTTGAAGAAAGCCATGAACGTACCATACGTTCCTTTCAAACGTATATTACAGATAAACAAATAGATATGCATGTTGAGGTGAAAGAATTAAGCCATATTTCTATGATGGAGATGGCTATCGAAAAATTGAAAAAGCAGTGTAAGAAAGAATTTAAACGTGAATTAGTGATACATTGGAAAGTTCGTTAGGAGTGATACTATGAAAGACTTTGAGAATCCAAAGTATTATTTTAATCGTGAATTGTCTTGGCTGAAGTTCAACCAACGAGTTTTGCAAGAATCTATCGACAGAAGTAATCCACTCATGGAAAAATTACGATTTTTGACCATTGGCAGTTCTAACTTAGATGAATTTTTTATGATTCGCGTATCTGGATTGCGTCATCAAGAGCAGAGTGGCATTATTAAATACGATGCCGCCCATATGGATGCAAAAGCACAATTAAAAGCCATCAGTGAAGCTACGAAAAAATTAGTATCCTTACAATATACCTATTTCCATGATATTTTGAAACGCCTACAAAAAGAAGGGCTACACTTTGTCAAAGTAAAAGACCTAAAAGAAAGTGAATTACGCTGGTTATACCAATATTTTCGCACTCATATCTTTCCAGTCGTTACGCCACTAGCTGTGGATGCGAGTCATCCCTTTCCATTCTTGGTGAATAAAACAATAAACTCGGTGGTGAAGATTCACCCTATCCATGATAAAGACCAAGAGAAAATGGCCATATTGCCGATTCCCTCTGTATTGAATCGCATCATTGAAGTACCGAATACTGTACATCGTCACTTCGTTATGCTAGAGGATGTCATCAACTATTATTGTGAAGATTTCTTCGTAGGTCATCATATCGATTCTTTTACCACCTTCCGTGTCACACGTGATGCGGATTTAGACATCGAAGAAGAAGCAACAGATTTACTGCGGGAGATTGAAAAATCTCTTCGCCGGCGTCGTCGTGGTGAAGTGGTACGTGTGGAAGTATGTGAGCATTACGATCCACAGTTATTGGAATTTGTTTTGCAAGGATTGCAAGCAAAAAAAGAGGCCGTTTATATAGCAGAAGGAATCTTAGACGTAGCCTCCTTTGGCGAGTTTTGTAATTTACCTGGCTACGATCATTTGCGATACCCTGCTTTTACACGGCGAGAACTTCCTTGCGTAACGAAGCAAGGTACTTCAGCTATCTTTGATTATATCCGTGAAAAAGATAGACTCTTGCACCATCCATTTGATTCTTTTTCCGTGGTGGAAGAGTTTGTAGCTAGAGCAGCTGTAGACCCTGATGTATTGGCTATCAAGCAAACCTTGTATCGCGTCAGTGGGGATTCTCCTATCGTAGCAGCGTTGGTGAAAGCAGCAGAGCTAGGCAAACAAGTTACCGTGTTGATGGAAGTGAAAGCCCGATTTGATGAAGAAAATAATATTATCATGGCACGGCGTTTAGAAAAAGCTGGCTGTCATGTTATTTATGGCTTAAGAGGGCTTAAGACGCATTCCAAAATAACTATGGTGGTTCGTAAAGAAGGTGATGTGCTACGCCGATATATGCACTTTGCTACAGGCAATTATAATGGGAAGACTGCTAAATATTATACAGACTGTGGCTTATTGACCTGTCGAGAGTCCTATGCGGATGATAGTTCCCTATTCTTTAATACTATCTCAGGCTATGCAGAATCACAACAGTGGCAACATCTAATTGTAGCTCCATTGACCTTGCGGTCCTCTTTAATGGATTTGATTGAGGGCGAAATCCGAGCAGTGGAGCATGGCAAAGAAGGGCATATTGTGGCAAAGATGAATTCTTTGTTAGATAAAGAAATCATTGCTAAGTTATACGAAGCTTCTTGTAAGGGGGTCAAGATTGATCTCATCGTTCGTGGTATATGTACCCTTAGACCAGGTATTGAGGGGGTTAGTGACAATATTACTGTGCGATCCATTGTGGGGCGATTCTTAGAACATCATCGGATTTTATATTTTAAAAATCACAGTGAAAGCCCTTACTATATTTCTAGTGCTGATTGGATGCCACGGAATTTAAATGATCGAGTGGAGTTAATGGTTCCTGTAGAAGATATAGCTTTACAGAAAGAATTACAGCACATTTTAGAAGTTTACTTAGCGGATAATCAAAAAGCCCATGTCATGCGTGCGGATGGGTCTTATCGTAAGGTCATTGCGAAAGAAGATAAGGTGTGCGCCCAACTTTCATTTATGAATCCTAAGGATATAGATACGACTGAAAGTCTATCGGAATTAGGACCCTGGGACCCTATTCTAGAACTTGAGACTACTGATGATGCTAAGTAAATATATATCTTCTATGGCAAGAGTCTAGTGGGTAATACATATAGGTGATACAAAGTTTTGGACATGTTACAATGTAAAAACGTATCTACATGATTGAACTTGTATGCCTAAATCTATCTTTATTGTTATAAAAACAATATATAATACATGAAATTAGCTACAAAACACACAATTCGTGTAATTTGTAGCTAATTTGGTTTAAAGTGATGTGGACAAGCTATGAGTTTAAGGTATGAGGTATTACTATAATGCGTATCATATCAATTTTGCATTATCAATAAAAAAGTATTATTTTGAAAATATAGTAGACTTCTTTAGAGTTGGATTGTATACTATATGACTGCTGTGGATATAGTTATACACAAGGTTTAGGCTGTGCATAAGTTTGGAGCATGTTATACATGCAAACTATGGATAATTAAAAAATTATCATAATGAGAATTCTTGAGTATAATATATAAAAGCATAAATCAAAATAAAGTGTCTTTATAGAGTGGACTCGAAATAGTTTTTTATAAAAAATATAAAACTGTAGACAAATAAAGAATGGCTTTACAAAGCGATTTAGGAGCATATGTTTGACCTTATCTATCCGTCTGTGGTAGAATACCACTCATGGAGGTACTAGATGACAAACCGATTACTACAGCAAAAGCAAAAAGCATTGCTTATGCTCACACTGTTACTAATAGTCTTTGTTACAGTCTCAGGCTTTATGTGGAATCATGGATTCCAAACTAAACAATTAGAAACACATCAAGTAGAAGTACCGGTAGCGGTACAATACGAACGAGTGGATACCTTACCCAAAGGAATGGAAGAAGTGTTACAGGAAGGCACACCAGGACTTGATGAGGTGCAGGAAGAAGTCCACTATAATCATGGTGAAATAGTAGATACGAAAGAGCTACAGCGTACAACGATTACACCAATGAAACCTAAAATTATTCGAGCAGGTACACGAGATATAGGCGTATCACGTTCTTATAATCGCGTGAAAGAAGTCATCAGCATGGAAGCGACCGCCTATTTACCAACAGATGGTGGCGGAGATGGTATTACGGCAACGGGCATACGTGCACGTCATGGTGTAGTGGCTGTGGATCCTAATGTCATTCCATTAGGAACACGAGTATACATACCTGGATATGGTGAGGCAATCGCAGCTGATACAGGTGGAGACATTATTGGAAATCGTATTGATGTAGTGTTAGAAGATTATGGATCTGCCATGCAATTTGGACGAAGAACGGTAGACGTATATATCCTCTCTTCTTAGTCTATGTATCTATGGCGTTTTGTTTTTAACTTTATATTGATAGAAGAGCACGGCATACTTATTCACAAACAACACTATAGAATGAATTATTACTTGCAATGAGATTCTGTCTTGTGACAGTTTGTGGACAAATGGATAAAGAGCAGACCGCAATACACCCCCTCAGAAACGGTATTTCATAATGTTTCTTCGGAGGCATATTGTGGTCTTTTGCATGTGAATTTATAAGGATACAGTGTTACAAGACGATCCAGTTATAATTATGTGTTTTAGATGTATGTATAGTTAATGACTGCGTTGCCAGTTTTGATAGAGTATGCTATAGGTTTCGATATATGGTATAATAATAAAATACTATGTTGTGGAGGAGCTTATGTTAAAACAGGTCTTGGTGGTTGAGGGAAAATCAGATATTCAACGGGTGCAACAAGCCTTAGAGGTGGAGTGTATTGCTACGGAAGGGTTTAATTTGCGTAAGCCTGTGCTCAGTCGGATTAAGGATGCCTATGAAAAGAGAGGGATCATTATTCTGACGGACCCAGATTATGCAGGTGAACGGATTCGTCGTTTTTTGACGAAGCGATTCCCTTTGGCTCAGCATGCCTTTGTACCACGTGAAGAAGCCTATGCTAATGATGATATTGGGATTGAGCAGGCAAGCCCTGAATCCATCCGTAAGGCCTTAGAAGTGCTGCATATAGAATCTATGGAATCATCTGAGCTATTCACCATGCAAGATCTAGTGCAACATGATTTGAGTGGAGGCCCTAGCAGTGCTGCTATGAGGGCGCGCGTTGGTGCCAAGCTGGGGATAGGCTATGGTAATGGGAAACAGTTTTTGTATCGATTAAATCATTACGGTATCAGCCGTGAAGCCTTTTTGAAGGCACTTTCAGAAGAAGAAATACAGTAGGAGAATACATGATAGAATCAGTCATTGCAAGTCCAGAGGTTGTGCATTATATATGTAAACGGTTTGGCATTCAAATGAGTAAAAAATTAGGGCAAAACTTTTTGATTAAGCGCACTGTGGTGGATAAGATTGTGCAGGCTGCGGAATTAGAAGTAGGCGATGCAGTGTTAGAGGTAGGTCCTGGGATTGGTACCTTAACGCAAGGTTTGGCACAAAGTGGGGCTAACGTTACCTCTGTAGAGCTAGATAGACGTTTGTTAGAGGTCTTAGACACGACCTTAGAGGCATACGATAATGTACGCATCATTCATGGGGATGTTTTAAAAGTCAATATCCCAGAATTAATGGATCATAAACCGTTCAAGGTAGTAGCGAACTTACCATACTATATTACGACACCAATTATTATGTCTTTGCTGGAATCTAAATTACCTATTGAACGATTAGTGGTAATGGTGCAAAAAGAAGTGGCAGAGCGTATGATTGCTAAGCCAGGTACAAAAATGTATGGTGCTTTATCGGTGGCGGTGCAATATTATACAGACCCATATATTGTCATGGATGTGCCACCTAAGGCGTTTTTACCAGCGCCTGAGGTGACTAGTGCCGTGATTTGTTGTCCATTGCGCAGTGAACCACCTGTGAAAGTCCATAGTGAAGCGTATTTCTTCCGTGCTGTGAAAGCAGGCTTTGCACAACGGCGTAAGACGTTCAGCAACACAATGAAGACCACTGGATTGAGTAAAGAAGCCATCGAAGCTATTTTGGCAAAAGCTAATATTGATGGATCACGTCGTGGAGAGACATTCACATTAGATGAATTTGCTCTCATTGGCAATGCTTGGTATGAGCTAGATCAAAAAGGATAATATATGTAAAAAAGGGCTATACCCAATAGATGGGTATAGTCCTTTTGTGTACTAGGTTATACTAAAGGCGTAAACTGTATGGTTAGCTCCATAGCACGTTGTAGCGTGTGATAAATATAACTTTTTTGTAGAGCATTGTGACAAACAGACATGAGTGTATCATCATCGGTGTCTGCATATACATAATACGTGATATGACATGTGGTAATAGAAGGGGCTTCCTCATACCCTTTCACACCTAATATGGTTAAGGGCTCTGCTAAGGTAATGTGTATTTTACCTTCTAGTTCTTCTATGTCAAGATGAAAGCGTTTTCCTTCGTTGATGATCGTGTGGGCAATGCCACCCATAATAGATGAGGCAAAATAGTTAAGGCTACTCTTAGCATCACCTTGGATATCAAAGTTAACATCACTAGTCACTTGTATGGCATCATTCGCTGTGTATACTTTGAAAGTATCATCCATCAATACACCACGTAAGGATAAGTCGTAATGAGTGGACTCATAGATATCATTCATAGGTAGACCTCAACAGATCTTTTGCTTCTTTGAGACGAGCCAGTTTTTTGTCAATGATATCTAGACTGTTGACTGGACGATTGGCAAAGGTAGCAAATCCACAATCTGGATTGATCCATACACGGTCCTTAGGCAAGAACTGAAGGACTTCTTTCACGCGATCTACAATGCTCTCTAGGGATTCAATTTCGTCGGTTCTAGGATTCATGACACCTAGACCTAGGATACAGTGCTCTCGTAGTTTAGTACTGCTCAGTAAGGAAGAAATTTCTCCGGCTCTAGGCGTGGAAAATTCTAATGTTAAAATATGAGGTAATACCGTTTCAAAGAGCGGCACCAAAGGTGTGTAAGGACCTTTTAATAAAATACTTTCATTACGGCTCCAATTACCACGACAGACGTGGAGTGATACTAAGATGCCTTTTTTCTTAGCGTAGGAAACGACAGCCTCTAATAGCTGTGTAGCAAAGGCTAATTCTTCCGTAGGATCTTTTTTCTCTGACAGCGCAGCACACATGAAAGATCTAGTTTTTCCTTCAGAAAACACAACTTCTGTTAATACAGGCTCATCAAATTGTACGATATCTACACCGATAGCACTTAAGGCATCAATTTCTTGTTGTAATACCTGGATAATATCTTTTCCTAGTTCTTCTTTGGAAGTATAAAACTTGCTAGATAAGGCGGGCAACCACATAGAACGGGTCATTAAGTAAGGGCCAGGTAAAGTGGCTTTTACTTTTCGATTCGTCATCTCTTTTAAGGCGACCATTTCGTCAGCGACTAGTGGTTTATTATAGGTAACTTTTCCAGTGCAAATGGCATTCTTAATACTGATAGCAGGTACATCCAAGATCTCTAAAATCTGTTCGAAACCTTGTTTATCTTCGATGTAATCTAACATATCTGCCATGCTCATCATGGTAACTCCATGTAAACGTTCTGCGATGAAGGATACGTAATTATCACGACGCAATTCTCCGTTGGTAATGATATCTATATCATTTTTTTCTTGAAGTTCCACAATATATTTTGTTTCCGCATCCAGTAACTCTTCATAGATGGATGCATCTATCGTTCCTTTTAGTAACTTTCGTCTAGCACCTAGCAGTTCTTTGCTTCTAGGCATGCTACCTAGCAGTGAGATCATAAAGGAGGAAGTATCCATATTATTCTCCGTGAAAGTCAGTAAAGAAGTGCAAATATTCGTTCGCCTCTCCAATTTGTTTAAAGCCAGTAGTACGGCCATACACCCATCGTTTAAGACCTTCCATATCCATCATTTCTTTATGATCTGGGTTGTTATAATCCATTTTGTGAAGTACTTCGATGAACTTTTCAAATCTATCTTTTTCAAGATTTGGATGACCAGAGAAAATACAATGATCGAAATGGTCAGTTTTAGATAGGATTGTCACTTGGCTTTCGTCTAGGGTACCATCACCAATCCAAGTGTTGTAGTTTAAATCTAACATCCAAGTAGCATTTACTTCGCCATGTTTTAAAGCCATAGCTGAATCTAACTCGCCACCTACATGGTCACCATGAAGACCTACACCGATATCAAAGCGTTTTTCTACATAATCGGTACCAAACTCCAATCCATGAGTGTGTAAATGGTTAATTGGAATTAAACGAGCTTGTGGAGAGTCGATAGCGCCAAAGCCAATGGTTTTACCTTTTAAATCAGCAAGAGTAGTAATGCCACTATTGTTTTTTACTACTAGATAAGAGCAACGATTTTGGTCAGTATCACGCATAGAGCCATCTAAAGCCGTTCCTTTTGTACGAATATGTGTATCTAACCAAGCTAATGGAGAGTTCCATGCCACATCAATTTCGCCAGCTAATAAACCATCTACTTGTGCTTTGTAATCTTTGTAATACACTGGTTCGATAGGGAATTGCTCATCTTCAAAAAACTTCGCAATAATGCCCCAGATAACAGTTACTTTTGGATTATAGATAACAGCGCCAATTCTTAATTTGTTCATAGGTGTATACCTCATTGTCAATAATACTAGTGAATTAAGTAAAAAGGGGACATGTTAGTTTCCCCTTTTACTTGTTATGTGTATTGTTTTTTATGGTAGTTGTTGTCCTGTAATAGCTTTACCTAACCATACTGTTAATACGTCTACGCTAGGAGCCATGATATGACTAGCAAAAGAGTCACGTAAATAACGTTCCATATTACCTGCACGGTTATAGGCTTTACCACCACCTACACGCATGCCTAAACGAGCTAATTCAATAGCTGTTTCACTGGCAACAATACGAGCGGATAGTATTTTAGCTAACATGTCGGCATCATTAGCTAAGAAACTGCGAACTGCTTCGTTGGTGCTAAGGATAGCAGAGTTAGTTTGGCTGTAAATTTTTGCTAAGTGAATTTGTACAGTTTCAATTTCGCTGAGGGATTTACCATCAGGGTATTTTCTGCTTGTAGTATGGTTAATGGCTTCCGCTAAAATAGCTTCACATAAACCAGTGTACACAGCCGCAAGACCAGTGATGAAGTACGTTGCCACAATCGTGAATACTTGGTCTACGCCAGAACCAGCAGTACCAATACGTAAGCCTTTATCTAATTCCACATCATTGATTTCCATTTGACAAGATACGTTGCCACGCATGCCAAGGCCATGCCATGTGGACGGTTTGAAATCTAAGCCAGGAGTACCCAATGGGAATACCCAGTTATCAATGCCACCTTCTACGTCAGAAGGAGTGAGGACTAAGTAATAAGAAGCATATTCCGCAGAGGTAACCATGCTTTTTAGACCATTAAATACAACAGATGTATCTTTGAAAGCTGTTTTTACATCAGAAATATAGAAATGAGTGCCCGTACCCAATTCACTGTAAGCTAGAGCCATAAATTTTTCATTTTCTACAATATCCTTGCAAATTCTAGATTTTAGTGCATCATCTGCATAGGAAAGGATACAGTTCAAAGCTACATTATGCATCATATAGCATAATGCGACAGTGGCGCTAGATTTAGCAAAAGCACGGCATGCTTCTGCATGTTCTTTCATTGTTTTTCCTAAGCCACCTAACTCTGTAGGAATCATCAATTTGAAATATCCAGCTTTTCCTAATTCTTTAAATACTTCCTCAGGGAAGCGCTCTTGTTCATCAATCTCTTTAGCAATTGGATCGATAAATTGTTCTGCAAACTGTCTAGCTTCATTATAAAAGTTACTCATACTATGTCCCTCCACATATTAGAATATAAATACTAAAATTATTATATCATAGTGCTATTTCATAAAAAAGATAGAAAGTATGATAAAAATGTATAAATTAAAAAGACAGTCCTTGCAAGCAAAAACTGTCTTTTTAGCAATAATTAAATTAATTTTGCCATAAATGTGATTAAGAATGCGTTAGTAAAGTCGATGAGGAAGGCACCTACTAAGGATACGACTAACCATGCTTTTGGAGATGGACCGTATTTAGAAGCCAAGGACAACATGTTTACTAAAGCATTTGGTGTAGCGCCTAAGCCGAAACCAATAGCACCAGCACCTAACATAACGGAATCGTAGTTGCGTTTGAACAACCAGTAGATTAAGTATGCAAAGATAGTAATCAACACCATTTGTGCAGCTAGGATTGCCATTAATGGTAATGCTAAATCTACTAATTGTGCTAATTTCAAGCTGTTGATTGCCATTGTAACGAAGATACTTAAGGAAACATTAGAAACAGCATCTAGTGCAGCACTGTTGATTGTAATATGACCAGTGAAGTCAGCATAATTTCGGATACATGCACCGACGATCATTGCCCCGATGTAAGCTGGTAATGGACCAAATACGGAAGATAGAAGGGCACTCACAAGTGTACCGAGACCAAGAGAAATACCTACGAAAGCAATGACATGCATCAAGGAATGTAAATCGAATAATTTACTTTCACTATCGGATTCATTAATATCAATACCGTCAGCTTCTAATAATTCAGGATGATCTACTGGCGTAGGGACATTGTGCATTTTGATGATACGGTCACCTACAGGAGCACCTAATAATGTACCAGCCACCATACCGAAGGTAGCGGCTGCGATAGCAGCGGAAGCCACGCCAGGGATACCTGTTAATTCTTCAAAGTGAGGACCGAAGGCACCAGCTGTACCAAGACCACCCATCATAGAAACGGAACCAGCCATAATACCAAAGATTGGTTCAATACCCATAGCTTTCGCAATTAAGATGCCAGCGCCATTTTGGAAGACAATCCAGATAGTACACACAATCCAGAAGAAGATAATAGCGACGCCACCTTTTTTAAGTACGTTTAGACTTGCCATAAGACCGATAGTGGTAAAGAAAGCTAGCATTAAGAATGATTGTAAAGCACCATCGAAGGTAATGTTTACGATTTTATAATAGGATAAGAATGCACATAAGAATGCAAATGGTAAACCACCTACGGCTGGTGCAGGCATGCTCACACGCTGTAAGAATGGAGAATGTTTTTTGATAAATTCCCCTAAATACAATGTGACAATAGCTAATGCCACCGTTTGAATCATGGACAGTTTTAATGTCCAGATTCCATTGACTAGACTCAAGTCGATAAGACCTTTCATAGTACAACCCCCTTTGGAATAAGAAGCACATTAGATAAAACTTATGCCTTTATCATAGCATGAAATAGGGGGCTTCGTCATAGTGATTTTTGGCACTATAGTGCTTTGTATACGCTCTTTTCATAGATTCTAAATGTAATAAAAAATAGATTAATTGTAAACAATGATGCTATAAATTCTATAGAATGTAGAGAAATGAGTAGATAGTGGCATATAGATAATAATGCATGATGTATACATACCAATATTATAATGAAAAAAAATCATAAAATTAATGCAAAAAAAGTATAATAATAAAAGGAAATATGATGAATAATTCTATTACTATATGTCAAACTTATGAAAAATAACTGATAAGTTTAGCGAAGTGTGGTACTATAATAAGGATAGATTTACATCGCTATTTTAATTTTTATGTATTAAGTAAAGTTACTGACACGTGAGGTTAATGTGAAACGAATTATTTTAGGTATACTAGGGCTAATTGTGGTCATCGGTATATATTTAGGAATACAGTATCAGCGATCTTGGGATTACAAAGCTGTAGGTGTACCAGTTTTAAATTATCATCGAATCGATACAGGTATACGTCATTCTTTGGTGGTTCCCCCAGAAGAGTTTAAGAAACAAATGCAATATCTCCATGATGAGGGATATCATACAATTACTATGGATGAGTTATATGATTACATGACAAAGGGAACGGAATTACCTGATAAACCAGTTCTCATTACATTTGATGATGGCTATATTGATAACTATAAGTACGCATTCCCTATTTTAAAAGAATACAATATGAAAGCTACCTTGTTTATGATTACTAGTGCATTTGGTGAAAGTCGCTTTGTCAATGTAGAACAGTTGAAAGAAATGCAAGCTAATGGAATCGATATCCAAAGCCATACGGTGAATCATAAAGACTTGCGAAGTATGTCCCTAGACCAAGCACGTGATGAATTGATTAGCTCAAAAGCAGTGTTAGAAGATCGTATGAAGCACCCTGTTCGTTACATTGCGTATCCAGGTGGGTTTTCCAATAAAGATATAGATAGGATAGCAGAAGAAAGTGGCTATCGTATGGCTTTTACAGTACAAGCAGGGAATGTAGAGCCAGGACAGAATTTATTTAATTTGCCACGACAAGCTGTATTCTTCAATGACACACCATTTCAAAACTTTTGGGTTCGCCTTCATTATCCATGGGAAAATGCTTTTATGTGGCGTATTCATGATAAATTGTTAGAATGGAATTTAAAAGGATTAGCAGATATGGAGCCGTTATTTTAGGAACTTTTCTGATACAAAAATATCAGCAAACTTGCAATAAGAAATAAAAATAAACATATACTAGAGCATATTAAAACCGCCTAGATGATACGAGATAGTATCACCTAGGCGGTATTTACGTTTACTATATATGGGGGTGAACAAATAAGAACAACCACATCGATAGGAATACGATTTTAGTTGTATTCGCACTTATGCTTCTATTTTAGGGGTATGTAAGAAGGTAACATCTGGATTACGCTCTACAACCCAACCCATTTGCCATTCATTGGAGATAAGAACGACGAGACGACCACGGTTATCTTTTACGATCATGGCATTGTCCATACCTTTTAAGCTGTTTACATCTACTTCACCATCGATCCAACGAGCTACGCCATATGGTAAGGAGTTGTTCACAAGATCAACGCCGTATTCGTGTTTCAAGCGATATTGTAATACTTCAAATTGAAGCATACCTACAGCACCTACTACGAAAGAATCCATGGAGTAGAGGGGTTCAAAGATTTGTACAGCCCCTTCTTGCGCTAATTGAGTCATACCTTTTAAGAATTGTTTCCGTTTCATAGAATCTTTTGGTGTCACACGAGCAAAAAATTCTGGAGGGAACACAGGGAAGTCACTGAATGTCACTTTGTGATTGGATGCACATAAGCTATCACCTACACCCATAGTACCTGCATCGAAGACACCAATGATGTCCCCTGGATAGGCTTCATCAATGATAGTACGCTCTGTGGCTAAGAATTGCTGTGGTTGAGATAAGCGTAAGGTTTTACCAGATTGTTGGTGAAGTACATTCATGCCTTTTTCAAACTTACCAGAACAAATGCGCATGAATACAATGCGGTCATGATGGTTCGGATTCATATTGGCTTGGATCTTAAAGACAAAGGCAGAGAAATCTTCAGACGTAGGTTCTACCGTTTCCTCACGGGCTACACGTGGGGCTGGCATAGGAGCTAACTCCAAGAATTTTTCAAGGAATGGTTTAACCCCAAAGTTTGTCATCGCAGAACCGAAGAACATAGGTGTTAATTCACCAGCTTTTACTTTGTCTAAATCAAAAGCATCACCAGCCACGTCGAGAAGTTCAATGTCATCGATTAAGGATTGATGCACCTCTTCCCCTAATAGCTCACGGAATGCTGGGTCGTGCACATCGCCTTTGGTGGAAGCTAGCTTTTTTTGACCATGGGATTCGTCTTTTTCAAATAATTCTACAGTATTCGTTTCCCGGTCATATACCCCTTGATACTCGCCGTTGATGCCCACAGGCCAGTTCATAGGAACCGCACGAATGCCAAGAGAGTTTTCAATTTCTTCCATCAAGTCAAATGGATTGCGTCCGAAATGGTCAATCTTGTTGACGAAGGTAAAAATAGGAATGCCACGTTCTTTACAAACGGCGAATAGTTTTTTCGTCTGCGCTTCCACACCTTTTGCCACGTCGATCAACATGACAGCGCTATCTGCTGCCATTAAGGTGCGGTAGGTATCTTCAGAGAAGTCTTGGTGACCAGGCGTATCTAGGATGTTCACACGATGACCATCGTAATCGAATTGCAATACAGAACTCGTCACAGAGATACCACGTTGCTTTTCAATTTCCATCCAGTCAGATACGGCATATTTTTGTGTTTTTCTAGATTTAACAGACCCTGCCAAGTGGATAGCACCACCGTATAGCAAAAGCTTTTCCGTCAATGTTGTTTTACCCGCATCTGGGTGAGAAATGATGGCGAACGTACGGCGCCGAGTTACTTCTTCTAAAAATGTCATAATTCACCTCTATAAATACATGTGTATGTTATATACTTTCATATCTTTAAAATTATATACTATTTGAACCCTCCCTGTATAGGATATGATACTGAAAGTTGAAAAACGGCAGATATGGTTATGAATAAGATAAGTCATAGGTTTATAAAATTCCGTGCAAAAGTAGCACTGATAGGAAATTTTAGAGGAGTATGAAAGATAGCGAGAGAAGTATGAGGTTAGAAAGTATTGTGGTTTAAAATGAGAGCTCCTACATTATCAGTATTATATGATCTGAGTAATGGGGGAGTAAAATTTTTCTAAATGGAAGTTAAGAAATGGAGGTCTGTTTAATTATTTAGCTCATTCGTAGTATAATGAAAGTTAATGTAGAGAAGATTTATTATAAAATAATGTAATACATAAATAGTAGCTAGTAATGGATAGGAAAAGGGAGCATATGCGTTTATTTATTGCGGAAAAACCTAGTGTAGGGCGTGAATTGAGCCAAGTGTTACCGAACCCACAGAGTGCTAAACGTCATGATGGGTATATCGTCCAAGGTGACGATGTGATTACTTGGGCCTTTGGTCATATGCTAGAACAAGTAGAGCCAGGTGAGTATGATGAGAAATATAAATTTTGGAGATTTGAATCTTTGCCAATTTTGCCCACCTCTTGGAAATTAAAAGTTAAATCATCTAGTGCTAAGCAGTTTAAGGTTATTAGTGGTTTAATCAAAAAAGCGACGACCATCGTAAATGCAGGTGACCCGGATAGAGAGGGGCAATTGTTGATAGACGAAATGCTCGATTATTTGGGGAACACCAAACCAGTAGAGCGTATTCTACTTAATGCGTTAGACGAAAAATCTATGCGTTACGCTTTAGAGCATATGCAGGATAATAAGAAATACCAACCTTTAAAAGATTCTGCCTTAGCACGATCCCGTGCGGATTGGTTGATGGGAATGAATTTATCTCGGGCCTATACGTTAGAGCAACAGCATTTAGGAAACAAAGTGACCTTTCCGATTGGTCGTGTGAAAACGCCAACCTTGGCACTGGTGGTGCGTAGGGAACGAGAGCTACAAAACTTTGTGCCTGTAGAATATTACGTGTTGCAAGTACAATATGGTCATGAAAAGGGGGCCTTTTGGGCCACTTGGAAACCGAAAGATACGCAACAAGGATTGGACCCTGATGGTCATATGCTAGATCAGACGATTCTTAATGACTTGTGTGACCGTTTGATGCAATCACCAGAAGGTACAGTTTCATTAGTGGAAAAGAAAAAGAAAAAGGAAGGGCAACGTCTGCCTTTTTCCTTATCATCACTACAAATTGTGGCGGGCAAGCTATATAACTATACGCCACAGGAAGTATTGGACATCGCACAGAAACTATATGAGAAGAAATATACATCCTATCCCCGTTCAGACTGTGAATATTTGCCAGTGAACCAACTTTCAGATGGAAAAGCAATCCTGTCAAATTTGGTCAATATGGGACATAAGGAATTAGCTGCATGGGCAAAGGATAGTAATCCTACTATTAAAAGCCGTGCCTGGAATGATAGTAAGGTTACGGCCCATCATGCCATTATTCCGACCACCGTACGTTGCCCACTGCATACCTTATCCAAAGGGGAGCAAAATATTTACTTCCTCATTGCGCAAGCCTATATTGCACAATTTTACCCAGAGCATGTATATGAGCATACTCGTATCGAAGTGACGCACCAAGAGGAACTGTTTACCACAACGGGACGTGTCGTTATCGATTTGGGATGGAAAGCATTATATATAAAGGTAAAATCCACGGAAGAATCAGAAGAAAATCAAGAGGATGAAGAAAAGTCCTTGCCCCCTGTACGTAAAGGGGATACTGTAACGGCGAAGAATAGCAAGGTGGACCAACGGAAAACAAAGCCTCCAAGCCGTTTTACTTCTGCAACCTTGGTGCAGGCAATGAAGGAAATTCACAAATATGTAAAAGATGAAGAGTTAAAAAAACAATTAAAAGATGTGTCGGGTATTGGCACAGAGGCAACACGGGCCACGATTATTGATGATTTAATCCACAATAAGAAAAACCCTTTCCTTAAAGAAGAAGGAAAAAAGAAAATTTTAATTCCTACAGAGTCTGCCTATACCTTGGTAGATGCATTGCCAGATTCCTTACTGTACCCTGATGCGACGGCACAGTGGGAAGAGCGCTTAGCAAAAATGAGCGAAGGGAACGAAGTGATTGATGTATTTTTAGCGGATCAAACAAAATTCGTTGTACAACTGATTGAGGATGTAAAACAACGGGTAGGAAATACAGCTAAGACAGCTATGCCTAAGTCGTTGACAGGTGGCATAAGAACGGGACCGAACCGGACCCCTTCCATAGCGCAACAAACAGGACGATCTTGTCCAAAGTGTAAAACAGGGGAGTTGCTCCTACGGAAAGGAAAGTTTGGGGAGTTTTATGGATGTTCTAAATTCCCTACATGCAAATACACGGAAAATGTATTATCACCAAAGGAAAATGTATCAGGAGCTAGGGAACCAAGAGTTACCAAGGCAAACACGTCATCAATGACTACAGTGTCGATGCCACAAGGACTTAGGGAAGAGATAATGCCTCCCATACCATTGTCGGATGGAAAAGTATTGGATGATACTCATAAGGAATACACATGCCCACGATGTAAAAAGGGATACCTTATACAGTATGAATCACAACCTGAACCAGTGTGGAAATGTAGCGAAGGTCAAGCTTGCCGCACAAGTTGTGCCGATGTAGATGGAAAACCAGCAATTTATGCGAATCGGAAGTAAGTGCAGGTACTCCGCATAGTCGGAACATCCATAAAAGGAACACATTGTGCTGATTAGAATATAAAAAATAGAGGAAAGTTGATACTTTAGGTTCAACTTTCCTCTATTTTATATGTGGGCTATTTTGTTACCCTCCCTTGTATTGGGGCTGTTTAGCTATAGCCTTTTTTGTAATATACTGTTAAACAACGGACACCTCTCTTAGAAGAGCCGTCTGCCGATATTAGAAACTTATCGTTTACCTCGACCACGATTGCTAGAGCCACTAGATTTTGCACGGCGTACCCGTGTGTTGGCACCTTTATGACCACGAGCTTTGTGAGCTTTTGCTTTCGTCGCTTGGTAGGTACTTTTAATTTTAGGTTTCTTGTTAGCAGTTTCCTTCTTAGGCGCTAAGCCAGAACCTTTTGTTTTGACTTGACCATCTTTTGTATATTTCGTTAACGTAGCTTGGATGGAACGCTCGATGCGGCGTACCCAAATTTCTTCTGCTGGGGTAGCGAAAGTAACGGCAATACCAGTGGAACCGGCACGTCCGGTACGGCCGATGCGATGGATGTAGTAATCCATGTCGTGCGGTACATCAAAGTTATATACGTGGCTAACGCCTTCAATATCGATACCACGAGCGGCAATGTCTGTAGCTACTAAAATAGGGGGATTGCCTTTAGCAAATTCTTTCAAGACTTGCGTACGACGGCCCTGTGTCATATCTCCATGAATTTCACCAAGCTCCACACCTTTGCGGGCTAAATCGTAAGCCAATTTAATGGCCCCTTCTTTAGTGTTACAGAATACAATGGCTAGGTATGGATTATCTGCCTCTAGCATCGCCACAAGACGGTTTACTTTGTCCTGCTCTTCCATCATGTATACTTTTTGTTCAATCGTATCGAGAGTAATATTTTCCCCTTGTACAGTAACAGAGGTAGGTTTTTGCATATAGGCTTTTGCTAAGTTGCGGATTTTATCAGGTATCGTAGCAGAGAACATCAACAATTGACGTTTACCATCAGTGCCACTGATGAGCTTTTCAATGTCTGGCAAGAATCCCATATGAAGCATTTGGTCCGCTTCGTCCAACACGACACGGCGGATGGAGTTTAAGTGCAACGTACCACGGTTGACGTGATCCAGCAAACGACCAGGAGTGCCGATGATCACATGAGGACGGCGTCCTAGTTTTTGCAATTGTCCTTCGATCGTTCTGCCACCGATGAGAGGTAACACAACTACCCCTAAAATAGCACCTAAATGGCGTGCTTCCTCTGCAATTTGTTGGATTAGCTCACGAGTTGGGGCGATGATAAGAGCTTGCTCCTGTTGCACATCTACGTGGATGCGTTGCAATAGTGGTAACAAGAATGCCAGTGTTTTGCCTGTCCCTGTTTGGGCTTTGGCGATTACATCTTGTCCTTTGAAGATGAGGGGAATCGATTTTTCTTGGATCGGCGTTGGTTCTTTCACGCCCACCTTTTGTAATGCTTGTATCAGTTCAGGCACGATGCCTAAGGATTGAAATGATTTCATAATGTATCTCCGTTTCTAAATGACTTAATAGTATTATTATATCATATTTCTAGCTAGGTGGACCTGTGAAAGTTCTTTCACATAGTGATGTAATGCCATGGAATAGATGGTTTAGTTGTGAAGGAAAGGGTATTAGCTCCAAATAGGTATTCTTTATAAGTATTTATAGAATCATTTTTAGTTATAGATAATGAGAAATATATACCTTACATATCATTATTAATTAAAAAGAAAAAATTGAGAATAATAAAAAGGCATGATTAATATACTCTTGATAAATAGATTGTTTGCACAAAATACACTTGATAAAAATAGATTTATAATTTCACAAAACGATAAAAATAAAACGAGATTCATTATTGATAATATTTTATAATGTGCTATAATATAAGTATTACTCATATAATTATATATGATAGGTTTGGTTGTTATGTTTTGTATGTAGGAGGTGTACTATGGTTAAGAAATTATCCGAGATGAAGCCCGGTGAAGTTGGTACTGTTGTAGCTATCAATGGATTTGGCAACATTAAGCATCGCTTGGTGGACATGGGTGTTGTACCAGGAACGGCTGTGCGCGTTATGAAGTATGCGCCATTAGCAGACCCAGTGGAAATCAAAGTGAAAAACTTCGAATTATCACTACGCGTAAGTGAAGCACAAATGATCGAAATTGAAGTCCAATAAGGAGAATTGCTAAGATGGCAGACAACACACATACCAAGATTCAGGTTGCTTTAGCGGGTAACCCTAACTGTGGTAAAACAAGTATTTTTAACAATATGACGGGATCCCGTCAACACGTAGGTAACTACGCAGGTGTTACAGTAGAGAAAAAAGTTGGGGAAACGAAAATTGATGGTCATGACATTGAAATCATCGACTTACCAGGTACGTACTCCTTAACAGCACGTTCTCTCGATGAATTGGCAGCACGTAACGTTATCATCAATGAAAATCCAGAATTGATTGCCAATGTAGTGGATGCGTCCAATCTAGAACGTAACCTGTACTTAACAGCACAATTAATTGAACTAGAACAACCATTGCTACTTGTTTTGAACATGGTAGACGTGGCAAAAGAAATGGGTTTACAGTTCAATAATAAAAAATTAGAAGAATTAACAGGTTCCACAGTAGTAGAAACTATCGGCCGTGTTAATAAAGGTACAGAAGATGCACTACGTGGCATTGTGAAAGTATCTAAAGAACGCAAAATCCCTAATGTTCGCGTTAACTATGGCGAAGTATTAGAGCCAGCTATCGCAGAATTAGAAGCAGAAGTAGCAAAACTTGACACTGGTCGTTATCCACATCGTTGGGTAGCTATCAAATTGTTAGAACAAGATACAGATATCTTAGAAAAAGTACAAGAATTAGACAAATCTGGTGTGGTGCTTAGCAAAGCAGAAGCATTGCGCACAGAATTGAACAAATCTGTTGATATGGATATCGTGTTCCAAGAATACCGTCACCGTTTTGCAGTAGAGGTATTCAACGGCGTGCTAGAAGTAGTGCCTGAACATAAAGATACCAAATCCGACAACATCGATAAAATCTTAACGAATCGTTGGTTAGGGATTCCTATCTTCTTATGCATCATGTGGGTTATGTTCTACTTAGTTATCAACATAGCTGAATATCCTAAAGGATGGTTGGAAAGTGCTTTCAAATTATTAACAGATTTCATCGGAGCTAATCTTGAAGATGGATTGTTAAAATCTTTATTGAATGACGGTATCATCGGTGGTGTAGGGGCTGTTATTAGCTTTATCCCACACATCGTTCTATTATTCGTATCTATTTCTTTCTTAGAAGATACTGGTTACATGGCTCGTGCGGCTTTCGTTATCGACCGCGTGATGCGTGGTGTAGGTTTACATGGTAAATCTTTCATCCCTATGTTATTGGGCTTTGGTTGTAACGTACCATCCATCATGGGTGCTCGTATCCTTGATAACCCAAGAGACCGTATGATTACGATCTTAGTATCTCCATTTATGAGTTGTAGTGCTCGTTTACCAGTATATACATTATTAGCATCAGCATTCTTCCCACCAGAAGATGCACCAACGATCTTGTTAGGTATCTATACATTGGGTATCGTCGTAGCTGTTGTAACTGCAAAAGTACTTCGTACGTATGTATTTAAAGGTGAAGCAGAACCATTCGTAATGGAAATGCCTCCATACCATATGCCAACACTTCGTTCCGTAGGCATTCATATGTGGGAACGTTCCGTGATGTACCTTAAAAAAGCAGGTACATTCATCTTGGCAGCATCCATCCTTATTTGGTTCTTAACATCCTTCCCACAAGATGTAGAATACTCTCAAGACTATGATGCAGCTCGTGAACAAGTGACAATGACACATGCTCAGATGGCAGATGAGATTTTAGTGAATGCTATGTTGGTAACAGAAGAACAACAAGCAGAGGCGAATGATATCTTAGGTCAAATGCTTGCCTTAGACGAAGAGCATAAAGATGACCCGCCAGCTGAAGAGGAAGAAGCTACAGCAGAAGAAGCAACTCAAGAAGAAGCTGCAGAAGAACCTGCATACTTTGAAGAATTAAAAGCTGAAGAGTTATATCCAGTGGCTTGGGCTTTATATGTAAACCATAAAGCAGAAGAAGATGAAATCAAAGAATTAGATCTTCAACAAGGTAAAGAAAAAATTGAACAATCCTATGCAGCTGAATTAGGACGTTTTATTCAACCTGTAATGGAACCACTTGGATTTAACTGGCGTGTGAACATTGCCGTAATAGCCGCAGTAGCAGCGAAAGAAGTAATGGTAAGTACATTAGGTACTATTTACGCGATCGAAGCAAGTGATGCAGATTCTAAATCCTTGGAAGAATTCTTGTCTACTGATCCAGACTTCAACCCAGCCATCGGTTTAGGCTTGATGGTATTCGCCTTGCTATATTTACCATGCTTGGCGACTATGGCTGTATTAAAACGTGAAACTGACTCCTGGAAATGGTTCGGTGCCGTATTTGCTTACACTAGTATCCTAGCTTGGGTGGGTGCGTACATTGCAGTTCATCTTGGACGTGCTTTAGGTTTGGGCTAATCAATATTGATAGTAAACAAACAATATAATTGAGATTGAGAAAAGTTTTATTTCAAAAATTCATTGATATTATGCAGTTTGTTGTGTTCGCAAAATAATTTTCAAAAAGTACTTGAAAATGAGAAGGAGATAGTGTATACTATGGATAGTGTTATTGTATACGCAATTGGTTTACTAGCTGTTCTCTATGTTGCATACCGAGTATATAAAAGCGCAACAAGCGCAGGCGGTTGTGGCGGCGGATGTGGTGGAGGATGTGGTTCCTCTTCTGAATCCGAATCAGGATGCGGCTGTGGCTGTGGTGGTCACGAAGAACAAGATCAAAAGTAACTGATTCGATACCATAAGTTTGGTAAGAGGGACTCCGATAACACGGGCCCCTCTTATCTTTATAATTATTAATTTTATTATATTATCATGTATTAATGTGACAGAGTTCACAGAAAGGAACTAACAATGTTCAACGTAAAAAAAGAAACTTTAAGAGATGCTAATGTATTCGCAGCTGGTTTGGCTTTAGGCACAGTAGGTGTAAAAGTATTAACTTCCAAAGATGCTCGCAAAGTATACGCTAATGTAGTAGCAGCAGGTCTTCGTGCAAAAGACAGCATCTTAAAAACTACTGAAAAATTACAAGCTTCCACAGACAGCATTTTAGCTGAAGCACAAGAAATCAACGATACTCGTGATGAAGAAGTATTAACAGAAGGAAAATAATCCATGATGCAATTTAAAATGTTGCAACGCTTGTCCCGTCGTCTTCATGTACGCATTGAGAGACGTAAGTTTAATGACGCACAGGCTCAATTTATCGAAGATACATTGATGGCCTGTGAAGCCATTACCAAAGCGAACTTCTACACTCGTTCTGGGGACATCATCATCAAGCATACTGGTGATGAAAGTGCGGTGAAAGCTGCTTTATTCGGACTTAACGATTTGGATTTAGCCAATGCACCAGCATTGCATGAACTTTCACCTCGCCTTGTCAACAAGCGTTACAAAGAAGAAATGATCGATAAAACATTGCTTTATATCGGTAAAAAAATCGTGTTACCAGCACCTATTGCAGCAGCATGGTCTTGGTTCGATGGTATCAAGTTCATCGGTACAGCAATCAAAACATTGTGGAAACGCAAATTGACCGTAGAAGTATTAGATGGCGTAGCTATCGGTGCCGCATTATTGCAAAAAGATTACTCCACAGCGGGCGCTGTGATGTACTTATTAGGCATCGGCGAAATCTTGGAAGAATGGACATTACGTAAATCCGTGCTTAACCTTGCGGAAAGCATGTCCTTGAACGTAGACAAAGTTTGGGTTCTTGTAGACGGCGTAGAAGTGAGCAAACCAATCGGTGAAGTACAAGTGGGTGACGTAGTTGTAGTTCGTCAAGGTGAAGTGGTGCCATTGGACGGCCAAGTTGTGGATGGCGTAGTTCTTGTGAATGAAAGCTCCATGACTGGGGAACCTGAACCAGTTCGTCGTGATGCCGGTACATCTGTGTATGCAGGTACCGTCGTAGAAGAAGGTCAATGTTCCTTCGAAGTACGTACTACAAGCAAACATACTCGTTTCGAGCAAATCGTAAACTTGATTGAAGAATCTGAACAAATGAAATCCGGTATGGAACAAAAAGCATATCGCATGGCAGATAAATTAGTACCGGTGAGTTTCTTAGGTGCTTTCGCAACCTTTGCCTTAACTCGCAACTTGATGAAAGCCTTATCTTTCGTTATGGTAGACTTCTCCTGCGCATTGAAATTGTCCATTCCGTTGGCAGTATTATCCGCTATGCAAGAAGCAAGTAACCGTGGTATCACTGTTAAAGGTGGTAAATTCATGGAACGCATTGCAGAAGCAGATATGATCGTCTTCGATAAAACAGGTACGTTGACAAAAGCGGAACCTGTATTTCAAGAAATTATTCCTTTTGGCGGTAATGATGCAGATGAAATGTTGACATTAGCAGCTTGCTTGGAAGAGCATTTCCCTCATTCTATGGCGAAAGCAGTAGTGACAGCGGCGCAAGATCATCATTTACCACATAAAGAAATGCACTCCAAAGTAGAATATGTTGTGGCACATGGCATTGCATCCAAAGTGGGTAACCGCAAAGTGCGTATCGGTAGCCATCACTTCATTTTTGAAGATGAAAAAACAACAATTCCAGCTGGAGAAGAAGCTAAATTTGAAAGCCTTCCAGAAGGTTGTTCCTATCTATACTTAGCGATTTCTAACGTCCTATCTGCGGTTATTTGTATTAAAGACCCAGTGCGTGAAGAAGCGAAAACTGTTATCCGCGAACTTCATGAGTTAGGTGTTAAGAAAATCGTTATGATGACTGGTGATAGCCGTAAAAATGCAGAACGTGTTGCAGCGGAAATTGGTATTGACGAAGTTCATGCAGAAGTTATGCCAACTGACAAAGCTGATTACGTGCGTAAAGCAAAAGAAGAAGGCTACACAGTGATGATGGTAGGGGACGGTATCAACGATTCCTTGGCGTTATCTGAAGCGCATGTAGGCATTGGTATGAATGAAGGTGCACCAATTGCACAAAAAATTGCCAATGTCACAGTGTCCAGTGATAACTTAACTGCTATTGTTGACTTACGTCGTATCTCCATGAAATTAATGGATCGTATTAAAATTAACTATAACTCCATCGTAGGCGTGAATGGTGGCCTTGTAGGGTTGGGTGTATTAGGTGTAATGCCTCCAAGCTCCACTGCATGGATTCACAACTTGTTCACACTAGGTGTGGGTATGTATAGCATGACTCCATTATTGGAAAAACCTAAAACAACAAACGATGACTGCATCGAAGTAGAAGCAGTTGTAGCGTAACACACAAAAAGCATCCGTAAGGGTGCTTTTTTGTTTGTAAAATTGAAACAGTATATGTATTTATAAGATGGCGGATGTTTGTTATACTATAGAAAGAGATAATATTAATTTAAGTAAGGAGCATAGTTGTATGATTAATGAAGAATTGTTGCCTGCTTATTTATATAATGATATACAAGGTCTGAAAAAGGCTCTGGAAAATGGTGATTATATTGATGTATGGCTAGATGAACTCTATGGATCTATCAATATCGCTCAACATAATTATGAAATATCAATTGATGAGGCAAATTATTTAAGAGAAAAATATATTTGGTGATAATATGCGAGACTTTACTGGTTGTAGAATTAACACTTTTAAAACTTATGGTGGAGCAAATGGTAATAAATTAGGGATTTACATTGATGAGGAACAGTATTTATTGAAGTTTCCCCCAGTATCAAAGAATAGGGATGAGCTTTCATATACACATGGATGTGTCAATGAGCACATTTCTAGTAGTATATATAATTTATTATCAATTCCTGCGCAACAAACGGAGTTAGGTATCTATCAAAGGGCGAATAAGACTAAAATTGTTGTTGCCTGTAAAGACTTTGTTGCAGATGATGAAGAGTTTAGAGATTTTGCATCTTTAAAAAATACTGTGATTACCAGTGAAAGTAGTGGCTATAGCAAAGATTTATCTGATATACTGTTTTGTATTTATGAGCAAGATAGAATTGACCCTGTGCAAGTGGAAGAACGCTTTTGGGATATGTTTGTTGTAGATAGTTTGGTAGGGAATTTTGATAGACATAATGGTAATTGGGGATTTTTGGTAAATAAAAGTACGCATATTTGGAAGTTAGCTCCTGTATATGATTGTGGATCCACATTATTACCATCTGCCAGTATAGAATTATTGAAGGCTATACTAAATGATGCGGACTTATTAAATGAAAGAATTTATAGATTTCCTAACTCTGCAGTGACAATAGATGGGAAAAAGGCGAATATGTTTGAGGTATTAACAGAATATCCTAATAAGCAATTAGAGCATTCTTTAGAATCTATTGTACAAAAAATTGATATGGAGGAGATTTTTGCTTTGATTGAATCGATTGAACCGATAACAGTAGAGCAAAAAGATTTTTATAAGCTATATATAGAGGAAAGGAAGAAAAAGCTGTTAGATACAGCGATTATGCATAGAAAAAATCGATGAAATAATTTTGGTATAGAAAGGAAATTATATGTCAACCATACAAGATGTAGTGCAACGCACGATGTATATGAGTATATTTTTTATATTAATTCCTCTAGGGGCCTATACGATTCATACGGGGATGAGCGCCATGGTGGCAGGGGTGAGCTATGGAGTATTATCCCTGTTCATTCCTGTCTTTTACTTACGCTCTAGTGAAAGTGGATTTGGTCCTAAGGCTCGCAGAATACCGATTTGTGTATACGTATTAGCTTGGGCATTAGTGCAAGGTGGTACATTCTTGGTGTTCAACAATTTAGACTTATCTTGGTTGTGGAACTTATCGACTATCGGTCGTGATGTGGTGTTTGCCATCATCATGTATTGCCAAGTGACCTTGTCCTTAGTATTGGCATTAGCAGGTGGAAAGAATACAGAGGTGTAATATGAGAAGTTATATAAAATTTTATAGTTGGTCCATGCTCTGGATTATTCCTCTAAGCTTAGTATTTAGCTTAGGGCAGTTCGACACATCTAGCATTATTATGTTTGTCATTGCCTCCTTGGGGATTCCTTTGGGTCTGAAAGCGGTGCCAAGACTGGCAGGACAATTTGACTTTCACTTAGGGAAAGGGCATTATACATATTCTTGGCTTTGGTGGAATCTATTCTTTTTCTTTGGTAATGGTGTATTACCGTTTACCTTGCCAAAAGAGCCTATCTACGTTATGTTGGTTTGGGTGTTGACTATGTTAGTTGTGGTGGCACTCATGATCGGTACAGCAAAACTATTAGATTGTTGGATGGCACGTAAAGACCGTCATTGCTTTATCGATACAGTATTGAATATTTCTACCTATGCGTTGCCATTGCCGATGCTATTTTTAGGGGATGTGATGTACCTCAATCTAGAGGATCCTATCATTCAAGCATCGCTAGATGCACAGGGCTTTGCAGGACTCATTGCTAGCCTATATATCGGGGTAGTGCTTATGATGTTGACCACTATCGGTAGCATGGTATTATATTTATATCCACGTCGCACAGCATTGTGGCCTCGTGTGACTGCTATCGTAGTCATGGCAGTATGGTGGGTGGCAACCAATGCACATATCCTATTCGGTGGATATATCCCAGAAATTGTGAAAGCTTGGGCAGGGAAAGCATTGCCAGCTTTCACAGGTAGCCCATTAGTATATATTACACCGTCCATATTTGAAATCTGCGCCATTGCACTAAGCGTGGCTATTGGATTGGGAATTGAAAAATTGTGGATGTCTAAAACAGATGCAACCATCTAGTGTAAGAGCTGTAAAAATGCTAATACAATAGAGGGAAGCGTAATATGAGTGTAGGAACTTCTAATACTACAGAGGAGTACGTAATACAGGTGTATAAACTGCGTTGATTAAGGAGATGATTAGCTTGAAACTTTCATGTAGTTATGCGGATGATATGCTAGTTAGAATGGCTCACCATAGTACCGCTATTGAAGGGAATACACTGACACAATATGAAGCTAAATGTATTTTATTAGATGGTATCATTCCTAGAGCGATGCATGAACGTGAATTTTATGAAGTCAAAAACTATAAGAAATATATGGGATTTTTAACAGATCATTGTCCCAAGGAAATTACTATTGAACTAATAAAAGATACTCATAGTTATTTATTACAAGATATTAGAGAAGATGCAGGAGCATTTAAAACGATTCATAATATAATCATAGGGGCTGATTTTACAACTACAGAACCTGATTTAGTGCAATCAGAATTAAAAAAATGGTGTGACACGTTAGAATATAGGCTAAACCGTTCTAATAGTATGGAAGAGAAAATAGAAGTTATTATGAAGCAACATTTGCGATTTGAACGAATACATCCATTTTCTGATGGCAATGGAAGAACTGGGCGTGCCTTAATTGTTCATTCTTGTCTGCAACAAGGGATTGCTCCTATTATTATTAATAAAAGTGCTAGACAATTATATATGAACCTATTATCTGAATTAGATATAAAAGGATTAACAGATATGGGAATACAGTTGTCAAAAGATGAAAATGCTAGAATGAAGATTATTAATAAGGCTGAACTGGAGTTACCGATCCTTTGATGAGGTGGTGGCGAACCCTCCGTACTCTGCGAAATGGGACAATAATGAAAGTAAATTGAAAGGCCCTCGTTTCAGCGATTATGGTAAGTTGGCGCCAGCGTCCAAAGCAGATTATGCTTTCATCTTGCATAGCTTGTACCATTTGAATACAGAAGGAACGATGGCCATCGTATTGCCACATGGTGTGCTATTCCGAGGCGCAGCGGAAGGTAAAATTCGGGAGACCCTCATCGAGAAGAATTACTTGGATGCGGTCATTGGATTGCCAGCGAACTTGTTCTATGGCACGAGCATTCCGACCACGATTTTAGTATTTAAAAAGAACCGCACGAACCGTGATGTGTTGTTTATCAACGCTAGCAACGAGTTTGAAAAAGGGAAAAACCAAAATAACTTGAGTGAAGAACATATCGCTAAGATTATCGATACCTATCGTAACCGTGTGGATGTAGAGAAATACGCGCATGTGGCGAGCCTAGAGGAAATCAAGGAGAATGATTACAACTTGAATATCCCTCGTTACGTGGACACCTTTGAAGAAGAGGAAGAACTGGACCTTGATGAAATCAATCGCATGATTGAACAAGATAACCGTGACATTGCAGCATTGGAAAAAGAAATAGCAGAACAGTTAGCACTGTTGGGAGCGAAACTGTAACTTTCAGAGAACATAGTTGAGAGTAGCAATGCTTGTTGAGTATTATTAATGAATGCAAATATGTTAACAGTAAAGTAGGTAGATAATAGGGATACGATGCGACTAGTGAGGGCTGGTCGCATCGTTTTTGCTTGTGAAATAGTCAAATGAAAATGCCTAACGAAAAGAGCTTTCGCAAATATCAATACCTTAGGCTTTTTATTTCGTGTGTGTGTGATAATCCTAACGCTAACAATACATTAAGGATCTTTTAATATATTGAGTATAGAACAGGGTTTAAAATATAAAAAAGTGGTGTGTAAAAACTAGCACTGACAGTGAATGTTGACTGTTAGTGCTATTTTATGGGAAAAATAAAAAAGATATGGAATACTTCTAGTAGATAGTATTGTGCTATCTATAGTTTTATTAGGTGTGGTATAATTTAGAAAAGGAAGGTATTCCATGTACATTAAGTCATTTGATGAACTGACGTTCCAAGACAATTTTATCTTTCAGAAAGTGATGTTAAAGAAGCACATTTGTAAGGCTGTATTAGAACGGTTGTTAGATATTTCGATTAAAGATATTGTATATATTCATGAAGAAAAAAATCTTGATGTACGATGGGATTCTAAAAGTGTGCGTCTTGATGTGTTTGTAAATGATGATAAAGGAACGGTATTTAACATTGAAATGCAAACTAGCAAGGACATGGAAGAACTTGTAAAACGTACACGGTTTTATCAAAGTATTTTAGATATGTATCATATTCAAAAAGGTCAAAAGTATACGACATTAAATGATTCCTATGTAATTTTTATTTGTACATTCCCAGTGTTTACTGGCAATCGTCATAAGTATACCTTCAAAAACGTTTGTATCGAAGACCATGACATTGTCTTAAACGATGGTGCCACAAAGTTATTTTTAAGTACAAAGGGAACGCAGAATGATGTGTCAAAACCGTTGCAAGCGTTTTTAGACTACATTGATGGACAGGAAGCAACAGATGAGTTGCTGCGAGATATTGATAATGCTGTATATGAGGTCAAGCATTGTGAAGCGTGGAAGGAGGAATACTCGATGTTATCCATGGATCATTATAAATATTGGAAAGAGGGGGTGACCGAGGGCGTTGCAGAAGGACTTGCTCAAGGTAAAGCTGAAGTTGTCATTCAGATGTTGCAAGAAAAGTTGTCGCTAGAAATGATTGCTCACTTTACAAAATTAACAGTGGAGCAAATAAAAGAGATTGGACGGGCTAATGCATTACTATAAATAGTAAGAATTAGATTCTTTTATTTGCATAGCTATAAAACTTATTTTCAAGAATAAAGAGATACAATGGGTCAGACCTAGTTGTATCGCTTTTGAATTTGTGATATATATCTAGGTTTTATATTACTCACAAAAACTAGTACTGACAGTGAATGTTGGCTGTTAATACTACTTTGTGGAAGAAATGAAAAGGGAGTGGAATGTTACTAGTGATAGTATTGTGCTATCTATAGTTTTATTAGGTATGGTATAATTTAGGAATGAAAGCTGATGATTGTGTATCGGCTTTCTTTTTTTATTACTTCCATACAAATACTTGGGAACAGCGTAAGTTGGGGGAGGTTGCATCCTTAAGAGGAGGATATGCATTTAAAAGTGATAAGTTTTTGAAAACAGGTGTACCAATAATAAGAATTTCAAATATTTTATCGGATGGAATCATTGGGGGAGAGTTTGCGTATTATTATGAAGAGCAAATGGAAGAAAATTTTCTAGTAAAAAATAAGTCCATACTTATTGCAATGTCGGGTGCAACAACAGGTAAAGTAGGCATATTACACTGTGAAGAAAACCAAAAGTTTTACCAAAATCAGCGGGTAGGATATTTTGAACCAAATGATCAATGGAGTTATAAATTTATAGGTGCATTTGTTAAATCTAAATTGTTTGAAAAACAGCTAGATTCTGTTTTGGTTGCTGGAGCACAACCTAATATATCGTCACGAGATATAAATGATTTTGATATTTATATTTCTAATGATATAAATGAGCAAAATCAGATAGGAGTGTTTTTCGAAGAGTTCGACAACCTTATCACCCTTCATCAGCGTAAGTATTTCCCAATCTTTCACAATACAGGATAGATATTAGATAACTCCCTATATGCTTTTTTTGAAATATACGAGTAAGATATGTATAAGAGCCATTTCTATGTTGTCATGTAAATGAAGAGGTGTGAATATGGTAAAGGCTGAGGAAGGATCGGAATTATTTTGCAAGTATTATGAACGGTGGATTCGGATGTACAAGGAAGGGGCTATTCGAGAGGTGACCATGAAGAAGTATGAGATTACTTTGGTGTGGTTACAGAAATTGGTACCTGACTTACGACTTTCAGAGTTAAATCGAATTTCCTATCAACAATTATTAAACGACTATGCAGTGTATCATGAACGACAAACAACGATGGACTTTCACCATCAGTTGAAAGCAGCTGTACTGGATGCGGTGGATGAGGGATTCATTGATCGGGATCCGACACGAAAAGCAATCATTAAGGGAAAGACCCCGAGAGAAAAGAAGATTAAGTATTTAAATCAGTTCGAGTTGCACACGTTGCTGGTACATTTACATCTTACGCCAAGGTTTAAAGGGTGTATATGCTTATAAACAGAAATAGAAAAGTACTATAAAACGTGATTCTACAGGGCTTTTCTGATTCTTGCTTATAAGTGTATAGCCCCCTTTTTTTACCCATTTTGCCCCCTATTTGCCCCCTAAAATTAAGGGGGCTATTTTTGTTGCCTGAAAATTCTATAGAATATGACGAATACACGAAAAGTGAAAAACTAGATAGCGTTTAGCTTTTTTACTATTTCATCTTGCATGGATTCGGTCACATGACTATATACGCTTAGTGTTGTTTTTGGGTCGTTATGGCCTACCCGTTGCATGATAGCTTTTAATGGTACGCCTAATTCTGTTAGCATACTAATATGCGTGTGCCTAAAAATATGCGTTGTTAGGTGCTTGCCATCAATATGTACCTTGCGTAACATCTTATTGATGTATTGGGGTTCGTAAGGATTGCCCTTTTTATTTGTGAATATGTAGCCCTGATCGTTGTAACTGTTATCCCATGCGAGCCTTTTATTCTCTAATAACAGCTTTTCAATGATACTAATACAGCGGTCATTCAAGGATACATACCGTACACTATAGATATTCTTAGGAGTGCCACGGC
>CAUPZH010000012.1:0-53057 GCA_963515865.1 uncultured Veillonella sp.
CAATGCTTGATCAAGGTATCAAAGGCATGATCGGTAAAGGTTCCCGTAAACCAGAAGTTATCGAATCCATGAAGAAAAACGGTGTAACTTACTTTGCAGCCGTTGGTGGTGCAGCAGCGTTAATTGCTAAATCCATTAAAAAATATGATGTTATCGCGTATGCTGACTTAGGTCCAGAAGCTTTGGCAGAATTAACTGTAGAAGATTTCCCTGCAATCGTTGTTATCGATAGCGAAGGAAACGATTTCTACGAAATCGGTCAAGCTCCATATCGCGAAGATGTTTAATTAATCACTAAGAGGCTTTCTTTAGAAGGCCTCTTTTTGTATTACATCTGTGTTAAAAAGGAAAATAGAGATGATAGAATCTAGCTTTTTCATCTTTTATATAAAAAGAGTATGATATAATACAGATAAAGAGATAGTAAAGAGAAAGGAGACGTTATGACAGGACTTATAGTAAGTGGTATTATTTTGCTCCTCATCGAAATGATGATACCAGGATTTGGCATCTTTGGTTTAACAGGCTTGTTGCTATTCCTGTGGGGCATCTATGATTGGATGGGAGGAGGACCTATGGCAATAGCCACTGTTACCTCGCTTTCAGTAGTGGGTGTACTATTGTTGTGGTGGATTATCTCTGTATTTCCTAAGACTGCTTTAGGGGAGCGATTGACATTGCGCTTGCAATCTACTAAGGAAAAAGGATATGCTACACATCCAGACCCTAATCGCTGGTTGGGCAAGATTGGATATACAAAAACGGTATTACGACCAGCAGGAACCATTGTTGTGGAAGGAACATTCCTCGATGTTGTTACTGATGGCGAATTTTATGAACCAGGTACAGAAGTAGAAGTTATTTCTGTCACCGGTGGTCGTATCGTAGTGAGAACTACAAATAGATAGGAGGACATATGGAAACAATTATTGGAACGGTGGGATTTATCATTTTTCCGATTATTCTCATCATCGGCATTTCTTTATTCTTACATTTCGTCCCATTAGGACTTTGGGTATCTGCTCTAGCAGCGGGCGTGAAGGTCAGCATTATGACTTTGATTGGTATGCGTTTACGTCGTGTATCTCCGTCGCAAATCGTACTTCCTTTGGTGAAAGCCAATAAAGCTGGTTTAGATGTGACAGTAGATCAATTAGAGGCCCATTATTTAGCAGGTGGAGATGTAGACCGTGTAGTAGATGCATTAATTGCAGCAGAACGTGCTACTATGGAGTTAACATTTGAACGATCTGCCGCCATTGACTTAGCAGGTCGTGATGTATTAGAAGCGGTACAAATGTCAGTCAATCCAAAAGTGATTGAAACACCAATCATTTCTGCGGTGGCTAAAAATGGTATCGAACTAAAAGTTCGTGCTCGAGTGACAGTGCGTGCTAATATTGATCGTTTAGTTGGTGGTGCTGGAGAAGCAACAATTATTGCTCGTGTTGGGGAAGGTATTGTTACTACCGTAGGTTCTTCTGAAGAGCATACGGACGTGTTGGAAAATCCAGACCATATTTCTCGTACTGTATTGAATAAAGGCTTAGATGCAGGAACAGCTTTTGAAATCCTATCCATCGATATTGCCGATGTAGATGTAGGACGTAATATTGGAGCCCAATTGATGACAGATCAAGCGGAAGCGGACAAAAAAATTGCCCAAGCTCAAGCAGAAAAACGTCGAGCTATGGCGGTGGCGCAAGAACAAGAAATGCGTGCCCATACACAAGAAATGCAAGCAAAGGTAGTAGAAGCTCAAGCAGAAGTGCCAAAAGCGTTATCCCAAGCGTTACGTGAGGGTAATTTGGGTGTTATGGATTACTATTCGATGAACAATATTATGGCAGACACTAAAATGCGTGAAAGCATTTCTGAAGGTGATTATGCATCCACCATCGATGGTAAAGGTACACATGAATAAGGTGGAGGAGGTATCCGATTATGGAAATAGGGATACTCATACTGATTATTTTAGGATCCTTTATATTAAAAAAAGGAAACTCTAAAGAAGAGTCACCAGAAAAACCAGTTCAGAGTAAAGATATGACTTGGGAGGAAATGGAAGAGTATTATGGTATTACACTTTCACGGGACCCAGAGGAATCTGTGAATATGGAGCCTGATACAGCAGTGGAAACTACTGCTAAAAGCGCTGTGATCACAAGTAATCTGGTGGATGTAGATAGTTATGAGAAGTCAGTAGATTCACCGAGATATGACGCAGAGGAAATACGTGCTACAGTCCATGAACGAATAGAGACCATACCAAAGGATTCTGCAAGAACATCTGTGGAAGAAGTACATAAAGACGGCGCTAGTTATTCTAGGGCTTCAAGGGGCAAATCCTTACGGTTAGCAGCTAGGCATGGAATGGTGTGGTCTATGATTTTAGAAATACCAAAAGGGGCGCGTATGTTAGGTCCTTATCGTCGATAGTATGTTAGTAGAATCGATAGGTAATACCCAGATCTAATGATGTGATTGTACTTGTACTTGTATATCCTCTGTGTAGATGTATTTGCTATCAGATATAGTAATACATATAGTACCTGTAAAAATGAGCTATCAAGTTGGGAATGTCCCTTCATGATAGCTCATTTTGTATATGTTATAAGGAATCTACAGTTATACTCTATACTAAATATTGGGTTATACTAAAGCTAGATTCATCAATAGTATCATTAACTGTTTAGATGTATACATTACAAGCGACTCTACTGTGTAGAGTCGCTTGTATTGATTATAAAGTTTTAATATCTGTTTCTGCCAAGGAAGCAACGATAGCATCAGCTAATTCTTCAAATAATGGTAATTGTTCATCGTGTAATGCACCTTTAATATCTAGTGGAGTGCCAACGATTTCCATATTTTTGAACTCATTTGTGAAGTATTCAACCATACGTTTCATTGCGCCAGATGCCCAAGAGTGGTTACCTACGATAGATACTTTATGGTTATGGAAGTTTAATGCATGTAATTCATGTAATAAGTTTTCCATAGTCAAGTATAAACCTAAATTGTAGGTTGGTGCCATACATACTAAATGACTATATTTCCATGCATCAGAGATGATGTAAGATGGATTTGTTTTAGATACGTCGTAAATACGGATATCAGTTACACCGCGTAAGGATAACAATTTTGCTAATTGTTGTGCCATTTCAGCTGTGTTGCCATACATGGAACCGAAAGCGATGACAACCCCTTTTTTCTCAGCATTGTATGTGCTCCAGTGCATATATTTGTTAAGAATGTAAGAGATTGTGTCAGGAGTTCTCCAAATTGGTCCATGAAGCGGTGCAATGATTTTTACATCTAAAGCAGATGCTTTTTTCAATGCATTTTGTACTTGCGCACCGTATTTACCTACGATATTTGTGTAGTAACGACGGGCTTCATCTTCGTATACGCGATCGAAATCTAATTGATCAGCGAAAATATTGCCATTGATGGTGCCAAAGGTACCAAATGCATCTGCGGAGAACAATGTACCAGTCGTTGCTTCGTAAGTGCAAGTTACTTCTGGCCAGTGCACCATTGGCATAGTATAACTGTGAAGTTTATGATGACCAAGATCGATAGTGTCCCCTTCTTTTACTTCGTAATAGTTCTCAGGAGCTGGACGTCCATAGAATTGTTCAAAGAAACGGAATGTAGTTTTGTTACCTACCATTTTTACATTTGGGTAACGGTCTAGTAATTCTACTAATGTTGCACAATGGTCTGGTTCCATGTGGTTAACGATTAAGTAATCTAATTCACGACCATTCAATAGATGTTCTACATTGTCAAAGAATTCTTGACGAATGCTATCATCTACAGAGTCTACGATACATGTTTTTTCATCATCAATAAAATAGGAATTGTAGCTTACCCCATTTGGAATTGGAAATAGGTTTTCAAAACGTTCTGTACTCCAATCGTTGCTACCAATCCAATAAATATGATCAGTCAATTTTTGTGCGCAATGCATAGTTAAATTCCTTTCATACATACGGGGGGATTGTTATGCCCCAGATTTTCTTATCAAATATATATTACTAGTTTATAGGCTAGAACGCAACTATTTTGTATAGGTTTATAAGAAATACATAGATAAAAATCTATTTATAATTTGACAATAGTAATAAATATAGGTAAACTTATAAGCATATATAATAGTAAAAAATAAATTAAACGTATGTTATATTCGTAGTAGATTGAGGTTATTATGTCTGTATCTGCAGAATTACTGCGCGCCTTTGTGGGCGTTGGATTACATCTATCTTTCTCCAAAGCAGCGAAAGCTAATGGAGTTTCTCAATCGGCCATTAGTCAGAGCATAAAGCAACTAGAAAAAGATTTAGGTGTTCCTTTGTTCGAACGAACAACGAAATCAGTGGCCTTTACGAAAGCTGGTCGAGAACTCTTTGAAACGTCGGTAGAAGCCTTTTCTATTTTAGATAATGGAATTGTAAAATTACAAGAACGTGTATCGAGGGAGTATAAAAGTTTACACTTAGCGGCTACAGATACATTGAGTAAACATTTCTTGTTGCCTACTTTCAAAAGTTGGCAAGAAAAAAATCTAGACATTAGCTTGCGTGTCACCAATCGACCATCTCGAGAATGTGTAGGGATGATTGAAGCGGGAGAAGCGCAAATTGCAGTGGTGCATGCCTATGATGGTTTGTATGATAATAATCATCTTGAAGTGATGGAATTAGAGTCAATGCAAGATATATTTGTGGGAGGCACTAAATATCAAGATGATTCTAAGGTATGGACCATTGATGAAATTATGGCTGAGCCATTATTATTGCTTACGATGGGGGCGAGCAGTCGTACTTTTTTTGATATGGTTACCTATAATCGATGTACGAGCCCAGCTTTTGAGCTAGGTAGCTTGGATGTACTTATGGATTTGGTTGAAATTAACTTAGGGATTTCTTTAGTGCCAGAATTAGTGGCTAGAGAAAAAATAAAAAAAGGTTCTTTAATCGAATTAAAAACAAACTTACATATTCCAGAGCGTCGTATTGTATTAGTACGATCAAGAATGGATGCATTAACAGAAGGTGTTTCACAATTTATTAATATATTGAAAGACAGAAAACAATAAGGAGGATCATCGTGGAATTATTAAAACAGCGTATTGATGCAGAAGGTATTGTATTAAACAATCGAGTGTTAAAAGTAGATGGATTTTTAAATCATCAAATTGATCCTAAATTGTTTGTTCAAATCGGTAAAGAAATTGCGAAACAATTTGAAGGACGTGGTATTGAACGCATTGTTACTATCGAAGCATCTGGTATTGCTATTGCGTTACAAGTAGCGATTGAGTTGGATGTTCCTTTGGTATTTGCTCGTAAGAAAAAATCTATCTTAATGACAGAAGATGTGTATCATTCTGTAGTGTATTCCTATACAAAAGAAGAAAATTATGATGTAACGATCTCTAAAAAATTCTTACCTTCTGGTGAAAAAGTGTTGATTATTGATGATTTTTTAGCCAGTGGTGAAGCTGCTATGGGATTAGCAAAACTTGTGGAAGGCGCAGGGGATACAGTGGAAGGTATTGCTATTGTCATTGAAAAATCTTTCCAACCTGGTCGTGAACGCCTAGAAAAAGCAGGTTACGATGTACATTCCTTGGTGCGTATTGCACGCTTTGAAAATGATCGTTGTATCTATGTGGAAGATGAAAAGTAATAATGATTGAAATGGACCGCAGTTTTATGGTATTATTATGGTAATGAGTTTTAATTTAAATGTAGAGAATATGGAGTTAAGACAGTGAATAAAAAAGCAGAATTATTTCAACAGTTTATTACAGAAAATGAATTAACAAATCTTTTTACGCTTCGTGAGATTGAAAATGATCAATACAATACAGTAGTATTTGATGCGACTGTGGAATATAATGATATTGTGTTCCCATTATTTGTTGTATTGGATGACACACCATTTGGTTTTGTGCGTTTAGAAATTGCGGGTGGTCGTTTTACGCCAGAACAACGTAAAGCAACATTAGATGTGTTGAATCAATTAAATAGCGAATTCAAATGTTTCAAACACTATTTAATGGAAGAAGATGGTTACGAAGCAATTCTTTTAGATGTAAGTTTAATGAGTGGAGATAACTTTGATCCAGCATTAGTGGCATACACTATTTTTGAAGTATTGTATCCACATACACAAAAAGACTTAACTCGTATTATTGCAGCTGTGGAAAGCGTAAAGATAGAAGCATCTGGTGAAGAAGCGCCAGCAGTAGAAGAACCAGCTAAAAAAGAAAGCAAACCACGTAAAACTACAAAATCTAAAAAAGGTTAATATGTAGTAAGAATCGATTCATATGGGCATTGTGACAAACAATGCCCTTTTTTTTAAAGAGGTGATACCTATGAATGAAAAGGCTAGAGTATTTGAGCAATTTCTCATTGATGAGAAATTGACATGTTTTGAGAAACGTGAAGTGGGAGATGAAGATCATACCGTTGTATTTCGCTCCTATGTACAAACCGAATTAGGGGATATTCCTGTGTTTCTGTTGTTAGATGACACAATTTATGCTACGATTCGCTTATTGATCGGTGCAGGCGTTGTGACCAAGGAAAATCGTCAAGATATTTTGACATTCATTAATCGTGAAAATAGTACCTATAAAAGTTTTAAATACTATATCGAAGAAGATGATGATAGCGTGTATTTGGATTGTATCAATCAAAGTGCTAATTCTAACTTTGATCCACGACTGTTATATGTATTGATGACTCAAATTGTGGAATATATCCCTGGAAAAATTCAAACTATTGGTGAAGTATTCCAAGTTGAACAGTTACCACCACCTGAACATGCGCATGAATAATATAAATAGTTTGTGAGCGAAAATGATTAAAATAGGATAAAATCTATCGATTTTAATTAAAATAAATCAAAACTATGCATGCGCAGATGGGATAAACAATTCAATTCGTGTAATACAATTCAAAAATGCTAAAAAATATAGAGAGATACACAATTCGTGAGATGTGAAATAGTGGTTTTCTATAGCATATCTATTGTATCTCATGCTATAATAGAGGTAGGTTATTTATACTATAGATTCACGTAGTATAAGGGGTGATACAATGGCATTAGGTGAAAATTTAAGACATGCCCGTAAACGGATTGGGCGGAGTCAGCTAGATGTGGCTCGAGATATCGGCATTAGTAATGCTGCCCTGTCAAATTACGAAACAGGATATAGAGAGCCTGATCTGGAAACCTTAAAGCGATTAGCTAATTATTATGATGTGACAATTGATGAATTAGCTGGCAATGCAAGCATGGCTAGAGAAATTCTTTACGATTTGAGTAGCATTGTAAAAAATGGGCGCATCGCACATAATGGTGTAGAATATGTATTAAGTGATTCACAACGATTAAAATTGAGACGCCAAATTGCGCATGCATTTGAAATGTTCAATGAAGGAAAATCCAATTGGTAGGATAAACATGTTATTCTAGGAACGTTTGTGGAATAGCATATCATCGTATAGAAAGCGTAGAAGCTCTCGGGTACGTTTGAGAGTGCAAGTTACTGTATCTACAAAATGAAAAGCACAGTTCTATGAAAATAGGACTGTCTTTTTTATTGTCTAAGATAGAATATGATATAATTTACAGGAAGGGCTCATGGTCGTTGGTAGTACCAGGAATGGGGTCCTTATAAAATACATATATACTGTATGTAGATAGATAAGACGAGTGGAAGCGAGGTTGAACTATGAAGAAACCAGTTGTAGTAGTGCCAGGATTGGTGCGTAAAGATGCAGTAGCTTACTTAAGTGAACATGTAACAGTGCGCCAGTGGACAGAAAAAGAAAAAATGCCCAAAGAGCTATTAAAAGAATGGCTGCGTGACGCAGATGGTTTGTGGAGTATTAATCATTTTACAGTGGATGAGGATTTAGTGAAGGAGGCGCCTAATTTAAAGGTCATTGCTCAAGCCTCTGTGGGTTATGATAATATCGATATCGATGCGTTAACAGCACGTCATATACCTTATGGCAATACGCCTGATGTATTAACAGAAACCACGGCGGAGTTGGCTTTCACATTGATGGCAGCAGCGAGCCGTAGAATTTATGAAAATGCTCAGTTCGTTAAGGATGGTAAATGGGCGGAACGTCCTTCGAATATAAAAGGGAAGGATTTAAGCCGTATGACATTGGGTATTATTGGCATGGGTAAGATTGGTGTGTCCGTATCTCGTAGAGCGCGTGCCTTTGGGATGACCGTACAATATCATAATCGTAACCGTCGCAATGATGATAGCTTGCTTATGACCACCTACGTGTCATTAGGCAAATTGTTGACCACTAGTGACATTATCTTGGTCATGGCGCCATTGACGGAAGAAACCTATCATTTAATTGATGCAGAAGCCTTTGAAATGATGAAAGAGACGGCTTTATTTGTGAATGTAGGCCGTGGAAAAATTGTGGATACAGATGCATTGGTGCACGCATTAGAAACAGGTCAAATTGATTATGCTGCTCTTGACGTAGTAGATCCAGAACCAATTGGGGCAGACCATCCATTGCTTAAAACAGGTAAATGCTTAGTGGTGCCACATATTGGGTCTTTCACGGATCGTACGCGCAAGGAAATGGCTATGCTGACAGCTAATAATCTGATTGCTGGTGTACATGGTAAACCATTGTTGACCTGTGTCAATGAAAGTGTTAATTATAAGACCGCTGAAGAATAGGTCGTTACAATCTTGCAGGTGCGCTAAGAAATAATAGGATTTGCAAGAAATCGATGAAACATAGCTATTCCTGTGGTATAATGAAGAGAATGTGCAGAACGTGCACTTGTGTATAATCAATCTAAGAGAGGAAGAATCACATGGAATCGAAAGAGACGATGATGAGTACGGAAGAAACAACGCCTCAAACTGTAAACTTTATTGAAGCGATTATTAATACAGACAATGAAGAAAATACCTATGGAAAACGTGTTCATACACGATTCCCTCCAGAGCCAAATGGATATTTGCATATTGGACATGCGAAATCTATTTGCCTTAACTTTGGTCTTGGCAAATCGTACCAAGGCTTAACAAACTTGCGTTTTGATGATACGAATCCGGTCAAAGAAGATGTGGAGTATGTAGAATCCATTGAAGAAGATGTAAAATGGTTGGGCTTTGAGTGGTATGGGGATGTACATTATGCATCTGACTATTTCGGTAAACTATATGAATATGCTCAAGTGTTGATTAAAAAAGGTAAAGCCTATGTAGATGATCAAACACCAGAAGAAATCCGTGCTACTCGTGGCGATTTTACAACTCCAGGTACGAATAGTCCCTACCGTGATCGTAGTGTAGAAGAAAATTTGCGACTTTTTGAAGAAATGAAAGAAGGCAAATATAAAGATGGGGAAAAAGTATTACGTGCCAAAATTGACATGGCAGACCCTAATATCGTAATGCGAGATCCTGTATTGTATCGTATTTTACATGCGGATCATCATCGTACAGGTTCTGAATGGAATATTTATCCTATGTATGACTATGCCCATCCAGTATCTGATGCGATTGAACGTATTACCCATTCTGTATGTACCTTAGAATTTGAAGTACATCGCCCATTGTACAATTGGGTATTAGAAGATTGGGAAGATACAGAAAAACCAAAACAGATTGAATTTGCTCGTTTAAATGTAACAAATATGGTTATGAGTAAACGTAAATTGCGTCAATTAGTTGAGTTGAATCTTGTAAGTGGTTGGGATGATCCTCGTATGCCAACGATTTCTGGGTTACGTCGTCGTGGCTATACACCAGAGGCCATTCGTGATTTCTGTGAACGCATTGGTGTAGCCAAGGCAGATAGCATGGTAGAAGTAGGTCTATTAGAGTTCTGTATCCGTGAAGATTTGAAATTAAAAGCGCCACGATATATGGCGGTATTAGACCCTGTGAAAGTTGTTATCACAAACTATCCAGAAGGACAAACAGAAACCTTAGTGCTCGAGAACAATACAGAAAATGAAGCAATGGGCACACGTGAAGTGACATTTGGTCGAGAAGTGTACATTGAGCGTGGTGATTTTATGGAAGAACCAGTGAAAAAATTCTTCCGTTTAGCACCAGGTAAAGAAGTGCGCTTAAAAGGTGCCTACATCATTGAATGTCAATCTGTAGTAAAAGATGACAATGGTAATATTACCGAAATCCATTGTACATACGATCCAGCTACAAAATCTGGAACAGGCTGTCAAAAGAAAGTAAAAGGTATCTTACATTGGGTAGAAGCCTCTACAGCGGTAGATATGGAAGTACGTCTCTATGATTATCTATTATCTACAGAAGATGATGAAACAGCAGATAAGGACTTTTTACAACAGTTGAATCCAAACTCCTTAGAAGTAAAATCTGCTAAAGGGGAAGCAGCATTCCGTTCTACACAAGCAGGAGACCATTATCATTTCTTGCGTACAGGGTATTTTGTAACAGATAAAGACAGCACAGCAGATCATATCGTAATGAATCGTACAGTAGGCATGCGCGATACTTGGGCTAAAATGCAAAAGAAACAAGGTTAGGCAAATACTATGAGTAGAAATATAACATCTATTTCATGGGGGCTAGTTCTTACTTGTATCTTAACTAGCATAATGACTAGCGTTGAAGCAGCGGATAAGGCATCTATAAAATGGCCGTCTACGATGCTAGTGCAGGAAGGCTCTAGTAGCAGTATTCTTTCGTCTGGGGTAGCACAACCATTAGAAGCTAGATTGCGTGATATTGGAATTGATATGAGTACATCCTATCAGATATTGGATAAGCGAGATAATAATTATTACTATGCGCGATACGGGGAAGGAACTTTGCTCTATGGGTTTGGTCCACAGAAAGATAGTTGGCATCCTACTATGGTGCCAGTGGGATCTAAGTATACCCTATCTATGATTCAAGATTATGAAGCATATGTACAGGAGCATCCGGAAACATTTACACTAGTCGCTCCTTTCCGTGAAACAAGAAAGAATATCTATGTTGGTGAAATCATCGTGAATACATGGTTTAAGCAAGTAGAATATCCTATGTATGTGCAGATTGCGTTCCTAGCTGATAGCACAACAGGGGCTCCACGTTTGCGATATATCGTGACCCATGTGAAAGACGACATGCTGAGAAAACAATTACAATATGTATTATAAGAAAAAGTTGCAAACTTTGAGATTGGCTATTACCATGGGAGACTGTGGGATAGTGAAATTGCAAAGGATGCAACTTTTCTTTTTAAAATGAAAAAACTTCTCATACTTATTGACATAAGCTAGGATTATTTGTATTATAATAATAGAAATAATTTTCATTATTTTGAATCATCTTTCGAGATGATATATATCCGGATTATCTATTTGCTGTGAGAGCAAGTGTTCTCCCCAAAATACGTAAAAAGGCAGGTACGACAAATGGAATCCATCGAGCAGATTATTGGTTACCATTGTGCGCCCGCAATTCGAGGTATTAAAGTAGCAAATCTTGTTGCATTACCTCAGCATTTAGGGGCAACGATGGTAGAAAAAACACATGAGTATAATGATAAATTCAATCAAAAAGGATTGTTCTTTTATGAATTGTGCCATTGTGATAAACGAAAATTATTACTCGTATTTCGTGAACGTATGCTTGAGGACTATTTGCGACAACCTGAGGTGCTAGCATTTTTACAAAATTATGGATATGAATCCTATGAAACTTTGGCAGATTGGTTATTACATTTGCGTGAGCGCATTGAAATGAGCGACGTATTTCCTCATGAAATCGGTGTGTTTTTAGGATATCCATTAGAAGATGTAAAAGCGTTTATCCAATTCCGCGGAGCAGGCTATAAAGTCTGTGGCGACTGGAAGGTGTATGGAAATCAAGCGTCAGCTATGCACGCATTTCATTGTTTTCGAATGTGTCGTGACTATTGTCATGCACAGTTGAATAAAGGAAAATCTTTAGAGTCTTTGGTTGCCGTAACGGCATGCTAGGAGGTAACATTATGATCGCTGTAATTTATTGGTCTGGAACAGGTAACACAGCTGCAATGGCAGAAGCTGTAGGTAAAGGCATCGCTGATGCTGGTCAAGAAGTGGTAGTAAAATCCGTTTCTGAAATCACTGCTGATGAAGCTGCTAATTATGAAAAATTAGCATTAGGTTGCGCTGACATGGGTGCTGAAGAATTAGAAGATGGCGAATTTGCACCATTCTATGAAGCATTAGAACCTAAACTGGCAGGTAAAAAAGTAGTATTGTTTGGCTCCTATGGTTGGGGTGGCTCTTGGTTAGATGACTGGGCTGGTCGCGTAGAAGGCGCGAATGGCGTTGTAGTTGACAAATTACCAGTGATGGGCGAACCTGATGATTCTGGTAAAGAACAATGCGAAGCATTAGGAAAAGCTTTAGTAAATGCATAAGCCAATTGTAAGGCATATGATAACCCAATATACTAGCTCTTAATCATAAGAGGTGGATAGATACATCTATTCGCCTCTTATTTTATTTTTGCAACCCTATTGCTAATTCGGAATCGATGACACATTGACCGTGTACATTAAACTTTACTATAATAAAGAAATCATATTGTTATTAGTATAGGAGGTATTGTATGCAAGTATTACAAAATTGGAAATTACATGCATTGGCTCTTGTGATCACCATCATTGCAGAAATGATTGGAATCCAACGATTTGGAGCTGTGGTATTCTTACCGCTTCTCTACGCGTTGATTATGGGTTTGTTTGTATCCATTCCATCATTCAAAATTTTAACGGTGGAAACGATGGAAAAATCGGCGGATTACCTTGGGATTGCAGTGATGCTCTTAATGGTTAAAGTAGGCTTAGGGATTGGTCCTAATTTAGAAATTTTGTCTACTGCTGGGTTGGCTCTTATGTTACAAGAATTAGGTCATTTCTTTGGTACTATTTTATTCGGTTTGCCAGTGGCATTATTAGTAGGAATGCGCCGTGAAGCGGTGGGTGCTTGTTACTCTGTAGATCGGGAACCTAATGTAGCGATTATCATCGATAAATTCGGCTTTAGCTCTCCTGAGGGCCGTGGCGTAATGGGTATGTATATCTGTGGCGTATTGATCGGTGCCATGTGGGCGTCTGTGTTGGCAGGATTCTTTGCTCAAATGGGCTGGTTCCATCCATTGGCCTTGGCTATGGGTGCGGGTGTAGGTAGTGCTAGTATGATGGCTGCCTCTACAGCACCTATCATTGCAGTATATCCAGAATATGAAGCTCAAATCGCAGCCTTAGCAGGAGCAGCTAATTTGCTGACTACTGTATTAGGTGTGTACTTTGGTATTTTCGTATCCTTACCTGTGATGGAAAAAACATATAATTTCTTTACAGGTCGTACACGTGAACAAGATTTGGCAGAGGAGGGACAATAAGATGACTATGAGTGAAAAAATTACACAATTTGTCATTGTCATATGCATTGCAGCTATTATGACTGCTTTGGGGAATATCATTGATGGCAAGCATCTATTGGGCCCAAGCCTTGTAGGGGTCTTTGTGATTGCTGGGTTAGCAATTATTGGTGCGATTATTTCCTATTTGCCGTTAGCTAATCGATTCCCTATGGTCTTCTGGGTGTCTTTAGTAGGAGTTATTGCCTCCTTGCCAGTCATGCCAGGGCAAGCATGGATTATTGCACAAACAAAAGAAGTAACATTCTTGGCTACTACCACACCAGTGTTGGCATATGCAGGTCTTTCCTTAGGAAAAGATTTAGGCGCCTTCCGACGTCTATCTTGGAGAATTATTCCAGTAGCCTTAGCGGTAACGGCAGGTACCTTTATTTGTGCTGCTGCAGTAGCTCATTTTGTATTACATATGCAAGGTGTGATTTAAATTTGAATATAACCATATAGGTTATAGTTGAACCGAATGAAAGAGAGTTGATGATTTCCTATCAACTCTCTTTTTGATTTCATGGTACAATAGAGTTCAAGAGTTATACATAGATATCTTTTAGTGAAAGGTATTTTCATACAATGTAAAAGGAGACCAATTATGTTAACGAAAGAAGAAGTAAAACAACGTGTATGCGATGCTATTGTAGCAGGACAAGATCGATTGCGTGCATTAGCGAGTGCCATTATGGATGAACCAGAATTGGGCTATAAAGAGCATAAAACATCTCAAAAAGTACAAGATATGTTTACAGAGCTAGGGATTCCTTTTACGACTGGTCATGCGATTACAGGTGTGAAAGGTCGTTTGCAAGGTGGTAAATCTAAAAAAACTGTCGCCATGATCGGTGAATTGGATGCCATTGTATGTCACCGTCATCCAAAGGCAGATCCTATGACAGGGGCAGCCCATTGTTGTGGACATAATGTGCAAATTGCCAATTTATTTGCAGTAGCCATGGGCTTACAAGCGGAAGGTGTTATGGAAGCTCTTGGTGGGGATGTAGTTTTATTTGCTGTGCCAGCAGAAGAGATGATCGAAGTAGATTATCGCAATACATTGCGTGAAAAGGGGACAATCAAATACCTTGGGGGCAAACAACAACTTATCTATGAAGGAGCCTTTGATGATATCCATATGGCTATGCAAATGCATGTGGAAACAGCGGATACACCTACGGGCGAAATGAACTTAGGTAGTACCTCCAATGGATTTGTGGCTAAACTGATTGAATACCATGGCAAAATTGCCCATGCAGCGGCATCTCCTCATGAAGGGATTAACGCATTAAATGCAGCTTTGATGGGGGTAATGGGGGTGCATGCCATTCGTGAGACTTTCAAAGAGAGTGATTATTTCCGTTTCCATCCGATCATTAATCAAGGGGGAACCTTGGTCAACTGTGTACCAGATTATGTGCAAGTAGAAAGTTATGTACGGGCATCCAATGTACAAGCTATTGTGGATGGCAATCAACGAGTGAATCGTGCCTTGAAAGCTGGCGGAGATGCAGTGGGTGCTACTTGTGTGATTCATGATCTACCGGGCTATTTACCGATGCGTGATAATCCAGATATGAATAGTTTATTACGATCTAACTCAGAACCGCTATTTGGTACAGACAATGTACGTCAACGGGTACATATGACAGCAAGTACTGACATGGGTGATGTATCCCATTTAATGCCTGTTATCCACCCTTGGGTGGGATGTATTGAAGGGGTGCTCCATAGTGCGGAATATAATATTACCGTACCAGATGTAGCCTATATTAAAACGGCTCAAGCCTTAGCCATGACGATTGTTGATTTATTATATGATGAGGCACAGGTAGCGGAAGAGATTCTAGAAAACTTTGAAGCTCCTTTAACAAAAGAAACATATATTAAATTGTTAGATTCTATTGCCAGTGGAAAATAGTAAAAATTCTCATATCTAAAATAGTCGATGTATGGTATACTATATACAAAGAATAAAGATTATCCATTGGTTTAGAAAGGATGACGTAAATGAAACAATATGATGTAATCGTAATTGGTACTGGTGGTGCTAGCTTAGTAGCTGATGCAGCATTAAAAGTAGGTAAACGTGTAGCTGTTATTGAAAAAACAGGCTTTGGTGGCACTTGTTTAACACGTGGCTGTATTCCAACAAAAGTAATGGTTACTGCAGCGGATGTGGTACATGAAAGCCATGGTTGGAAAAAAATCGGTGTAGAAGCACCGACCCCTACATTAAATTGGGATGTAGTAAGTGAACGGGTTTGGAAAGCTATCAATAAAAGCAAAGGGGTCAAAGAGTTTTATGAAAGCTTTGATAATGCTGATGTATACCACGGAGCTGCTACCTTTGTAAGCGACAAAGTATTATATGTAACATTACAAGATGGTACAAAAACAGAAGAAATTACAGCACCTACTATTATCATTGGTACAGGCGGTCATTCTAAAGTAAATCATGTGAACGGTTTAGAAGAAGCTGGTTATATTACAAGTGAAAAATTCTTTGGTAGTGAATATCCACAAACACCATATAAACGATTAGCTGTATTTGGTGGTGGCCCTATTGGTACAGAATTTGCTGGTGTGTTTGCCGCAGCAGGTACCGAAGTGACATTGATTCAACGCAATGTACGTCTATTGCCGAAAGAAGATGAAGCTATTTCTGCACACATTTTAGAAGAAATGAAAGCCATTGGAGTGAATGTATTAACAGATACTGTATGTGATAATGTACGTGTGGATAATGGTGATAAAGTAATCACTGTGAAAAACCGTACTACAGGTGAAGTATCTGAAATCCGTGTAGATGAAATTTTGGTGGCTACTGGGATTGCTCCGTCTGTAGAAGATTTGCACCTAGAAAATACTCATATTGAACAATTACCAGGTGGCTGGATTAAAACTAATGAATTTTTAGAAACATCTGTAGAAGGTGTCTATGCATTAGGTGATGTGAATGGTAATGCAGCCTTCCGTCATCGTGCCAACTATGAAGGAGATATTATCTCTCATAACTTATATCGTGCTACATCTCCAACAGATTATCGTTGGGCACGCTATGATTTGATTCCTATGGTGACGTTCACGTATCCAGAAGTAGGTCGTGTTGGTATGACAGAAGCGGAAGCTAAAGAAGCTGGTTATGATGTAGGGGTTGGTATCAACCATTATTCTAACTCTGCTAAAGGCATGGCTCTTGGTATTGACAAAGGTGATGTGCATGATGGGTTTATCAAAGTAGTGGTAGACAAAGCTACGAATCGTCTATTAGGGGCTCATATCGTGGGACCACAAGCATCGATCTTGTTCCAACCATATGTACATTTAATGAATAGCGGTGAAGTGAAATTAGTTCCTGTTCATGAAGAAATCGGCTCTACTACAACGAAAGAACTACGTGCACAAGGATTGACACGGTACTTGGATCCACAATCTGTTATCTCTATTGGCGAGGCCATGGCTCCACATCCAACATTGTCAGAAGTGTCTATGTGGACGCAAGTGTTCTACGAACATAAATGGTAATCCATTAAAAAGATATATAGTAAAAACTGTAGTGATGGGGATACTATCACTGCAGTTTTTTTATACTGTCATATGATGATAATTGATAGGTAGCGGAGCTGCTCATAAAGAAATCGGACATGAGTTTTTTTATTATCACATGATGATAATTGATATATTGCGCAGTATTTATAAACAAAATAGATCTATTCTGTATAGGTGGATATGAGTATGATATGAAATGCTAGAGGTGTAAGATATTACAAAGAAATATATTCTGTCATGTTGTATGAGTATATGACATAGGTTATAAGAATTTTGAAACCATCAGTTCTCAATTAAAAATATAGTTGATAATAACTAGATAATGGTGTATAATGAGAAAGCAAATGAGAAAGTAAATGAGAATAAAATGCTACCTCTGAGATATAGCAGATTAGAATGGGGGTAGAATTGTAGGTATATATTATATGAATGCAAGAGGTGTAGTATGACAGAAGTATTAATCCGTTTATTTGTAAACAATAAAGATGAAGTAAAAGATACTAGTGTGCGCCAACAATATGGTATTATGGCGAGTATCACAGGCATTATGGTGAATGTGTTAGTTTGTTTAGGGGAATTGATCATTGGTTTTCTTATTGGCTCCATTGCTATGATTAGTGATGCTATCCATAATGTGGCTGATGCAGGGGGATCCTTAGTATCCTTTTTAAGTTTTAAATTATCTGGCCGTAAAGCAGATGCAGAGCATCCATACGGACATGGTCGAATGGAATATCTATTATCTATTGGTTTTTCTATCTTACTGTTTGTAGTAGCGGCTCAATTAGGTATTGAAGCGGTGGACCACATTATGAATCCAGAGGTAGTAGAGTTTTCCATGTCCGCACTGGCTGTTATGTTAGGGGCTATGGTATTAAAGATTTGGTTATCTTTCTTTTTGCGCTCCATCGGTAATCGCATTGATTCTCCTATCTTGCGTGCCAATGGGAAAGAAGCTTTGTCCGATGTATGGGCTACAGCAGCGATTGCGATCGGTTTATTGTTGGGCGGTATATTCCAATTGAGCATTGATGGGTATTTAGGCTTAATTGTGGCACTTATCATTGCAAAAGCTGGTTTTGAAGTACTAAAAGAAGCGACAGATCGTTTATTAGGATTTGAACCTACTGCAGAACGTGTACAAGAAATTATTAATTTTGTAGAATCTAAGGCTGGTATTTTAGGAACTCATGATTTAATGATTCATGATTATGGTCCAGGCCACGAGTATGCATCTATCCACGTAGAAGTAGATGCGAAACAAGATGCGATGACCATCCATAATATGATTGATCGTGTGGAACGACAAGCTTTGAAAGAATTACAATTAAAATTGACCATCCATATGGATCCAATCGTTGTCAATGAGCAAACCCTAGCTTTGCAACAACGTTTAGTGGCAGTGATTCAAGCCTATGATGAAAGTTTTTCTTTATACGATATTCGCATCGATGTGGAGAATCGAAAGATCGGATTCGATGTACAAGTACCGCATGATGTGAAATATACGAAAGAAGAACTTTCACAAAAATTGAGCCAATTAGTAGAAGCGGTACTGCCAACATTCGTAGTGAAGCCCAATGTAGTACACGGATATACTGGGGTATAATGGTAAGTAGACAAAATCTAGGAACTATAAACATATAAAATATACATGAGGCAAGTTGAACAAAGGATATCAACTTGCCTCTAATTTTTAGGGAGACCTATTGCTGGCCCCCAAAAATAAATTATAGAACCAAAATATTATGGAATAGAAATATAGTATAGGACAAAAATCTATTATTGCAGAGATAACAAAAGGACTGGTAAATTCTGTACCAGTCCTTGTTAGCGCTTACTTATATAAGCTATGTGTAATTGTAGATTCTATTGGGGATCCATAGTAAAGAACAAGAAGACCTTTCAAACTATATACGAAAGATGTTCTTATACTTTGTCTACTGGATAGCCATTGCGTGCGTAATCTACAGCAGCTGTAAATAAGATGTCTGTAGAAGAGTTTAATGCTGTTTCCGTGGAGTCTTGGATCACGCCGATAATGAAACCAACACCTACTACTTGCATAGCTACGTCGTTGGAAATACCGAATAGAGAACAAGCTAGCGGAATCAATAATAGGGAACCACCTGCTACACCAGAGGCACCACAAGCGGAGATAGTTGCAATAATGCTAAGCAAGATAGCAGTAGCTACGTCTACTTGAATACCCAATGTAGATACAGCAGCCAATGCCATTACTGTGATCGTGATGGCTGCACCGCCCATGTTGATAGTAGCACCTAGTGGAATAGAGATGGAATAGGTATCAGGTGTAATGCCTAAACGTTTTGCCAAATCCATGTTCACTGGAATGTTTGCAGCGGAACTACGAGTGAAGAAAGCTGTCACACCAGATTCACGAAGACAACGGAATACCAATGGATATGGATTGCGTTTCATCACGATAGCTACAATTAATGGATTGATGATGAGTGCTACCGCAAACATACATCCTAATAACACTAGTAATAATTTACCATACGTTAGTAAAGCACCTAACCCATTTTCGCCGATGGATTGAGCTACTAAGCCCATGATACCAAGAGGAGCAACTTTGATGATCCATTGTACAGCTAGTGTGATTGCGTCGGAGATAGAAGCCATCACATCTTTTGTTTCATTTGCTGCATGGCGAAGAGCGAAACCAAATAGTAGAGCCCAACCAAGAATACCAATGTAGTTACCACCTAAGATGGCTTTTACAGGGTTTTCTACGATATTTGTTAATAAGGTAGAAAGCACCGCAGTAATACCGCTAGGAGGTGCTGTATCAGCAGGAGAAGCTGTTAATAATAACGTAGTAGGGAATAAGAAACTACCAACTACAGCAATGGCTGCAGATGCAAATGTACCGATTAAATACAACACGATGATGGAACGCATGCCAGTTTTTTGACCAGAACGATGACGGCTGACTGCAGCAATAACCAAGAAAAATACTAATACTGGTGCTACTCCTTTTAGCGCACCTACGAAAATTGTGCCCAATAAAGATAACTTCACCGCATTTTCTGGAGACCATACGGCAATGCCAATGCCAATTAAGAGGCCTACGCAGATTTGCTGGATAAGGCTAAATTTATTGATAAATTGAAATAATGCCCTCATAGAAAACTCCTTATACTTATAAATACTTAAAATCGAGTACAAATATCTACTCATAAAAGACATAAGCACATTATAAACGGAATGGATTCTTTTGGCAAGAGAAAAAAATCACAAATTATGGAATATCCTCATCCATTCGTGTATAATGGATAGCAGTATAAATAACTGGAGGTATATTGTGGAATTTAAAACACATGAAGATAAAAAAGCTTACGTGCAAGATGTATTCTCTCATATTGCGAAGCATTATGATGTGATGAATACATTATTGAGTTTTAACCAAGATGCACGGTGGCGTAGATTTGCCATAGAACAATTAGAATTAACGGAAGGTATGCGACTAGCGGATATTGCTTGTGGTACTTGTATGTTAACAAAAACAGCATTACAAGAAATTCCGTCTTTACATGTGGAAGGACTTGATTTTAGTCCTGAAATGTTAGCGGTGGGACAAAATCGATTAGAGAAAGAAGGGTATACAGATCGAGTGACCTTGACCCAAGGGGATGCGATGGATTTACCTTATGAAAGCAATACCTTTGATGGGGCTGTATCTGGTTTTGCTTTGCGCAATGTGCCAAGCATTGAACAAACGATTCGAGAAATGAAGCGTGTTGTTAAACCAGGTGGCAAAGTGGTTACTTTAGAATTAGCAAAACCAACTATGTTTGGGTTTAAACAAGCCTATTATTTATATTTTGAAAAGATTTTGCCTGTGTTGGGGAAATTGAGCCGAGATCAATCATCCTATGCGTGGCTCCCAGAATCCTTGCGCCGCTATGTGGGGCAAGAAGGTGTTCTTCAAATTTTTAAAGATGTGGGGCTACAAGATGCTAAGTATTATGAACTTACAGGTGGGATTGTAGCAGTCCATGTGGGCACCGTACCAGAAGAATAAAAAAAGCTGTCATCCACGACGAGGTGATGACAGCTTTTTATTTGTTTTATTCGTGTCCAAAGCGATTTGGATTTTTTAATGTCTCTTCATAGATATGATTTACAATCTTCCAATTTATAATGGTGAAGAAGTTATTAATATATTCTTCACGGCTGGAATGGACGTACATGTAATCCCATAGATTGATACCTAAGATTGCAGTTTGCATGTTCATAATCGGATTGATTTGTTCATTGGTGGAAGTAATAGATAGGGTATTGTCTGGGTTGAGCACAAGCCAAGTCCAACCATTACCAATATGGGCGTGAGTCGCCTCTGTAAATTGTTGTTGAAACGTTTCTAAGGATCCAAAAGAGCGGTTGATAGCATCTTTGATTGGTCCGTTGATGGTACTTGCATTAGGGCTTGTCAACGTGTGCAAAAATAAGGTTACATTCTTATAGGCTCCACCATAGCACTGAATGTCTTGGCGAATTTCTTGTGGCACATGGCTTAAGCCTCCTAGCAGACAGTCGATATGACCAAAGCGAAGGTCAGGGAACTCTTCTACTAGTTCATTAAGTTTAGAGACGGAATGGCTGTATACATCAGTATACAAAGATGCGAGTGTTTCTCTGCCGATGACAGGCTCTAAGGCGTGATCAGAATAAGGCAGTGGTTCTAATTCAAAATATTTCATGGACACCTCCATCACAAAGATTTGATAATGATAGATATTATCATAGTTATGTATATCGTAATAGATAAGAACATAAAAGTCAAGATTGAAAGACTTTCACATAGATTCGTTCAATATAGAATTACACGTTGAATAAAAAAGATAGAATCTGTATAATAAGAGTATAGAATCAAAATCAATCGAGTTACATCAATAGTTGAAAGGAGCTTTGTATGAAAACACAAAGTAAATGTTGGTTATTAGGTGCTGCCATTGTTGGTGTGATAGCATTAGGTCAAACGGCATATGCGGCACAAGATCCGTTAATGTTACCAGAGCAAGAAGGCTTACAAGTTATTTCAGAAATACAAGCTAAAATTACAGTGGAAAGCCCCAACTGGGAAGTAAAGCAAGTGGTGGATACCTTTGCTAACTACGGTCAAGATCATAGTAAACAATTGTTTGAATTACAAACACATCAAGTGATTTCCGCAGGGCAATTAGATGTGATTAATGCATTATATTATATGAATGTGCGAAAAAACTTTTACATTGAAAGCCATCGCTGGAAAAAAGATAGCTACGGAAGAAAAGTATTAAATAATTTATATGCAGATTACCAAAATTATTTGAATAGTCATCGCTATGTGCCAGCCAATGAAGTGGATACTTATAAAGAAGAGTTTTTAGGAATTTTAGCCCGTCATGCTGAGAAAGTGCACAATGATGAATTGCGTACATATATGAATGAGATGGTTATCTTTGGTTTAGAACAAGCCATGAAAGATCATAATCCTTCTGTAAAAGAATATAAAGGTAAATAAGCATTAGCCTACTCGTTATAGAGTAGGCTACTTTTTTGACAAATTATATAAGTTATGATTTAATATAAAAGTGTTATAATTAGTATAACTTCTTAATAAAATGTATTAAAGAATGGAGAAATAGCATGAGTGAAATCGCTAAGCAGGTCCATCCTGTTGACGAAATGTTACCCCTATCTAAGTTGTTTTCCTATGGTTTACAACACGTATTGGCTATGTATGCAGGGGCGGTAGCTGTTCCTATCATTCTAGCAAATGCATTAGGCTTACCTACGCAGGATTTAATTCGCCTCATTAATGCTGATTTATTTGCCTGTGGTATTGCCACACTGATTCAAACCTTGGGAGTAGGATCTGTGGGTGCACGCATTCCTATGATTCAAGGGGTTACCTTTGCATCAGTAGCACCTATGATTATTATTGGCACAGAACATGGTTTACCAGCTGTGTATGGCGCTATTATAGTGGCAGGGATATTTACTTTTTTTATCGCCCCTTATTTTAGTCGTCTTATTCGATTATTTCCACCGGTGGTAACGGGGACTATCGTTACGATTATTGGCATTAGCTTAATGCCCGTAGCGATTATGTGGATCGCTGGTGTCAACCCAGAAGATCCGAACTATGCGAGTGCTACTAACTTGTGGCTATCCGGATTAACCTTACTCATCGTAGTGTTAGTGAATCGATTTGCTAAGGGATTTGTAAGTAATTTGTCAGTTCTTATCGGGTTATTAGGTGGAACTATGATTGCCTATGCCTTAGGGGAAGTGAATTTTATTGAGGTGAGCCAGTCTGATTGGTTAGGCTTAGTGACACCACTTGCTTTCGGTATACCTACCTTTGATGTAAGCTCCATTATCGCCATGCTTGTGGTAATGTCTGTTTGTATGGTAGAGACCACAGGAGATGCCATTGCCATAGGTGAAATCGTAGATAAAAAAGTGGACAAGAAAACATTAAGCTCTTGCTTACAAGCGGATGGGTTGTCTACTTGTATTGGTGGCTTTTTAAATAGTTTTCCTTATACAGCCTTTGCACAAAATATCGGATTAATTGCGGTAACGAATGTGAAAAGCCGTTTCGTGGTAGCTACATCTGGTGTGATCTTAATGGTCTTAGGATTGTTCCCTAAATTGGCTGCCGTGGTAGCGTCCATTCCGAGTCCTGTATTGGGTGGTGCTGGGATTGCTATGTTTGGTATGATTATTGCTAGTGGTATCCGTTCCTTAGGAAAGGTTGAGTATGAGGATAATCATAACTTAGTGATTGTAGCCTTAAGTATTGGCGTGGCTATGATTCCTATTGGAGCTCCACAGTTTTATCATAACTTTCCACCAGCTGCGAAGATTATTTTTGAAAGTGGTATTACCTTTGGCAGTATCTTAGCTGTTGTATTAAACATGGTCTTCAACGGACTTGGACATACAGATACAAAAGAATAATTGCTTTCACCTGTAAAGGGCCCTGAAAGTATGAGCACGTCTCTAATGAAAATGCGTTAGCTATTTCTCAAGATGACGTGCTTTTTATTATAGATTTACTGGGTAAACGTGATATAATAAGAACTATATAGGTAATTTTAAATATAATAATCTAAGGAGATATAATGGACGCAAAAATTATTGCTATTTCAATTAGCAGAGTAAAAGGACAAAAGAAAACAAATATCCCTGAAGCGGAGCTAGTAGTTAATCATGGTATTGAAGGAGATGCTCATGCAGGCCCGTGGCATCGTCAATTGAGCTTGCTTGGTATTGAAAGTATCGAATTAATGCGTAAAAGTGGGGCTGATGTGAACCCTGGTGATTTTGCAGAAAATATTACTGTAGAAGGCTTGACTTTATTCCAATTGCCAGTGGGTACTAAATTAGCCTTAGGTAAAACGATTGTAGAAGTGACTCAAATTGGTAAAGAGTGCCATCAAGGCTGCGAAATTATGCAACAAGTAGGAAGTTGCATTATGCCTACACAAGGGATTTTTGGCCGTGTGCTAGAAGGTGGAAAGATCCAAGTAGGCGATGCAGTGCGTATTGTTGAGGAGCCAGTCAATGCGTGATAGCCAAGGGCGTGTTATTGAGTATGCACGTATCTCCTTAACGGAAGCGTGCAACTTTTGTTGTGCCTATTGTCGGCCTCAGGAGATTACAGAAGCTATGGCGCCTGTGTTGCCTCCAAGCTTTTGGTTGCCTTTGTTAGAGGCGTTGCACTTAGGAGGCGTCAAAGCTTTGCGCTTAACAGGGGGAGAACCATTGTTATATCCTCATTTGTATGACTTATTAGAGCATATACAGAAGCATCAATGGTTTTCCGATATTTCTATGACGACCAATGGTAGTCTATTAGAAGCACAGGCGGAGCGCTTATTTACAGCTGGGGTACAGCGACTAAATATTAGTTTAGACTCGGTGGAAGAAGAAGGGTTTGCCAAAGCTGTAGGTCGCAATGGACAATTAGCTGGAGTACTTCGTGGTATAGAAGCTGCAAAGAATGCAGGTTTTCAAAACATAAAGGTTAATACCGTAGTGCAAGCGCCATTTTCTGATAAGGAAGTGGAAACCTTATTACACTATGGAAAAGAGTGGGATGTAGTATGGCGATTTATTGAATATATGCCATTCCAAGGAAAACAAACCCATGTCCCAACCTTTGATGAGTGGAAATCGCAGATTGAACGCATTGTGGGAACTGAGTTAATTCCAGTTACAGAACGATTGGGATTTGGGCCAGCTCAATACTTTCAATTGCCAGATGGCCAACGAATTGGTTTTATTTTTCCTTTGTCCAATCAATATTGTTCTTCTTGCAATCGCATTCGTTTCACTGCAGATGGATCGCTACGCTTATGTTTGTTGCGTGATGAAGATTTAGACTTGCGTGGACTTATACAAAATGGCGGTACACCACAAACTATATTGCATTGCATTGAAGAGGCATTACAAGGTCGGTATGCGAGTCATGATGGAAATTCCATTGAAAAAGTGGAACGTCCTATGTGGCGTATCGGAGGTTAGGAGTTATGATGAAAGTAGAATCTTTTGGACAATTACAAACAGGCCAAGAGGCTCATGTCTATACAATAGAAAATGATGTGCTGAGAGTACAAATCACTAATTATGGTGCCACCATTGTTGCTGTTTATGATAAAGTATTGCAGCGCCATATGGCATTGGGCTATGATTCTATACAAGACTATGAAACAAAGCATGGACAACTAGGTGCTACCGTAGGTCGTGTGGCAAATCGTATTGCAAATGCCGCCTACATGTGGAACGGTACAGTCCATCAGTTAGAAGCTAATAATGGACCCAATTTATTACATAGTGGTAAAGGAAATATTGGACATCGTTTGTGGGATGTAGTGGAGGAGAATTGTTCTGATACAGTGGTACATCTATCGCATTCTATTACATCTGAAGAAGACGGATTTCCAGGCGATTTGTATGTAGAAGCTGTGTTTAGATTATTAGAACAGACGCTAGTAGTTACGTATGTGTATACAACTTCAGAAGATTCTTTCGTAAATTTGACGAATCATGTATATTTTAATTTACATGGAGAAGGTAACTTATCGAACCATGTATTAGAATTAGGATCCCATCAGTATATGCCGTTTGGTGACCATCAAATTCCACAATTGGAACCAGTATCTGTAGAAGGAACACCGTTTGATTTTAGAACAGGGATGGATCTACAAAAGGCATTGGACTATTATGCTGACGCCTTAAGTCAATATAAAGGATATGACCATGATTTTGTAACGGCTCCAGTAGAGGGAAGTAAAACAGTAGATTCTGTTGTGCCTTTTGCGGTGTTACAAGGTAAGGATGTGACAGCGGTATTCCATACAGATGCGCCACACTTTCAGGTATATACAGGAAATTGGTTGGATGAAGATGGCCGAGAACGTCATTATGGCAGTCATGCAGGCATTGCCATTGAGCCACAATTTGTGCCGAATGATATCAATATGAATGGTGAAAGCAAGACTAAAGCAGATACAGTCTATGAAAGAACAATTGCCTATTCATTCTATCATCGATAGGCGTATTTAATAGTAAGGAGACAAGGGTCGAATGAAATCATTTATTTACCATAACCCAACCAAAATAGTGTTTGGCAAAGACTGTGTGAAGGAATCACTAGCAGCTGAATTAAGTCACTACGGAACACGAGTACTACTTACTTATGGTGGAGGTAGTATTAAAAAGAATGGTATTTATCATACGGTAAAAGAAGCCTTACAACAAACAGGTAAGGAAGTGTTTGAGTTAAGTGGGATTATGTCAAATCCACGAACTACGAAAGTGCGTGAAGGGATTGCTTTATGCAAAGAACATAATATTGATTTTATTCTAGCCGTCGGCGGTGGTTCTGTTATTGATTGCACCAAATTCATTGCAGGTGGTGCTACCTTACCAGATACGGTTGACTTTTGGCAAACTTTCTTTTTAGACCATCAGCCTGTGATGGAGGCATTGCCATTTGGTGTAGTGTTAACTATGGCAGCTACTGGCAGTGAAATGAATAATGGTGGTGTCATTACAGATTGGGAAACACAGAAAAAATTAAGCGGTTATGGACCAGCTTTATTTCCACAATTTTCTATGTTAGACCCTACCTATACCTACACGTTACCGCGAGAGCAAGTTGCCTATGGCATCGTAGATATGTTGTCCCATTTATTAGAACAATATGTATCTACACCTGATGATGATAATGTGACAGATTCTGCTATAGAGGGAATTTTTAAAAATATCGTGCGCAATGGCAGGAAATCCATGGCACACTTAGAAGATTATGAAGCTCGTTCTAACATTATGTGGGGTGCTACCTTAGCCTTGAATCGTTCCTTAGGATTAGGCAAAGATCAAGACTGGATGACTCATGCCTTAGAGCATGCCCTGTCAGCTTTTTATGATATTCCTCATGGCGCAGGTCTAGCGATTATGCATCCAGCGTATTTGCGTTGGATTTTGCCCAATGCTACAGCGCGGTTGACGCGTTTTGCTAAGGAAGTGTGGGGCATTGAACAAGGCACTATGAGTGATACAGACTATGCATTAGCTGGTATCGAAGCCTTAGAAGCATATTTCAAAGAAATAGGGGCGCCATCTACTTTGGAAGAAGTAGGGATTCCAAAAGAATCCTTATCGGATATTGCTAATAGTTGTGTTCGTTATCCTACAGCATATAGTAATCTTACACCTAAGGATGCGTTAGCTATCTATGAAAGTGTTTATAAAAAATAGGATAAACTCCATGTGTGTCGTACAAGTATAGGCTTTCACATTGACATTTACAAGAGAAGTCAGTATAATTATAGCTATTGTTAATAAGAAATTTAAGTAACTTTTTCATAAGGGAGGCAGTGTCATGTGGCACTGTTTTCTGTATATGAGGAATAGAAATGGAGAGACATACATGGCAGAGGTAAAAGAAACCTTACTTACAGCCGAAGGGTTGAAGAAACTAGAAGAAGAATTAAATTATTATAAATCTGTACGTCGAATCGAAGTGGCAGAGCGTATTAAAATTGCTATTTCCTATGGTGATATTTCAGAGAACTCTGAATATGATGATGCGAAAAACGAACAAGCTTTCATCGAAGGTCATATCATCGAGTTGGAAAATAAAATTAATACTGCTAAAATCATTGATGAAAATGTAAAAGGTGATACAGTGACAGTAGGTAGTAAAGTAACTTTATTGGACGAAGAGTTTAATGAAAAATTAGAATACACTATTGTAGGTTCTTCTGAAGCGGATCCTTTCAACAATCGTATTTCTAACGAATCCCCTGTGGGCGTTGCGATTTTAGGAAAAGCAAAAGGTGATAAAGTAGAAGTAAACACACCAGATGGTATGGTGAGTTTTAAAATATTAAGCATTCAATAAGGGTAAAGAAGTATAAGGAGGCCCCTCATGAGCGAAGAAAAACATGTGCCGGAACAATTGGATTTAAACGATCAAATGTTGGTACGCCGCGAAAAGTTGGCGCAATATGAAGAGGATAATATCTATCCATTTGGACAACGATTTGTTGTTCAACATAAGGCACTCCAAATTAAGGATGAATTCCGTGATTTTGATGGTCAACCAGTAGTGATTGCTGGTCGATTGATGACAATTCGTTCTCATGGTAAAACAGCCTTCGCTAATTTGCGCGATTTATCTGGCGATATTCAAGTATACTTCCGTAAAGATGTTATGGGAGAAGAGGATTACAAATATGTAAAAATGCTTGATATGGGCGATATTGTAGGTATCGAGGGCCATGTGTTTAAAACACAAAAAGGCGAAATTACAGTAAAAGTTAACAAATTGACTTTATTGTCTAAATCCCTTCGTCCATTACCAGAAAAATGGCATGGTTTGAAAGATACAGAACTTCGCTATCGCCAACGCTATGTGGATTTAATTGTAAATCCAAGCGTTCGTGATACATTTGTAAAACGTACGAAAATCGTAGCAAAAATTAGAGAGTATTTAAATAGCAAGCAATTCATGGAAGTAGAAACTCCTATGATGCATGCTATTCCAGGCGGTGCGGCAGCACGCCCATTCATTACGCATCATAATGCCTTAGACATTGATATCTATATGCGTATTTCCCCTGAATTATACTTAAAACGTTTGATCGTTGGCGGTTTAGAGCGCGTATATGAAATTAACCGTTCTTTCCGTAATGAAGGTGTATCTATTCGTCATAACCCAGAATTTACTATGATGGAATCCTACCAAGCCTATGGTAACTTTGAAGATGCCATTGCCTTAACAGAAGGCGTGGTATCCTACTGTGCACAAGAAGTGCTTGGTACAACAAAAATTAATTACCAAGGCATGGACATTGATTTGACTCCACCATGGAATCGTATTACTATGCAAGAAGGTATTAAACAATACACTGGGGAAGATTTTGATGCTATTGAAACATTGAGCGAAGCACGTGCTATTGCAGACCGCTTAAATGTAGAATATGGTGAAGCCGATGGTATTGGTAAAATCATGAATTTGTGTTTTGAAGAATATGTAGAAGAAAACTTGATGCAACCAACTGTAGTATATGGACATCCAGTTGAAATTTCTCCATTAGCAAAACAAAATCGTGAGAAACCATTGACTACAGAACGTTTTGAAATCTTCATTTATGGTCGTGAATTAGCAAATGGATATTCCGAGTTAAATGACCCAATCGATCAAAAACAACGTTTTGAAAATCAATTAAAAGAACGTGAAGCGGGTGATGATGAAGCCCATCGTATGGATGAAGACTTTGTAACAGCATTGGAATACGGTTTACCACCAACTGCAGGTTTGGGTATCGGTATCGACCGTCTCGTGATGTTCTTAACGGACTCTGCATCCATTCGTGATGTGTTGTTATTCCCTCTTATGAAACCAGAAGTGGTGAAAGTAGAAGGGGAAGAAACAGTAGAAGAATAATATATGCATGCGTAGGTCACAAGGTATTGTGAGCTACGTAGATGAACAGCGACTAAACAGGAATGAGTTTGGTCGCTGTTTTGTTATCCTTTCAGAGATGGAGAAAGGGTAAGGGGAAATTGCCCAAGTAAATGCCTATTAAGGTAGAAAAGTAATAGCAAATGTGCTAATATTAAAGGTAGATTAATTAAGTACTTAAATGAATTCTATGAGGTCATGATTATGTTGGATTTAAAATTTGTCCGTGAGAATATTGAAACGGTACAAGAAAACTTAGATCGTCGTCATACAAAAGGCGACCTGACTAGCTTTGTGAAGTTCTACGATGAAAGACGTGCTATCATCCAAGAAGTAGAACAATTAAAAGCAGTGCGTAATGCAGTAACGGCAGAAATCAGCCAATTAAAACGCAATAAAGAAAATGCAGATGATAAAATTGCAGAAATGCAACGTGTAGGTGATGAAATCGGTGCATTGGATACTAAATTGCGTGACGTGGAAACAGAATTACAACAAGTGGCTTTGATGTTACCTAATATGTGTGATGCTTCTGTACCAGTAGGGGCTGATGAAAACGAAAATATCGAACAACGTCGTTGGGGTACACCTCGTTCCTTTGACTTCGATGTGAAAGCACATTGGGACCTAGGAGAATCCTTAGGAATTTTAGATTTTGAAAGAGCTGCTAAAGAAAGTGGTGCTCGTTTCACTATTTACAAAGGGATTGGTGCACGATTAGAACGGGCATTGATTAACTTTATGTTAGATATGCATGGTAGTGCTGGTTTCACAGAAATGATGACGCCTTACATTGTCACTCGTGAAACTTTGACGAACACAGGTCAGTTGCCAAAATTTGCTGAAGATATGTACAAAGTGGAAGGGGAAAACTATTTCTTAATTCCAACGGCAGAAGTGACTTTGACAAACTATCATGCTAATGAAATTTTGACAGCTGATGAATTGCCTAAACATTACACAGCATTTACAGCTTGTTTCCGTGCCGAAGCAGGTTCTGCTGGTCGTGACACACGAGGCTTAATTCGCCAGCATCAATTTAATAAAGTAGAATTAGTGAAATTTGCAAAACCAGAAGAATCTTTTGCAGAATTAGAAACGTTGACAGCGCAAGCAGAAAGTATTTTGCAAGCCTTAGAATTGCCACATCGTGTGATTACATTATGTACAGGTGATATGGGATTTGGCTCTGCTAAAACGTACGATATTGAAGTTTGGATGCCAAGCCAAGGGGTATATCGTGAAATTTCTTCTTGCTCGAACATGACGGATTTCCAAGCACGTCGTGGTAATATTAAATTCCGTCGTGAACAAAAAGGTAAACCAGAATTTGTACATACATTAAATGGATCTGGTTTAGCTGTAGGTCGTACAGTGGCTGCAATTTTGGAAAACAATCAAGAAGCAGATGGTTCTGTACGCATTCCAACAGCACTTCAACCATATATGGGTGGTTTAACTCATATTCATCCAGAGGCTTAGAAAGGAGTCCGCTATGAAATTCTTCATTGATACAGCTAATTTTGATGACATTAAAGCAGCCTATGAAATGGGCTTTATTGCAGGGGTAACAACAAACCCATCTTTAATCGTGAAAGAAAAACGTGACTTACACGAAGTGATTCAACAAATTGCTGATCTTGTAGAGGGACCAGTGAGTGCAGAGGTCATTGCTACGACAGCACCAGAAATGGTGAAAGAAGCCCATGAATTAATTAAGTTGGGTGATAATGTAGTGATTAAAGTGCCTATGACAGCAGAAGGTTTAAAAGCAGTATCTGTGCTTTCTAAAGAGGGAATTAAAACAAATGTAACATTAATTTTCTCAGCTAACCAAGCATTGTTAGCTGCTCGTGCAGGTGCTACCTATGTAAGCCCTTTCGTTGGTCGTGTTGATGATATTTCTATGGATGGAATCCAATTAATCGAAGACATTGCTGAAATTTTTATGATTCATAATATTTCAACAGAAATCATTGCAGCGAGCGTACGTACGCCTATGCATATGACACAATGTGCCAAAGCAGGTGCACATATTGCTACAGTACCGTTTAATGTATTACAACAATCCTTAAAGCATCCATTAACAGATGCAGGATTAGCACGTTTTCTAGCGGACTGGGAAGCAGCCAATAAATAGTAGACACAAGTGGGAGGATCAAAATGGATCGCACATTAGCCTTAGAGTTTGTTCGTGTTACAGAAGCAGCGGCATTAAAAAGTGGTCGTTTATGTGGTCGTGGCGCCAAAGATGCAGCGGATCAATTAGCTGTTGATGGTATGCGCCAAACCTTTGATACAGTGCCAATTTCTGGTACCGTTGTGATTGGAGAAGGTGAAATTGATGAAGCACCAATGTTATATATTGGTGAACGTGTTGGGGCAGGCGGAGAAGAAGTAGATATTGCCGTAGACCCTATTGAAGGTACGAATCTAATTGCAAAAGGTCAAAATGGTGCTATTGCTGTATTGGCTATTGCGCCTAAAGGCGGTTTATTACATGCTCCAGATATGTACATGGAAAAATTGTGCGTAGGGCCACGTGCTAAAGGTGTTATTGACTTGAATGAGTCCATGACGGAAAACTTGCGCCGTGTAGCCGCAAAAATGGAACGTGCTATCGATGATTTAACAGTCGTTATGTTGGATCGTGAACGTCACCAAGGGTTGATGGATGAATGTCGTGCTGTCGGAGCTCGTATTCGTTTAATTACAGACGGTGATGTAAACCCAGCTATGGAATGTGGTTTAGAAGGCTCTGGTATTCACATGGTTGTAGGTACTGGTGGAGCTCCAGAAGGGGTGCTGGCAGCGGCTGCTTTAAAATGTACTGGTGGGGACATGCAAGCTCGTTTAAAACCAGCTACAGATGAAGAAATTCGTCGTTGTCATGAAATGGGGATTACTGACCTGAACAAAGTATTGACCATCGATGATTTAGTAAGTGGTGATGATGTTATCTTCTCTGCCACAGCCATTACAGAAGGCAATGTATTATCTTCTATTAAATACTTTCCTGGTGGTGCTCGTACTCACTCCGTAGTGATGCGGTATAAAACGGGAACCGTTCGTTTTGTAGATACTATCCATCGATTGGATAAAAAACTTTCTATGAAAGTAAAATAAAATAGTATAAATTTATCTAGGAAAGACCGTCATAAGACGGTCTTTTTCTTGCGTATAGAGGAAAGATTTAGTATACTAGAGTATGAATGTTTGTCAGTCAAAACATGTTTGAAAGGTGATAGGATATCATCGTTAAACGATAACTATAGATAAGATTAGGAGGAATTCAGTTGGAAAAGCTTATTATTCAAGGAGGTACGCCTTTACAAGGTCGTATTCGAGTAAGTAGTGCAAAAAATGCAGTGCTACCTATTATTGCGGCGACTTTATTAGCGTCTACTCCAAGCACCCTGCTTGAAATTCCAGATTTGGAAGATGTTCATACTATTTGTGATGTCATTGCATCCCTTGGTGTGAAAGTAACGAAAGATGGAGAAAATATTACCTTTGATGCGTCTACAATTTCTGCCACAGAGGCGCCGTATGACTTAGTACGTCGCATGCGTGCGTCCTTTTTGGTGATGGGACCTTTATTGGCGCGCAAAGGAGAAGCTCGTATTGCCTTACCAGGTGGTTGTGCGATTGGCAGTCGTCCTATTGATTTGCATTTGAAAGCTTTTGAAGCACTAGGTGCTACTATCACTATGGGTGAAGGTTTTGTAGAAGCAAAAGCTCCAGAAGGTTTAAAAGGTAATTTAATTTATTTAGATTTCCCAAGTGTAGGAGCTACTGAAAATGTAATTATGGCAGCGACCTTTGCAGAAGGCAAAACCATCATTGAAAATGCTGCAGAAGAACCAGAAATTGTTGATTTAGCTACCTTCTTAAATAGTATGGGTGCTAATATTCGTGGTGCTGGTACGGATGTGATTCGTATTGAAGGCGTGAAAGAATTGAAAGGCGCTGTGCATACAGTGATTCCAGACCGCATTGAAGCGGGTACGTATTTAATTGCTGCAGCAATGGCTGGTGGTGATGTATATGTGGAAAATGCCCTTTCAGAGCATTTAAAGCCGGTGGTAGCTAAATTAAAAGAAGCGGGAGTTACGGTAGAAGAAGATATTGATGGAATCCGTGTCATCAGTAATGGTCAATTGAAAGCAACGTCTATCAAAACCTTGCCATACCCTGGATTCCCTACAGATATGCAAGCCCAATTTATGGCGATGACGACTGTTGCAAAAGGAACAAGTACTGTGATGGAAACAGTCTTTGAAAATCGTTTCATGCATGTAGATGAATTAAAAAAAATGGGTGCTTCTATCGAGGTAGATGATCGTAAAGCCATTGTGACTGGCGTAGAGCAATTGGTAGGTGCTGAAGTGGAAGCTACCGATTTACGTTGTGGCGCAGCCTTAGTATGTGCAGGTTTAGCTGCCTCTGGAGTGACTAAAGTAGGTCAATTAACACACATCGATCGTGGCTATGATAATTTAGTGGCAAAATTAAAAGGAATAGGTGCTAACATTGTTCGGGTGGACGAGTAAGCAAAAAGAACCTCAAACAAAAGAGGATAGACGGAAACAACGTCGTGTACGTAGAAAACCAATAGGAACGACTACAAAGCAAACATCTTTTAAACGAGAAAGTCGTCCTGTATCATTCCTTGAAAAAATGAGCCTTTTATGGACTACAGATATTGGCATCGATTTGGGTACCACTAACGTAGTGATGTATGTCAAAGGTCGAGGCATTGTCCTAGATGAGCCTGGGTTTGTGGCTTGCGATATAAAGACTAGAGAAGTGATTGCCGTAGGTCATGAAGCACGAGCGATTTTAGGTAGAACCCCAGAGGGGATCGAAGTGATTCAGCCCTTAAAAGGGGGCGTCATTGCCGATTATGATACAACAGCGTATATGTTGCGTCATTTTATCCGCCGTGTAGTACCTGTATCGGGAATCATTCGTTCTCGTATCATAGCCTGTGTGCCATCTAGCATTACACCAGTAGAAAAACGGGCTGTCTTAGAAGTGCTGTTACAAGCTGGGGCTCGTAAAATAGTGCTCATGGAAGAACCTTTGGCAGCTGCTATTGGAACTGGCTTAGATAAGGCAGACCAAGTGGGGGCTATGGTGGTCGATATCGGTGGTGGGACCACAGATATTGCTGTGATTTGTGATTCTGGTGTGGTAGTCAGTGAGAGTTTACGCATCGGTAGCGATACCTTTGATGATGCATTACTACAATATATGAAGCGAAAGAAAAAATTACTGATAGGGCCACTCACTGCAGAAGACTTAAAAATCGAAGTGGGTACTGTAGATCCAAGGTCTGGAGAGGAACGAGCTATCGTACGAGGTCGACATAGTGTGACAGGTTTGCCACGGGCTGTGGAAATTACTTCAAAAGATATGAAGTTTGCCCTAGAAAGACCAGTGCAACATATCATTGAAGGAATCATTAGTATCTTAGAAAAAACACCACCAGAGTTACTGGCGCAAATTAATGATCATGGTATTATTTTGACTGGTGGAGGCTCTTTACTTCGTGGCTTAGATCGTATGATTACAGAAAAAACTGGTCGTCCTGCTTATGTGGTGGAACATCCTAGATATTCTGTCATATTAGGTACAGGAAAAGCGTTGTCAGAGTTGAATCAGTTGCGAGACACCTTGGAAGAATTGCGATAGTATATGCTTGCATTCATGATTCTTTCATATAAAGGGTATATACTATAGCTAGTAAAAGTGACAGTGTGCAAAGTGCACTGTTTTACTAGGAATTCATTGTTCAGACTCTTGAAAATATGATATACTGTACATGGAAGAAAAATGTAGGAGGTGTATATATATGAAAAAAGTTTTTCTATATAGTTTGGGGGCATTGTTAGCAGCATTATTTGTGACAGCTACGGCAGAAGCAGCACCAGTGAATCATGAAACTGTGTTATCTGGTGAAGTAGTGTCTGTAGTTAGCGTAGGTACTTCTGTGAAAGAAGGGGATCCTTTGCTTACAGTGCAAACATTAGGGGGACCTATGGTGGCATCCCGTGCTACAGTCAATGGCGTAGTACAAACGGTTTCTGTGGAACCAGGTGCCTCAGTGGAACGTGGTCAAATTATAACAGTGATCAATAATTAATCATTAATAATCAATAAGAAGAGGCGATATAGATGCAATTACATCGTTTTTGGCGTCGGTACACTAAGGGTGTGCTGGCGCTCTTATTGTGTGGGGCAACTTTTACAAGTGCTCATGCAATAGAATTTATGAAAGTAGAAGATTTACATCGTGGCATGGTAGGTCATGCGGATACAGTGGTGCAAGGAGACAAGATTGATTCCTTTCAAGTGGAAGTGCTAGGGGTGATGAAACAACGTGGTCCTTCAGGAGATTTAATCTTGGTAAAAGTATCAGGTCCCATCATTGAGGCATCTGGTGGTATTGTTCATGGTATGAGTGGCAGCCCTGTATACATTGATGGAAAATTAGTAGGCGCCGTTGCCTATGGCTGGGGATTCACAGATGGTACTTTGGGAATGGTCACACCGATTGATCAAATGGTAAAACTGTGGGATGTAAAGTACCAAAAAGATTTACCGAATCCATGGAAAGATACACAATTGATTCCATTGGGTACACCTTTGATGGCAGATGGCTATGATGAAACATCTTTAGCATATTTGGGAACAAAATTTAAGGATTTTGGTTATAAAGGATATGCTACAGCTAGTGACAGCACGGATGATATTGTAAAACCAATGGTGCCTGGTGGCTCTATTGCGGCATTACTGGTAAAAGGTGATTTGAAGATGGGCGCCGTAGGGACTGTTACCTATGTAGATAAGGATAAAGTAGTTGCCTTTGGACACCCATTTGATAAACGTGGCTCTACAGGTTATTTCATGAATAACTCCAGTATTTTTACAGTGGTAAAAAGTATAGATTCTGGTTTTAAATTGGGGTCCTTAGGGCGAGAAGTAGGTGTTATCACAGAAGATCGTGGGGCAGGTATTGCTGGTACCGTTGGGGTATTTGGAAAAGGTGTTCCTGTGCGCATGCAACTTCGTGATTTAGATCGTGGGGTAGAGCGTAATGCGGCGGTCACTGTCGTGGAATCCTCCAAACTAACTCCGACCTTGGTGGCGACATCGGTATATAGTTTGCTGAATAAAACGTTAGACCGTGTAGGTGGTGGTACAGCTAAGATCAATATTAAGATTACACCTGTAGATCCTAAGTTACCTACCTTAGAACGACGGAATATGGTGTACTCTAGTAGTTCAGTGTCTGAAAAATCCATCGATGAATTATTTGATATTGTGGAAAGTTTAATGAATAATGCTTTCAAAGACTATGAAATCCGTGATATTCAAGTAGATGTACAAGTGGAAGAAGCGAAACGAACTGCTACGATTATCGATGCCAGTGCAGACCAAGTCATTGTATCTCCCGGTGATAATATTGTAATTACTACAAACTTACAAGCTTACCGTGAAGGAAAGATTCAACGAGAAATTATCTTTAAAGTGCCAGACGATCAAAAGCTAGGAACCTATACGCTTGAAGTGCGTGGTGGTGGCGTCATTCCGTTGCCATATTTGTTTGAAAAACAAAAATATAATTTGACTGACGAAATCGTGCAACGATTGAAAGTGCATAAAAACTTTGAGGAATATTTCAAAGATCTCAGTGAAGATGATCAGAATAACCAAATTGTGGCAGAGTTTTTAGCCGACGATATCAGCATGGTGGAAGAGTCTGGAGACAAGGCGAAAAAGCAGCGCCTAGAAGCAGATGAGGAAGATGTGGACGATGATGAGTTGCCAAATGGGGGCAAACATAAAAAAGGGTTGAAAGCATCTGATGACGACGAAAAAGAAAATAATGAAGCTACAAGAGTCGTAGTGGATTATGTTGTCTTAGGGGATGGACAGTTTACGGTACAAGTAGTAGATAAAAAAGATCGAGATCATTTGCGTAAACAACGTATCAAAGACAAACTTTCAAAGTTAAAAGAGAAAGTAAAAGCTGACGAGTCAGACCAAAAGAAAACTAAATAGTTTCATCTGAAGAGAGCAGGAAGTGATACCTCATCATTTCCTGCTCTTATTTTTGAAAACTCTTATGGTACTACTGCACATTCAAAGAGTTTTGTGATATACTGAAAGTTGATACAAATACTCAGGAGGAATTATGATTTGGTTAACATGGATTGGTAAGCAAATAATCTTTTTCCTATCGCAAATAGGAGAGGTCATGCTGTTACTATGGAGGACCATAGGACAATTACCAAAAATAAATTGGAAGCTGACAATCGAACAAATGGCGCACTTAGGAGTGCATTCCTTGCCGATTTTATCACTGACTATGTTTTTTGCAGGCGCTGTTATGACATTACAAGTAGCGGATGTACTGATTCGTTATGGAGCACAAGGAACCGTAGGCGGTATTATGGCCATTGCCATGGGGCGTGAATTGGGTCCCGTTTTAGTGGGCGTTGTCTTAGCAGGTCGTGTGGGTGCAGCTATTACGGCAGAGCTAGGAACGATGAAAGTGACAGAACAAATTGATGCGCTCAAGGTGATGGCAGTGAACCCTATCGGATATCTTGTAGTGCCTCGTGTCGTGGCTTGTATGATTATGGTACCGATCCTGACATTTTATGGAGTTCTCATTGGAACTGGCGGAGGTTACTTAGTAGCTACTATGGTGAAAGGACTAGCCGGTTCTACCTACTTAGATTCCATCCAAATTTTTGCTATCCTATCTGATTTGACGTACGGATTAATTAAATCCTGTGTGTTCGGAGCGGTCATAGCCTTAGTGGGCTCCTATAAAGGAATGTACACAGATATGGGGGCGACTGCTGTTGGGTATGCTGCTACTAGTTCTGTCGTAACTAGTATTATCTTAGTGTTTATATTAAATTACTTTTTATCAGTCTTATTATTCTAGGAGGACCTATGATTGAATTACAAAATGTGGTCCTAGCCTATGAGAATAGAACGATTTTAGACCATGTAGATTTAACCATCCAGGATGGAGAAACCCTTGCTATTTTAGGGGGCTCTGGAGCGGGTAAAAGTACATTGCTCAAGTTGATTATCGGTTTGTTACGTCCTACCAGTGGCACCATTTTAGTCAATGGCGTAGATATTACGCAAATTGATGAAAATGAGTTCGATAAATTACGGCAAACTATGGGAATGGTCTTTCAATATTCTGCCTTATTTGATTCTATGAGTGTAGGAGAGAATGTGGCATTTGGACTACGCCAGCATACTACGATGAGTGAAGAAGAGATTCAACGTACCGTAGCTAGAAAACTACGTATGGTAGGATTACCAAAAACGGAGCATTATATGCCTAGTGAATTATCAGGAGGTATGAAAAAACGGATTAGTCTGGCTCGTGCTATTGCATTAGATCCCAATATCATTCTTTATGATGAACCGACTTCAGGATTGGATCCTATTACATCGGGAACTATTAGTCGTTTAATACGAAGTATGCAATCTCATTTGCAATGTAGCTCTATCGTGGTCACTCACGATATGAATTCAGCCTTTTTTGTGGCGGATCGCATTGCTTTATTAGATAAAGGAAAATTTATTGAAGTGTCACCAACGGAAGAATTTAGAAATTCAAAGAATCCGAAGGTGCAGCAATTTATAGAGGGACGTAAATCTGTAAAAACAGAGATACAAGAAGAAGGAGATATGCCATGAAGTGGACAACAGAAGCGAAGGTAGGTCTATTTACCGTGGTGGGAGTAGTCCTATTTGCTGTTTGCATTGTGTTCTTAGGACGATTTGATATATTTGCAGCTCCTACCATGCATATTGCAGGAAACTTTCAATCTGTGACCGGTTTGAAAGAAGGTAATACAGTACGATTTTCAGGGGTGAAAGTAGGAAAAGTTAAATCCATGCAAGTGACTGATAAAGGGATTACAGTGTCTATGGACATCGACAAAGATGTAAAAATTCCTACAGATTCTGCGTTTACCATGGAAAGTGATGGTATTTTAGGGGATAAATTCATACAAATTACACCGGGTCGTAGTACTTTGTATTTAGATGACGGAGCTTTCATTACAGGGGATGGAAAAAGTGAAATTGATAAAACGATGGCACAAGCCACGAAATTGATGGAAGCGGCGACCACTACGTTACAATCTATGAATGGCATCATTGGGGATGAAAAAACACAAAGCGCCTTGCGCAATGCCTTACAATCGACAGAGTTAATTGCTCAAAATACAGCAAATTTGACGGCTCAAATGAATGCTATGTTAGCGAATAATGGTGATAATATTTCTGCCCTAACAGCAAACATGGTGGGTATTACACGAAATATGGAATCCTTGACGAACCAGATGGATACGAATATGAAGCAATTTAATGCAGATGGTCAAGCGGGTACAGAGATGCGCCAAATTGTAAATAATTTAAAAACGACTACAGATAGCATTTCGAAAATGGCAGGTGCTATGGAAGGGGTTGTGACAGACCCTAAGAGTGCCGCCGATATTAAGGAAACCTTACATAATACAGCACAATTGACGACTAAGTTAAATCGTCTCACAGGAGGAGATGTGAAAGCAGGTTCGGATGGAAAAAAGTCGGATCTTAAGACGCAAATAGGAGCAGAGGTATTGTATGGTCCAGAGGATAAAAAAGTTCGTACCGATGCAGATGTGCGCCTTATGACGAAAGATTCTATCTATACCTTAGGGATTTCTAATATAGGTAATGGTTCCAATGTGGACCTTACCTATGGGAAACGAGTGCTAGATCAAATATACTTACGAGGTGGTTTATTTGATGGAAAGATAGGCGTAGGAGCCGATGTGGGATTTGGAAAACCACTTTCACTATCTGGAGCTCTATTCGATATCCGCCATGGTTCCTATCGGATTCGTTCAGATGTTCAATTATGGAAAGATACCTATGCGGTAGGTCAATGGACTTGGTATGGTCATGATCGTAACCGTGTGAATTATTTTGGGCTAAGAAAGACATTTTAGGAGGACCCAATGAATACAAAAATAATGACAGTAGCAGCGATGTTGGCAGCTTATGCATGTACAGTAGGAGCAGCAGCACCGCAAACAGATACAGTAAAATTAGTACACTTTCAACAAAAAGCAACGGCGCAAGCGGCAATGATGACGAAGGCGTATAAAAACCAAGTACAGACAAACAGTCAATCTGTGTCAGTTACACTGCCACAATCTATTGCATTAGCATTGCAAAATAATAGAACCTTACATCAATCTCAATGGGATTATGAAGCGGCAGTAGCACAGGTAGGGGTTGCTACCAGTGGTAGAAATCCATCTGTATCCTATATGTATAAGGCAGATCATACAAGAAATGAAGTGAACGGTGTTAGTAAAACTGGAAATGCCTTCTCGCATCAATTAGGGCTAGGAGTATCCCTGTTTAACCGTGCTTTGGATGCGCAAATTGAAGCAGCCAAGTATAATCGTGATAGCAGTGGCGCAGCATTAACGGAAGCGGCACAAACAGCAAAGTTAACGGCTACAACGAATTATTTGTCTTTAGTTAAGTCCCGTAACAAGGTGAGCGTAGCAGAACAAACCGTTCGTGATTACGAAGAACATTTAAAAAATGCGAATTTACAATATGAAGTGGGCATTGTATCTAAATCAGATGTATTAGCAACGAATACGCGATTAGCCAATGCAAAAACGTCTTTAGTAGAAGCGAAAAATGCAGCTAGTTTAGCAGAGGCAAAGTTTAACAATCATGTGGGATTGCCTGTATCTACACCAATCGTAACAGCAGATAAAGAATTAACCTATGCACCATATGGTATTTCATTGGAATCTGCAAAATCCTATGGAGTAGCACATCGTGGTAGTATCGTACAAGCAGCGATGTTAGTCAAATCAGCAGAAGAAAATGTGAGCCGTGCAGATGCTTCTGATATTCCAGTGGTGAAAGCCAATGCTAGCCGAGGTATGAATGGTGCACACTGGACTGGTAACGATAACAAAAATTGGTCCGTAGGAGCTTCTTTATCTTGGAATTTATGGGATGGGGGCCAATCAAAAGCTAACGTAAGTGCTGCTAAAGCAAATTTAGAAAAAGCGAAAGAAGCCTATGCACAAACGATTGATACGGTGGAGTTACAGGTGCAAGAGGCATACTTAAATTTAAAAGCAGCAGAGCAAAATATTCAAAGTACTCATGCTGCAGTAGAAGCAGGACAAGAGGATTTCCGTATTAAAACATTGCGTTACCGTTCAGGAGTAGGTACGAATGTGGATGTACTTGATGCGGAAACGGCGTTAGCTACTGCGCGTAATAATTATGTAGATGCTCTATATAACTATAACTTAAGCATGGCTACCTTAGAAAAAGCTATGGGTATTCCTGTAGAAGCCACAGTGGGTGGTGGCGCAATGATTGTGAATCAAGGATAATGATCATACCGATATGAGGTGAATCATGAAGCGGAAACACTGGATACTAGGTATTGTACTGAGTGGATGTGTAGCAGGCGTTGGATTTGGCTTACAACCATTGAGTGAAACCTATGTAGGACCTTATGTGCAAGAACAATTACATACAGCACTGAATGGAACTGTTTCCTATTCAACATTTCACATTGGTTGGGATGGTTCCGTTCAAATGAAAGATCTTATCGTAGACGATGCGAAAGGGCAACGTGTGCTTACCGCAGATGCGTTGACGGTATCCATTCAATGGCTCAAGGTATTGCAATATCCTTTTGGACAGGTATCACCAGACGCTTTAATCGGTACAGTTACTGTTAGTTCACCGCATGTCAATGTGGTGCAAGATGAACAGGGACAATGGAATGTACTACAGTTAGTGAAGGAACGAGAGTCGGATAGTCCTAGTCAATTCAGTGGATTACTACGATTAGAGAAAGGGAGCGTATCTCTTTACCTACCTCATGCAGAACCGTTGCTCTTATCGGATGTGAATATGACTGTCCTAGGTGATGGTGGACATATGCTAGATGGAGTCGTGGATGCCCAATTAGGAAAGGATCATATTCATTCCAACATACAATGGGCGTTGGATGACAGTGGTAATCGATCATTCTATGTGGAAACACCACATTTAGATATGGCTTCTATTATGAATCGAATCTCCTTACCAAGCGCAGTAAGCCCTATGACAGGAGAACTTACAGATGTAGCATTGACAGTCACACAACGTGGAGGCTTCTGGTATGGTGAAGGGGGACTTTCCTTCCAAAATGTAGGAACGACGCTTCAAGGTTATCGGTTAACATCTGGGAAGGGGACACTTCAAATCCATGGAGATGTGCTGTTCTTGGATGGAATTGAAGCGAATGTGAATGACGAGCACCTTCGTGTGAGTGGCACTGTACACCATGTTTTTGATGAGGATCCTACATTACATGTCAACGTAGGTTTGAAAGAGTGGAATCTAGCTTCTTTTGGTCAACTTCCACTCACAGGAACTATTACGGCAGATGCATTGTTAACAGGACCTGTATCGAATGTAAAAGCTAGTGGCGATGTAGAGATACGAGATGTTGCCTATGAAGGGATTACAGTAAATCGTGGAAAAGCTCATCTTTCCTATGGAGATCAAGTGATTCATGTAGGAGATGCAGAACTGAGTACGCAAGGTGGAACTGTAACTGGTACTGGCTCCTATCATATGGATACAGATAATTTCTCTGCACAAGTAGAGGTACAAGATGTATCCCTATATGGGCTGCCTCTTGAGGGCTTGCCTACTGTACAGGGCACGGTGAGTGGGTCCGTAACCATTGAAGGGGAACAAGGATCGATTTCCAAAATAAACGGCTCTGTACATGGGCGCCACATTGGATATCAATCTATCTTAGTGGATACTTTGGATGCCAATGTATCTTGGGATGGCACACAGCTAATAGTGCCATATCTAAATGGTACTTGGGGGCGAGGTACTTTCACGGGTAGTGGTCGATTCGGCAATGGTATATTTGGTATTAATTTACATGGCACTAATATTGGATTAGAACAATTCAATGAATGGAGCCCTAAACCGTTGGGGGGCACTGTTTCTTTGGAGGCTAACTTACAAGGGTCACTAGAGAATCCGACAGGTACGATCATGATTGCTGGTGAAACGCTTTCCTATGGAACAACCAAGTTTGACCGAGCTTTTGTTAAGACTAAGTTAGAGGATACTACCCTCCATATTCTTGAAGGTGATTTGGAATATAGAAAAAGCACCTATAATCTAGACGGATTCATCCAGTTAGACGGTGCGATAGATATCAAAGGTTCTGCAAAGGATGTGCGTATTGAAGATGTGTTGCCAAACTTTACAGATATTCCTATGACAGGATGGCTTAATACGGATGTTCATGTACAAGGAACAGTACAACGCCCGCAAATAGAAGGGCATCTGAAAGCTTGGGATGGTTCCGCATACGGTAAACTCTTTACATCCATTGAAGGGGCCTATACATATCATAATGGTCATCTCCATTTGCCAAGGTTAGATATCAGTACCTATGGCTCCTCTATCATTGTAGATGGAGATATACAAGATAAGCAGCTAGATATTAATTTTGTAGGCGATGCGGTACCCATTGAACCATTCGTTCGTGATGCGGGTCTTAACATAGTTGGCTATGTTGGTGCAGAAGGTCATCTTGGTGGCACTGTAGATGCTCCGATCTTTGAAGGAAACGTGCAGTCCGATGCGTTGCAGGTGAAAGATACTACCTTGCATGATATAACAGGTTCTGTGTACATTACACCACAGGTAGTGCATCTACAAGGGTTGACTTTCACAGGTAGTGGCACTAGTCGCTATGAAGTGAAAGGTGGAGTTCAATTAGAGAATCCAAAACACTTATTTGGGTATGTACGTGTCCGAGATGGAGATTTACATCAATTATTGGCGTTAACCAACGCACAAGTACCAGATGTGAATGGAAAGTTGCAGGCTACCATTGAGTTAGGTGGTACTAGTGACAGTCCGAGACTGGACGTAAAAGGAACTCTGGAAAATACTACGATTCGAGATGAAGTAGTAGGAACTGCTACAGTGGATGTAGGTTATGGTGGGCGGACGATTGATATTCGAACCTTCAAATTACCTATTAAAGAAGGTCTTATTGTGGGCAAAGGGAAAGCCGATTTAGATGGTTCTACGGATATTCAGTTGGTGGCATCGAAAGTGCCGGTACAAACCGTACTACCTCTAGTAACCAAAAATGTAAATGCACAGGGAAATTGGAATTTTATCATCAATGTGCATGGACTTACGAAATCGCCAAAGGTAGAATTTTCCAGTGAAGTGGAACAAGCAGTCATCAATGGTATTAGCCTAGATCAGTTGAGTATCTTAGGAACCATGGAAGACCAAGTAGTGAATATCCAACAAGGAATGATTAAAAAATCAGACTCTTCTATTAAAGTTCGTGGCAAGCTACCATTGGGGGCTTTTGTAACCAATGAATACGTAACCGATGATATGACGAAACAGTTTGATGTGTATGTGGACATGAATGAGGCAAACTTGTCTGTTCTGCCATTGATGTTTAAAGAAGTACAGTCCGCAGATGGTGCTATTCATGGTGTCGTTCATGTGACAGGCAATTTGTCGAATATCTTGGCCAATGGTACGGTAGAACTCGCTAATGGATCTATGCAATTACAATCTTTGAAAAAGCCGGTGACTCAATTAAAAGGACAACTTGCATTTAGAGGCAATCATGTCGACATAACAGGCAGTACCACAATGGGTAAGGGCAATGCAGGCCTATCTGGGAATATTGGTTGGATGGGTTCTGGCATTACGTCCTACTATGGTGCGTTGCAGATGAAAGGTATCGAAATTGGTCATGCCTTCTATACGGGCCCACTAGATGGTGAACTGTACATCGTAGATAAACAGGATATGCCGACCTTGGTGGGGAATATTATATTGCACGATGTGGTAGCTTCGATTCCATTGACTCTTGAAAGTTCAGATACATCCATTCCATTAGGATTGGACTTAACCATTGATGCGAAAGATAATGTACGTCTTTATAATCCATTGCTCTACGATATGTTCTTGCAAGGTAATGTTAAATTTGAAGGAACGGTAGGAGAACCGAAGGCGAGTGGTAAGCTATCCGTCAACAAAGGGCATGTGAAATATTTAAAAAATCGTTTTAAAATTACAGAAGGACAGGCGAAATTTGTTACAGGTAGTATCATTCCTGAACTCAATGTTCGGAGTATGGCAAATGTGAAAAATTATCGAATATCTCTACAAGCGGAAGGTCCTGCTACGCAGATGAGATTAAAATTAACGTCTGAACCTAATTTGTCGGAGCGTCAAATTATTTCACTGTTGACATTTGGTCGTAATGTGGGCAATGCTAGTGGAGTTACATCAGAAGATGCCAATGCTTTACTGACATCTAGTTTACAGTCTTTGGCATTTGGCTATATCGAAGATGTGTTACAAGATACGCTGGGATTAGATTTGGTGAATATTACCACAGGTTCTTTAGACGGAAAAGACTCTCGTGATTTGCAGGAAAAAAATAATTTTAACGTTACCATCGGTAAATATGTAGTACCGGATTTGATGGTCACCTTAACTAGAGGTCTTAAGAACGACCATGTGTCGTATGGCTTTCAGTATGATATCAATCGTAGTATTAGTGCTACAGGATGGATTAATAATGAAAATAAACGCTATTTAGGGGCGCAGTGGCGTTATCGATTCTAAAGGAGGTGAAAGTATGCTCAACGATTATATTGCCAGTGTGGATACAATTGAATTATTGACCTGGGAAGAAGAACAGAAGCTCTGGAAGTCTTACGAAGAAGACGGAGACTTGGAGGCTCGTATGACGATCATTGAGCATTACCAACCTTTAGTGTTGAAAGAAGCTAATGTGTACCAATCTTCTAAGGTAGATAGGATGGATTGCATTCAAGAGGGGACCATTGGGCTCATTGAAGCGGTAGAGCGATATGATTCTAAGAAAGGTGTAGCCTTCTCCCTCTATGCAGTGCATCGTATTCGAGGGCGTATCTTGGACTATCTTCGTAAGGAAGGTAAGGAAGGGATTGTGCTACAATCGGAAACGGAAGATGGTGAAACTTGGTGGGAACAATTACCTGCTGAGGGCCCTTCTACAGAAATCGTTTGTGAGGAACGCATGTATGGTGATATGGTCACATCCGCAATGAAACAGTTGCCCTTGGCGGAGCAGCACGTAGTGGAAGAAGTGTATTACAAGGACCATAGTGTAGCCTCTATTGCAGATACCTTGGAATGCAGTCATAGTTATATCCATCGATTGAGAAGAAAAGGCTTGGCACGGCTTAAGGGGTTATTGGAAACAGCAAAAGAGACATGGGATAAAAGTTAATTCTGGTGAATAGAGCCTATCTGACTATAAAGCACTACCTAAGTGTCAACTGATTCGTTGATGACAAGGGCAGTGCTTTTTATCTATAAGGGTATATCGAAAAAATTCCCTTGACATAGATAGGGTTTTTGTTTATTATAATTATATTATTATATAAGCAACAGTGATGCGAAGGACATGACCCTAACCATCTATACTTTCAGAGAAAGATACCTTGGCTGTGAGTATCTAGTGTAGACTTAGACGTTACCACCTTCAAACTGGTTCAGTGAAGGCTAGGCTTGTAATTGAATCCGTATGGACCCGTTATCGTCCGTAAGAGTGAGTCCTATGAATAGGGACTAACTAGGGTGGAACCGCGAAGATCTTCGTCCCTTGTGTGGGAGAAGGTCTTTTTTTGTTGGTAAAAAGTATTGCCATCCCCAATGGCATAGTAGTATTAGACCTAGGGAGGTACAAAATGAGTGAAGTAAATATCATTTTACCTGATGGAAGTTCTAAAGCCTTTGCAGCTGGAACTACATTGTGTGAAGCAGTAAAACAATTATCAAACAGTTTAGCAAAAAAAGTATTAGCTGCTGATGTAAATGGTGAATTAACAGATTTACGTGAAGTACTAGTAGAAGGTTCTAAAGTAAGCTTTTTAACATTTGCAGACGACGGTGGTAAACATGCATTCCGTCATACTGCATCCCATGTGATGGCACAAGCTGTAAAACGCTTATGGCCGGATGCACAATTGGCGATTGGACCAGCTATCGAAAATGGTTTCTACTATGACATCGATATGGAACATAAATTAGTGCCAGAAGATTTACCGAAAATCGAAGCGGAAATGAGCCGTATTGTAAAAGAAAACTTGCCTATCGAAAAAGTATTGATGGAACGTCAAGAAGCGTTAGATTTCTTCGCAGCTAAACATGAAAACTACAAAGTGGAGTTGATCAATGACTTGCCAGCAGATGCAGTGATTTCTGCGTATAAACAAGGTGAGTTCACTGACCTTTGCGCAGGTCCACACTTAGCAAGCACTGGTAAAGTAAAAGCTTTCAAATTACAAAGCATTGCAGGTGCATACTGGCGTGGCGATGAAAAAAATAAAATGTTGCAACGTATTTATGGTACTGCTTTTGAAAAGAAAGAAGAACTAGAGGAATACTTACACTTATTAGAAGAAGCCGCTCGTCGTGATCATCGTAAATTAGGCAAAGAGCTTGGCTTGTTCGTCATCAAAGAAGAAGGACCAGGATTCCCATTCTTCTTGCCAAAAGGCATGGCGGTGCGTAACGCCTTAGAAGATTTCTGGCGTGAAGTACATCATGACTATGATTATGAAGAGGTTCGTACTCCAATTATCTTGAGTCAACATTTGTGGGAAACATCTGGTCACTGGTTCCATTACCGTGAAAATATGTACACAACACAAATCGATGGAGCAGAATATGCCATTAAACCAATGAACTGCCCAGGCGGTATCTTGGTGTATGCAAACGATATGCATTCCTATCGTGATTTGCCAATTCGTATGGCTGAACTTGGTTTAGTGCATCGTCACGAATTGAGCGGTGCTTTACATGGTTTATTCCGTGTACGTAGCTTTACACAAGATGATGCCCATGTATTCATGACTCCATCTCAAATTAAAGAAGAGTTAATGAGCGTTATCGACTTATTCGGTCGTATCTACTCTCAATTTGGCTTGTCCTATCATGTAGAGTTAAGTACAAAACCAGAAGGCGCTATTGGCGACGATGCGATTTGGGACTTAGCGACAGAAGCATTGCGTGAAGCGATTGAGGCAAAAGGTATTCCATATCGTATCAACGAAGGTGATGGTGCGTTCTATGGCCCTAAATTAGATTTCCATATTCGCGATTCTATCGGCCGTACATGGCAATGTGGTACTATCCAATTGGATATGAACTTGCCAGAACGTTTTAACTTGGAATATATCGCAGAAGATGGTCAAAAACATCGTCCAATCATGATTCACCGTGCATGCTTTGGTTCTATGGAACGTTTCATTGGTATCTTGATTGAACACTTTGCAGGGGCATTCCCAACTTGGATGGCACCAGTACAAGTGAAAATCCTTCCAATCAGTGAAAAACATGTAGAATATGCTGAAAAACTACGTAAAGCATTTAAAGATGCCTATGTGCGTGTGGAACTAGATGATCGCAGCGAAAAGATCGGTTACAAAATCCGTCAAGCACAAATGGAAAAAGTATCCTACATGCTTGTGGTGGGTGATAAAGAAGTGGAAGAAGGAAAAGTGGCTGTTCGTAAACGTGGCGTAGGCGAACAAGGGGCGATTCCTTGGGAAGAATTCTTGGCTAACATCAAAGAAGAAATTAAAAATCGTGCATAATAATAGCAATCCATAGATATCTGTAAGTATTTGGAGTGTCAACGGAGATACTTGTTTTGACACGCGTATCGTCCATAGATTCAAGGGTGTAATCCTTCCTAGGATATGTACGATACAAGTATTGTGTATACATAGAAAAGCATCTTCACAAGAAGGTGCTTTTCATCATATAATGGAAACAGAAAGAAATTTGTCTTTCCTTTTCTAGTATTCCAAGTAGAGGTGATGGAATCATGATTACATTTGACGATGCAGAAAAGCAAAAATTAAGTCCCGAGGATTTAAAAAAATTAAAGAAGCATAATGATATCAATGAATGGCCTTGTCCATTAACAGATGATATGAAAAAGCAAATGCATGACAGCTTTAAAGTTGTGCCTAAGAAACAATAAGAAAAAGCCGTAGCGACCGATGATTAGGCTCGCTACGGTTTTTTGTAGAAAAAAGAAGAAACGCCATGCATAGGATGACGTTTCTTGTATGTGTCATATGTTAGTTGTAAGTGACATGTACAACATGTATCGTTGGTGTCAGTAGATGTGTATATGAATGCGCGTACTTTGGCAATCACATAGTTGTGTTAAAAGGCATACAGGCTATTGTAAATAGAAAACTACATTTGCTGTTTTGTTGGCGGACATATCTCCATTCTCTATAGGTGTAGAGCTAGATAAATCCATAGATTTTACTGCAAGCATAGCATATCTAGGGTTTATTTCCATAGTCTGTGTGCGTGTAGTTCCTAAGCTTGCGGACTTAACAGGGCCTAGTTCGCGGCCAAGAGATTTTGCAATCACTTCTGCTTGATGGCGTGCATCACTAATAGCAGATGTAGATAATTGGTCTTCTATCTCTTGAGATACATCGGTTTGGAATGTAAGGGAATTAATATCAGAAGCGCCACTAGCGATCGCTGCGTCGATGGCTTTTCCGATAGAGGATGTATCATATACCCTAACAACAACAGTGTTGTTGACATTATAACCATTTAATTTTGAGTTCCCATCAATGTAATCGTAATTAGGGTTGATAGTAATGTTAGATGTTTGGATATTATTTCTAGATACGCCTAAATGTTGTAGGGATGAGATAAGTTTAGACATAATCGCATCATTTTGAGATTTTGCAGATTGAACAGACGTATTTTTGCTAGATACCCCAAGGTTAAGTAGTGCATAAGATGGTGCTACTTGGCGAACGGCTTGGCCTGTGACGGAAATTTCCCCTGGCGCCATATCTGCTGCCATAGTTCCTAATGCAACTGATGTCATGAGTGCTCCAATAGTGAAAGCTTTCAAAAGAAATGAATGTTTCATAATTTGTTCCTTTCTCTATGATGTACCTGTTGACAAATAAAAAATAAGTGACCTACAATGGTAGGAGTGCAGTACATCTTATATTACTATTATAATACATATCGTATATGAAAGTACGATGAAAGTTAGGAGAAAAACAATGAACCCTATTGATATTATGTTAGACCATAAAAGTATTCGTCAATATAAACCGATGCGTGTATCCCCACAACACCTAAGTATATTGTTAGATGTAGCGAAACGGACTGCCACAAGTATGGGGATGCAAACATTTAGTATCATCCGTATTGTGAACCCAGAAATTAAAGCAGCCATTGCAGAAGTATGTAAACAAGACTATGTGAAAGATATGCCTGAATTGTTTGTATTTGTGGTGGATGCCTATCGCAATGCACAAATTATGAAAGAAAAAGGGCTAAACCTTGATACGGCAAGTGATGCGGATCGATTCTTTCAAGGGTGGACTGATGCTTGCCTAGCGGCACAAAATATGGTGACCGCAGCAGAATTGGCAGGATATGGTACAGTATATTTAGGTAGTGTGTTAAATGATGCAGAGAAGATGATTGAAATTTTGAAATTACCTGAATTAACATTCCCTGTGGTAGGACTTGGTCTAGGTATGGCAGATCAAAAACCAGCGTTGAAACCGCGTATGCCAAGAGAAGCAAATGTGTTTGACGATGCGTATAGCACATTTGATAATTATCATGAACTACTAGAAGACTATGATGAAGAAATGAACCAATATTATGATCTTCGTAGCCCGAATTACCCATTGCCAAAATTTACAGACCAAGTAGTGGGGCGATTACAAATGAAGGATGAGAAGCGCAGTGCTTTGGTGGAAATTGCAAAAACTCAAGGGTTTCACTTGTAATGCTATTCTGCCTTGTGGCGATTATTAACTGAATACGATAAAGGGCAGAGCACGGCATGCCCCCTCTCAAACGGTATTACATAATGTTTGTTCGGGGGCACACCGTGCTCTTCTTGTATGTGTGATTTAGTCAATATAATAGGCACAAGGCGTTCTACGTATAACTGCGTTCTTTAGGGGAAGGGGAGTATGTCCTCTCTAGGGGCATCGCGTTCGGTTAGAGAATCATAAAGCAAAAGAAGAGTAGGACACATTCCTTCAGAAACGGTATTTCATAATGTATCGTCATTTGTAATGCTATGTAGCCTGTGGCTAATTAAACTTAATAAGATAAATTGAAGAGCACGGTATACTCCTCACAAACGGTATTTCATAATGTTTGTTCGGAGCACACCGTGCTCTTCTTGTATATGTGTAATTTAGATAGTAAAAACGCCACAAAGCTACTACACATAACTGCGTTCTTCTAGGAAAGGTTTGTGAGTGGTTATTTGGAGGCTTACCGTGCTCTTCTTACATTTGTATGATTAAGTTAATAACACTGCCACAAGGTGTTCTACGTATGATTTCATTCTAAGGTGCGGAATCCTGTACTCTTATGATGTTTGGGGAATTTAGGTAATAAGGAGCTACACAAACTGTTCTGTGTATAACTACGTTAATCAGAAGAAACATAAGTAGTCCCGTCACATGAGGGTATAAAAAACCGATTATAATTACAAGCAAGAGGTGTACATTATGCTTTAGATTAGGTGTACTTAACTTAGTTGTTTTAAGAAGGGCTAGATTATATAGGAGAATTCTATAGAAAAAATATATATAAATACAAAAAAGTGGGGTTGCAAATTATTTAAAAATATCATATAATACATTCAGTGCTTGAGACACAAGCACTTTTAATTTTCTTAAAAGTAAAGATAAGAAAATTAAAAAAGATTAAAATAACTGTTGACATGAAATTGTGAATCTGTTATTATAATCTAGTCGCCACAACACAGTGTTGTGAACGACAAAGTTGATCTTTGAAAACTGAACAATGTAAGGTAATTACTTCGAAAGAAGT
>CAUPZH010000013.1:0-48395 GCA_963515865.1 uncultured Veillonella sp.
TGCCTTTGATACCTTGATCAAGCATTGTTGGTGTGTAAGCATCCATACGACCAGATGTTGTAGGACCTGCGGAACCGATTGGGTCTCCTGGTTTAGCTGGGCTTGGTCCTAAATAGTAAACGATTTTGTCATGCCAATCGATTGGTAATTCTTCGCCACGTGCTAATGCTTCAGTCATTACTTTATGAGCAGCATCACGAGCACTGTAGATTTTACCAGAGATAAGAACCATATCACCAGCTTTTAATTTACGGGATTGTTCTTCTGTTAAAGGTGTTTGAATACGAATTTGTTCTGCCATGGTTATTCCCCCTCTTAAACTTCACCGTGAGCATGACGGCTAGCGTGGCAGCAGATAGTTACTGCTACAGGAAGACCAGCGATATGTGTTGCTGCCCACTCGATATTAACGGAAACTGCTGTTGTAGAACCACCTAATTGAGGTCCGATACCAGTTTTGTTAACCATTGCATTGATTTCTTCTTCCAATTTTGCATATTCAGGATGTGCATTACGTACTTCTACGGAACGAAGAAGAGCTTTTTTGGAAAGGAATGCTGCATAGTCCATTGTACCACCGATACCAATACCTAGTACCATTGGAGGGCATGGGTTAGGGCCAGCTTTTTTAACGATTTCAAGAACTGCTTTTTTAACGCCTTCAACGCCATCAGCAGGAACCAACATTTTTACGCCAGATTTGTTTTCAGAACCAAAGCCTTTTAACTCTACATTAATGTCAACTTTGTCACCTGGAACAATTTTAGTGTAAATAACTGCTGGAGTATTATTTTTAGTATTTACACGGTTGAACAAAGGTTCAGCTACTACGGATTTACGAAGATATCCATCAACATAACCTTTTGCTACACCAGCTTGCACCGCTTCTTCAAGATCGCCACCTTCGAAGTGTACGTCTTGACCAACTTCTAAGAATACAATTGTAAGACCAGTATCTTGGCAGATTGGACGATCTTCAGCATCAGCGATTTCCGCATTTTTAATGATTTGATCTAGTACACCTTTACCTACTGGAGATTTCTCACATTCATAGCCTTTTTTCAATGCATTGTACATATCTTTTGGAAGATGATATGCTGCATTCATACATAATTCTGCTACCTTTTCTGTTACTTTCTCAACGTGAATGTTACGCAAAGTAATCCCTCCTCAACTTAAAACAGAGACCTTTCTCTTGTGTATTATTGTAACACCATGCACTATCTTTTTCAATTCTTTAAGAATAGGTACTATAACTGTTTATTATGATAGAATTTATTATCATTTAATGGTAAATGCATATAGTTCTCTATTTCTAAGGTATTCTTAAATCACATACTTCATTCCTTATATGGACAAATATCCATCCTTTATAAACCATTTAAAATACACATATATTTAATCTTCTCAATACATTATTTCCTACTAAAAACTACTATGTTTAAGCACAAAATACACCTCTACAAAACTGAAAAACTCTCTCATTAAATCATAATAAGAGAGTTTTATTTATGCTATTTTATATATTTTCTTATGGAAATAGTGCTACCTATGATTTATTGATATAGCAAATATAGGTTATTTCCAGCCATATATGTAACATTTATTATAGACAATCATACCCACTACAGGTCAGCTGCTTCAATCCAGTCTTGTAAGTCCGCTTCTCCTCCAATGATATCTTCATCATAAGCGCCTGCTAACTCTGGGTAACGACATACTTCAATGGTATAGAGGATAGCTTCATCTCTCCCATTGCGAAAAGTACCAATCCAAACGCCACGGATAGTAGACTCATACCACTCTACCGGTTGATCTGTATCTTTCAGATGGATCGTCACATCACCACGTCCCAATGTTTCCAATACTTCCACTTGCTCTTCCATAGTGAGACCTGTATTTTCCACATAAATCGTATAGGTCTCTCCTGTTTGACGCAAGTGCTGCATAGCATTTTTTAATTCTTGAAACACCGCTTTTACACGGCCAAATTCATTTTGCATAGAATCTCCTTATCAAATGATTACAGTTTTATAGTATGTAGCAGTCTATTCTTCTGTTCCACTCACAGGACTAGCTGTTACATGCCAATTAGATAAAACCTTCAGCACCCGTTTTTTCACTTCTGCTACCGCAGCTTGTGTGGAATTGCTTAAGGTAAGGCCTAATTCTAAACTTTCAGGTTCTACACCGATGACAACGGCATCTTCTAAAGGATCTTCTTGTAACGCACGGATACGTAAAATATCTTGCATCCCCACTTCATGCACAGAAATAGCTTCTGTAAAATAACTGTTCATTTCCTCATGGGGAAACTCATATACTGTGCCCGGTGCCTCACCACCATTGATGGCATCCACTAACAATAGTTTTGTCATACCCCGCATATAGGTAAGAAGTTCCATGCCCATGGTGCCTCCATCTAGAATGGTAATAGGAGGATTAAATACATAATCCTCCCGTAATTGGTTCACCACATGGACACCGAATCCCTCATCAGTAAGCAAAATATTGCCTACCCCTAATAGCACGATGGGATTATTTTTTATTTGGTCCATATAAGTCCTCTATATCTTCTGGATCCGTAGGGTAGAATTTCATCCCTGAAACCATACTGGATACTTCCCCAGATTCTTCCATAACATCTTCGCGGAATGCCATATACACATGTATAATTGTAAATAACAAAAATCCCCAAGCAATGTAGTGATGAATCATATGCACTTCATACTCTGTAAATAATAAATTTACAGGATTAAAAATTTGTGCAATCCACGTATTAGGATACACTTGTGCAAACATAGCAAGACCTGTACAAATTTCTAGGAATAACAGCACATATACCCCCAAATAACTAGTACGAGCCATAGAATTACGCAAGAAACGATGCTCTCGTTGCTGTGGTAACATTAGATAGTGCTTAATTGTGTCCCACAGACCAATCCAATACGACTTTTTATGAAATCTAGGAAACAATCTATCGCCACGATATCGAATTCCACCATAAATACGGAATATAAGTGCAGCAATTAGGATAAATGCTGCGATAAAGTGAATTTTACGAATCATCTCCATAGAGAACCAACCGCCCACTGCGATTGTCGGTTCCACACTACCTGGTGTAGCTTGGAAACCTGGATTCCCAATATATAGGCCCGTCCAGAATAGAGCCGTTACACAGAGAACCATAGTCCAATGGAAAATGCGGAGCCATAAACTAAATACACGATAAGGCTTTTTATTTAATGGTAACATAGACAGCCTCCTCCCTATTTACATAGGGCATCTGTATTCACAGATACTATTTTTTCACCTTTTTTATTGTACAAGTGTGTAGCACATGCCAAACAAGGGTCAAAGGAATGTATACCTTTTAAAATTTCTAATGGTTTATCCGCCACTTTGACTTTAGTGTCTATCATATTAGATTCGTATGCACCATGTTCGCCAGCAATCGTTTTAGGACATGCATTCCATGTCGTTGGCACGATACATTGATAATTGTCTACACGACCATCTTTGATGACACACCAATGTCCTAAACCACCACGTGGTGCATCTAATAAACCTACACCTTTTGCCTCTTTTGGCCAAGAATTAGGATCGAATTTACGAGTATCCGCCACAACAGTATCACCATTTTTGATATTTTCAATCAAGCGATTATAGAAATGTTGGCTCAAGTTAGCTGCCACTTGTGCATCTAAACCACGAGCTGCTGTACGGCCCACTGTGGAACACATCCACACATGTGCTGGTACACCTAGCACTTTAGATACGGCATCAATTTGGTCCACCATCATTTTCTCAGCCCAAGTTGGGTCTTTGATGATGCCTTGTTTTACTTTTACATAGACAACGATATATTTTGCCAATGGGCCCACTTCGCAGGCTTTTCCTTTGAATGTAGGAGATTTAATCCAAGAATATTTTTTCTCTTCATCCAAGAACTCCCATTTTTTGTTTGTTCCCGTTTTAGGGCCTGTGAAAGCAGGTTTTGTCACACCTTCTGTTGGATGCAAAGATGTTTCACCATTTGGATATTCAAACCAAGAGTGATTGATTTCTTCAGACAAGAAGTCTGGATTCATCAAATCTTCACCTTCTAAAGCTGTAAATGTTGCTTTTTCCCAACCAAGTTCAAAGTTTTCTACTACTCCATTAGCACGAACAAGAGACTTTTTAAAGAAGTCTCCATCTTTTATACCTGTATATGCATCATCTGGATAGCCACCGTAAGCAAGGACACGTTTTTTTGCTAAGCCCCCACCATCAACCATACCAGCTTTTACATATAAATGACCAATCGCTAATAAGTCAGGCAAGTAGAAATAATTCACTAAATCTTTTGCCAAGGAAATAGATTCATCCACACTTGCCAAACGAGCCGCATTGACAGGTGCATTCATATCGTCCATGGAAATAGAACAAGGCATGCCACCTACGATGTAATGAGGATGTGGATTTTTACCGCCAAAAATAACATGTGGCGTTACAATATCACGTTGACGATCTAGGATTGTCAAATAGTGAGAAATGGCCATCAAATGCACTTCTGGAGGCAATAATTGATAGTCTGGATGATCCCACCATTGGGCGGAGAAAATACCTAATTGACCACTTTCTACAATTTTTTTCACTTTTGTTTGGATCGCTGCATAATACGTAGCATTTCCTTTAGGGAACTCCTTAGGGTATGCAGATGTAGCAGATTCCAAATCTTTTGGTTGTAATCCACTCACGTTATATGTATCCAATACTTGTTGTTGCAATTCTGCAGTTTTCTTAGGATCTGCTTTCAATGCCTCTACTGGGCTTACCCAGTCAAGAGCATGCAAGTGATAAAAATGCACAATATGATCGTGTGTATCTAAACAACTATGCATAATATTTCGAATATAGTTTGCATTCTTAGGAATTTGAATACCCAATGCATCTTCCACAGCACGAAGGGATGCTAAGGCATGCGTAGAAGTACATACGCCACATATGCGTTGTACAAAGGCCCATACATCACGAGGATCACGATTTTTAGCTACTAATTCAATGCCACGCCAAGCTGTACCACTGGATAGGGCATCTTGCACTTTACCTGTGGATTCATCAACACTAACTTCTACACGTAAGTGACCTTCAATACGGGTCACTGGATCGACTACAACTCGTTTCATTATTGGTCACTACCTTTCTGTTCCACTTCTTTTTGTTTTGCTTCTTGTTCAGCTAAATATTTTTTCTCTTCTTGGATAGAATCATATTTATGTTTCGCTAGCGTAATACCACCATGAGCCACTACAGCACCAAAAGCGCCGAACCCTGCCACTGTGCCTAATGTATCCACATCAGTGATCGTATTTGGGGTATGAATATGAGGCAATCGTTGGTAAAAGTTATCATTGTCCCAGAATCCCTTTTCAGAGCAACCAATACAACCATGTCCAGATTGAATTGGATAGGACAACCCATTCCACCAACGCAAATTACCACAAGAATTATATGTTTCTGGTCCACGGCAACCTACTTTATATAGACACCAGCCAGCTTTGGATGCATCATCATCAAAATGCTCCACAAACAATCCTGAATCAAAGAAAGGACGACGGTAACAAGTATCATGGATACGATTTCCATAGAATTGTTTTGGTCTTCCTTCTACATCAAGAGGTGGAATTTCGCCAAATAAAGCATAATGCATAATCACACCAGTCATGACCTCTGGAATCGGAGGGCATCCAGGTACTTTAATGATTTTTTTACCTTTTACAATAGAAGAAACAGATACTGTATTCGTTGGGTTCGGTTTCGCCGCTTGAATACCGCCCCAAGCTGCACAAGAGCCATATTCGATGATGAAAGCAGCACCCTCAGCGCATTCTTTCAATACATCTACAAATGGACGTCCACCAACTTGGCAGTACGAGCCATTTTCATCCAATGGCACACCACCTTCAACAGCCAATACATACTTACCTTTTTTACTTTCTAACAAGTGATGTAAATGATGTTCAAATGGTTCCCCTGCTGCGGCAGCCAAGGTATCATCATACTCTAAGGCAATCATATTTAAAATCACATCAGATGCGAAAGGCGATGTGGAACGAATAAAAGATTCGTCACATCCTGTACATTCATGACCATGCAACCAAATCACCGTAGGTAATTCTTTTGTTTCTGCCGCTGCTACGACTTTATTTGTCAATGCTGGTGGCAATCCTAAAATAGCGGTTAATGCTACGCAGGATTTCATAAACGTACGTCGGCTTAATTTACGTTCTTGGAATAAATTCCAAAGACTATTCAATGATTCTTTCACAAAAAAGCCCCTTTCTTGCAATAACTTTATAGCGTCTATACAAATTAACGTAATACACATAGTATACCATGAAAGGTATTTCTCCTATAGAATATTAATCACTAATTTGTAAAAATATTTTTATATCCTCTATTTATAGTTTTAATAACTTACGTACAGAGGCTGCTTTTTTATAGCCACCAATACGATCTTTTTGTTTTCCTTTTTTATAGCAAATAATCGTCGGTACCCCTTGTACGTCTTCTTTTAAGACAATCTCTTTCGATTCGTCAATATCGACAGCAATCATGCGTGCCACACCTTGTAGTTCATCATACAACACATCTAATTCTTCTTTCATCAGCTTGCATGGATCACACCACTCTGCGGTAAAACAAGCTAGTACGATTTCGTCATCGCCTTTGACAATGGATTTAAACTCTTCATAGGTTTTAATGGATTCTAATTTCATAACGATACCTCCTACAATAACAAAACCGCTCCGAAGAGCGGTTTTGAGCAAGCAATCAATAAGCCGAGTTCTGTCCTGCTTTCGCAGTGGCGATTATCTTTCTAGGCGCATAGTTGCCTATACGCTCAAGCGGCACAACCCGAAAGGTAGGCGGGCAACCCTTAACCCTTTCCTATTCGGCCTTGCTCCGGATGGGGTTTACCGAGCATACATGTTACCATGTACCTGGTGCGCTCTTACCGCGACCGTTCCACCCTTACCACCCGAAGGTGGCGGTTTACTTTTCTGTGGCACTATTCCCTATGGTCACCCACGCCGGCCGTTAGCCGGCATCCTGCCCTATGGAGCTCGGACTTTCCTCAAGTCAAGTAGACTTGCAATCGCCTTTCATACTTACTGTTTAAGTCTAGCATAGACCACCGAGAGGGTCAATACCTCTCTTATACATTATAAACCGAAAGTGCTTAGACTTCAAAGAAAAAATCTCTTTGTACATTACTTTCTATGACTTCTACTTCATCTGCTGTAAAGCTCTTTTCTATCATTTGTTTTAATAGTGATTGGCTCATGTATTCTGTGCCATAATGGCCCGCATCCACTACTGTGATTCCTAATTCTTTTGCTAGTTGCATATCATGGTATTTGACATCCCCAGTGATATACACATCCGCTTTTTGTTTAGCTGCCACCTTGATGAACTCTGCTCCACTACCCGTGCATAGACCAATGCGCTGAATGGATGATGGCTTAGCCCCACCCCAACGCAATTGACTATGAGGGAATACAGATTGCAATACTTCTTTGAACTCCTCTATCGATAGTGGTTGTGATAAATTACCAATGCGACCAATATAGTGTGCCTCATAGGCATTCTCTAAGGCTACTATATCGTAGGCAATTTCTTCATACGGGTGGACTTCTTTCATAACCGCTAACACTTGACCTAATAGCTTTTTAGGCACTACCGTTTCCACACGTTCTTCTGGCACAGTTTCAATCGCCCCTACTTGACCGATGAAAGGGTTCGTCCCTTCTAAGGGTAAGAACCTTCCTTCTCCAGCAACAGAAAAACTGCAATGACTGTACGCACCAATATGACCTGCCCCCGCATCACCCATGGCTTGGCGAAGTTGTTCACTATGCGTAACGGGCACATAGACAGCCACCTTATAGGCTACATCTCGTCCTGTTTCTTCTAGCCCTTGTATATCTTGTAACCCTAGTCGTCTAGCTACCTCGTCATTAAGACCACCCTCAGCAACATCTAAATTCGTATGCGCACTATACACATTAATACCATGGCATAATAGATCTTTAATCATCTTTCCTTGCATCGTATCCGTGTTGATAGATTTGAGACCTTTGAAAATCACCGGATGATGTGTCACAATCACATCTACCTGTTGCTCTATCGCTTCTGCTACTACTTCTGACGTCACATCGAGAGCTGTTAATATTCGTTGTACCGAAGAACTCATAGATCCCACTTGTAATCCGCAATTATCCCAAGATTCTTGCAACTGTAATGGCGCTTGGCGCTCAATCGCTCGAGCAATCTCTTTCATAGTAACCATATATACCTCCTATCCATCATCTCAAAGTATAGTCTAAGGTTTCATACTCATCGATAATTAAGCTTTTAATCGTGAAAGTTTCACCTGTACCTATTGTAAAATACCTTGTAATGCTTGCAATTCTTGTTCCATCACCTGAACCGCATCACTAGACTTCGCTGTATCACGCATATGTTGTAATATAGATTGCAACGTTTTCATTCTACGTTGTATGTGCTGTATCCAAACTTCAGATTGTTCTTGTTGTAACAAAGCACCATATTCCCATAACATCGATTCTCTAGGTAGCTCATTATACACGGAAGTAGCGCCTCGTTGTACTAACCACATGTCATAATATTGATTGCCCTCTAGTAAACATTCTTCTTGGACAATACCATACCCTTGATCTACTAAAAATTGTTTCAACTCTCGTCGATGGCTTTGTGGTTGTAATACATAGGTATGTAACAATTCAGGACCTACCGTGATGATATGTTGCATCAATTCTCCACCCATGCCACAAATCACTGCACAGTCAACTTCTCCCACCTTTGTAGCTGCCAATCCATCTCCTAATCGGCATTCAATAGATTGTTCTAACTTTCGTTCTTTCACAAATCCTTTAGCAGACTCTAACGGTCCTTGATTCACATCAATGGCAATGACCTCTTTAGCCACGCCTGCTTCTATACAAGCCACCGCCAAATACCCGTGATCTGTACCTACATCTGCCACCGTTTGACACTGTGGAATCATATGCAATACTTGTTCTAATCGTTTTGAAAGTGCCATAGTCTATCTCACATTCTAATTACATCTTCTACGCAATTTCTTACTTAGAAATACTATAAAGCTCATGCTTTTATTATACAATGAACCCTTATAGATAACAAAAAAACCATCTCACAAAGTGAGATGGTCTCTTATGGTGGGCCCACCTGGATTTGAACCAGGGACCGACCGGTTATGAGCCGGTTGCTCTACCCCTGAGCTATAGGCCCTCGTTTGGTGCGGATGATGGGACTTGAACCCATACGAGCGTACGCTCACCACCCCCTCAAGATGGCGTGTCTGCCATTCCACCACATCCGCATGAGGATATGTATATGGTGCCTCAGGGCAGAATCGAACTGCCGACACACGGATTTTCAGTCCGTTGCTCTACCGACTGAGCTACCGAGGCAAATATATATAAATATATGAATATGCCTAAAAATAGGTAAAAAAAATGGCGACCCCGATCGGATTTGAACCGACGATCTTCGCCGTGACAGGGCGACATGTTAACCGCTACACCACGGGGCCGTGTACTAAGTACTCATATAATATACCATAGGTATTACATCTTGGCAATACCTATGGCCAATTTTATATATTCCTAAAATGCATAGATATTTTTTTAATAGCAATTAGGTTTCCGATCCCGAAATACATTGATTTTAGACCGAATATCTTTCACTGTATCTACATCGATAGTAATGCTTTGTATTTGCGGCGTTTCATCACATTCTAGTAGCACTTCTCCCCACGGGTCTACTACCATGGAATGCCCTGCCATTGGTAACTTACCAATAGTGCCACAACCATTAACACTACAAAAATACATTTGATTTTCTATTGCTCTCGCTTGATTCAAGATGCGCCAATGATGCAAACGTAGCATTGGCCACTGAGCTGGCAAAAAGAATAGTTCTATCCCTTGTAAGGCAGATTTACGAATTAGCTCAGGAAAACGAATATCATAACAAGTGGCACTAGAGCAAAGTACTCCATCGAATTCAAATTGGTGGATAGCTGTACCACCTGTAAAATATTGATCTTCTTTGGCAGGACTAAAGCCATGCATCTTATCATACATAGATAGTAATTCCCCTTTGCGGTTATACACATAGGTTCTATTGTAAATAGAATCTCCTTCTTTAACAGCCACTGATCCACCAAAGATATTCACATGTTCCGATTGCGCCAATTCCCCCAACAAAGTTTGCGCACGTTGACCTGATTCATCTGCCAATGCATGTAACTCTGAACCCGTTATAAATCCTGTATTCCATGTCTCTGGCAATACGACTACATCCACGCCTTCCTTAGCTACGTCTCGCACTTTTTCTGCTAGGATATCAAAATTTTTATCCACTTGCTCAATTTCTGTGACTAATTGAACAATGCCTAATCGCAACTCTCTCATAGTTCCTCCTAAATGTGCCAAGCCATATGGTCTGTAAACTCGTTAGGTTCTAATGGCAACGCATGCCGCCGTGGTACATAGGACCCTTTGTCAAAACGATCTACTTTAGGGCGACGATAAATAATATGGTCAGGTTCCGTTTCAAAAATAATTACATTTCTAGGAACATCTCGCTTAATGACCAGATTACAACCTATTTTCGAACCTTTTCCCACCGTAATATCACCTAGCACCTTTGTGCCTGCACCGATAAGCACATCATCTTCCACCGTAGGATGACGTTTAATCTTACGAGAATCCATCCCTCCAAGAGTCACTCCATGAAAGAGTGTCACATTATCTCCTACAATAGCCGTTTCACCGATGACAACTCCCATACCATGGTCAATGAACAAACCTTTCCCAATTTGCGCTCCTGGATGAATCTCTATACCCGTTACCCGACGTGCATGTAACGCCACACGCCGAGCCAAAGTAAACCAACCTTTTCGGTACAAACGATGCGCAAAAAAATGCCAAAATAAAGCTGTTATATGAGGATATGTCCAAACTACCATGAACCAAGAGGTAGCCGCTGGATCAGAGTGTAATACGCGCTGTATGTTGTATCGAATAGAATTCCATACCCCTCTCATAAATACCTCCCTATACAGAGATAGCATGGCCTAGACCATGCTATCTTTCGTATCACAATCGATTAAGAATGAATCCAATCTACGCTTTCAAATTGAATCATAGATAGATATTTTTCTACTCCGTCTGGAGCTACTACGACAACGTCCACATCTGGGAATTTACGACCGTATTGACGAGCTACCAAGATAGCCGCCGCGGAGGAAATACCGATACCAATACCAGTTTCTCGCATGAAGTTACCTACTTCTTCGATAGCATCTTCATCAGTGACTGTTTGTACTTCGTCCATCAAAGAAGAGTCGAAGTTTTCTGGAATGAATCCAGCTCCAAGACCTTGGATTTTATGAACACCGCCAGTACCTCGAGAAATCACTGGAGATCCTTCTGGTTCTACTGCAACCGCTTTAATGTATGGATGTTGCTCTTTCAAGGCTTTTGTAACACCTGTGAAAGTACCACCTGTACCAATACCAGCTACGAAAATACCTACATTCGGTACATCACGTAAAATTTCTTTTGCCGTTGTTTCATAGTGAGCCGTTGGATTTGCTGGGTTCACAAATTGACCTAGTGTTACCGCATTTGGATAGTTATCAAGAATTTCTTGTGCCTTTCCAAGAGCACCTTTCATGCCTAATTCTTTTGGCGTCAAAATTAATTGTGCTCCATAAGCTTTAATCAATTCACGGCGTTCTTTACTCATACTTTCAGGCATAATGATGATTGTTTTGATGGACAACATAGCACCTAACATTGCTAAAGCAATACCCGTGTTACCACTAGTGGCTTCTACGATGATCGTATCATTTTTAATTAAGCCTTTTTCTTTTGCATCTTGCAACATACCTAGAACAGCACGGTCCTTTACACTGCCGCCAGCATTATACTTTTCTAATTTTACATATACATTAGTATCTGGAATTCGATAGATTGGGGTATTTCCAATTAAGTCAATTGCATTTTTTACAACAGCCATAGTCATTCTCCTCTACTTAGACTTCATATATAAAATACTTAAATTTATTCCTATTGTATAGGTGGGATTTGATTTTGTCAACCAAATTTTTCTCAAAATTCTAATTATTTTGATTGAAAGCCGCCATGCCCCATACGAATGCAATCTTCTTTTGTGATTCGCACATCTGCTAATAAGCGTGGCGTAATCACATCAAAGGCACTCGGATTGTTATATAAAACACCCCCTGGAACGCCTAGCACAGGGGTATTATCTTCCAAATACGCAATGCATACCATAGAACCTGGCAATACTGGCAATCCATAGGTCACTACTTCTTTAGCCCGACGTGCAATGGCACCTGGTGTTAAATCATCAGGATCTACGCTCATACCACCAGTACAGAAAATAATCTCTGCCCCCTGGGACTTTACTTTGTCTATGGCCTCCACAATTTGATCTGTATTATCTGGCACAATTTCATGAGCTACCAGTTCCACCCCATAGTCCGCTACACGGTCTTGGATAACCCCTGTGAAAGCATCTTGAATACGACCAGCAAAGACTTCACTACCTGTAGTAACAATACCCATTTTCTTACGCACAAATGGGTGCACTTGCAAGATAGGGCCCTTACCTTCACGTAGCCGCTTCGCTTCCTCTAACTGCCATGCTTCTAATAACAGCGGAATACATCGCATGCCCGCTACCGGTTGGCCCGTTTTTACAGGTGTGCCATGTAGGCGTGTAACGATAGTTAATTCTCCAATACTATTAATCTTGTGAAGTCCTTCTACATCCACAGTCAATACACCATCGTGATTCGCCAACGCCTCAATCTTACCTTGTTGTACTGGGGTAGGGCTGATAGATGGATGTTCACAGAAACGATATAATTCTTCCGCTACTTTCTCTTCGTGAACTAAGTTATAATCGGATTCTTCCATCACATAAATATGCTCTTTTCCTAACTGCAATAGCAATTCCACATCTTCTTCACGGATGATATGCCCCCGCTTAAAAGGTGTATCTTTTACTTCTCCAATAACGATGCGCACAATATCGTGGCAAAGTGCTTGTCCCACTGCATCTTTTACATGTATTTCTTTCATCGTATTAACCCCACATTCGTTTACCAATGGCGAAAGCCAGCCCGCATAGACCATACCCAACTAATACTTGTCCACCCATGTAGGATAGCATATGCCACAGCCCTTTTTCTTGTAGCATATATCCTTCAAAGATAAAAGTCGAAAAAGTTGTAAGCCCACCTAAAAAACCTGTAATACATAACAGCTTAACCCAAGGTGACACATTGGGTTGCCCTTCAATATATGCCATACCTAAGCCAATTAGCATGGAACCTATCATATTTACTAGTACTGTCCCCCAAGGATACAGCGCACCTTTCGTGACCATGTACTGCCCAATGCCATACCGCGTCATGGCTCCAATAGCCCCTCCAATAGCCACTGCTATATATACATTCACATTCATATTCAAACTCCTTTATGTCTTTATTATACACCACCCTAGGCGGATTATGTACTAAAGTAAAAGAATTTCTTTCTCGATTTATATATAAGATATTATAGTTATACGCTATATCGCAAGCGATTACTATATTTTTATTATATATTATACCAATCTTTTATATATTACGCTTCTCGCAGTTAATTAGTACTGTATGTACTGAAGAATCCTCTTTATACTATGCCAACCTTATATATATTGCATCTCTCACAGAGTATAATCCGCCCCGCATACAAAACTCAAACATACTCCATACTAATATCCCTTTTACTCATTACAGAAAGCTTATCTATACGAGCATGCGCAAGTGCAACCACATAAACGCCCCAGTTCAACTACTCTCATATATAAAAAGAACTGCCTATGTCTAAGCAGTTCTTCGTGTGCATATTTAGTTTCCAGGATGTTTTACTAAATCTTGACCAGCAATACCAGGACGTGTCATTTCTTTTGGAGAAAGGATATAATCCATTTCTTCTTTCGTTAACAATCCTTGTTCTAGAATAATTTCTTTAACGCTACGATCAGTTTCCAACGCTTCTTTTGCCAAAGCAGAGGCATTTTCATAACCAATATGCGGCAACAAAGCTGTGACGATACCAACAGAACGTTCTAACCAATATTCACATTGTTCTTTATCCACTTCAAGGTCAACTAACAATTTATCTACAAATGTGTTTACCGCATTTTTTAAGTAACACATAGAATTGAACAAGTTATACGCAATGACTGGCTCCATAACATTCAATTCAAATTGTCCATTTTCTACGCCAAGAGAAATGGTCAAATCATTGCCGATGACTTGGTAACAAGTTTGATTCAATACTTCCGCGATAACTGGATTTACTTTGCCTGGCATGATGGAAGAACCTGGTTGACGAGGAGGTAATTTTAACTCACCGATACCGCAACGAGGGCCAGATGCCATTAAACGGAAATCGTTAGCCATTTTAATTAATACTAGGGCTGTGACTTTCAATCCAGAAGAAATATCTGCAAACACGTCTGTATTGTTCGTAGCATCAATTAAGTTATCTGCCGTAATGAACGGTTCACCTACCACACGGGATAATTCATCTACAACAGCTTTGATATACGTAGGTTCTGCATTTAAGCCAGTACCAACAGCAGTCGCACCCATATTCACAGTATGCGCTTCTAACATGGCAGATTTAATACGACGAATACCACGACGCACGCCAGATGCATAGGCACCCATTTCTTGACCTAATGTAATTGGCACCGCATCTTGCAAGTGAGTACGACCCATTTTTAAGATTTCTTTATATTCTTCTGCTTTTTTATCTAATTCATCCGCTAAACGGCGAAGTGCCATTAATAATGGTTTACTTTTCATGATAGCACATACTTTAATAGCAGTAGGGAATGTATCGTTCGTAGATTGTGCCATATTCACATGATTATTTGGAGATACGATGTCGTATTGACCTTTTTCATACCCTAAAATTTCTAGCGCACGGTTCGCCAATACTTCATTCATGTTCATATTGAAAGAAGTCCCTGCTCCCCCTTGGATAGGATCCACTGGGAATTGATCATTGAAATTGCCACGTACCACTTCATCTGCAGCACGACTAATAGCTTGACCAATTTTTTCATCTAAACGACCAGTACTCATATTCGCCAAGGCACAGGCTTTTTTTACCATTGCCATAGCTTTTACGAAATCTAAGTCAATTTGTTTTCCTGTAATAAAAAAGTTTTCAATACCACGTAATGTTTGTACACCATAGTACAACTCATCAGCTAATTCCAATTCACCTAGAAAATCATGTTCTTTTCTCATAGTATACCTCTTTTCATACAACATCAGATGCATAGGCATCTACTGTATAAGCTTTGTTTATATGATATACCTGTATTATATCATGTATCATGTATACATAATAGAGATATGCTTTCTAGTTACGAATAATGCTCCCTTGTACACCTTAATAAATAACTTAAAGTCATAGAAGCCATTAATTTTACTCATTTTCTGTAATTTCTATAGACTATATAGGAATATTGACTATTCCTAATATGCCTACAATACAAGTAAATACGCAACTACAATATATAGATTTCATCACTCTTCATAAAAAATACTTCCAACCGCACGTCAAAAAATATGAAAAAGTGGTTGCAACCGGGTAGCAACGATTTCAATTTATACCCTTTTAACTCCCTTTTAGAAAACAAGAAACCCAGTAACTAGGCTAGTTACTGGGTTTTCATTTTGTATTGAATTATTCTGCTGTGAATGGCAACAACGCGATTGCACGAGCACGTTTAATAGCAAGTGTTAATTTACGTTGATGTTTAGCACAAACACCAGAAATACGACGTGGAAGAATTTTGCCACGTTCAGTCGTGAAACGACGAAGTTTAGCAATATCTTTGTAGTCGATTTGATCAGCATGGTCAACACAGAAGTTACATACTTTTCTTCTTGGTTTTCTGCCTCTATCTCTTCTCATTGAGAAACCTCCTTTGATATAGTTGTGGAGTTCTTAGCTTAGAACGGAATTTCTTCACCTGCGCCTGCACCGGAACCTGCACCAAAATCATCAAAATTGGATGCACCTCCGTCAAAGGCATCAAATGTTTGCGTATCCAAGGCTTGACCCACGAAATTAGCAACTACTTCTGTTACATATCGTTTTGTACCATCTTGTGCTTCGTAAGAACGAGTCGCAATACGACCTTCTACAAAACAACGGCTGCCTTTGCGCAAATTTCCCGCAGCTTCTCCTAATTTTCCCCAAGCTACACAGTTTACAAACGCAGTTTGTTCCTTTGTCTCACCGTTTTGATCCACATAGGTATTGGATGCAGCCACTGTGAAAGTAGCAACAGCACGACCAGTTTTTGTGTAACGCACCTCAGGGTCACGAGCTAAATTTCCTAAAAGTTGTACAGAATTCATATTCCTAACCTCCTCAGGCTATTATTGTTCGTGTTTTACAATCAGGTGTCTAAGAACGTTATCGTCGATTTTAAGTACGCGGTCGATTTCTTTGATTTCGCCAGGAGCTGCTTCAAAGTTAATCAATACGTATACGCCATCAGTATGTTTGTTTACTGCATACGCTAAACGGCGTTTACCCCAAACGTCAACTTTCTCAACTGTACCGCCAACACGAGCAATTAAAGCTTCAATTTTGTCAAAAGTAGCTTTGTTTGTCTCTTCATCAGCCGGTTTCACAATCACCATGACTTCGTATTTGTTCATACAAAATCACCTCCTCTTTCGGACTAACGCCCCTATCTCACATAGGGGTAGGAAGATGCTTACCATCAATAAGCCTTATTATTGTACACCATTCTACCTAGAATTGCAAGGAAAACATGAAAATAGACACAGCTCCAATGGAGCCATGTCTATCTCATTATAACAGGAATCGTATGAGCTAGATTACGCTTCTGCTTGTTTTGTTAATTTAGCATAACTTTCCGCTTCTACTTCTTCTTGTGTTCTCATATCTTGTGGTAATGTAGATAAGCGAATCCAGCTACGGATAGCTTCTACTAATACAACCAAAATCATAATGAACATAGCTACGGAGAAGGCTACTAAGATCCATTTACCAGCTGGAACATAGTTAAAGAATACGTTTTCATAGTCAGCCGCAACAGCCACTATCGCCATGAGTATGGTCGGCACTCCAGTTACCCATGCGTATCGTTTTTTACCTAAACGCATGATAATCGTCGTACTTACTGCCAATGTCATAGTACCTAATAATTGGTTAGATACACCAAATAATGGCCAAATTGTACCGATGTTACCTTGTAATACTAGATAGCCCCACATAATACAAATCAATGCAGCACAACCATATACGCCAGGAGCCCAATGTTGGTCATTGAATTTAGGCCAGTACAAGCCAAGCAATTCTTGCAACAAATAACGACCTACACGAGTACCTGCATCAATCAATGTCATGATGAACAAGGCTTCAAACATGATACAGAAGTGATACCAATATCCCAATAAATGATCCATATTAGGGAGACGGGAGAAGATATGTGCCATACCTACTGCCAAGGATACGGCCCCACCTGGACGATGCATCAAGTCTTCCCCTACAAGGGCAGATAATACCGGCAATTCATGAACTTGAAGTCCTAATGCTCTGAAAGATTCTGCTGTAGAGTTAATCGCAAAATAATCATCTGGATGTAATGCGGTAGCAGCAATCATAGCCATCATGGAAATGAAAGATTCTGTTAACATACCACCGTAACCGATAGGTAATACTTCTCTTTCATTGGTTAACATTTTAGGTGTAGTACCTGTAGCGATAACAGTATGGAAACCAGATAAAGCACCACAAGCAATGGTAATGAAGATATATGGGAATACAGACCCTTTTAATACAGGACCGCCACCCCAAATATAATCTGTCACCGCTGGCATTTGAATTTCTGGCATTACAATGATAATACCCAATGCCAATGCGCCAATAGTACCGATTTTAAGGTACGTGGATAGATAATCACGAGGCGCTAATAACAACCAAACTGGCAATGCTGCTGCAAAGAAACCATAGACAGCTAACATAATTTCGATGGTTTTTAAATCATAAATGAACCAAGATGCATATTCGCTAGCCGCTACATTTGGGCCATAGATGATAGCTGCAAAGATGAGTGCCACCCCAATAATTGTAGCTTCTTGAATTTTTCCAGGACGCAACCATTGTAAATAAATACCGATAAAAATAGCAATAGGAATCGTTGCAAATACTGAGAAAAATGCCCAAGCTGAATTATGAAGTGCATTGGCTACTACTACCGCCATACCTGCTAATGTAATAACAAGTAAGAATAATGTGGCTAACATAGCTCCTAAACCAGCAATTTTGCTAATCTCTTCACGTGTAATATCCGCAATAGATTTGCCATCGTAGCGAATAGATGCAAAGAGAATAACCATATCATGAACTGCACCGGCAAATACGGAACCGATTAAAATCCATAGAGTACCTGGTAAGTACCCGAATTGCGCTGCAATAACTGGACCTACTAAAGGACCTGCCCCTGCAATCGCTGCAAAGTGATGACCGAATGTAACCCATTTGTTCGTAGGCACATAATCGTGTCCATCATTGTGTACCATAGCCGGCGTCATTCGATACTTGTCTAAAGTTAACACCTTCGCCGCTATGAATGCCCCATAAAAACGATATCCTAACATTAAGATACACGCTGAGGCAATAACTAAATAAATACCATTCATGACCATACATACACCCCCTAAATGTTGGATGAGTCATGTACTCACATACCTATGTATCACATGACACCACCCTATGATCTATGCAAAAAAGTAAATTGGTATTTCTAATTTAATTATAGTATACTTTTCATCAATGTCAATTTACTATTTCTCATAACAAGTGACATACCTACCTTGTACAACCTTGAATTTCCAAAGTTTTCAAGGATATGAACATTCTTTATTCTCAATATTACAACATTTCATGGTCACACTTAATAGACAGAACCTATTATATTGTTCTTCTAGTATAGTCATCTAAGAATTGTTTGTACTCTTCTACTACAGAAATAAACGATTCTCGTCCCATGGCTATATTCAAAGCATTTCTCCAACGTGCCGCTTCTGGCAAACCTTTAATGTAAAAACTAGCATGAGTCCGAATTTCTCGTGTGGCTAAGTCCACACCTTTATAATGACATAGCAAATCGTAATGACGTAAGAGCATAGCAATCCGTTCTACCCCCGTTGGATTTGGGCAGTAGGCTCCTGTTTCTAAATACTCTTTAATTTGCCGGAATAACCAAGGATTCCCTTGCGCTGCACGTCCTATAAGCATGGCGTCACAACCCGTGTATTCTAGTAATGCTTTGGCACTCTCAGGAGAGTTCACATCACCATTACCTATCACTGGAATCTGTAAAGCTGATTTCACCGCTTTAATGTACTCCCAATTCGCCTTACCACTATACATCTGTTCACGAGTACGACCATGCACGGCTACCGCAGCAACTCCAACAGATTCCATGCGTTGTGCCATATCTACTACATTGATGGATGTATCATCCCATCCTAGACGCAGTTTGACAGTCACTGGTATTTGTACTGCTTTCACAGCTGCTTCCGCCACCTTCATCGCCAACTCTGGAGTTTTCATAAGTGCCGAGCCATCTCCAGAGGATACTACTTTTTTCACCGGGCAGCCCATATTAATATCGACTATAGGCGCTCCTGCTTCCTCTACTACTTTTGCACCAATGGCTATCGCTTCTGGATCTGACCCAAAAATTTGCATAGAAACAGGCTGTTCTACCGCTTCCATATAGAGCAATTCTTTTGTATGTTCATTATTGTATTTAATCCCCATGGCACTCACCATTTCCGTACACACGAAAGAGGCTCCCATTTCTTTTGCTAATAAGCGATAGGACACATCGCTAAATCCAGCCATGGGCGCTAACCCAATACGGCCAGGAATTGTGACATGTCCTATGTGCCAGGATGTATTATTGATTTCTTTCATAAATAAGTCGTAATCCTTCTAATGTCATCATTGGATCAATGTGGTCGATCACATTGGTTTCTGCACTAATGAGAGGCGCTAAGCCTCCAGTGGCTACCACTTTAGTGTCCTCTGGCATTTCTCGTTTCATACGAGCTACAATGCCTTCCACTTGTCCAACATATCCAAATAATACACCTGCCTGCATAGCTCCAACTGTGTTGCGACCAATGACAGGGCCAGGATTTTTAATTTCAATTCTCGGTAGCTTAGCAGTGCGACCAAATAGGGCTTCTGCAGAGATGCCAATCCCCGGAGAAATGGCGCCACCTAAGTATATGCCGCCATCTAATACAGCAGAATAGGTCGTGGCAGTACCAAAATCAATGATAATTAGGTTTCCACCATACTTTTCATAAGCAGCCACCGCATCTACAATTAAATCAGCTCCTAGTTCACGAGGGTTTTCGTATTTAATAGAAATACCTGTTTTAATACCAGGGCCTACGAATAATGGTTTTTTATGAAAATAGCGCAAACACACACGCTCTAACGTAGGGTTCAAAGGAGGTACTACAGAAGAAATAATGACAGCTTCCACATCCTCTTTATTCACTTTTGGATCATGAAGAAATAAATTGCTCAACAACATGCCATATTCATCGGTGGTTCGCCCACGATCTGTAGAAATGCGCCAATGAGCCATAATTTCCTTGTCCTTATACACGCCTAATACGATGTTCGTATTCCCTACGTCTACCACTAATAACATCTTAATATCCTCCTTCAGGGGAACGTATAGACACATCCCCTGCTATGATACGTTCCTCACGTCCATCCTCTAATTGAACGATCAGATTTCCATCTCTATCTAAATCTTTTGCGTACCCAATATAATCTTTATCTGGCGCTTTTACCAGTACTTCTTTATATAAAGTTACACTATACTCTTTCCACTCTTCCAAAGTAGAGTCAAAACCTTCTTGACACACCTTTTCATACTGATTTTCTAAGGCTTTTAAAATCACAGCAAAGGCCTCCTTACGATCCACCTCTACCCCTGCTATAGCAAAGGACATAATCTTATCCTTCAAGTCCTCGCTGACTTCCTCAATGGTCGTATGTGTATTGATACCAATCCCTAAAACAATATAGTTAATTTCTTCCATGGTGCCATTCATTTCTGTAAGAATGCCCACCATTTTACGAGACCCTATCAATATGTCATTGGGCCATTTGATGCCCGCCTCTGAAAGTCCCAAGGTACGGAATGCTTTCACTAAGGCAACTCCTGCCATCAAGGTACATTTTGATGCTTCCATAGGTAAAAATTTGGGTCTTAGAATTAAGCTAAACCAAAGGCCTTTACCATAGGGAGAATACCAACCTCTAGATAAGCGACCACGACCGGAAGATTGTTCTTCTGCACATACTACAGTACCTTCTGGAACTCCGTCCATAGCCAATGCTTTAGCAATACTATTCGTAGATTCTAATCGTTCTTCGTACACGTAATAACGACCAAAGGATTTTGTTTGCAGTACCCCTTCCATCTCTTCAGGACTAACCAGATTTGGCTCTTCTAGCAATCGATATCCCTTTTTGGTGAAGGATTCAATCACATACCCACGCTTGCGTAGCACCTCTATATGCTTCCAAATCGCTGTGCGCGATACATGGCACGCCTCTGACATAGCTTGTCCTGATACAAATTGATCTCTGTTTTCTTTTAAAAAGTCTAGTATTTCATCTCTCACGGCTTGTCGCCTCCTTACCTGTAGCGAGGTTTACAATACGATTGTACAGAGGTCCTACATAAAAAGCAAGTCTTTTCTACCTATTTCATCCCCCCTAGCTATGCGAATTTGGTACACCTAAACAAGATTCACTATACGTACAATGTTGACACCGTCCCAATATGCACAAAAGGTACCTTCCCCGAGGGGAAGATACCTTGACAATAGCATCTCAGATTATTCTTTTGATATATCAATTTTTTCTGGCATCACGATACCAGCTGCTTCTAGAGGAGTTTTCTTACTATTTTCTTCCTCTTCTGCTTTTGCTTGTGCCTCTTCTGGACTTAGTAAAGTACCATAGCGGTATAAGTTTTCCACTTGTTTAGCATCAATGGTTTCTTCTTCCAATAAAGCTTTTGCCATATTGTGTAAGAAATCAATATTTTCTGTTAACAAGTTCATCACATCTCCGTAGGCTTCTGCTACGATACGATGCATTTCGTTGTCGATTTTTTCAGCTACTGCTTCACCATAGTTACGTTCAGAACCTAAGCTTTTACCTAAGAAGACTTGCTCTTGGTGTTCTCCAAATACCAATGGTCCTAGCTCATCACTCATACCCAAACGAGTAATCATTTCACGAGCAATGTTCGTTACCATTTGTAAGTCTCCAGAAGCACCACTACTGATTTCTTTCAGTACAATCGCCTCTGCACAACGTCCACCCAAAGCCACGCGAATCTGTGCTAGCAGTTGGGAACGAGTCATATAGTTTTTCTCCTCTTGTGGAAGCATCATAGTGTAACCACCTGCGCTACCACGAGGAATAATTGTTACTTTATGAACTGGATCTGCATTCGGCCATAAATGAGCTACAATAGCATGTCCAGATTCATGGTAGGCTGTCAATTCCCGTTCTTTTTCACTCACCACATGACTTCTACGCTCAGGACCATAGCTTACTTTCTCACTAGCCTCTTCTAAATCATGCATGGAAATGGATTTACGATCTTGACGAGCTGCCAATAAGGCTGCTTCATTTAATAAATTGCTCAAATCAGCACCAGTAAAACCAGGTACTTTTTTCGCAATCGTTTTTAAATCCACATCTGGATCTAACGGTTTATTACGAGCATGAACTTGTAAAATCGCCTCACGACCACGAAGATCTGGACGACCCACTGTCACTTGACGGTCAAAACGACCTGGACGCAATAAAGCAGGGTCTAAAATATCTGGGCGGTTCGTAGCGGCAATAGTAATAATACCTTCATTGGCACCGAAACCATCCATTTCTACCAACAACTGGTTCAAAGTTTGTTCACGCTCATCATGACCGCCACCAAGACCAGCACCACGTTGACGACCTACCGCATCAATTTCATCGATGAAAATAATACATGGTGCATTTTTCTTAGCTTGACTGAACAAGTCACGCACACGAGAGGCACCGACCCCGACGAACATCTCTACAAAGTCAGAACCACTGATAGTAAAGAACGGAACTCCTGCTTCCCCTGCTACAGCACGAGCTAATAAGGTTTTACCTGTGCCTGGAGGGCCAAACAATAAAACCCCTTTCGGAATTTTAGCGCCTATGGCATTGAATTTGCCAGGATTACGCAAGAATTCAACGACTTCTTCTAATTCTTGTTTCGCTTCATCTGCACCAGCAACGTCTTTGAAAGTCACATTAACTTTGCCTTCTCCTTGCATTTTAGCACGAGATTTGCCAAAGTTCATGACACGACCAGATCCACCTTGTGTAGACTGCATCATAAAGAACCAGAATCCAATAATCAATACAATTGGTAAGGCAGATGTTAATAAACTAACCCACCAAGCTGGTTGCTCAGGCGGTTGCGCCGTTACATCTACACCACCTTCGGACAATTTTGCAAAAATACCTGCATCACTAGGTGCATAGGTAGCAAATTCTGTACCGGATTTTAATTTACCTGTAATCGAATGATCCCCTGTAATTGTGACACTCTCTACATTTTTTCGTTGTACCTCTTGTAGGAACGATGTATATGTAATTTCTGATTTATTTTTAGTACCTTCAGAAAAAGAGTTAATTGCTGCCACTGCGGCCACAATTATCAACAAATAGAGGAGTACATTTTTTAAGCCTCGCTTCAAATTTTTCTCCTTTCTCATCTATAATTTAAATTGATACTTATTTATCATATCAAATTTTGTCGAATATATCAACGATTATTGATAGACTTCTTCTTTCAAAATGCCGATATAAGGCAATTGGCGATATTTTTCATCGTAATCTAGACCATAACCGATAACAAACTCATCAGGGATAACAAAGCCTTCATAGTCCACATGAACATCTACTTTACGACGATCTGGTTTATTCAACAAGGAACAAAGACGAACGCTTGCTGCCTTACGGGATTGTAAGTTTTCTAGTAAATATGACAAAGTGGTACCTGTATCCACAATATCTTCTACTACAATGACATGCTTTCCTTCTACTGGACGGTCTAAATCTTTTAAAATACGAACAACCCCACTGCTCACAGTGCTACTACCGTAACTGGAACAGGAAATAAAGTCCATTTTTACATCGCCTTCAATATGGCGTGCTAAATCTGTAAAGAATACAATGGCCCCTTTTAATACACCTACTAGGACAATTTCTTTACCTTTATAATCTGCTGTAATTTGACGGCCTAATTCTGCCACTCGTTTTTGAATTTGTTCTTCTGAAAGTAATAATTCTTTCACTTCTGGTATCATAATAACTCCTTATTAGTTAGGTCTATTTCTTTTCTATGTCACTACATAGAACAATCTTAATTGTATCATATGACGTCAAAACTTGCACCTGACGAAAACGAAATTCTTTTCCCTTTGGTCCTTTCACCAACGAAAGCAAGGTATCTATCACCGTTTGGCTCAACTGTTCTGGTCGTACATAGGAACCTAATACTCGTTTCCATAACCGGCTCACTAAGGCATCATGCTCACTCATCAATCCTCGTTTATCCAACACTATGCCCTCTTCAGTATGACTGACATAGTCCATTTCTAACCGTGTCACCTCTTCCTCAAAATAGGATACATCACATTGCGCCAATGCACCTAATCGGCACAAAGCATATACCGTTTGTGGATACCGTTCTACACAAGTAGGTATTAACACTTGGCGAATCCAATTTCTATCATAAGTCGTATCTAAATTTGATGCATCTTCTCCATGAAAACAGTGTAACCACATAGCATAGTCTTCTAATACCTGCTTTGGCACAGTTAAGCAAGGTCGCCACACATCTTCTGCTATGGCCTTCATACCTTGCAAACCCTCTAATCCAGATCCACGCAATAGATGCGCTAAAATGGTTTCTCCTTGATCGTCTAAATGATGGGCGGTCACAATATATTCATATCCTTTATCCTCTGCGAGTTCTCGCAAATGTTTGTACCGTAGTTGACGCCCCATCATTTCAAAAGATACCCCTGCTTCTTCGGCCTTTTCCGTGACATATTCTTTCACCGTAAAACAGGGCATACCAAATTGCAACGCATACCATTCTACCAAGGTAACTTCTTCCGATGCTTCGAATCTTAGACTGTGATCCATGGTAAATACACCTACATTGGTGAACCCTTCTAGATACAAATAATGCAACAATGCGATGGAATCCACCCCACCAGAACAAGCGAGCAATACAGGTGTATCCTTTGTAATCACATCATCCATGGATTCCGTCACAGCTTGTCGCAACCGCAACAGAGTAGTCCACATATCTCCGTACAAAGCTTTCTCTTCGCTGCGATTCATCGGTCTAGTACAGTGAAACATGCGCTGCCGATATGTATGATACTGATTGATACAGTCCTCTCCATACCATTTGCCCAACATATGGCGACTATGGTCCACTTGTTCTGCCAGTTCTTCCATCGTCAACAAGGGCACAACCATCTCTACATGTTTCCGTGTTTCATTCGCCTTTTCTACTTCTATCACCGTTTGAAAGTCCCCTTGACTTTCATAGGCATCTAGTAAGCTATCCACCAGGGGTGCCCAGGAATAATAACTATCTCTATCTTCCACCATATTGTGATTGCCACCCTTCTAATCCATCCGCTTCGCTGACTACAATGGATCCAATTTGGTACGTATCCATAAGGGACGTGATAATCTCTGCGCCAGGAACGATAATATCCACACGGCCTGGTTGTAAACCTTTCACTTGCAATCGTTCCTCTCGACTCATATAGCGAAGTTGCAGTATCATCGCCTCGATGGCGCCACGGTCTAAACGATGGCCTTGGATACGCGTTGGATCGTAGTCCTCCATTTGCAAATCCATAGCCGCCAACGTCGTAGCAGTTCCGCCAATACCGATGAACTCACCAAAGGTGCCTTCAATAGGTAATTCATCCCACATACGCACCGTTTCTTCCCATACACGTTGTGGCCCCTCTGCGGACATTTCTTGCATACGCACAGCACCGGCAGGATAGGATTTTGCAAAGTACACATGATTTGCATCACCCAAGGCAATTTCCGTACTCCCTCCCCCTACATCAATAGTGGCATAGTGAAAGTCTGGATGTTCATAGACCGTAGCCCCCTTAAATCCATAGGTAGCTTCTTCCTCACCGCTTAGTACACGATACTCCATAGGACACACTTGTTTGGCTTGTGCTAAGAAGTCCTGTCCATTTCCTGATTCTCGAATGGCACTTGTAGCAAGACCAATGCGGATAGTGGCACCATATGCATCTAACACCGCACAGATTTTTTTAAGTGCTTGTAAACCACGTTCCACAGCTTCCTTAGTTAATAAACCTTCCGCAGTACGTTTTCCTAACTGTGTTGTCCATAATTGCTTTGGTTCATTCTGCCACTGCGAACCATCATAGGTGCCCAATAATACTCGAAACGAATTGGATCCTAAATCTACAATCCCTAACTTCATACCTGCTTCTACTCTATACGTTTCCATCACATGCTTCACTTTCTACAACATCCTTACTTATCTTCACTGGTGTAATACCTAGCGAAGTTGCACAAAAAAAGTGATACTCTTGTATCACTTTCCCTTATCGAACATAGGGAACTTCCCCAGGTTTCACTAGGCCAAGTTCTTCCCGTGCTACACCCTCGATATGTTTATCGTCTTCTAACAATTTCTTTTGCTCTGATAAACTTTCATTTTCTTGTTTTAATTCCTGTAATTGTTGCTCCAACTGTTGCTTCTCTTGGTGCAAGCTATAAATCGTATATACTTGCTGCACTAATACGATTGCAAACAAGACGAATACAGCGTAGCGTATCTTCTTCCATGTACCACTTGCTTTTGCCCTAACAGGGCGTCTCGGCCTTTTAGTACCGTTTTCCATGGTCTTCACTCCCAATTTCTATTGATTTGATATTACCTATGTTACCTATTTTGCCTATATCTTTTGTATAGGATAACGTATAGTTTTATATATAGTTGTATTATAGCATATCTCCACAGTTCCGTGTAAACCTCATTCGCAATAACTAAGTCTCCATACTACATGTTGCCACTACTCATACAAGAGTAATCTCTGGGTTATAGGCCAAAATGATTTGGTATACTAATCCTAGCCTTTTGTCAAAGAACTCTAACTACACGCATACTCACGATGTAAATACAATAAAAAGCGACCCCATAAAGAGGTCGCTTTTTATATGTGAATGTAAGGATTAACTATTCACCTTTGTAGTTCAACACTTTTTGAGTTACAGGTGTTGCATGTTTTTCAAAGTATTGCAACGCTACTTCTGGGAACATAGCGTATGTTAATACGTCTTCTTCTGTTACGCCAGTGAAGCCTTTAGCTTCAAGATCAGCACGCATTTTTTCCATTTCTGGAGCTACGTCATCAGCTGGACGATGAGTGATAGGAGTTTCATCACCAATGATTAATTCTTTAATTTCTGGTTTTACAGCTGCTGGAAGTTGACCATATTTACCACGAACTAGGTCCTTTACTTCAGCTGGTGTAGTGTTGTAACGAGGCAATCCTTGGGATTGGAACAACACGTTCATCATAGCCATTGTACCAACGATTTGGGATGTTGGAGTTACCAATGGAGGGAAGCCAAGATCTTCACGAACGCGAGGCATTTCATCCATTACGTCGAAGAATTTATCAGCCATACCCATTTCTTTCAATTGGTTTTGAGTATTGGACAACATACCGCCAGGAATTTGGTAATGACGAACTTCTGGCAATACTTCATGAGCTGGAGTCAAGCCGAATTCATCAGCGATTTCTTTACGAACGCCACGGAAGTATGTAGCTAATTCACGCATTTTAGCAAGATCTAAACCAGTATCATATGGAGTGTTTTTGAAGATTTCAACGATAGATTCAGTAGCAGGTTGGCTAGTTGCATGGCCGAATGGGCTCAATGCAGTGTCGATGATATCAACGCCAGCTTCAACTGCTTTTAAGTAAGTAGCAGATGCTAAACCGCAAGTGAAATGGCTGTGTAAGTCGATATCGAATTTTTCACCAAATTCCTTGCGTAAATCTTTTACTAAGGATTCTGCATCGTATGGAGCTAACAAGCCGGACATATCTTTGATGCAAAGGGAATCGATACCCATTTCTTTCAATTCTTTAGCTACTTTTACGAAGCTTTCGTTAGTGTGTACAGGGCTGATTGTGTAAACCATAGTACCTTGTACATGAACGCCTGCTTTGTTACCAGCTTCGATAGCAGCACGCATGTTGCGAGGATCGTTCAATGCATCGAAAATACGGATACGGTCCATACCGTTTTCTTTTGCTTTGCGAACGAATGCTTCTACTACATCATCAGCATAATGTTTGTAACCCAATAAGTTTTGGCCACGAAGTAACATTTGCAATGGTGTATTTTTTAAGTTTGCTTTTAATGTACGAAGACGTTCCCATGGGTTTTCGTCCAAGAAACGGATACAGCTATCGAATGTAGCACCACCCCAGCATTCCAAAGCATCATAACCAATTTCATCCAATTGTTGTAATGCTGGAAGCATGTGTTTCATGCGCATACGTGTAGCCAAGATAGATTGATGACCATCACGAAGAACTGTTTCTACTAATCTTACTCTTTTTGCACTCATAATCCTTCTCCTTCACATTGACCCTTCCCTATCAAGACTCTACCACCTGATAGAAGGGGAATTATTAAATACATGAGTATCAGTTATCTCATGTATAATGTACATAACTATATTAGACTACTAAACGTGACATTTGTCAACCAAAGTACATGCTTTTTAGTCATATGAATTTTATCGATGTACTACCATGTTTTTCCACTATTTTAGAGAGATTTCAGTATATATATTACGATATTCATTGTCAACTGTTTAGATTTATTTTACCTTTTTAGGCGCCGTTTCTAATACAATATTGTTGCCATTACGCTTGACCTGAATAGAAAAATCCTTTATGTCATCTTTGAAATAATCCATTTTTATCGCTAGTAATAACTTGCCGATTTCCGTTTTTATCCGCTCTGTTAAAAACTCTTGGTAAAAATCATCTTCCGTTTTTTGTTCTTTCGGCTTTCCTACTACTTTGTTAATTGCCTTGGCATCGTCTTTCAATAGGGCGGTCTCAAATGTTTCTTCTTCAACAAAGCCTTTCATCATATCTGCATCACTTAATCCTTTTTGGATTTTAAATTTTGCCATTTTACGGTTCCTCCTCTCCATATCTTCCACAATTTTGTTTCTATTATGACTAATTGTTATAGCTTTTTACAAAATACAGTGAATTTTATTACTGCACGTTATAAAATATTGTTACTTTTTTACTTCTTTTTCTCTGTAGAAGCACTGTCTTTAGCAGATTCCTTGTCTTTCAGAATAGAATCTACTGTAATTTCCGTTAATTCTGTTGGGTTATCATAGGTATAAATTTTATTAAATCCTACACCTAATTTTCCTTCATAAGCCTCCAAAGCACGATTTTTTTCATCTACTTTTACAATGTAGATCAATTGTCCTTGGGTCACACCAATTAAACGGAATTTTCCTGGAGGATTGATGGCACGCCAGCCACCTTCCGTTCCATTGAACATGAATACATCGCCAGTACGTGCATTGTCATAGAAGAACCGATCTTCATTGTAGAACATACCAATACGTCCAATATCGGAGGCTTGCATATACACACGACGGGTATCATAGTTTGCATCCGTGCGATACACACGGTATGCCCCATCGCCTACACGGACTTTCATATACACCACATTCGTTGCAGCAGAATATGCCACATCCGTAATCCGTGCCCCATTCGGTACAGAATTAATGGTGGTATCAATTTCATGATCTGGTGCTTCTGGATCAATACGGGCTAAGACCACGTCATTGTGTTTACCACCAAATAAACCAACGATGGCTAAGTTACGATCTGACATCCATTCAAAATAAGATACTTCTCGTTCTTTTAAATCTAGCGTCACCGGTGCTTCTTTGCCAGCCGTATAAATATCTACCCGATTCTGTTCCACCACTGCCATGTATTTATGGTCGTGGGAATAATAGCGAGTCCCTTCTTTTACATCAGGAAAGTTTTTATCTACTTCTTCCCCATTGGTGACCTGAAAGTTCGTGGTAGGCGCTAAGTATACTTGGTCTAAATAATAATAGACCCCACCTTGTAATACTAAGCCCAGCAAAAAGGCTGTGGTTACTTTTCCAAAGGTATTCATAGACTCTCCTATTTTACGATAAATACAGTAGGAATCATACGTTCCCCTAACAAATCTGCAGGCTTATTCACAGTTTTACCATTGTAGAACAAAGTTGTACTTGAACCACCATCTAAGTTAGCTGCAATAACAGCTCCTTCTTGGAATAGGATATCTTGCACATCACGCAAGGTAGCCCCAGCAGAATAGGCTTGACGACCATCGATAACTAAGAATAGGACCGTACCATCTTTCTTTTGTGCAATGGCAGTTCTAGGTCCAATCCCCCAACCACCATCACCATCGGTAATTAACTTTTTGCCATTTACGATAAGAGGTGGCCCAAAGGTTAAACCTTCTTTGGCGCCCATTTCTTTTAATTCCCGTTTATTATAGGTTCCAGCAATTAAATTACCAGATTTTGTAAATCCGATAAAATCTACATCTTCATCAGGTCCTACGTCTTTACCGATGACATATTCGCCATCATGCAAAATAAATCCATAAGGAGAACGGCCCGTACCCGTTCCATTTGGATCGTGGAAACCACCGCCATTGATAGCTGCTACTGCTCCGTTAAGGCGTGCAATGTTACTAGTGGTTTCCCCTTTTTCATTCAACTGTGGCGCTGTAGCCACTTGAATCCGTCGGGGATCTGGGATTTCTAGTAAAAAGCCCGTATACCGATTGGACTCGATTTTACGCAAATTCAAGGATGTATCTTCTTTCACATCAAACTTGAACAGCTCTTGGTTTTCACCAGTACCTACGGTACCCACAATTTTCTGAATTTCCTCAGGCGTATAGAGCCACGTAATATAATGTGGATGGCGAGACCGTAAAATCGCCCCTACGACGGTACGTTTAATATTGTCAAAAGGACCAAACAACACCACGATAGGCGATGTAATAGCCGTAAATATAAACATGAGAAGGATAAACTTTACCCATCCTTTTCTAAAAAAAGAACCCATATACTGCTCCTTATATCTTCTTATCTGAATGATACAACTCTGTCTTTCAGACATGCACCATAAGCCTGCAAGTAGGCTATGTGTCATGCTTCTACTATTCGTAATGCCTCTAGACGACTATCAATAGACACCCCTTCATAGGTGAATGTTGGATATACCTCCTGCAGGGGTTCCAGCACAAATTGGCGTTCCCAAAAATACGGATGAGGTACCACTAACGTAGCTTCTGCCACTCGTACTAGCTGTCCAAGTTCATCTTCTATCCAAACAATATCTAAATCTAATGTGCGAGGTCCCCAGTGAATCTCTCGCTGTCTCCCTGCTAACCGTTCGATATGCAATATTGTATCTAACATAACGAGAGGTGTTAGGGTGGATTCTACTTTCAAAATACCATTTAAAAATGGACCTTGTTCTACAGGACCCCACGGAGGTGTTTCAATCCACCTGGAATGGCTTACACTGCAAACACCGTCTGTGTTCGTCAATTCGGATACAGCGAATGCTAAATACCCTTCCCTGTCACCTAGGTTCGATCCGATGCCAATATAATAGGTATACATTATAGTTGACCTCGTGTAATCACAACTTCTACGTAATCCAACACGCCTGGAATAGGCGCTTCTGGTTTGCGCACTGTCACTGACAGTCCTACAATTCCATTATAGGTGTTCCACAAATCATCCGCAATGAGTGTACCCACTCGTTCAATCAGACATTGTGGTGGACCTTCCACAATTGTTTTTGTCCGCTCGTACACATCGGCATAATTAATAGAATCTTCGATACTGTCAGATTGTCCTGGTTTCGTTAAATCTACACCAATAGAAATATCTATAAAGAATCGTTGTCCCAATTCATTTTCACTAGCCAAATTGCCATGGTATCCGTAAAATGCCATATTTCGCAAGTTAATTCTGTCCATTACTCACCTCGTAATAGTACATCTGCCACCGTAATGGCACGTTTATGCATTTCCACATTGTGAACACGGACCATATCCACGCCTTGAATCATACCGGTAATACAAGTGGCTACCGTTCCTTCATCTCGCTGATCCGCTGGCAATTCATTTAAAATCGTCCCAATGAAACGCTTACGACTAGGCGCTAATAACACTGGATATTCATAGACTGTAATTTCTCCTAACCGTTGAATGACTTCCACATTTTGGGCATAATCTTTACCAAAGCCAATGCCTGGATCAAGCCAAATATTCTGTGGTTTTACCCCTTCTTTCAAAGCTAAGTCCACAGAAGAGAAAAAGAATGCTTTCATATCATCGATGATATCATCATAATCTGTAGTATTTTGGTTGTGCATGATAATGACAGGCACATCGTATTTCGCCGCTACTGCCGCCATATCCTTGTCATATTTTAAACCCCAAATATCGTTTAAAATATGAGCCCCATGAGATAAGGCGAAATCTGCCGTTTCCGCCCGGTATGTATCCACCGATACAGGGATGGTAGACACATCTAAGACAGGCAATAAAATGTCTTTCATGCGCTCAATTTCCTCAGCAACAGAAATTTGTGTGTGCCCTGGGCGTGTCGATTCTACACCTACGTCGATGATATCTGCACCCTGCTCAATCATCTCTTTCGCATGAGCCACAGCGGCGTCAGAAGTATTGTAACGACCTCCATCAGAAAAAGAATCGGGAGTGCCATTTAAAATCCCCATAATCAATGTACGGTCTTTTAGCTCTAATTGTTTACCATCTTGCCAGTTGTACTTGCGGTACTTAAACATGATCGTTACCTCCTAATAACACCAATGCTTCCTCGCGTAATGTCCCCATGGGCTCTAATATACCCGTGGCGACTATCGTTTTCGCCACCGTTTCTTGTGCCACTTCGCCTTTCATAAGCATACATAAATGAGTGGCTTCCACCATTACCATAGCGCCCAACACGTGACCGTCTTCCACTAAGGATGTGGCAATATCATGGGTGAATCGCTCTTGTAATTGTGGGCGTTTTGCAAAGACATCTACCAAGGCTTTCAAACGGCCCAAGCCAAATACTTTGCCATCTCGTGGTTGATACACAATGTGTACTTTGCCATAGAAAGGCATCAAATGATGTTCACATATAGAATAAAAAGGAATGTGATTCACCGATACTAGGCCCGTATGTTCCGTGGGATACACATCACCTAGAGCCTCTTTGCCCGTGCTGTTACGTCCAGAAAACAAGCTTTCAAATAACGTGGCCACACGCTTCGGCGTATCTGTCATACCCTGCGCTTCAAGATCGATACCAAGGCCCTCTAATAATTGGCGCACACCGTCTAGAGCTTGTTCTTTCATAGTCATCTCCTAAATAACTTTCGTAGTCCAATCTTCGATGGTCCAAATATCAGTCACCCAAGATTCGTAAAATTCCGGTTCATGGCAGACGAGGACGATCGTCCCTTTGAAAGCCTGCAATGCCCGCGCCAATTCTGCTTTTGCATCCACATCTAAGTGGTTCGTCGGTTCGTCTAAGACAAGTACATTATAAGACTCTTGCATCAATTTACAAAGACGAACTTTTGCATTTTCCCCACCCGACAAGACGCGCATTTGACTCGTAATATGCTCATTGGTGAGACCACAACGAGCGAGAGCTGCACGCACCTCGGAATTAGTCAAAGACGGGTAGGCATCCCAAATGTAATCCAAGGCAGTTTTCGAATTATCTCGGCTGTCTTCTTGAGCAAAGTAGCCAATTTGTAAAAACTCCCCTTTCTCTATCTTTCCAGATAGGGCAGGAATCATACCTAATAAGGTTTTTAATAAGGTCGTTTTTCCCAACCCATTCACACCTTGGATAGCGATTTTCTTACCTCGTTCGATCACCACTTCCACAGGACGTGTCAATGGCTCATCATAGCCCAAAACAAGGTCTTTCGCATCCACGATGAAACGACTCGGTGTACGTCCCTCTTTAAACCCAAAGGATGGTTTTATCTTTTCTTGTGGTTTCTCTAGGATTTCCATTTTTTCTAAGCGTTTCGCTCTGGAGTTAGCCATACCACGAGTGGCCACACGCGCTTTGTTGCGCTGAATGAAATCTTTCATATCTGCCACTTCTTGCTGTTGACGCTCGTACGCACGCAAAGCTTGTTGCTTTTTCACTTCGTAAGCTGCCAAGAATTGGTAATAATCGCCAGTATATCTTGTGAGCTGCGCTTGTTCAATGTGGTAAATCACGTTGACAACGGAATTTAAAAACTCCACATCATGAGAGATCAAGATAAAGGCATTTTCATAGTTTTGCAAATAGTTTTGCAGCCATTTAATATGGTCCACATCTAAATAGTTTGTCGGTTCATCCAACAACAAAATCGTCGGTTGTTCTAATAACAATTTTGTGAGCAATACCTTCGTCCGTTGACCGCCGCTCAAATCCATGACGTCACGGTCAAGACCGATGTCCATCAAGCCTAAGCCTTGAGCAGTCCGTTCAATGGTCGCATCAATTTCATAGAACCCACGTTGCTCTAACATCTCTTGCCATTCGCCAGTAAGCTCCATGAGCTCATTCATTCTATCCTCAGAACAATCACCCATTTCTAAATAAGCATCTTGCAATTGTTGTTCAATGCCATAGAGAGAATCGAAGGCTCCTCGCAATACATCGCGAATGGTCATCCCTTTCTCTAATACACTGTGCTGATCTAAATAGCCCACCGTCACTTGGTTGGACCATTCCACCTTGCCTTCATCGGGCATCAAATGACCCGTAATGATATTTAAAAAGGTGGACTTTCCTTCCCCGTTGGCACCGATTAGGCCCACGTGTTCCCCTTTCAGTAAACGGAACGATGCATCATCTAATATTTGTCTTGCCCCAAATCCATGGGTTACATTGGTTACAGTTAAAACACTCATATTCATTCTCCAAACTATTGTTATGTATCTCTTTATTATACGTTAACATGACAATAATTTCTAGTTTTTACATATCTGTCCTAATATTTTTATGATTTCTGTGTATTTACGCATGACAATGTGAAAGTGTATACTAATAGCATTCTTAGAATATCCTTCTTCACATATAGTGCGCCTGTACCGGTTTTATTTACTAGGTAATAAGCCCCAAGATGTCATCCATAACTATAACAATGGGAAAACATATATTACAAGCATCATAGTGGCACTGCTATGTGAAGGTATCTATTACAAATAAAAAGGAGAGTGTCCTATGAATCACGTACCTACTATATTATCCATACAAGATATGAGTTCTGTCGGCCGTTGTTCACTCACCGTATTCATACCTTTAGTGAGTGCCCTACGGTGTCAACCCATCCCATTACCAACAGCAGTACTTTGTAATCATTTAGAATATCCTAACTTTGAATTGGTGGACATTACGGATTACTTGGAGAGTTTCTACAACTGTTGGAACAAAAACGACATCACCTTCGATGCCATTCAAAGTGGTTTCCTCGCATCACCTGAGCAAATTCGCCTCGTAGAAGATGCTATCGAACGATTCGGCAAAGATAAACTCGTTGTGGTGGACCCTGCTATGGCAGATGACGGCAAGCTGTATTCCATTTATAACGATGAAATGGTAAAAGAAATGCGTAAGCTCATCACCAAAGCGTTCATCATCAAGCCAAACTACACAGAGGCTTGTTTCCTCTTGGACATGCCCTATGACCCTACACCACAATCGGAAGAAGTCATCTATGATATGTGCCGCCGCTTACATGCGCAAGGCCCCGAATATGTGGTCCTATCTAGCTTGCCATCGGAAGACTCTGCCCTCATCGCCGTCTATCGTGGCAGTACAGATACTATCACATGGGTATCCAATCCACTAGTGCAAGTGAAAGCCCACGGAACGGGGGATACTTTCACAGCTATCTTAACAGCCCTCGTATTACGTGGCTATACACCGGAAGAAGCATCTCGCATTGCAGGCCAATTTACCACAGAGGCAGTGAAGTTCACTCACGAGGAAATCGGTTCCTTACGTGATGGCTTAGCCCTTGAGTTGCTATTAGATCGTTTAATTTCTATTCCAGATCCACAATAAGGAGATTTTATGAATACTTACAAAACAAAAAAAGAAGCTGCTCAAAGTAACAAACCTACAGCTCCTCAAAATATACAGTATCCAACACACAATCCTCACTCTCAATCCACAACAAAAGATATTATCTACATTGGATTATTATCCGCCCTATGTATCGTATTTACGACTATAAAAGTTCCATTGCCAACCGGCGCTATGGTACACTTAGGAACCGCAGCACTATTCTCTATGGCATCTGTCTTCGGTGGATTCTATGCAGGACTCGCTGGAGCCATCGGATCTGGCATTTTTGACCTCATCATGGGGCACTCCCAATACACCTTATTCTCTATCGTAATCAAAGGACTAGCCGGTGTGATCGTAGGTGTATTAACAGTAGGTTGGAGACCTACCGTTCCGGCTCGTTCCGTATCTACCCCTCGTATCCTATTAGCCATGTTAGTCGGTGCTATCTGGACAGCAGCAGGTTACTTCGTGGCATGGTGGGTCGTATTAGAGAGCTATATGGCTGCCATGACAAGACTACCAGCATCCTTCCTAACCAGCGGCATCGGCATCTTAGTAGCCTTGCTATTAATCCCGATCTTGCGTCGTATCACTAGTAAATAATTTGGCATACCGTTGAAAGTATGGTATACTAGACATAACAAAAGAGAGCCAATAACATGTCGAAGGCGTTAGGCTCATCTCAAGGTACTAAAATTGAAATAGCCTAACGTGTTGAGGTGGCTAGACCTCATTCGTTAGGCTTTTTACTTACATATTTAAGTAAGGAATGCCGTTATGTGTAGTAGCCTGTGGCATTTCTTACTACCAAAATCATACTAATACAAGAAGAGCAGTGCGTGTTCCTAAGCAAACATTATGAAATACCGTTTGCGAAGGAATATGCACTGCTCTTCCCTTTATATAATTAAGTTACAAACGCCACAGGCTACATAACTTAACCAGTGACAATCTTGGCCATGAATTTTTTGTTATTAATAATAAACCGTTCATGTATGCCACGACCGATAATTTTTTCACCTTCTTTAGCCACTACCTCAAAGGTTACTTTTCGTCCGTCAACAGCTACTACCGTTGCCATTGCAGTTATCGTTGCGCCTAATGGACTAGCAGCTTCATGGCTTGTTTCCATGCGAATCCCCACGGATCCTTCGCCATCTCCTAAATCACCTTGAATCCCAGTATAGGCTGCTTTCTCCATCAATGCCACCATCGCAGGTGTGGCAAATACAGGTAAGGTACCACTACCCATGTACTCCGCTGTATTGTTAGCTTCCACTACCACCGTAGCCATACCAGCTTGTCCAATCTCGATTGCCATAGAAACTCCTTTCTAATCTATAATTAATACAGAATATCATTTATTTTCATTCTAGCACTTTTGGGGGATTTTTTCTATTTTTTCTTGATGATATTTCTCTCTCAGAGATAAACACGTATGGATTTTACCTACTGCATTTACATCAAAATCAATGATAATATAATAGCTCATTGCATTACTTTCAGTATCAAGAAACCCCATATCTATATCATCAAAAATAATTCTGCCACCATATGGATACACATAAAATCCATAACTAGTTTTGTAAATCCAATTTTCTATTATTGGAGAACAAATTTTACTCAATCCATCATAAGCTGCCAAAGCAAATAATCGCTGTACTGTCTTACCTTTATCTTTTAATTTTTTAAGTAATACATCAGTAATTAAAATTTTTCGGTAAGAACGGCCCCTACTAGCATTGGGAAACATCTCTCTTAAAGATTCAGTAAATCCCCAATATTTCAAAGCCTTCTCTAAAGGAACCAACCGAACGGTATCACTATTCTCCACATAATCTCGACAAACAGGTGCATCATAGCGTTCTCTAATTTTTGCAATTAATTCATTATGAACTTTCCTATCATCACCATCTGGATCCATCTCTATAAATCTACGAACAATCTCATTATCCTCATCAGTAAACTTTTTAAAAATTTCTGAAATTGCATCTACCATAGTTTTGCCTCTTATCTCTCTGTGAAAGTATCAACGTATACATTCCATCTACAATCCATTATAGACATTCAGCCATATAAATTCAATCCGGTTGAATTTTATATTCTTGACAATGTTCCGAACTGTTCTACAATAACTATAAGAAAAGGAGTGATATCTATGCCTACTATATCTGTACATTTCTCTGAAAGTGAATACAAACTAGTTAGTCAACATGTTAAAAGTAAAGGGCTGATTATCTCTCAATATATAAAAGCAATGCTATTGGAGAAAATCGAAGACGACCACGATGTATCTATCGTTAACGAGTATATACAAGAAAACGGTTCCATGAAGTTCCTACCATTTGAAGAGGCTATTAAGGAATGGAATATTAAGTAGTTATTCAAGTTAAATTACACAAAATAGCAAAGCAAAGTGGGTACCACGTCTTTCGACGTTGGTACCCACTTTTTGGCATGCATAGTTAACTTTTAACTATTGTTATTTAGTTTTAACTATTGTTACTTAGTTTTATGCCATACCCATGCGTTGCATAAGCATTTTAATTTGTGCTTTCATTTCTGCATTTTCTGCATCTTTTCTAGCATTTTCTGCTTTTAATTCTGCAATTTCATCTTGCATTACATATACGGAGGAGATTGGACCGCCTTTGTAACGTTCTGGAAGGTCATCATGTTCTCCACTGCCGAAGCGGTATGTAGCACCAAGATTTGCCATACTCTTACCAGATCCCATTGTGAATCCAGCTGTTACCATTAAGTTTTCATTTGCATAGTGAGCAAGACCTAATGCTAATGCTTGGTTTCCACTGTATGTACCTACGCCAGCCATGATTTGAGATTTTCTCAATGGATCGTAGCTCAATGGGTTCAACGCTGCTAATGCTGCGGAGTGTGCACCTACTTGGTCAAGACGTTGAGAAGTTTTTTCCACTAATTCAGCAGTTTTACCGATAGCAGATTTCACTTGACCAACAGTTGCTACGTCAGTGTCTGCAGTACCTGGTTGTAAACCACTAATTTTACCGTCTTTGATAGTGATAGTGGATACATTACCGTCTTTATCTTTAGATGTTACGGAGAATCCATCTTTACCCATAGCTACTGATGAAGTACCATTATCTGCAGGGTTACCATCTTTATCTAATGGAACACCAGCTGTGATACCACCATTTTTGATGTCTACTTTAGATACTTTACCGTCTTTATCTTTAGTTGCCACGGAGAAGCCATCTTTATCCATAGATGTAGCAGAACCTGCTTTTGTAGGAATGCCGTCTTTATCTACTGGATCACCAGCGCTTACTCGACCGTTGTTGATACCTACTGTAGATACGTTACCGTCTTTATCTTTAGATGTTACGGAGAAACCTTTATCTCTGTCCATAGATGTAGCAGTACCTTCTTTTGTAGGATTACCGTTTTTATCTACTGGAGCACCCGCTGTGATACCACCATTTTTGATGTCCACTTTAGATTCTTTACCATCTTTACCTTTTGTTGCCACGGAGAAGCCATCTTTATCCATAGATGTAGCAGAGCCTTCTTTTGTAGGAATGCCGTCTTTATCTACTGGATCACCAGCTGTTACACGACCGTCTTTGATACCTACTGTAGCTGGTTTACCATCTTTACCTTTACCTACTACAGAAATACCATCTTCAGTAATTTTTGTGTTATTTTTACCATCTTCAGCTGGAGCACCATTTTCAGCTATTGGAGCACCGAACTCACCATCTTTTGCTGTTACAGTTTTAGCTGTTACGCTGCCTTTTGTACCATCGATAGTAACTTTATTTCCATCTTCACCATTGCCAGCTGTGATAGTACCATTAGCACCATTGATTTTAACAGCTGTTTTACCATCTGGATTACCTGCTACGATAGTTCCTTCGTGTCCATCAAGTTCTACACCAGGATCTCCGGAATGATTTCCATTAGGATCGTTTGCATCGTGTTTACCAAGTGTAACTTTTTCACTCAATGTTGCATGGAATGTTTTAACTCCATCTTCCATTGTAGAAGAAATAGTAATATTTTTATCACCTTTAACATCGACAGCATCGCCTGCTAATTTTTTGAGTTTCTTTTCCCCTTCAGGAGTAAGACCTTCTAGGTTTTTCAATTTTTCAATATCCGCCGCTGCTCCAGCTGCAGTATGGTCTAAGCGATCATTGAGAAGAGTTAACGCATCGCCTACATTATTTTTAGCAACAGGTTGACCATCTTTATCTGTCAAGTTGTATGTAGGAGCTGTGATAGTTCCATCTTCACCAACAGCAGCGCCACCGCCAAGAGCTTCTGCTAATCCATTAGCCGCTTTGTGCAATTGGTTACCAGTCACAGCATCTTTGGAATCAGCTTTAATTTTTCCATCTTTTAAGTTGGATAATGTAGTTGGCTCATCTTTACCATTTGGATTCATTACACTTGCGCGGATATCATCACCAGTTACTGGTGTAGCTGCACCTTTTTTATTACCAGTTTCGTCAACTTCATCTGCCAAATAGTACTCGCCATCATTAGCTTTCACTAGACGTTTACCTTCAGCATTTGTGTACACTAGAGGACCAGCTTCGCCATTACGCAATGCATTTACTTTTTCAGTTAATGTTTTGCCGTTCAAGCCATCTTGACCAGTGATACCTTTATCAGCTGCTGTTGCAGTTGGAGCATCAGCTGCCACACCTGCTGCTGCTTTACCATCACGACCTTCAGATGTTGTATCGCCAAGACCCGCCAATTTAGCCAAATCATCTTTAACAGCTTTAGATAAACCTACAGTGATTGTATCACCTTTTGCTGTTGTTTCGATTTCGTTAGTAGTACCTTTTACTTTTAATGTTTGATCTTTTAAGTTCAAGGACAATTTAGTTGCACTATTGTCATCATCCGCAGTATCATCTGCTGTACCGCCATCATTGATAGTTTTATCGCCAGCAAAATGTAATACTGTGTTAGTACCTAACTCAGTTTTTAAATCTTCTAATTTTTTATCTACAGCTGCATTAGATGCAAGGTTATTGGCAATATCTTGTTTGATGCCGTCAATTTTATTATCAGTCTCTGCAAGTTTAGCTGTATGATCAGCTAATGTACCATCAATACCGTCAACTCGAGTTTTCAAGCCATCAACTTTGCCTTTATTGTCGTCTGCAAGAGCTTTTACATCAGTTAACTTTTCATCAAGTTTACCTAATTTTTCAGTGTGGTCTGCTACAGTTCCTTCTAAGCCAGTGATTTTACCTTCAGCTTCAGTGACTTTATCAGCTACTTCTTTTAATTTAGCTTTGGATGCCACACCTTTGATCACAACATTTTCATCTGCGACTTCAGAGTTTTCACCATTTGCTTTTTTCAAAGTGACATTGCCATCACCATCTACTTCATATTCACCTTTAACAACATGTAACTCAGCAGTTTTATCCAATTTGTTCTCGCCCATTGTAGTAAGAGCGGCTGCATCAGCTTTGCCATTTACTTTTTCAGTTAACGTATCTAATGCATCTTTATCTGCTTTTTTAGCTAATTTTTCAGTTACATCTGCTGCATCTGCTTTCTCAGCCAATTTTGCTGTTACATCTGCTGCATCTGCTTTTGCATTGATTTTAGTTGTTAAATCAGTCACATCTTTTTTAGTTGCAATACCAGAAATTGTGAAGTTTTTATCAGCTTTTGGTTCATTCAAGCCATTTTCTTGGCGTAATGTAACAGTACCAGCTGTTTGATCTACTTCGTAAGTATCTGGAGCTACATGCAATTCGTCTGCTTTGCTTACTTTATCAGCTGTTGCATTTGTGATCGCATTGTTTAATTCTTCTTTAGCTGCCGTTAATTTATCGTCATTAGCTTTATCTGCAGCTGCTAATTTTTTATTTAAATCTTCAGTGGATACTTTGTTACTCATACCGTTGATAAATTTATCAGCAGTATCTTTATCAAGTTTATTAGCGATTACATCTTTCAATGAATTGATGTCATCACGCGTTGCCAATGTTGCTTTTTCTGCTTCAAATGTAGCCGTATCTAATTTTTTACCAAGCTCAGTATTCACACGGTTTTTCTCGGCTGCGAAATCGTCTTTGCTTACTTTTTTAGCTAATTCTGTGTTAATCGCAGTAATATCAGCTTTTTTTGCAAGACCTTGGATGATAACATCTTCTCCTGCTGCTTCAGTACCAGTACCATTTACTTTTTTCAAAGTTACAGTACCAGCATCAGATACATCGTATGTACCTTTTTTCACATGCAATTCGTCTGCTTTGCTTACTTTATCAGCTGTTAAGTTAGTAATATCAGAAGCATTTGCTTTTTTGCCTAATTCTTCATTTAATTTTGCTGTACTTACTTTATCAGCCAACGCTGCGTTCATATCAGCTGTGCTAGCTTTTTTACCAAGCTCAGTGTCTACATAAGATTTATCAGCTTTACCGTCAACAGCAGTTTTTAATTCATCTAGTTTTGCTTTGCTTGCTAAGCCAGTAATTTTCACTGCTTCATCAGTTTTCACAGTGCCTGTGCCATCTGCTTTGTCCAATGTTACAGATCCATCAGTAGCTACAGCATATGTGCCTTTTTTAACGTGTAATTCAGCAGTTTTATCTAATTTATTGTTTGTCAAATTAGTTACATCAGCAGCATTTGCTTTTTTGCCAAGTTCAGTATCTACATAGGATTTATCCGCTTTATCAGCTAACGCTTCTTTTACTTTACCAGCTGTTACCAATTTATTGGCATCGCCAGTTGCATTCACGCTGGATGCCAAGTTAGGAGTAACACTTACTTTACCATCTGCACTTGTATCGACAGAGATAGCATCACTATTGGCACTTGTAATGGAACCTGCTCCACCTTTAGCATCGATTGTTACAGAGTTACCATTTGCTGTTAACGTGATGTTTTTACCTGCTACTAGTTTTACTTTATTAGCGTCTGCAGCACCTTCTGTTGTATTAGGCACTAAGTCTGTAGATGTAGCACCGTTTACTACTGTTACTGTGCTTAGAGATGCATTACGTAATGCTTTCAATTGTTTTACGTTCACTGCATCGTTATCATTTGTACCGCTGGCAACGCTAGTGATACGACGAACAATGTTGCTACCATTACCTACGGAGATGATACCATTACCAGAATTATTCACAGCATCTTTTGTTAAGTAACCAGTCGTAGCATTGCCATCAGCTTCTGTTGTTGTGGAACCTTCACCTAATGCTACGGAGTGAGCCAATTGTGCTTTCGCTTTTGTACCAATTGCTACGGAGCTAGTTGCTTCTGCATGAGCAGATGTACCGATTGCTACTGCACTATCTGCGGAAGATAATGTTCTACCTTCATCGCTGTTTCCGTTGTTATCGTTACTGGAACCGATAGCTACACCGTTTTTACCAGTTACTTTTACGAAGTAACCAAGTGCAGTACCGTATTGTGCATTTTCTTCTACTGTGTTTCGAGCACCCACGCTAAGCGCTTGATTTGCAAAAACGTCAGATGTATAACCAACGTTAGTAGAGCCAGCTTTTTTAACGTTAATTTGATAACCAATACCTACTGCTTTATTAGTTTCTACTTTAACTTCATTACCAATTGCTGTAGCGCCCTGTTCTTTTGCTAATACATCAGTACCGATAGCCGTAGCTGCTACACCAGAAGCTGTTGCTGTGGAACCCATAGCAAGGGCAGTAGTAGAATTGGCAGACGTTTTTGAACCGATCGCAATGGATTGTGTACCAGAAGCATTAGGAGCATCTGCGCCTCTCATAGCACTACCGATAGCAATGGATTGTACACCACTAGCGGATGAACTTGTACCAAAGGAGATTGAGTTTTCAGCTGTTGCTGCCGCAAAAGTACCCATACCGAGAGAGTGTAATCCTTCCGCATGAGTAGATGTACCGATGGCTACCGCGCTTACTCCAGATGCTAATGTTCTACCTGAATCGCTGTTACCCCTGTTATCATTACTGGAACCGATAGCTACCGCATTTTTACCAGTTACTTTTACGAAATAACCTAACGCACTACCATATTGTGCATCAGCTTCAATATTATTTCTGGCACCGATACTAGTAGCTTGGTTCGCCTCATTAACAGAAATATAACCGATATTTGTTGCCCCTGCTCTTTGTACACTGATATCGTAACCTACACCGACTGCTTTATTCGTTTCTACTCTAACATTGTTACCAAGTGCAACAGAACCATGTTCTTTTGCATACGCTCCAGAACCAACGGCTACTGCATCTACACCTGTGGCTTTGGAATTATTACCAAGGGCTAACGATCCGCCACTAGCAGCCGTAGTATTAGTACCCGCTGCAAGAGAGTTAGTAGCACCTGCTGTTGCGGTCTCACCAATTGCCATTGCACCAGCACCAGTAGCTGTTGCGCTATTTACCAATGCTAAGGAAGCACCGCCGTTTCTTGTACCCTCTGGAATCGCCGCTTGAATCGTTGCTACTTGCGCACTTACTGTCAATGCAGCCAATACGCTAGCTACAGCAATTTTCTTTTTACCTGTCGTGTTCTTTGCTACTTCAGATACTACGATGTAGCATTGCTTGGATTTGCTCCAAATAACTTTGAATAACTTGTTCATTTGTGATTCTTCCTCCTGTTGTACTAATCACTAAAAAATAAACTATACGTAATTACTTTTGTTATGCCAGCTAATATAAACTTTCCTATTAACTGATTTGTTCACATACTTAATGTTTTTCTTATGCATCAATTATATATAGGATGTTAACCTATTTCATAATCACACATATTGTTTAGTATATTATACCCAATACATCGAAAAGTATCAATACTTGTTTTGATTAATTTATGCACTTTTTGCAATAAATATAGGAAAGAACTATTTACCCCCCCTATTTTTATCACAAGTTACACGTTTTGATGATTCCACCAAGCACTCATTCGTGCCCTTTATAATCAAGTATATAACTCCTACTGTATTTTATACATTTAAATTATACCTGTTATATATATTTTTTTTCAATGCGGTAATTATCAAAAGTTTATGCAACTTAGTTATAATTAAACCTCACTCACTTGAATATCACGTTTTGTTAATTTTATGCAGTATTGTTTATTTATATTTTTCGATGTGAATGTTATGCACTATCTTCATGAAGATAAGATGAATAGCTATAAAATTATTTCAAGAGCTGTTCTAATATATCTCAGCAATCGACTGTATATGGTACATACAAAAGACACCCAGCCTTTCGACTGAGTGTCCATTTTATTACGTCATAGGATGCATTCGTTCTTTCATAGAACCATCTTACCTATACAATATTATTTTAGTTTCGCTTCTAACATAGCGATACGTTCCATCAACATATCAATTTTGTTACCATACTCTACATCTTTACGAGCATTTTCTGCTTTCAATGCGGAGATTTCATCTTGCATTACATATACAGAAGAAATTGGGCCACCTTTGTAACGTTCTGGAATTTTGTCGTCATCGCCAGTACCGAAACGGTATGTAGCACCTACATTTGCCATGCTTTTACCTTCGCCCATTGTAACGCCTACATTGAACATGAAGTTTTCATTTGCATAGTGTGCCACACCTAATGCTAAGGCTTGGTTACCAGAGTACGTACCGATACCTGCCATGATTTGAGATTTGCGTAATGGATCATAGCTCAATGGGTTCATCGCTGCCAATGCTGCTGCATGAGCACCCACTTGGTTCACACGTTGGGATGTTTTTTCCAAGGCACGACCAATGTTGCCAGCACTTTGTGCGATAGCATCATTCACTTGACCTACTGTAGCTGCATCATTATCCCCTTTGCCTGGTGTTAAGCCAGAAATTTTACCATCTTTAATTTCAATTGTGGATACATTACCAGCTGCATCTTTGCTTACAACAGATAGACCATGATTGTTGATTGTCGTTGTGTTACCTGCTGCTGTTGGAACACCTTTTGCATCCGCTGGAGCACCAAACACGCCATCATTTGCTTTCACATTCTTAGCAGTTACAGTACCATTTGCACCATTGATAGTGACTGCATTGTCGCCACTACCTGCTGTGATTGTACCGTTAGTACCGTTGACAGTGATTGCATTATCACCCGCACCTAGTGTAATAGTGTCATTCAACTTCGCTGTGAAAGTTTTAACTTTTGTTTTCTCATCAACACTTGGTTTGACAGTAATGTTGTTATCACCTGTTACATTCACTAGATCTGTGATAACTTTTTTACCTGCATCGGATAAGTCAGTTAGATTTTTCGTCTCACCTAACTTGTCGTTCATCAAGTTAATTGCTTGTGCCACTGTTGTAGCATTGTTATTATCTTTATCTTTCACATTGAAAGTTGGTGTTACTAATTGACCATTTGCATCTAATGTAGTTCCAATAATACCTGCTACGTTTTTGTTAGCCGCAAACAATTGTCCACCGTTGACTGCATCTTTTGAGTTTTCTGCAATTGTACCATTTTCAACATTAGAAAGTTTTGCTGGTGTTGTAGTGCCATCTAGACTTACAATACGTAATTCAGGTTTTTTAATTTTTTCAGGTTTGATTCCTTCTGGAAGCTCTAACTCAGGTTTCACTGTGCCATCGGATAACACAGCTTCTACACGATAATAGTTACCATCTTTTGCTTTCACCAAACGATGACCATCTTTATCTGTGTATACAAGAGTACCTGCTTCGCCATTACGTAGAGCATTTACTTTATCAGCCAATGTTTTACCATTTAATCCATCTTGTGCTGTTAATCCTTTGTTTGCAGAAGTACCGTTTGCACCATCACGACCATTAGAGGATAGATCACCAAGAAACGCTTTTACAGCATCAACTACTGTTTGATCCGCTTTTTTAGCTAACTCTGCAGTTACATCATCTGCATTTGCTTTTTTAGCTACTTCTGTAGTCAAGTTATCTACGGATGCTTTTGTTGCAAATCCATTAATCACAACTGCTTCGTCAGCTTTTTCGGTTCCTTCTCCATCAACTTTTGTTAATGTTACAGATCCATCAGCTGCTACAGTATATGTACCTTCTTTTACATGACGTTCTGCTGTTTTATCTACTTTATCAGATGTTAAGTTTTGTAAATCAGCTGCATTTACTTTTTTTGCTAACTCTGCAGTTACATCGGATGCATTTGCTTTTTTAGCCAATTCTGCAGTTACATCATCTGCATTCGCTTTTTTACCTACTTCTGTAGTCAACGCCTCTACATCGGATGCATTCGCTTTTTTAGCTAATTCTGCTGTTACTGTTGCTGCATCTGCTTTTTTACCTACTTCTGTAGTCAATGCATCTACTGCTGTTTGATCTGCTTTTTTAGCTAATTCCGCTGTTACTGTTGCTGCATCTGCTTTTTTACCTACTTCTGTAGTCAATGCTTCTACATCAGATGCATTTGCTTTTTTAGCTAACTCTGATGTTACATCGTCCGCATTTGCTTTTTTAGCTAATTCCGCTGTTACATCGGATGCATTTGCTTTTTTGCCCACTTCTGTAGTTAATGTATCTACGGATGCTTTTGTTGCAAATCCATTAATCACAACTGCTTCGTCAGCTTTTTCGGTTCCTTCTCCATCAACTTTTGTTAATGTTACAGATCCATCAGCTGCTACAGTATATGTACCTTCTTTTACATGACGTTCTGCTGTTTTATCTACTTTATCAGATGTTAAGTTTTGTAAATCAGCTGCATTTACTTTTTTAGCTAATTCTGCTGTTACATCATCTGCATTTGCTTTTTTAGCTAATTCCGCTGTTACTGTTGCTGCATCTGCTTTTTTGCCTACTTCTGTAGTCAATGCATCTA
>CAUPZH010000014.1:0-43667 GCA_963515865.1 uncultured Veillonella sp.
TCGAACGCGGGACACCCTGATTAAAAGTCAGGTGCTCTGCCAACTGAGCTAGTGGGTCATAAAATGGCAGGGGTGGATGGGATCGAACCATCGCATGTCGGAGTCAAAGTCCGATGCCTTACCGCTTGGCTACACCCCTGTGTTGTGGGGTGAGTAATGGGGATCGAACCCATGCATAACGGAGCCACAATCCGCCGTGTTAACCGCTTCACCATACCCACCACAGGATATTTATTCTGTTTAGCACTATCGTGCCTTACAACGATATTTAGTATATCAGCTAATGTTTTTTGTGTCAACCACTTTTTAAAAAACTTTTTTAACTGTTCTACTATCTCATGTTAACCATCTAGTTCATTACATGAGCATCGCTGATGTTTTTAAAGTATATCAAATAATCTTTTTCTTGTAAACCCCTTCTTAACATTTTATTTTCTAATTTTCTCTGATGAAGCTTTCCTTCTATTTATACTTTTATTTTCTATTACATTGTTTACTCTTAATGCTTTTATTCTATATGTATTCTTTTACTTTTGTTAGTAGTATTTAATGTAAAGTATATTCTCAATATTTACCTTATCAATTCATGTTCATCACTATCAACGGTAATCTTTTAGTCTTATTATCTATAGTTTATATCTTTATTTGTTCTTACTTACCAAATATAAAAATAGAGGAACGTCAATTGCTTTCAATCATCGTTCCTCTAGTTCATTTAGGACTATTTCACTGCTGCCCTTTTCCATGTATTTTTTTTATATATTTCAGGTATCACCTTGTATCTAATTTATCTGCTACCAGCTTATATCAATACTATACTTTCTACTAAATTAGCTTAGCTACATCATTTAAATTTTCAGCCATTGTTGGATGTGTAAAGATTTGGTCACGTAAGTATGTATACTTAATATCGTTGTCCATGGCCATTTTAATAATGTTAATTAACTCTTCAGAGTTTTTACCAAATAAGGTAGCTCCTAGGATTAAACCAGTGTCTTTGTTAACCGTTAATTTAAATACACCGCGTGGATCTTGGTTTACTGCATGACGCGGCATATTATTTACTGGTAATGCCACTGTCACAGCACTTGGATATTGTGCTTTCGCTTCTTCTTCATGTAAACCTACATGGGATAAAGCAGGTGTAATGAAAGTAGAATATGGCACGTGTGCACGATTCCCTAACTTATAACTTTCATCCCCATGTAACACACGATTTACAATACGGAAGTCATCTAAAGACACATAGGTAAATTGTTGTCCACCGTTCACATCACCTACAGCAAATACATTAGGAACAGCTGTCATCAATATATCATCCGTTACGATGGAGCCATTAGGACGAACTTGAATATCCGTATTCTCTAAGCCAAGACCTTCTGTATTCGCTTTACGTCCTGTAGCATGTAATAATGCATCGAAAATGAACTCTTCTCCACTTTCAGTCACTACTACTACAGTATCACCTACGTTTTTAATTTCTTTGGTGACAGCGTTAAAGTGGAATCGAACGCCATCTTCTTCTAAATATTGTTGCGCCAACGCAGCTACATCTGCATCTTCACGTTTTAAGATTCTATCGCTACTTTCAAAAGCAGTCACCTCAGCACCTAAACGTGCATATAGATTAGCGAACTCAATACCAATGTTACCGCACCCAATGATACCTAACCGTTTTGGTAATGTAGGCAAAGCTTGTAGTTCAGTGCTGTTGTACACAAATTTAGATGTAGATAGACCTGGAATTGGAAGCACTACATTAGTAGCCCCTGTATTGATGATGATAGTTTCAGCTGTCAATATTTCCACACCATCTGCTGTTGTGACTTCTACTTCTTTATTGGAAGTAAATTTACCATGACCAGTATACACGGTTACATTCGGATTGGATGTTAACATATTTAAGTTTTTTGCATTTAATTTGCCTACTACTGTATCACGGGTTGCTTTTGCTGCCTCGTATGTTTTACCTTTATCAGCGCCTACAATCATCGTTTTTGTTGGGATACATCCGATGTTGATACAGGTACCACCGTACATAGCTGGATCTTGCTCAATTAAAGCTACTTGTTTTCCTTCTTTGCCAAATGTGGCAGCTAATGTTTTACCAGCTTTACCAAAGCCGACAACGAGTAAATCATATTGTTTCATTATTGTCTCCCCTTTTATTAATTCACATGAATAGAAGTCTATTATATATTTCATTAGTAAATACAATATTGTTCTTATTGTATACCTATTTACTAGGAATTTCAATACTATATATCACTAATATTTTTTTCATATCTCTATAATTATAAAAGTTACTGTAAAGTAGCTGCACTTAACTACTATATTTGATATATCTACTCCTCAAAAATACCATGGGCTTACCTATTATTTTTAAACACTAGATTTGATTCGATTGTATAACCCATACGCAAAACTAGCACTTTCACAAAGAAAGTGCTAGTCCATTACTGCGAATCTATAGCACTCTTAGATGTAAGGTTTACTCTGCGATTCGAGCTTGTAAATATTGTTTTACAAATGTTGGCAATACGAATGCAGATTTTTGGATGCCATAGTTATAGTATTTAGTTGTAAAATCTTGGGCGCGATTTGGATCCCACTCTAATGGATCATGTTTCTTAGATCCCATCGTAAAGCAATGCATACCTGTTGGATATAACGGAATGAATGCTGTATATAGACGAGTCACAGGGAAATGTTTATTCACATAATAGAACACGTCAGATACTAATTGTTGGTGCATCACTGGAGATTCTGTTTGTTGTACAAACAAACCATCTTCCTTCAAGGCACGATAGGTATTTTTGTAGAATTCTTCTGTAAATAAACCTTCGCCAGGGCCAATTGGGTCAGAGCAATCTACGATGATCACATCATAGAAGTTTTCTTTTTCCGCTACATGACCAATACCGTCACCAATGGATACTGTTAATTTAGGATCTTGGCGAATCATAGCGTCAGCAATAGAAGGCAAGTATTGTTTAGCCAATTCCACTACTTTACCATCGATTTCCACCATTGTCACTGTTTCTACACAGCTATGGCGTACACATTCTCTAGCTACACCGCCATCACCGCCACCGATGATCAATACATGCTTAGGGTTTGGGTGCAAGAATAACGGAATGTGGCTCATCATTTCATGATACACAAATTCTTCTCGTTCCGATGTTTGAAACACTCCATCTAACACAAGCATATTACCATATTCTAAACTATGAGCGACTTCTATGGTTTGAAAGTCGGATTTTCCAGAATATAAAATTTCATCCACTTCTGCGCATAACGCAAGATGAGGGGATTGCAGTTCTTTAATCCATTGTGTCATATCTTACTCCTCACATTGTGACTGGATGTATAAAAAAGCTCCACCCAGCAAATTATCTCGTAACCAACGGCGTAGGGAAAAAGTTCGTTCCATGCCTTCATCATAGACAACGCATCGTGTGTCATCATTATTGACTTGCATAGATACGATAGGAACCCAATGCCATGTAGATAGACCTTCTTCTTGCCCACGATGTCGATTCAAAAAGGCGACAGGACAATTTTGTTCCAAACCACGTTGGATAAAGGCTGTAACTTCTTCCACGCTATAAGGGCTTCCTTTCAGAGGGAAAATCGGCAATCGTTTCACATTATAAGATAGGTTGTTATCTGCCATATATTGATTGACACCTTGTTCCCACCAAGTACTTTTATAGAGCCCCCCACCATAGCGAGGACGCACGTATTCCCATACTTGGTTCATGCGCACCAAAGCTTGATCACCATCTGCAGCAGTCTCAACAGGTAAATGACCATCGCGAAAGAGGACATAGGAAATGACCTGCGTCGCTGTGGTTGGACCACAACCTGCTAACCGTTTCCAAGCATCTTCGTACCATTCTTGGTCATACCCATAGGAAAAATTCCCATCCTTTTTCACTTGTAACCATTCAGGATGTTCAATACGATAGCGTTTGATTCCTGCCATTAGTCTTCTACTACCTCAACAGTTTGCATGCGGTCACCTTGTTGAATTTTATCTACTACATCCATGCCTTCGATGACTTGACCGAATACAGTATGGACGCCATCTAAATGAGGTTGTGGTTCGTATACGATAAAGAATTGGCTGCCACCTGTGTTAGGTCCACGATGTGCCATGGATAAAGCGCCACGAACATGTTTATGTGGGTTACCTTTAGTTTCGCAAGGAATTGTGTAGCCAGGACCACCTACGCCAGTACCCATTGGGCAACCACCTTGTGCTACGAAACCAGGGATGACACGATGGAATTTCAAAGTATCGTAAAATCCTTCTTTGATTAATTTTTCAAAGTTAGCTACTGTGCCAGGAGCTTCGTTTTCAAATAATTCGATAACAATGTCACCGTATTCCATATGAATAATTGCTTTTTTCATTACTGTACCTCCAAAAAAGTTCTAATTACATGACCCGCTAAATGCAATCCTGCTACGGACGGAACGAATCCACAAGAACCAGGACTTCTTGAATCATCATCTCGATTCGGTGTCATCGGTTGTTCTGTAGAGAATAATACAGTTTGCTTTTTAATGCCACGGCGACGCAATTCTTTACGCATCACTTTCGCCAATGGACATGTATGGGTCTTACTAATATCTGTAATCCTCAATTGATCCGGCCACATTTTGTTGCCTGTGCCCATAGAAGATATACATGGTATATTTCTATTATAACACGTTTCGATGATAGATAGTTTAGCACTTACCATATCGATAGCATCAATCACAAAATTTGGAGCTATATCGGTGATGAAAGTAGGATGACTTTCACCAGTATAAACCATATCATAAGCCTCAATGTGCAAGTTAGGATTAATCGCCAAGGCGCGTTCTTTTGCCACCTCTACCTTACGTTGACCTACAGTGTTTGGCAACGCAATGAGCTGACGATTAATATTACTTACAGTCACTTGGTCACCATCAACAATGACAATATGACCTACCCCAGAACGCACTAACGCTTCTAATGCAAAAGAGCCAACACCACCACATCCAAATAACAAGACTTTTTTGCCTTGTAAGGTTTTAATTTTTTCTTCTCCTACTAACCATTGTAGGCGCGTTAACATATGCTCCATATTAATAGGCTCCTGATGGGATAATTTCTGTCCAATATCCATCTGGGTCGGCGATAAAATAAATGCCCATCGCTTCGTTTTCATAGACAACGCAGTTCATAGCCTTATGTTTTGCTAACGCTCCTGCATAATCATCTACATAGAATGCCAAGTGGAATTCATTATCTCCTAAATTATAAGGACGATCCCAATCACGTAACCACGTTAACTCTAAACGATGTGGATTGGTACCATCCCCTAAATAAACAATTTTAAAAGATCCATCTTCCCCATCGATATGACCGACTTCTTCTAACCCTAATGCGTCTTTATAAAAGGATAAACTTGTATCCAAATCTTTTACATTAATATTATTATGAGCAAAGCTAAATTTCATACTTCCTCCTTAATTCCTAGTAAATAACAGTATTATTCTAACATAGGTACTACGGGAATACAATCACTGCACTTGAAAGTAGGCTCTGCTTCCCTCATCCGTTTTTGTCACTACCAAGTGTGCACCAATTTGTTGTTGTAATTCTGGCACATGAGATATAATGCCTACCAATCGTCCTTGGGATTGCAATGCTACTAGTGTTTCCATTGCCACATCTAAGGTATCTGGATCCAAGGTTCCAAACCCTTCATCAATGAACATGGTATCCAAATGAATACCTCCCGCATAGGATTGGATGACATCCGCCAATCCCATAGCTAAACCTAAGGACGCTAAAAAGGTTTCTCCTCCAGACAACGTATTGGCAGGGCGACTTGCACCTGTATAGGCATCAAAGACAGCAATATCCAACCCCCGTGCGCCACGACCTCCTTCTTCTACCGATCGTTCCAATCGATAGCGACCTCGACTCATATCATGAAGTCGTAAGTTCGCCGCACACAACACTTCTTCCAGGATAGCACCTAGTACATAGCGTTCAAAGCTGACCCCTTTCATACCTGAATCACCGCCATTGGCTAAATCGGCTAAGCCGAAGATAAATGCCCGACGGTCCGACAATACTTTAGTGGACTCTTCCAACCCAGTAATTTCTTGTATTGTCTTTTCTTTAGCTAGAACTTGAGATTTCAGGGTACCAATAGTTTCCCCCAATTCTTTTAATTCCTGTTCTATTGTTTCCACAGCACCCTTGGCTATTTCCTTTGGCACTGTAGTATAGTTGGCTAAATCACTTCGCACTTCTTCTAACAGAGAGCTTAGTCGCAATGTTTCGTTGTTATAGACACTAAAGGTTTCTTTCCATGCTGGCAATTTATCAAATGCATGAGATTCCTGTTTAAATGCATCAATGGTAAGAGATTCCGCTGCTAACACTTTCTCGATTTCCTTGTCCAAGAATTCTATATCCTGCGCCATGCGATCCTGTTGTTCTTTAATAGTCCCTATTTCTGTGATGAGCGCCACCTTTTGTTCTTGGCTAGCTTGACGCGCGGCTTCTACCTCTTTACGGTCCGCTTCATACCGTTTCAGAGAATCTGCGAGATCTTTCACCTCAGCCGTATACGTTTCCACCGTAAAAGGAGCTATACTCTTTTCAATACGATGCATTTCTGTTGTCATGTGGTGAACATCTTGTTTAATCGTCTCTATCTGACCAGCTAAAGTAGTCAATTCCAGTTGTTTTGTATGAAAGTTAGCTTCTTCTACTTGTATTGCCTTCTGTAATGTTTCTAATCTTTCTTCCAATTCTACTTTAGTGGTTTCAGCAACAACTAACTCATTTTGTATCGTTTTAAACGCTTGGTCTATGGTTTCTATATCTGCAGATGCCTTCCACCATTGGAGGCGTTCAGCTACCCTATCTATGTCCTTGACTTGTATAGCCGATTCTAACATATTCCCCAAGCGAATAATATCTTTTCTTTGCACACCTTCTGTTACATTTGGATAGCTTTCACATAAACGATTCCATTCTTTATTATATCGTTCTACTTCTTCTTCACTGTGGCTTAGCTTGGTTTCTATCGTTGCCACCTGTGTTTGACTAGCTTGGAACTCTTGCCGAAGTCGGTCTACCGTTTCTCTAACAATGTCTTCCGACGGGGCTTGTGCTAGTTGTGGATGTTCTAAGGAACCACACACAGGACACGGCGTATCATCTTCTACTTGCAAACTCACTTCATAAGCTTGGTGTTGTCGTAATAATTGCTCATTATGATGATACAACCCTTCACGAGTCTTACACACGTGATGTGCTTTGTCTAACTGTTGACTATGGAGATTTCTAGCATCCCAAGCAGTTTGGAGTTTGTTAACAGTCCCCTTTAAGGAATCCCACCAACTCCGCAGTTCACTAGTACATAATTTTTCCTCACCTAAAGAAGTATAACTTTGTAACTTAAGATTTATTTCTCCTAAGGACTGGCGCTGTATATCTATATTAGTTTGACTTGTTGCCAATGTCTCCTGTACTTCACTTTGTTGCTGTACCTTTTGCGATTGGTCCATATCTAATGCAGTCCGTTTCTCCAAGAGTTCACCATGCCGTTCCACTTCTTGTTGCAATGCTTGTAATTGGTGATATAGCTCTTGTTGTTTTGCATACGTGTCCGCTTGCATTTCTAACTGATCATGCTTACAATCCAAACTTTGTAACAATATAGCTACAGATTGCAAAGATGTTTCTAATATGTCCAGCTTTTCTTTATTTGTATTGAAACTAACTTGTAACTTCTCATATTGATTCAGAGGAATACGAATTTTTTCCAACCGTTCCCAACGGTCAATCGCTTCCCCTAATGCAATATGTTCTTTTTCCCCCTCTTTATGACTAGCTAAAGCCTTACTATACTGCTCCTTGCGCGCTAATAAATTGGCGTAATTTTCATGCTTTACATAGGTCGCTTGCAATGATTCATATTGGTGTTGCTTCTCCTTGCGCTCCCCTTCACGTTCAATTAAGCACTTACGTTCTTCTTCCAGCAACGCCACTAAATCCTGTAACGTATCTACTGTGTATGTACTCAGTAAAAACTCAACTTTTTGCAATGTATCTTGAATCCCTACGGTAGATTTAGTCAATTCTTCTTTCAATACATCTTGCATGCGTTTATACACAGAGGTTTTGAAAATCGTATGTAACAATACTTCCCGTTCTGATGTGGGGGCTACTAACAATTTTCTAAAATCACCTTGCGGCAGCAAGACAACTTGCAAAAATTGATCCACACGAAATCCAATGATCTGTTGTACATAGTCACGAATTTCTTGGGCTTTCGTAGTTAGTAATTTCCAGTCTTCATCAATCCATTCACTGATAGCCGCCGTAGCTAAGACCACTCTTGTACCAGTACCACGCTTTTTCTTCAATTCTTGTTTTGGAGTTCGCTCCATCCGATACCGATGATCACCTACTTGAAACTCAAACACCACTGATGTAGGTGTGGTAGCGTCTGCATAATCACTACGCATATCTGAGCCATCACGAAGACCACCACTAGTTTGACCATACAGAGCATATACCATGGCATCCAATATGCTCGTTTTTCCAGCCCCTGTGGGACCCGTAATTAAAAACATAGATTGATTTGCCAATACAGCAAAATCAAGAATCACTTCCTTAGGGTACGGACCAAAAGCAGTCATTTCTAATCGTAAGGGTTTCATGCTTCTTCCTCCCTTAATACACGACGCCACAACTGCTCCATGTAGTCTAACTCTTCTTGTGAAAGCTCTTCATTCCTAGCTTCCTTGGCAAATTGGGCAAATAAATCTTTCTCATTTAGTTCCTTGAATCGTTTAGCACCCGTTGTATCTCGCACCACTTCCATACGACCTACTAATTCTAATCGCATACAGTAAGGGAATACTTTTCGCAATCTTCGCATCCCATCCACTACAGGTGCCGTATCTAACAATCGTACTTCCACATAATCATTATGATGCCGTATATGGAGACTTTCATCAGCTAGTAAATCATCAAAATACCCTGTTAAACTCACAAATTGACGGCGTCCTACAATAGGAATTTCACTGATGGTTGTAGCCCCTTTGTTATCTATGTCTACAATAGTGAAACTTTTACTATATCCCACCTCATCAAAGGAATAGGTCAACAAGGAACCACTGTAGCGAATATGGTCAGATCCAATTCTCTGCGGTTTATGTAAATGTCCTAATGCCGTATAGTGAAAGTCTTTAAATACCGTTGTTGGAACTTGCCCAGAACCTCCTACTAACAGAGGCCGTTCCGACTCACTTTCAGCACCACCTGCCACAAAAGCATGGGCCATACACAGAGTACGGTAACCTTTAGAACGACGCGTTGCATAGTCGGACCAACGTTCATAGGCATCAGCAATAGTCCAATTATATTTGCTTGTATCAGAACTTATATCATTTTTCACAGTGTCGATGCCAGACATATCACCATTATCGCTATAAGAAGTAATGTCTAGATTTGCAATACTTGTATCACTGAAAGAAGCAAATAAATCTGCTGATTCACATTGCGTTCTATGTTTTTTAGATGTCTTAACAGATTCGATATCCTCTGTTATTTCTATCGTTTTATTTCCAATACCTTGCCGATTCAGAGCACTTTGCATATCACGCACTTCTTCATAGGGCAATGCCCATACATCAAGTTGACCGTGCCTATCTTGAAAAGTAATGGGGTGCATGCCTTGATGAGTATGCCCTAGGAGATGTATACCATGCGTCTCCCAAGCACTGTGCCCCATCGCTAAGCGAGGTCCGCTATCGTGATTCCCCGAAATGGCCACCATAGAAATTTTTTCTGTAAAAGCCAATCGATGGAGCACGGAATCCCATAATTCAATGGCTTCAATGGGAGGCACAGATCGGTCAAACACATCACCACTCAGTACTACTAAATCAATATTTTCATCTTTTAGTAATGGAAAGAATTGATGTTCCAACACATGGGCTTGGTCTGTTGTTAAATGTTCATTGTAAAATAGTCGTCCCAAATGCCAGTCTGCTGTATGTAGTATGCGCATACTTACACCTCGTTTGCATAAATCTCCCGTAAGATAGAAATTTCTTTCGCATATCCATCTAACTCATTTGGTGTTTCTAAATAGAATGGTAGATGACGTAATTTAGGATGGGTGATGAAATTAGCAATGGCCTCGATACCAATGTGTCCTTCCCCAATTTTTTCGTGGCGATCTTTATGAGCTCCTCTAGGATTTTTAGAGTCGTTCAAATGCACTGCATGGATTCTATCTAGACCTATAAAATGATCAAACTCCTCTAACACTCCATCTAAGTTTTCAATGATGTCGTATCCACCTTCATGAATATGGCAAGTATCTACACAAACACCAATGTATTCTTTGTACTTCACGCCGTCAATAATACGTGCTAATTCTTCAAAATTGCGACCTACTTCCGTGCCTTTTCCCGCCATAGCTTCTAATAGAACGGTAGTTTTCATACCTGGAAAAATCACTTCATTTAACGTATCTACGATATATTCGATGCCTTGGTCCACACCTTGTTTCACATGGCTACCAGGGTGAAAGTTATATAAATGACCTGGCAAATATTCCAAGCGCTCTAAATCTTCACGCATGGAATTTTTTGCAAATTCACGAAGTCCTGGATCGGCGGCACACGCATTTAAAGTGTATGGTGCATGTCCTAATAATTTACCAAAATGATGTTCTTTTAGGAACGCATCTAAGGCTTTCATATCTGCTTCATCAAAAGCACGAGCCTTACCGCCTCGTGGATTTCTTGTAAAGTATTGAAATGTATTGGCACCAATAGACAGCGCCTCTTTTCCCATATGTAAATATCCTTTGCTAATAGATAAATGACATCCGATTGTTAATTGACTCATGTATAACTCCTTCTCTTACCGATTCATTATCTTACTTTTAAGTATATCATGTAACCTTCTATGACATATACAGTTACATAGAAAATAGGGGATAATTGTTTATGTAAGCAATTATCCCCTATTCATCTGTTTCTAATCTAAGACTAGATGGTTTCCATTACTGTTAATGTGAGCTTTTACGCAAACATTCTGGACAAATGCCTTCAAAAGACACATGAAGTCCTGTAATTTCATATTCACTGTGGCGCGCCACTTCTTCTCTTAGACAGTTTACTTGTACATCATGTAAATCATTAATACGATTACACATAGTACAGCGTACATGCGGATGATTTCTTGTATCCCAGTCATAACGGCTACAATCATCGCCCAAGTCTAAGACGCGAACTAAACCAATGCGTTCAAAAATCTCCATCGTTTTATATACAGTCGCCAAGCTCATACTTGGATGGTCTTCCCGCAAACTTTGGTAGATCATTTCCGCAGTGGGATGGTTGTTTTCTGCGTAAAGAACATTATAAATGGCAATACGCTGTGGTGTCACTTTATAACCCTCTTCTCGCAATTTTTGTGCAATATCCATAAAGCACATCCTTTCCACTTGGAAGCTTAACTGTGAGATTAAAACACTACTACTCTAACTATATTATATCAGAAAGTTCATTCCCAAACAATAATCAGAATTGGTTAATTTTAAATATCCTTACTTAAGGAGATTAATCTTTAAAATATGGTTTGAAACCGCTACCTTGATGTTTTTGTTGTTTTTGTCCATCACGGGAACGGCGTTCTCCACCATTAGAACGTTGGTTACGATCACGACTAGAGCGTCTTCTATCTCCGTCACGACGGTCATCACGACGGCGACCATCTCTACGACAATCATCACGGCGACGGCCATCTCGACGTCCACTGTCACGGCGACGACGTATACGAAGTGGCGCTTCTTCTGTAATGCTAACAGGTGTTGTATCTGGCTCTTTTGTCAATAATTTCAAAGCAGCTGCTAACAAAGTAACAGAATCGATATCGTTCAACAATTCTTCTGCACTAGAGCGATAGCTTGCTAATTCTTCACGATTATCTGCTAAAGCAATCAATTTCTCTACGGCAATTTTTTGTTGTCCTTCTAATACTTCTCCCAAAGATGGAGCTTTACGGCGAGCAATTTTGCGTTTTGTCAAACGTTCAATAGCATGTAAATGCTCAATTTCACGTGGGATAACAAATGTCATCGCCACGCCTGCTTTACCAGCACGACCTGTACGACCGACACGGTGTACATAGCTTTCAGGATCTTGTGGCAAGTCATAGTTATATACATGCGTTACACCGCTAATATCTAATCCACGAGCCGCTACGTCTGTAGCCACTAAGATATCGATAGTGCCTTCACGGAATTGACGGATGACAGAGTCACGTTTTTGTTGAGACAAGTCACCATGAATGCCTTCTGCCATATAACCACGTTTTTTCAATGCTTCTGTTACTTCATCTACACGACGTTTTGTACGACCGAACACGATAGCCAATTCTGGCGCTTGTATATCTAGCAAACGACACAATACATCAAATTTTTGACGATCTTGCACTTCAATGTAATATTGCTCGATTAGATCCATTGTCACTTGTGTCGGTTTCATACGGATTAATGTTGGCTCTGTTAAGTATGTTTCTGCCAACTCTTGAATTGCTTTTGGCATAGTAGCAGAGAACAATAATGTTTGACGCTCTTCTGGAACAGCTGTCAAAATTTTATTAATGTCATCTACGAAGCCCATGTTTAACATTTCATCCGCTTCATCTAAAATGACAACTTTTACATGGTCAAAAGAAATAGATTTTCGCTCCATGTGGTCCATCAAACGACCAGGTGTTGCTACAATCACTTGTGGATGTTTTTTCAACATACGGAATTGACGTCCAATATCTTGTCCACCATAGATTGGTAAGGCTTGAATGTTAGTATGTTGCGACATTTTATTTAATTCTTCTGCCACTTGGATTGCTAACTCACGGGTCGGTGAAAGAATCAATACTTGTGGATCTTGGATTGTTGGATCCACTTGCTCTAACGCTGGGATACCGAAGGCAGCTGTTTTACCTGTACCAGTCTGCGCTTGACCAATCATATCTTGACCGGACTTCGCCACTGGAATGGCTTCACGTTGAATCGGTGTTGGTTCTTCAAAGCCCATATCGTTTAAAGCTCGTAAAATAGGTTCGCTAATGTGTAAATCTTCAAATTTAATTTGCATATATAAAAGGGTCCTCCTTTAAAATCTTGTATATGTATCATGCGAATTAGTATATTATAACACAAGTAAGATGTCCTTGTATATGAGAGCATGATAGAAATCGAGAACTTTCAATATGTGATGAATCACCTTCCCTATTGTCCTACCAAGTATTTCATGGTATACTTTAACGGTATACAAGCGCCTATAGCTCAGGGGATAGAGCGCCGGTCTCCGGAACCGGGTGCGCAGGTTCGATTCCTGCTAGGCGCACCATTGATATGACTGGATTCTCACCGTTGTTGAGAGTCCATTTTTTGCATTTGAGCCCAATTTTGAGCCCAATTTGAGCCCAATTTGAAGTGCGTTTTGAGCCCAATTTTGATTTTTGATTGCACTCTTTAAAATAATCTTACAATAATATATATTCGTTCATTAAAAAATTAATCAAATTTTACTTTTACACATAATAAAAAGGCTTCCGAACGGAAGCCTTTCTTCAAGCTTATTTGATTTTATTAGATAATTCATCGAGATTTAGGATCTTATTATCAATCTTTTTATATAAAGTATCTTTATCATGATAAGTTAAGCCATTATTATTAATTCCTATTATTCTACCTTCTGGAGTTACTAAAATTTTATCTTTTAATTCAGCTACTATGGTATGAGCATTAACTAAAACACCTTTGCTATTAATTACAAATTTATTAACAACAAAAGTCTTATCACCACTCTTTTCTATTGTAAGATACATAGTTTGAATTGGTTTATCATTTTTAAATTCCCATGTACCAACAAACTCATCACCAACACTTGATCCACACCCAGAAATAATAGCTGCTACAGCTAAAATAACGGCAGCTAGTAAAATAGATAACTTTTTCATATACTCTCTCCTTTTTAATAGATAACTTATAGCCTCATTATATTAAACACCCTAGATAAAATCAAGGTTTCTAATACGTTAGAGAGCTTATCTAGGGTGTTTTTAAGTTTGTTCTTCTTTTTTGCAAATTTCCAAAAGAGTGCATATTTCTGATCTACATTTATAAACTGTTATACATCTTTAGAGTTCTCCATCATACTGTCAAGAGCCTGAACTGCACTTCCTTGGTTAGCTAATGTCAAATGTGAATACGTATCTAATGTCATATCTATACTTGCATGTCCTAATCGTTCTTGCACTACTTTTGGATTAATGCCAGATAAGAGCAACAATGTAGCATGTGTATGCCTTAAATCATGAAAGCGAATATGTCTTACAATTTGTGCCTTTTTTACTAATTGTTGGAATTTTCTAGAGCTATAATGTCGTTTATTATAACCATCTCCAAACAATCCACCTATAATCCATCCATCATCTTTGTAAAGATTACCTAGTATCTTTTTATATTCCTGCTGTAGTTTCTTATGTTCCAATAATGCTTCTAGTAATGCACTTCCGATTTGTACTTTTCTGCCTTTCCCTGTTTTAGGGCTTGTAACTGCTTGCCCTTTCACATCAGATTTAGAACGTTGAACCGATAAGAAAGAGGTAGAAACACTTAAATCGCTCCACTTCAAAGCCATAATCTCACCCAATCGCATTCCTGTATATACTGCAATCATAACACCTATATAAAGATCCTGCGCAGACATAGTTTCTCCGATATTTCCTTTTTCTTTCGCAGCTTCTACATCATTCAATGCAATCTCTAACACTGCCTTTACCTCTGTCTCAGATAAAGGATAAATTTCCTTTTTTTCAACTTTAGGTGGTAGAGTTAGCTTAACTGGATTTTTATTGGTTAGCCCTAAACGTATAGCCATATCAAAGCATGAAGACAAATATCTACGTTGATTCCTCACAGTAAGTGTCGATAATCCTTGTCCTTGTTGTCCACCATTGAACAACTGTTGTTGAAAAAACTGCTGTAGTGCAATTGGTTCTATTTTGCTAAGCCTAATCCCTGAAAAAGCATTACAGACTGGTGTTAGGCAACTCGTATACTTTTCTAGTGTTGATGGTCGTACTGTATTTCTCATATACAAGTTTAGCCATGTATAAATCCATTCATCAAGAGGTGGGTTTATATCCTCACCTTTATTAGTATCTTCATAAAAGTCCAACCATTCACGTGCCTTTTTCTTTGCCTGAGATGCCTTCGGCGCATAAAATGATTTCCTACATGTTTTACCATCTTTATTTTTGTAGGAAACTCTATATTGATACCGATCACTATCTTCTAAATATCGAAGTGATCCTTCGCCATTTCCTTTTGCCATAAGTATCCATTCTATTCTTTACTATAATAATTATTTTTTATTTTTCTGCTGATGATCTTTTATAGATTCAACATATGTTATTTGATTATCTGCATCAAACCAATATTTACTTTCACCTTTATATATATTGTGAATCATACCTATTTGATTATTTATTTTTTCTAACTTTGATGTCATTTGATAATTAAAATAAATCTGAAATGAAAGCATTCCTAAAAGGAAACATAGAGCAACTTTTTTCCCTAATGACCAAAATTCAAGAGCCTCTTTTCCTTTGCTAATTACAGAATTGACTTCTTTAATACTGTTTTCTAACTGTTCACGTTGGACACGACCATATTTATTTCCTAATTCTTCTATGTTATTAAATATCCTACGAATCTCGAACATTACATTTCCTTCAACCTCTTTTGGTATTTCAGATATCTTATCTTCAAGCTCCGCTATATTTTTAGAAGTGGCTTGTCTCCATTTTTGCTGTATAGGCAGATCATTTTTTACAACATTCAGCGTTGATGATACTTTATCTATCTTTCCTGAAATAGCTTCACCTATAAGTAAACTGTTATATATTAGTTCTCTTTGAGCTTGTTCATTTTTTATAGCTTCTACACCACTTTTTATAACTTGATTGAAAAACTCATTGTCATTTGTTTCTAAGTTCACTGAGTTCTCTTCAACTTTCACCTCTTCTTGAGTCACATTAGAAGTTTCTATTACCTTATTGGTACTTTCAGATTGAGTTCTTATATTTCTAGTTGGTCTTCTTCTTACTTCATTCATGTTCATAATTTACCTCTGCATTCCCTTTACCTCGGTACGTTTAAATTTATTTAACGAAATATTCTTTTTCATTACAGTTTTGGCCTCTTCTTGTTGAAACTTTATATATTCTTCAAATAACACATCATTACACTCCCTATTCTGGGAAAACACTCTTTCCATACTTTCTTTTGATTCTAAATCCGATAGAGTGAAAGTTTTGGATAGATTACTACCACGAGCTTTCTTTCTAGGATCATCTATATATGAAAATGTCACATGTTTTCTAGTATCTTCCCAACTACATTGAATACCTCGCTCATTACATCCCACGATAAACTCGTCCTTCCCTGTAGATTCATGTAACGTCTCAAGAATATCTTTTGCCATTTCTAATTTCCACGATTCTCCTCGCTCTATCAGTTTATACTCTGCAATATTATGTGTGACTACACGTCCTTCTTCCTTAATATGCTCCCCAACTGGTAGCACCTAATCAAGACCTAATTCATTGCATCTGTTTTGTACTTTTCCCATAATTTCATGCATGCCTTTCCGACCAGCAATCTGCATTTTCTTTCCATCTTCTAGATTTACTGAATTGATTACCATATGCACATGCAAATGGTCAGTATCATCATGCATACCTAACCACACTTGATAATTAGGAAATGTATTTTTAGCAATATCCACTGCTTTTAAAAATAGCTCTTCTTGGGTATACCTTTGCTCTTCATCTTCTGAAAAAGATAGCACCATATGATGTGCCTCACGTCCTCTATATTTCTGGAATGTGTCTCTTACACATTTAAAATCTTGTATGGCATCTTTATAGTATGGACTACATTCAATGCCCTCTGAAAAGACAATTCTCGGCTTTGTACTTTTCTTTTCAAATTGTACATATTTTATAGATCCCGCTGCGCTATGGGAACCTTTGCCTGCGCTAATAACTGCCATAAGGTTTCTAACTCCTGTTTATAGGAATCACTCAATATAGGATTGGAATAATTATGTTCAATCATCCAATGACGGATCGTATTATAATGCCTTTGTAAACCTAGCAAAGGCTTCAAAAGTGCTTGCGTATCCATTTCATTGATTGTAATTTTACTCTCTAATACCGACTTAATTACATAGGTTGACATAGTCATTCCAGCTCTATAGGCTAGTTCATTAATGATGTACCATTCATCTTCTGTCAGCCTAATATTTAGTCGGTAATTTTTTCTTTGTTTATCCATAGTTAGTTTGCTTCAAGGGGTGCAGGGTTCTCCCGCCCGTCGGAGACGAACCATCCTACTTTACTTACAATGCGGCAGCTTTGTACGTACAAGTAGTATGGTTCGTACCGTAGAAGCTACTCCTCACATCGTTTCATAGTGTCGTATAACAACGATTCCAATTCTTGAATCGTTGTTATACCATAACGTTCTTCAAGATAAGCACCGAGTTTGCTTCTACGGGCTTGGATTCGCTCCTTCTCCATAGAGAGGAGGGAATCCAATTCTTCTTTTCGCTTCTGTATTTTTTGCTGTAATTCTTCATCCGTCAATCTCTTCATAACTGCCTCCGTATAACTCTTTTAATCCACCCAAACATTCCGCTAAAATAGAGCGATGCTTTATTAAATAATCATTAATGTCTTTACAGGATGTATCAATAGGTTGTCTCATACAATCCCATAAATTAATAGGCTTTCTCCACCCAATTGTTACGCACGTATCAATTAAATCCTGCATCCATTTTTGACCAGCAGCATCCAAATCAACCGCTATGATAACATCTAAATCTGTAGTTGCTACAATTCCTTCGTAAACGTTTATTAAATTCACAATAGAGCCCAATGAAATCACATTAGGATATCCAGCTTCTATGATAGACAAGGCATCTATTTCACCTTCTGTAAGAATGATAGGTAGCTTTCTATTCATGTTATGTGATCTAAAATAGTCTCGTAATCCTAAAGATTTAACATAACGATACGAACTATGCTCTAAATACCTTTGAACATATCCTTCTTTCCCAAATGGAATCACAAGAGCTCTCTTGGTCTCGTCATATGTCAATCTATATTCTAGAATAGTTTTTTCCGTAATCCCTCGATCCTTCCAAAACTGAATCCCAACCATCTGATTGCACTTTGAAAGATACGCTTCCACTTCTTTTACAGTTAATTTTTGTTTACTTGTTTTTGCTGACATTTCTTTTTCCTCATCAGTTGTGATATTTTCACCCAATACTTCACATAGTCGATAGTATTGTTCTTTCAATCCCTTCACCCCTTCCAATGCATCTACTAAATCATAAACATCAAATAAAGCACCACAAGAAAAACATTTCGCCTTTCTAACTCCAGTACTTGGATCATTATGAAGCCAAAAAGATTTTAAAGAGGGATTCTTCTCATCATGAAGAACACAGAAATATGTATTCTTTTCACGTAATGCTCTACCTTTAATTCTCATATAATCATCAAGATATTTTTTCATTTCTTTAATTTTACTTGGATGCACTGCTTCGTTATTATTTTTCATTGTATAGCTCCTAATCTACCATTACCTAATACCTTGTACCTGTACTCATACCTATACCCTTTCCTATACCGGTCATATAAACCGGTACCTATACCGGTGGGGCAAAATTAGAGGGCAATTAAAAAAGGGTACACCTATCCCTTGGACTTTGGCATACCCTAAAAAAAGGTATGCAAGAAATTTCCCCTTGCATACCTGCATTGCTAGCATATATAATGAAAGATGCAAGGAGTTTTTATTGTCGGCCAGACAATTATTTCTTGTTAAGCCTATTTCAGCGCCAACTGAAATGGGCTCTTTTTTTATTATAAGGCATACATGGCCTCCATTTTATGGGCATCAATTAAGATCCTACGACCTACTTTAATCGTCGGTAATTGTCCCTCACGTGCTAACCGATATAAGGCAGCTTCTGTAATACGTCCACAGAAAAACTTTTCAGCAGCTTCGGCTACTGTGATGTACAAGTTCTCTGTAGAATAATCCGTTTTCTTCATAAAAACCATCCTTTCTGTAAAATAACATGGTATAATAAAAGATAAATATAAACACCAATATCTGTATATTAATATCCAAATATTTTTCTGTATAAGTTCATTTACTAAATAGCGTATAAACTTAACTTATACTTCTAAATTAATTATATACTCTATTTCAATTATATGCAAGGGGGTATTTTATGATAGAAACGAATTTCTCTTTAAACTTAAAAAAATTACGTAAAGACTACAACTTAACACAAGAAGAACTCGGTAATATATTCGGAATCACAAAAGTACAAATCTCTTATTACGAAAGAGGTATTTCCTATCCGAAACTTGACTTTGTTATCCAAATAGCACAATATTTTAACATTCCATTATCTCAATTAGTAGAACCTTCCATAAGAAGTAACTTTTATTTTCGTGAGGCAACATCACAAGAAAATATTTCTATAACCCTACCTACTATGACCGGCACCGAAAATTTAGTTGGAGTGTCTGGTTTCATTTCTATACCATCTAATATAAAGACTCGTATAAATACTTCTCTTGATCCTAAAATTATTAAATATGCTAACTTCATGTTATTAATACCAAATGGATCCAGTGAATTAACAACTTTTTTCTATCAACAACTAGATAGGTTACCTGAACAACCATTAGAAAATCTCTTTAGTTATAACTATTGGTGTATACCATCTTCACAAACAGAATTTTATGACGGATATCCTCTTTTATATCAACTCTTATGGACGTGCAATAAAGGGGCATGGATGCATTCCCCTATCGCAAAACCAGCAACAGATGATAATATTCTAGCAATTGTTTTACCTCAAAATGATGAAATCATACGACTATTCATTCTTCCAGAAAAAGATGGATGTAAGCTACATGCTTCAAGAAGTCCTGAATTACAGTCAGAAATTGAGTCATGGCTTCAAAAAGAAAAAAAAGAACGTCAAATATTGGCGCGAGAATATTGTCTACAAGTTATGCAAGAAGAAACAGCATATGAAGATATGATTGAAAAACACTCTACAGATTCTTCTGATTATGACGAAAAATACAATTTAAAAAAATTCCTAAAAAATCGTGGTATTGATCTGGATATTGATTAAATCATAAATTAGGAGCTAACATATTAACCTTAAAAGAGCAAAAAAAAACTGCAAAGATTTTTGCAAAAATGGGAACTAAACTCTAATGAATAATACAAGAATAATTGAAAGATCCTCTTTGGACATCTTAAAAATACTTCTACATAGTTGTCCTAATATCGATACAAATATCTCCGAGCATGATAAAATACCAGCCATAGATGGACATATTTCTTTATTTAAGAAACATTCAACAGATTTTTCTACAGAAAATATGATTGGAACAATTAATATCCAAGTGAAAGGCTCTACTTCTCTCGTTATTAATAAAGAGTCCTTTAAAATATCTGCTTCTGATCTTAACTTTTATATGAAAAATGGTGGTTGCATATTATTTGTTATAGACGTTAATAGATCTATAGTATTCTACAAAATGTTATTACCTATTTATATAAATCATTTAATTTCTTCTAAGAAAAAAAAGCAAAAATCTTATAGTGTAAAATTAGATTTATTTCCCCAAGATGAAAAATCAATTTACAAAAAATTATATTCTTTTTATAAAGAAAGTAAATTTCAATATTCGTCAGATGGTATAGGAAGATCGATTGCTAATTTAAAAAACATTGATGGATATATCTTTAGTTCTTTTAGTTTTGCTAAAAATAAAGAATCACTTATTATAGATACCCCATTGATTCAACCATATTACAAAAGTAGTAGCGGACATATCGAACCACTTTCTATGATTAAATTAGAATCTCTTTCAATGGATATTGACCTAAACTTAGACTTTAAAGGTTGTAAAAATATTCTAACTGTCCCTTGTCAATATTTCATTACGGAAAATGTTGACTGTAATTATTTATTGGTTAATAAGCAAATTAAGTTTTATACGAAAAATAACGCTTCTTATTTTACCTATAATCTTAACAATAGTACTATCAATGAAACTTTACTAACTTTAGAGATTTTACACAATATGTATTCAGGCAAAATAGCTTATTTAAACAACGAAGAATTTTTCAAATTAAATGAAGATAAGGAACAATTAAAAAACATAGCTTTTCTCAAGTCTATTTACAATAGCGCAAAAAACTTGGAAGAAACTTTAAATATAAACCTTAACGAATTTAATTTTACATATGATGACATTCACGCCCTAGCAAATATATTTCTAAGGTTTGAATCTAAAAAAATCTATTGTGACACTATTCCTAAAGTTTCACCAGTTTTAATTAATATCGGCCCTATAAAAATAGCTTTATTAGTTGAACAAAACGTTACCCAACCTTATTATTTCAATTTATTTGATTGCAAGTTAGAATATGGTGAAAAAAAGTGCAATAGAATACCTACATATATGCTTGTAAATCATGAATTTCTCATCAACTCTATAAATGTATCACTAAATCAAATCTCAGCTGATATTAACTCAATCAAAGTATCCACTGATCCAGAACTGCTTCATTTATTAACTTCATTTTCGTGCGAGCTAATGCTTGCCTATCTAGAAACAAAGGATGTAACTTACTTAACTCTCGCTAATATACTTTGTGAAAAAATATTAAATAAACACAACAGTGATATCCACATGCTAAATCTTTTATTAACAAAGTATTTATCTCAAACTCTTTCTTTAGAAGATAAAAAAATATTACATTCTATTTATGATCAAAATAATGAAGAAAAGATTAAATGGGGAGCTGCAATTCTTTCAGATACTTTTAATGAGGCAGAAAAGCATTTCGATAGTATTTCAAAGGATGAGATTGATAACATTAAGAGATCTCCTCTTTATAAAATTTATGAATCAAAACTATCAAATAAATTTTAAACTTTTAATATGAACTATTAAAATTAATGTTAAGGAGCTATAACTATGAACACTCTAAAATCCCCTTTAAAACGTTTTTCAGTAGCCTGTATGGCATTATGTATTACACTATTCTCTTACGCGCAAATTGACGCCTTTAACGCAGTTAAAGAGGCAAAAGCTATTAGTTCTAATCCTGAAGTAATATATACTATGTATACTGGAATGTCTAAACATGACTTAGAACAAAACTTTTCTAATGTTACTGGTTGGAAAATATCAAATTATTATAATTTCTTTTCTATTTCTAGAGAATATTCTAGCTGGGACACTATTAAAGCTGGAGCTAATGTAACTCAATTAGTTGGTGTAACCCTCGATAAAACAGATCATATTATATATATGACCAATAATTTTAATATAGATAGCTTGCGATATGCAAACGAAGTTTATGATTCCATGTATCAAACATTAAAAGATAACTACGGTGAGCCTAAAATATCTGGTAATTATGAACGTAATACAAGACAAGCAGAATGGGTAAATGGTGACCACACTTATCAACTAACAATTTTTCCTTTTAATTCCAATAGTTATACTGTTAAATTATTTGTGGGGGCCGATCGTTTTATAAAAAGAGCACTATAATATTACCTGCTTTATATAAAATAAGCCCAATTTTACTTCAAAGCTACATTGAAAATTATATATTGTATGATAAAAACCAACTGTAGATTCACTCCATTCAATGGTGCACGCTTAGTAATTATGCGATTTTTATATCTTAATTAACTCTATTAAGACAATAAAAAACGTTTCTAAAACTCCGGAACCGGGTGCGCAGGTTCGATTCCTGCTAGGCGCACCATTGATATAACTGGATTCTCACCGTTGTTGAGAATCCATTTTTTGCATTTGAGCCCAATTTTGAGCCCAATTTAAATTTCCATAAAAAACACCGAAAAGCCCCAATGTTATATCTAATTCAGATAACATTGGGGCTTATTACATTATACTTTTACTTAAATAATTGCTCTTTGATCAACTCTAATAAGGCATCACAGCTACGACTTACATCATCATAGGTTTCATCAAAATTTCCCGTATACCAAGGGTCTTTTACATCTCGACTTTCTCCAACAAACGTCATAGCCTTATACACCTTATGATCAACGTCATCATCAATAATAAAGCGCAAGTTTCTTGAATTATTTTCATCCATGATGATGAGGTAATCAAAGTTACGGTAATCATCCATCGTTACTTGGCGGGCCTTGCGACGAGTATAAGGAATATCCATTTCATCTAATTTTTGTTTAGTTCCATAATGAGTATCGTTTCCTATCTCCTCACGAGATATAGCTGCGGACTCAATATAAATAGAATCGGTTAAGCCCGCCTTGTTAACGATATGCTTCATATAAAACTCTGCCATCGTAGAGCGACAAATATTACCGTGACAGATGAATAAGACTTTTATCATACTCTCCTCCTTACATACTAATAGTCCTTACAGCATACGCTATAAGGACTATTAGTGCAAGATTTAATTAAAAGTTATGTCGTACTCCCGCATCCAGACGCCATGTATTGTCTATAGTAGCACCAAAGTTTTTAGTAAATGTACCATATACGTATGTACTTGGACTAATGCTCCAAGAGCCCCCAATTTCAGCATCAAGCCATGTATCTTTCAAGTCAAGTTCTGTATGCACTGTTGGATTACCTGGCGCTGAATATGTTGTATTCATTTTACCAGAGAATTCGTGAACCAATGCGAGTTTTGCAAAAATGTTGGATGTTTCTGTTTCTCTACCAATGCCAAATCCCAATCGACCTACAGTAGAATTAACAGCATCAGCTTTCACATGCATAGAGCTACCACCAACAACATTAGCATCATAGGATACGCCGTTCAAATGGCCTACAATAAATTCTACGCTAGGATCCATGTAGAAACCATTTTCTTTCTGAATACGTTTACCATATTCAGCACTGAAAGAGGTACCAAATGTATGATACTCCCCATTCAATTGATGTCCCTCTAATGAGTGAAGTTTGTAAGTATTGGATAAGCGGTTTCCACGAGCGATGATATCTAAGTAACGTCCATCATCATGTTGTTTTGTACCATATAGTCCAACACCACCGATTTTGCTGTCTCCGTTGCCAACGGCATAGAAATTACTAGACGTACTATAATCTAGAGCGCCCCCAAAAGTCCAATCATTGGATACCTTATGATCATAACCAACTTGTACACCATTATATGTCATATGAGTATCGGCACCATTTGTCATGTTAGATTTGCCACCGATGTATTTAGCCCATACACCTTGGTTCGTATTAGTCAAACGAAGGTCCCCTAAACGTCGTTGTAAATCGTTCGTAGTATTGCGCCAACCCATCGCTGTAGATGCAAGAGCAGATTTCGCACCACTTACCAAGGAAGATTCACTAGCATGTGTGACAGTCGCCGTATCAGCAACAACAAGATTACCTTGTGCATCAAATGCATTTGTACCAAGTTCCGTCATAGCAGCCGGTCTTGTAATGCCTTCATTAACTTGAACAGCTGCAGCTAGTTTTTTATCATTTCCCGTATATTGTAATTTATTGGCTAAGGATTTCATTTCTGTACGATAACTTGCATCGTCAGTCAAATTCTTAGCACTATCACCTTGTACAGTGATGTGACTATGATCAGCTGCATGTTGGATAATGATTTGGCCATTGCCAGCTTCGCTGGCTGGCACACCTGTTTTATAATCAGCATTTACAAAACCACTATAGTTTTGAATCGTAATAGGACGAGCATCGATAGGATGAATCATACCTGCTGATGTTGGATTTGCACCACCTACAAGATTACGAACTTTACTGCCTTTATATAAGTATGCTGCATCATCTCCTGATGGACGTGGTTTTCTTGGTGTAGGTCGTTCCTTACCAATCCATTCATTCTTCCAAGTAGCGCCATTTTGTAAATAGATATCGGCACCAGAATTATGCAGATTTTTATTGCTTTCAGCATATTCATTTAATACAGCACCAGTAAGACTAGAGTTAGAGGTTGTAAAAGCGAGCCCGATATTTGCTGGCGCTTCATTAAGATTTGGATTCTCACCATAATCTTTATTAATTAACCCTACATTACCAACAGCTACTAAATCCTTCGTACCTGGGTGTTTACCATCGACACCTGTATTCACATATACATCGCCCTCTTCTGCCACAACAGAATAGGTGTCTGATGTTTTAAGAGGATACGTTATAATGCGACCACCGCCATCAACGATAATATGGCCTCGATGATTAGCTTGCAATCCTACTCCCACAGCGTCAATATCTACATTGCCTTTCACATGAATATTGCTATCACCATAGTCTCTGTCAGGATTATCGTTATGATGTGGCACCTTACCACCAAGACCAGCATAGACAGCACTCATATAATAATGTCCCAAGTCTTTTTTATCTGCTGGTGCATCATTTTTTAAGCGTACAATAAGATCTTTATCTATGGTCAATTGCGATCCAAATACAGTATAAATCCCTGTTACATTTTTAGATTTACCTGTGTCCATCAAGCTTTTACCATGTACATTTACGGTTAACGTGTCTTCTATATGCTTAACCTCAGGTTCCGTTTGCTTTTGATTGCCCAACGATAAACCAATTAAGTTTTCTGCTTTATCACTATACTTAGTAATATCTGTAGCCATTACAGAATAAGACATTCCTGTTACTACTAATGCAGCCATTACAGCTGATACATGACGTGTAATTTTCATAAGAACCTCCACAATCAATAATAGTTATCAACAATCTACCGTCATTATACATTGTTATTTGTATTTCGTACATACTTATATACCTATAAATACGCTATTATGCATATTTTATATAGTAAAGCATTATTATGCCAGTCAGTTATAGTTGATAAAATTATCATAAAGCTTGACATTGTAAAACAGTGCGTAGCGATACCTTCCAAAAAGAAGCATATGACTGGATCCTCACCGTTGTTGAGAAATCATTTTTTGCATTTGAGCCCAATTTTAAACCCAATTTTGAGCCCAATTTGAATTTTTTTCTTGCCAAACTTAAATGAATGGAGTATACTAAACGCAATTATTGAAAGAAAGGAGTCACTACAATGATGAAGCAAGCCAATTTAGCTACAACAAATGCAAATACATTTTTTTGGTTCTTTATCCAAACTACGGGTAAAGAACTATTTGAGCTACGCTAATTTAGGTATCATCACTGAGTGGCTTTAAATAGTGGTAAGGGCTACCCGTACTAGGTATAGGCGGGTAGCCCTTTTTATATATCTTCCTATACCACCACTCACAAATACCTATACATGTTTAGATTTTAGGAGGACATTATGATTATTCGATTACACACTACAGCAACAGAAGCACAAATTGCAGAACTACGTCAACTACTAGAAGCCACTGGCGTTACATTACATCCTGTCCATGGAGAACAACAAGATATCATCGGTTTGATCGGTGATACATCTCGTGTCGACTTACGCACTATTGAATCCCTTCCATACGTTGAAAAAGTGATGCGTATCCAAGAGCCTTTCAAAAAAGCAAATCGTAAATTCCATCCTCAAGATACGGTGGTTACTGTAGGAAATGCAAAAATCGGTGGTGGTCACTTTGCTATCATCGCAGGCCCTTGCTCTGTAGAAACACCAGAACAAGTCATCGAAGTAGCGAGAGCTGTGAAAGCAGCTGGTGCTGGTATTCTTCGTGGTGGTGCTTTCAAACCTCGTACGTCTCCCTACTCTTTCCAAGGCATGGGACCAAGTGGTTTAGCCTTACTAGAAGAGGCAAAAAAGGAAACTGGTCTACCGATCGTATCTGAAGTGATGGATATCTCCCAATTGGAATACTTCGACAATGTAGATATGTTGCAAATCGGTGCCCGTAATATGCAAAACTTCAACCTGTTAAAAGAAGTCGGCAAATTAAGAAAACCAATCTTGTTAAAACGTGGTCTATGTGCAACTTACGAAGAATGGTTAATGGCTGCAGAATACATCATGAGCGAAGGTAACGAACAAATCGTTCTTTGCGAGCGTGGTATTCGAACCTTCGAAACACGCACTCGTAATACGTTAGATGTAACTGCTATTCCCATGATGCACGAGTTATCCCACTTGCCAATCATCATGGACCCTAGCCATGCAGCAGGTATGAGCCGTGTGGTTCCATCCCTTTCCCTAGCCTCCGTTGGTGGCGGTGCTGATGGTTTAATGATTGAAGTTCACAACAATCCAGAAAAAGCATTATGCGATGGTCCGCAATCCTTACACCCAGAACAATTCGCTACGTTAGCAAACCAAGTATTCACTTTACGTGATGCATTAGGTCATAAATAGGTCACTCCTATGGATACGATTCATATTCAAGCCTCCACTGCTTACGATGTAATCATCGAGCGACATAGCTTGCCTCGCATTGGCGAACATTTGCAAACTATCAAACCTACTTGCTCCGTCATGATTGTCACCGATGACAATGTGGGGCCTCTCTATGCCTCTACAGTTTCTAAATCTCTAGAAACAGCAGGCTACACCGTTCATACTTACACCTTCCCTCATGGTGAAAGTGAAAAGAACGGCCATCGCCTTATGGATCTAATAGAAACATTAGGAAATGCAAAATTGACTCGAAAAGACCTAATCATCGCCTTAGGTGGTGGCGTCGTCGGCGACCTTGCTGGGTTCGCTGCTGCCACCTACTTACGAGGTATCGATTATGTACAAGTACCTACGTCACTATTGGCTGCTGTCGATTCCTCTGTAGGTGGTAAAACAGCTGTGAACCTAGAGTGTGGTAAGAATTTATGGGGTGCTTTTAAACAGCCCATCCTTGTTCTCTGCGATCCAGAAACACTTTCTACCTTACCTAAGGAGGAATGGATTAATGGATGTGGGGAAATCATTAAATACGGTTTCTTAGGTCATCCCGAATTGTTAGATCAGCTGCGGGAGCGATCAATCTTACAACATCCAGAAGATGTAGATACTGTCATCGCTCAATGTGTGCGCATCAAAGCCCATGTGGTAGAAGTAGATGAAAAGGAAAGCGACCTCCGTGCGACCTTGAACTTAGGTCATACCTTTGGACATGGTATCGAGCACGGTAGTGCTTTCACCATCCCTCACGGTAATGCTGTTGTCTTGGGCCTCCTCATCATGGCAAAAGGTGCTGTAGCTAACGAAGAGCTAGACCCTACCATTATTTCTAGTATTGAACAATTGCTAATAGCCCATGAATTACCCACTACAACGACGATTTCAAAAGATGTAATCTTAGAAGAAGCAAGTCATGACAAAAAAACCTCTGGCTCTTCCATTACCATCGTAGTTCCTACGGGGTATGGCACGTCGGTGCTAAAACAAGTTACCTTCCAAGAACTTGCTACCTACTGCCATATGTAAGTATAGTACTCAATGTTTTATAATTAGAATACATAACTAAACTAATTTTGATATACTCCCATTCTAGAGTTACTATGTATGATATATCAAACAAATTATACTTACCTTTTATCGTTATCTTGTAATCATCACCTAAAGGTGATAGCACAACCATAACAGAAAGGATTCCTATGCAACATGTTTCTAATGTGCTCTTATGCGGCACAATTCCTTCCATACCAGCTAAGGCTCACGCCCATCGGGCACTCATCGCAGCGGCCCTTGCCACGAGTCCTAGCTCGATTTTAATCTCCCACTCTTCCAAGGACATTGATGCTACCATGGATTCCTTGCGAGCTTTGGGTGCCACCATCATCTATGAAAATGGTGTGGCTCATATCACTCCGGGTCCTCCCCCTTCTATAGGACAGGTATTATCCCACGAATCAGGTACAACCTTGCGTTTACTCTTGCCTGTGTCCGCCTCGATTTGTGGCACTGTGAAAGTAGATGCCAAAGGACGCCTCCCAGAACGACCACTAGAACCATTGTTGAGCGAAATGAAAGACCACGGCGTATCGTTTTCACAAGACACACCGCCTTTCACTATGACAGGTCGTCTGCAAGGTGGTACCTTCACCATGACGGGGACCGTAAGTTCTCAATTTTTCTCTGGACTGTTATTAGCTGCACCACAGCTAGGACGAACAACTGTGAACTGCAGTAGTCCACTGCAATCAAAAGACTATGTGACATTAACCATAGAAACGATGAAAGATTTTGGTGTATCAGTAATAGAAGGCATCACCGAAGAAGGGCATCCACGTTTTACCATCGAAGAGAACCAACACTTTCACGGTAATGAGCAATACCCCATTGAAGGAGATTGGTCTAATGGAGCTATTTGGCTAGTCGCTGCCGCAATGACTGGTCAATCTATCTCTGTCACAGGATTGCGCCCTGATTCTGTACAAGCCGACAAACGAATTCTTTCCATTTTGGAAAGTACTGGTGTCACTTGTACCTGGAATGGTACTACTGTAACGGTTACGGGCGAAGCTCATGCGCCAATCCATGTGAATTTAGAACAAATGCCAGATTTATTACCTATCTTATCTAGCTTAGCTTGCTCCATAAAAGGTGAATCTTCTTTCATCAATGGCGCCCGCCTGCGCTTAAAAGAATCAGACCGTTTAAAAGCGGTAGCACAACTTGTTCGCGATTCTGGCGGCATTGTTCGCATAGAAGGAGATAATCTATATATTACGGGAACAGGCACTCTTACTGGTGGAACTGTAGACTGCGTGAACGACCATCGCCTCGTCATGGCTGGTGCATTAAATGCACTCATCGGCACTTCTCCTATGATTTTGAAGGACAGCGAAGCCATCAGTAAGTCGTACCCTCACTTTTTTGAAGACTGGAAACGATTAGGTGGGCAGACACATACTATATAAATGTATTTAACAAGTAAGGAGTAATTATGGCATCCTATTTCGGTCGCACTGTAAAAGTCTCCACCTTTGGAGCTTCTCACGGTCAAGCTATTGGCGGAGTTGTAGACGGACTTCCTTGTGGGTTTCCAGTCAATCTAGAAACCTTGAAAGCCTTCCTAAAGCGACGAGCTCCAGGGCAACATCAATTACAAACACAACGAAAAGAAGCAGATATCCCTGAGTTTCAATCAGGTATTGTACAAGGCAGACTGAGTGGTTCTCCTTTAGCTTTCACCATTCAAAATACATCACAACGAAGTGGCGATTACGATAACCTACGAGATATACCACGCCCATCCCATGCAGATTACACCGCTCGCATGCGTTATGGTGAGTATGTGGATATGCGTGGGGGCGGTCATTTCTCTGCTCGCATAACAGCCCCTGTTTGCGTAGCTGGTGGCATTGCTATACAACTATTGGAATCTATAGGCATTCACGTGCATGCCCACTTAGCACAAGTGGGCACTGTCCAAGATGTACCTGTGGATTATGCCAATCCACCTATGGACAAGCTCGCTAGTATCAGCACAGAAGTTATTCCTATGCTAGACCGTGTGCAACGTCATGCAGCAGAGCAACTTGTATTGGAATTGAAAACATTGGGCGATTCCACTGGTGGCATCGTAGAAGTCTTCGCCACCGGTTTACCTGTTGGCATGGGAAATCCTAATTATGATGGCATCGAAAATCGCTTAGGCGCTACGTTGTTCGGCATGCCTGCAGTGAAAGGTATTTCCTTTGGGTCTGGTTTCTCTGGCTGTGTCTCCCGTGGAAGCGAGCAAAACGATCCTTTCATCATCACTGATGAAGGTGTTCGTACCAAGAACAATAATAGCGGTGGCATCCAAGGTGGTATTACCAACGGTATGCCTCTTATCATGCAAGTAGGCATTAAGCCCACACCGTCTATTTATCATGAGCAATCTTCCGTGTCCCTTAGTAACCACAGCGCAGAAGTGTTACAAATTCAAGGTCGCCACGACCCTTGCGTAGCCTTGCGCGCTGTTCCTGTCGTAGAAGCTTTGACAGCACTTGTCCTCTTAGATTTTGTATTGGAACATGATCCACATGCATTCCGTCATTTTAGTGATCGCACGTTGGAGGTGTAAATGTTTGGACTATTAGGCCGCACCTTGGGCCACACCTACTCTCCCATGATTCATCAAGCCTTAGGAAATACATCCTATGACATATTTGAAATGGAACCAGACCAACTACAAGATTTTTTTAATCGTTCTGACTTGCAAGGCTTAAATATTACTATTCCCTATAAAATCAACGCCTTACAAGCTTGTAAAAGTATTAGTGATATAGCCGAGTCTATTGGTTGTGTAAATACCATGGTCAAACAAAAAGATGGATCCTGGTATGGAACTAACACGGATTATGATGGATTCTTAGCTACACTATCTTGGTCTAATATTGCGGTCCATGAAAAACATTGCCTCATCCTTGGTGATGGGGCTTCTTCAAATACAGTTCATGTTGCCTTAGAGCGCCTAGGGGCAGCATCCATTACCCATATCAGCCGCCATCGCTTTCCTACATATGAGCACATTGCACAATTCTACGAACAAGCTCAAATTATCATCAACTGTACTCCTGTCGGCATGTATCCACACTGTCCGAATCAAAGTATTCAGTTGGCACCTTTTAAGCGTTTAGAAGGTGTCATCGACTTAGTGTACAATCCCCATCGTACAGGTATTTTGTTAGAGGCGGAATCCCTCGGCATTCCTCATGTGAATGGACTTGTCTTCCTATTAGCCCAAGCTATTGCGGCTAGCGCTTTATTTTTACATCGCACCTATGATGAAAGTATCCTTTCAGACTTATACAAACAATTTCGACAAGATCAAGAAAATATCATTTTAATTGGTATGCCTGGGTCTGGTAAAAGTACCATTGGTAAAGCCTTAGCTAACCTAACAGGACGACCACTAGTAGATATCGACAGCCACATAATAGAGGAAGTCGGTTCCATTAGTGATTATATTTTGACGCACGGTGAACCAGCATTCCGTGCTATAGAATCCAATATTATTGTCGAGGTAGGTAAACAAACAGGGCTCATCATCTCCACTGGTGGCGGTGCTGTCACCATGCCAGAGAACTTTGCTCCCCTAAGACAAAATGGACGAATCTATGAAATTTATCGTCCTTTAGAAGAATTAGATACAACGGGACGTGTTCTCTCCTCTGGTGGCATAGAACGATTGCAACAATTGTACACAGTACGGGCACCCCTATATGCACGATTCCGTCAAGCACAAGTTCTAAACACTGGTAGTCCTGAAAGCGTGGCTCAACGCATCCTAGAGGACTTCCATAGCAATCTAGTATAACTTGCTATTAAGATATATACTGTATCAGTCTTTCTTTTCTTATATCTACTCATCACTATTGGTATTCAAAGTTGAATGTATCAGGTAGTATTCTTATAAATATATGCTACTACAATATATATACAAGCTATTGTCTACATCCTCTAGAAAAATATATAAAATCATGAGATTATATGAAAGAATGTAATCTATTTTTAAGCATACCCTAAGATATTAAATACACGTAATCGGCTTTCAATGATGTTTCTTAGAAACACCTGAAAGCCTTTTTACTGTCTAACCATAGTAATTCACTAGCATTAATTGACATTCTATAGAAAATAGTTTACTATTATCAAATATAAAAGTTTATATTGTTTAAGGAGGTTTTACTATGACGGACTCGCAACAAGAGTTAAAGCGTGGTCTTAAAAATCGCCACGTTCAATTATTAGCCATCGGTGGTGCCATCGGCACAGGTTTATTCCTTGGCTCTGGGCGATCTATTAGTTTAGCGGGCCCCTCTATCCTCCTCACGTATCTAATTACAGGTATTATATGTTTCTTCATGATGCGTGCCTTAGGAGAGTTATTGCTTTCCAATTTAGATCACCATTCCTTCATCGACTTTGTAGAAGAATATTTAGGTGATCGCGCGGCCTTCATTACAGGTTGGACCTATTGGTTCTGTTGGCTTTCACTAGCTATGGCGGACTTAACTGCAGTCGGTTTATACATGCAGTACTGGATCCCTTGGATGCCACAGTGGATTCCTGCCCTCGTTGTACTGGCAGTCTTACTCGTTATGAATCTGACAGCGGTAAAACATTTCGGTGAAATGGAATTCTGGTTCGCTTTAATAAAAGTGATTGCCATTGTATCACTTATCATCATTGGTCTTATCATGATTCTTACAGGATTCACTACCAATGCTGGTGCAGCTGCCTTTGATAACCTATGGAATTACGGCGGTTGGTTCCCAAATGGAACAATGGGATTCATCTTGTCTTTCCAGATGGTAGTATTTGCTTTCACAGGCATTGAACTCGTAGGCCTCACAGCTGGGGAAACAGAAAATCCGAAAAAAGTTATCCCTATGGCTATCAATAACATTCCATTGCGAATTATTCTATTCTATATTGGATCTCTGGCGATTATCATGAGTATATATCCATGGATTGCAGTAGACCCAAATTCTAGTCCCTTCGTGGCTGTGTTTAATGCAGTGGGCATCCTGGCTGCTGCGAGCATCGTAAACTTCGTTGTTCTAACATCCGCAGCATCTGCTACGAACTCTGGCATCTTCTCCACGAGCCGTATGATCTACGCATTATCCAAACGTGGACATGCGCCGAGCCGAATGAAACGATTAACGAACCATGCCGTACCGTATCAGGCAACACTATTCTCTGCTGCGGCCTTACTATTTACCGTAGTTTTGAACTATGTCATGCCTGAAAGCGTATTTATCATGATTACGTCCATCTCCACATTCTGCTTCATCTATATTTGGGCCATCATCGTCGTATGCCATCTCAAATATCGCAAGCAACGACCAGAATTGGCGAAGCAATCTACTTTCAAAATGCCACTGTACCCATTTATGAATTACCTAATTCTAGCATTCTTCCTATTCATCTTGGTGGTACTAGCATTGCAAAGTGACACACGCATTGCCCTCATGTTTACACCATTCTGGTTCATCCTACTTTGGGCCTTCTACTCCATGTTGGCACCTAGCGATGACGATGAAAGCAACAATAACTAATACAAAAACATAAAAGAAGATCACGATGTACTCCAAACACTATGACTTATCATTTGTGAGGAGAATACCGTGATCTTTTTGATTGTACTATGCTTTGACAAATTCATTTATGTGTATACTATAACAATATCATATGTCGTTCATAGCAACAGAGAGTTATACATAACAATTTTTGTAATTTCTATAAAAATATGGTATACTATATGTAATAAAAAGAAGGGCCACCAACGTGTCGATGGCGTTAGGCTCATCTCTGAAGTGCTAAAGTAGATACGCCTAACGTATTAAGGTCTAGGAAACCTTATGTCGTTAGGCGTTATCATTAATTATTTGAACAAATCAATGATTTGTACTAGTAAGTCTAAAATTAAAATCATTAAATAGATTTTTTCAAACTTTGTCATAGTACCACCTCCTCCTATAGATAGGAAGAGATGAGCCCAACTCACGTCGGTGATCCTTCTGTATTTTCATTATAGCATAAACTATGCAAAACGTTATCTTTTGAAAGATATTTTTTTAGAAAATAGACAATCTATCCATAAGGAACGCAGCACTAGTGTAGAAGATCTTGCGGCGCCCTTATTGACTGAATCAAACAACACCAAAAACGAGCAACATGTTCCGGAGCAAACCTAACCACTGTATCAGTTTGTGGAGGAATATGTTGCTCGTTTCCTTTGCTAGGTAAACAATCGCCACAAAATTTCATAGCAAAACAAATGACGCTCAGTTTGCATAGGAATATGTCGTGCTCTTTCCTTTACTAGCTTAAGCCCCGAACGCTACAGACTTCATCGAGAAACAATCACCCTTTCCCTCGGCGCCACACCTGTGGATGAGTTCTTTCCCTGGGGCATCAAAATTAATCTACGCAAGAAACGAGCAACAATTCCTTAAGATACACTACCAATGATAGCGTCTTTGTGGCATTTCTTTATTACCTGAATATAACAAACACAAAAAGAGCACGACATGTTCCGAAGCAAACCTAACCACTGTATCAGTTTGCGTAGGAATATGTCGTGCTCTTTCCTTTATCTAATTCATACAAAACACCACAAACCACTGTTGCTCGTTTCCGTTATTTTAAATTCCGTCGAAAGAACTCATACACAGCCAAAGCCGCTTTTTTGTTCATCCCTTCCACGCTTTCCAGTTCTTCCAACTCTGCTACTCGCATAGCATCTAAATTCCCAAAGTGCTTATACAGTGCTTTTCTTCGTTTTGGTCCTATGCCTTCGATATGGTCGAGAACGGATTCTAAGTTACGCTTTCCACGCAATCTACGATGGTAGGTAATAGCAAAGCGATGAGCTTCGTCACGTATTTGTTGGAGCAATTGTAATTCTGGCGTATGATGTTCTAGAATAATACTTTCTGACTCCCCTTCGACGAATACTTCTTCGATTCGTTTTGCCAAAGATATGACAGGTACATCAGTAACTCCCATAGCACGGATGACTGGTAATGCTGCATTTAACTGACCTTTACCACCATCAATGATAATCAAATCTGGTATAGGCCAATCTTTTTCATTGCCGTAGCGTCGTTCCATAATCTCCGCCATAGATGCAAAGTCGTCAGGCTTCCCTTGTACTGTTTTTAGCTTGAATCGACGATACTCTCGTTTCGCCGGCTTTCCACCTTCAAAGACAACCATAGATGCCACCGTTTCTGCCCCTTGCATATGAGAAATATCGTAACATTCCATACGCTCTGGCAATCTTGGCAAGTCGAGTACTTCTGCTAATTTTTTCACAGCCCCACCGGCTTTATCGATGGTGTATTGCCACTGACGACGGCGTTCTGCCAAGAAGTTCTGAGCATTTTCCTCCGCCATCTTGATCAAGTCTTTTTTATAACCCCGCTGTGGCACAGATACTTCTACTTGTTGCCCTTTCATAGAGGTGAACCATTCACTAAATAATTCACGGTCCGCACTATCCATAGGTAATAGCAATTCTTTAGGAATGAATGTAGATCCTCCATAATACTGTTTAATGAACTCCGTCATCACTAGCTCTGGGCTATCCCCTTCATGTTGGACAAAATAGTTCTCTCGTCCCAACAGCCTACCACTGCGAATGAAAAACAGTTGAATGCATACCATAGGACCATCGATAGCCATGCCTAGTACGTCCATATCGCCTCGCTGTGTGACCATGCGTTGCTTTTCTTGTACCTTTTGGATGCTCAACAAGTCATCACGGTATTTCGCTGCTAACTCAAACTCCAGATCCTCTGAGGCTTGCTCCATCTTGGACGTAATCTCTTGGATAACCTGGACTTGTTTCCCTTCAAAAAGAGCTACAATATCATCGATATATCTTCGATAGGATTCTACCGTCACATAGTTCATGCAAGGTCCTTCACAATAATGCATATGATATTGCAAGCAAGGTCGCTCTACTTTCATACTTTTACAAGTACGTAGTGGATAATAGGAGCGCAAGATACGCAGTACATGATGTACCGCTGTGACATCTGTGAAAGGCCCAAAATACTTCGCTCCATCTCGTTCTAAGCGACGAGTCATAAAGAGCCGTGGAAAGTCCTCTTGCACAGTGATCTTTACATAGGGATATGTCTTATCATCGCGAAGCATAATATTATATTTCGGATGATGCTCCTTAATTAAAGTTGCCTCTAGGATAAGAGCTTCCATTTCCGTTTTCGTTTGAATCGTTTCCACATCCCAAGCACGGCGCATCATGGCTGTCACTTTCACAGAGCGATTCACATCTTGCTGCACATAGGACCGCACTCGATTGCGCAAGTTGATGGCCTTTCCTACATAGATGATGCGCTGGTACTTGTCACGCCACAAGTAGACCCCCGGTGTGGTGGGCAGATGGCTTACCTTTTCCAAAATATAGGCTTGCTGTTCCGCATCCCCCATCATCATATCTTGTTGACGAGACGGCTGAAAGTCTACTTCTTCTGCTTGCAATTGTCTGTCGATAGGATTCATGGTCTGTCCTCAGTGTGCAACGGATGTTGTTCCATATACGTCCTAGTTTTATCTAACACAGGGCCTAAGAATTTGCCCGTGTAGCTTTCAGGTAACACGGCAATCTCCTCAGGTGTGCCAGTGCCCACAATGGTACCCCCACGGAAACCACCTTCTGGACCTAAATCAATAATATGGTCCGCCGTTTTAATCACATCTAAATTATGCTCGATAACCACCACCGTATCGCCACCATCCGTAAGTTTTTGCAATACTTCTAGCAATTTACGAATATCTTCCACATGAAGGCCTGTAGTCGGTTCGTCTAAGATATATAATGTTTTTCCTGTACTGCGACGAGCCAGTTCAGTGGCTAATTTAACCCGTTGTGCTTCCCCACCAGACAAGGTAGTTGCCGCTTGTCCTAATCGAATATAGCCTAGACCTACTTCTTGTAAAGTTACCAATTTACGATGAATTTTAGGGATAGCACTAAAGAAGTCTACCGCTTCATCCACGACCATGTCCAATACATCGGCAATGCTTTTACCTTTGTATTTCACTTCCATCGTCTCTCGATTGTATCGAGCTCCTTTACATACCTCACACGGTACATACACATCTGGCAAGAAATGCATTTCGATTTTAATGATACCATCACCCCGACACGCTTCACAGCGACCGCCTTTGACGTTAAAGCTGAATCGCCCTGCTTTATAGCCACGAATCTTCGCTTCATTGGTTTGACTATATAACTCACGGATGGCATCGAAGACCCCTGTATAGGTGGCAGGATTCGAACGTGGAGTTCGACCAATTGGACTTTGGTCAATATTGATGATTTTATCCACATACTCTAAGCCACGAATCTCCTTGTGGGCGCCTACCTTATGATGACTTCTATAGAGTGCATTGGCTACACCTTTATATAAGATTTCGTTAATCAATGTAGATTTACCAGATCCACTCACACCTGTTACAACTGTGAATAAACCAATAGGGAACTTTACGTTTACTTGCTTCAAGTTGTTCTCTTTAGCACCACGAATTTCTAAGCAGGCTTTCGTAGGCTTTCTACGTTCTTTGGGCAATGGAATATATTTTTGGCCACTTAAATATTGACCAGTAATGGATTCTTTCACAGCCATCACCTCTGGCACTGTCCCTTGTGCCACAATTTGACCACCATGTTCACCTGCCGCAGGTCCAATATCCACCAAATAGTCCGCTGCTAGCATCGTATCTTCATCGTGCTCTACCACTAATAAGGTATTCCCTAAATCTCGCAAGCCTTTCAGTGTTTCGATTAAGCGGTCATTATCTCGTTGATGCAAGCCAATAGATGGTTCATCTAAAATGTATAAAACCCCAACGAGGCCGGAACCAATTTGTGTTGCCAAACGAATGCGTTGTGCTTCCCCACCAGATAAGGTGCCGGCACTGCGGTTCATGGTCAAATAATCTAAGCCCACATTGTTCAGGAATCCTAGGCGAGCATTGATTTCTTTCAAAATTTGTGCCCCTATGAAAGCCTCTCGTTCCGTCAACTGTAGATTGCCAAAATAGTCTACCGCTTCACTAATGGTTAGCTGTGTCACTTCATCTATATTTTTATCCCCTACACGGATGGCAAGGGATTCTGGTTTCAAACGAGCACCCTTACAAGCTGTACATGGTTTAATAGACATATAGGATTCGAACTCTTCCCGCATGCTATCCGTAGTCGCCTCTGCATGACGGCGTTTCACCATTGGCAAAATACCTTCATATTCGGTATGGAATGTTTTCACCTCTCCACGCATATTTTCGTAGTCGAAAGTCACTTTCTCAGTACTACCATACATGACTTCTTTTTGTAAGGCTGTAGGTAGTTCTGAAAAACTTGCTTCTAGTGTATATCCATGCGCTTTCAACAAGCCCTCTAATTGACGCATGAACCACGCATTAGGATTCGAACTCAATGGGGCTACTCCCCCATCTATAAAAGGAACCGTTGGATCTGGAATGACACGATCTTCATCTACCTCCATGGTACTGCCTAATCCCAAACAGGATGGACAGGCACCAAAAGGGCTATTGAAGGAAAACATACGAGGTTCAATTTCTGGCAATGAAATGTGACCATTAGGACAGGTAAAATGAACACTGAATTGGTGGGCTGGGCCGTCTACCTCTTGAATGATGACAAAGCCTTCCCCATGATGAATGGCCGTTTCCAAAGAATCCGTTAAGCGGCTTTCTAAGCCTTCCTTAATAACAAGACGGTCCACAACAATTTCAATATTGTGTTTTTTATTTTTATCTAAGTTGATTTCGTCCTCAAAGGTATGAATCTCTCCATTGATGCGAACACGAGCAAATCCATTTTTACGAATTTGTTCCAACACTTTTTCATGGCGACCTTTTTTACCCCGCACCACTGGTGCCATCACCATAATCTTAGTACGTTCCGGCAATTTCATGACTAAGTCTGTTATTTGCTCAATAGTCTGTTGGGCAATCTCTTCTCCACAAGTAGGGCAGTAAGCTCGACCAATGCGAGCAAATAATAATCGCAAATAGTCATAAATTTCTGTCACCGTTCCCACCGTAGATCGAGGATTACGGCTCGTCGTTTTTTGGTCGATGGATATAGCCGGTGAAAGCCCCTCAATGTAATCTACATCAGGTTTATCCATTTGCCCTAAGAACTGGCGAGCATAAGCAGATAAGGACTCTACATATCTCCGTTGGCCTTCTGCATAAATCGTATCAAAGGCTAGGGATGATTTACCAGATCCACTTAATCCTGTTAATACGATGAATTGATTTCTTGGTAGAGCCACGTCAATGTTCTTCAAATTATGTTGACGGGCTCCTTTAATAATTAATTGATCTTTCAAAATAACTCCTATTCTTCATTCATGTCTGACCAAATTTGGCGCAATCTGCCCAATTCATCACGCAACTCAGCAGCTCGTTCAAATTCTAATTGTTTTGCCGCTGCTTTCATAAGGCGTGTGGTCTCTTCAATGGCATTGAACACATCTTCTTTCGTTTCGTATTGTGACTTCGTTGAAAGTGACTGCACTGTTTCTGCCACCACCTCTGTGGGCGCTGTACTGTCATACACCACAGGACTATCTACTTTAGGCTTGCGACCTTTTTTAGGTGCAGCAACTTCACCTTCTACTTTGGTCAACTCAATTAAATCTTTCACTTCCTTGCGCACTGTGCGTGGTGTAATTCCATGTTCTGTATTGTAGGACTCTTGCAAGGTACGACGACGTTCTGTTTCATCCATGGCGCGTTGCATAGAGCCTGTGATGCGGTCCGCATACATAATAACTTTCCCTTTTTCATTACGAGCCGCTCGGCCTATGGTCTGAATCAAGGATGTATCACTGCGCAAGAAACCTTCCTTATCTGCATCTAAAATAGCCACTAAGGATACTTCTGGCATATCTAAGCCTTCCCGTAGTAAGTTAATTCCCACGAGAACATCAAAAACACCGGCCCGTAAATCACGGATAATATCGGCACGCTCAATGGTGGCAATGTCGGAGTGTAAATAGCGCACTCGAATCCCCATTTCTTTTAGGTAATTTGTTAAATCCTCTGCCATTTTCTTGGTTAACGTCGTTACCAACACCCGTTCATCCGACTTCGCACGGTCTTTAATTTCTCCTAATAGATCATCCATCTGCCCCTTAATAGGTCGGATTTCAATAATAGGATCTAGCAAACCTGTTGGACGAATAATTTGTTCTGCTACATTGGTCTGTACTTCCATCTCATAAGGCCCTGGTGTAGCAGATACATAGACAATTTGATTGATTCTCTCTACAAACTCTTCAAATTTTAGCGGTCGATTATCCGCTGCCGATGGCAAGCGGAATCCGTAGTCGATCAAGTTATGTTTCCGAGCTTGGTCACCATTATACATGGCACGAATTTGTGGCAAGGTCACATGGGATTCATCAATGATGATAAGGAAATCATCTGTAAAATAGTCGATAAGGGTCATTGGTGCTTCTCCCGGTTGACGGTTAGACAACAGACGGGAGTAGTTTTCAATCCCCGAGCAATAACCCATTTCCTGCATCATTTCAATGTCATATCGTGTTCGTTGCTCCAATCGTTGCGCTTCTAAGAGACGGCCATTTTCATTAAAGTATGCCAAACGTTCAGCCAATTCTGTCTCGATGCGCCCAATGGCAAGGTCTAACTTTTCCTTCGTTGTTACATAGTGAGAAGCTGGATAGATAGCCACATGTTTACGCTCTACAATCACATCACCTGTAAGCACATCGATTTCTACTAAACGATCTATTTCATCGCCAAACATCTCTACTCGAATGGCTCTTTCACTGGTACCAGCTGGGAAAATTTCCAACGTATCCCCTTGTACTCGGAAAGTACCTCGCACAAAGTTCATATCATTTCGAGTGTATTGGATAGATACTAATTTACGAAGTATGTCATCACGACTATATTCCTGACCTTGTCGCAGGGATACACAAAGCGTGCTATAGTCCTCTGGGTCTCCTAAGCCGTAGATGCAGCTGACAGATGCGACGATGATTACATCTTTCCGCTCAAATAAGTTCATTGTCGCCGAGTGGCGCAATTTATCGATTTCTTCATTGATGGACGCATCTTTTTCAATGTATGTATCCGTAGAGGCAATGTACGCCTCTGGTTGGTAATAATCGTAATAAGACACGAAATATTCCACTGCATTCTTAGGGAAAAAGCTTTTGAACTCACTGGCCAATTGGGCTGCTAATGTCTTATTGTGGGCGATGATCAAAGTCGGCTTTTGTACGGCTTCGATGAGTTTGGCCATGGTATATGTTTTTCCTGTACCTGTAGCACCTAGTAATACCTGTGCCCATTCCCCTCGTTCAATTCCCTCTGCCAAGGACTGGATGGCCTTTGGTTGGTCACCCATTGGGGAGTACGGCGCTTCTACTTGAAAGGGTATTCCTTCTTCAGGAAAATGATGCAATCCGCTCATAGTCACTCCTTATATTCTCTATCTGTAAACAAGTAATATTCACTTGTATCTATATCTAGTAACTTCTATATTATATCACGAATGGTTATTTTATTGTACTGTATGTTCGATACAAATCAGACACAACGAGTAGGCTGTACGCATCCCCTATATACAAAAAGAAAAGCTGAATCTAAGATCCAACTTTTCTCCATTGCTTATATAGTTTATCCTTTGCCACGAATGCGACGCAATTCTTCTTCTGTGATAGGTGTATCCCCTTGCAAAGTTTGTGTCGCTGTGTCATCTCCTTCTAACATTTCAATGAAGATGGCAATCCCTTTGTCAGACAAATGATGAGTTTCATCGCCATGATCATGTTCTAGGGAGTCCTTCATATTCTCAGCAATACGATGGACAAAATTCCATTGCTCATCCGTATAACTTTCAATACGGCTAGCAATTTCTTTCCAATTACTTAAGAGTAAGCGGGTGAGAGGTCTGTACAAATCACCGCCTACAAATTCCATAATATCTACAGCACATTCAATACTGTCTCTATCGATACCATAACCATTCATCTCATTTTGGTCCACAACGTATTCATATAATTGTTTTCTAGTCATGGCCTATTATTCTCCTTTGTCAAAAAGAGCATTAGCAAATTCTTTTGCATTGAAAGGACGCAAGTCATCCATTTGCTCACCCACTCCAATCCAACGCACAGGAACGCCCAATTCTTCTTTGATAGAGATAACTACACCACCTTTTGCGGTACCATCTAATTTGGTCACCACAATCCCTGTGACAGGTACTGCTTCACCGAATAGTTTTGCTTGACTCACCGCATTTTGACCTGTAGTGCCATCTAATACTAATAAGGTTTGATGCGGTGCACCTGGAATTTGTTTGTCTGCTACACGGCCGATTTTTTTCAATTCTTCCATAAGATTCACTTTGGTGTGCAAGCGCCCTGCTGTATCTACAATGACTAAGTCTGCTTCTTTAGCAATGGCTGAGGCACAGGCATCGAATACAACGGCTGCTGGGTCAGCACCTTCCTTATGTTTTACAATGGATACTCCTACACGGTCTGCCCAGATAGATAATTGTTCAGATGCAGCTGCCCGGAATGTGTCCCCTGCAGCAATGATTACCTTTTTCCCTTGCTCTGCATAGTAATGGGCTAATTTCGCAATGGTTGTTGTTTTGCCAACACCATTCACACCTACTACCAAGATTACTTCTGGTTTGTGGAGCTCCAATACTTCTTCTTGAGCTCCCAGCATTTCCGTAATGCGTTCTTCCATGAAAGGCATCACTTCGCCAGTATTATTGATAATCCCTTCCGTAACACCTCGGCGGATTTCTTTCATCAAATAGGCCGTTGTTTTAGGTCCTAAATCACCCACTAGCATAGTGGCTTCTAAATCATCTAAGAAATCATCATCGATTTCAGCATAACCAATGACAATGGTTTCTACTTTTTTTACAAAATTATTTTTTGTCTTTTCTAAGCCCGCTTTCACACGGTCAAAAAAACTAAATGCCATAATCACTATTCTCCTTTACTT
>CAUPZH010000015.1:0-41837 GCA_963515865.1 uncultured Veillonella sp.
TGCCCGTTACAGGGTCTTTATATCTTTCAAAGTATTTATACTTGATACCTTTTTTGGTGTGGTGTTCCTCAATCCACATAAACAGATACCGCCTTTCTTTGTGAAAGGTCGACTATTGTTTAGGTATAGCAAATTCCACCATATCCCAAATATTCGTTTTTTCAAAGTTTAGCAAGCATGTTAGAGCATCCTCATCCAGTAAATCATAAATATACATTTGTAGCATTTGAGTGAGTGCTGTAAGTTGCTTATCAGATAGTTTAGTATTTATAAACTTTTGATATTTGAACACATCATTTTCTATTATTTCAATTTTGCATAGCAATTCATCGTGTTTTTCAATAGTGTAGTTGCAAGATACAGATAATAAAATATTATTTCTATCTATCGTATCAATGAAATGAATATTGATAACTCCTTGTGAATTGATAGATTCATCCTTGGTTAAGTTTAAAGTTACCTCAAATGGTAAAAAAGTAAAAATTAAAGATGGATCAACCTCAAGAAATGTACAAATAGCATTCAAAGTATCAAATTGTATACCTGTACTTCGATTAGTTGCCAAAGCTGTAATTGTTGGGCGACTAATTCCAGTAGCCCTTGAAAATTCTGAAATAGTCAACCTGTTTTGAAAAAGTAATTTTTGTAGTTCTGAATAAATCATATAATCACCTCATAAAGTAATATTATCATATATACATTACAAAAACAACGGAAAATATAAAACATACTTTACAATGTTTCATACATGTGATATATTATTTTTGTAAAGTTTACTTATCTATTAATTGGGAAAATGTAAAGTGAGGTGAGCAGATGAAGAAATTTAGTAAACTTAGGGGGCTTATGGTAACTGCAAATTTAACGCAAGAAACATTGGCCAAAAGTGTTGGATTGTCTAAAACATCTATCAATCAAAAGTTATCAGGTAAAAAGCCTATAACCCTTGAAGATATGAAAGCAATTCAAAAAGTACTAAACGATCGTTTAGGAATGCAATTAACTATTGAAGAACTATTCTTTTCTTAATGCTTAACCAACCTCATATAATCACCTACAGCATTAAGAGGGAATGAAAGGAGAAACACAATGAAGAATATTCCAATTTTTAAATCTAACGAGCCTATTCCATGTGCATTTGTTATTGATGTAGATTATGTATACAACAGTGGCCAATTGGTGAAATGTATCCTTAATGGTCAAGTAGTGTATATGACTGAAAAGGATTGTAAGGCCTTAGGAGGTGAAAAAGTAGGGGCTTAGGTATAAAACCATTCGGAACATAAAAAAAGAGCCGTAACGGCTCAAATATTTAGTAAAAAGAGGTATATATGCAATCAGTCGAAGAGATTCAAAAGTTATTAAGTAATAGGGGGCTTGTATTGGCGGTATATGATCGTAAACATGATAAGCCTATATACGTACAGCCCGCTTATATCATTCAACATTATTCTATGAGTGCTACCACTGTTACACGGCGAATGCGTGAAATGAAACAGATTAGTAAGTATAAAGATAGCTTTATTGATGGTGGTGAAAGAAAACCGCTTGTAAAGCTAGTAGACTTTGAAAAGTTTTTAAATGAAAGAGGTAACTAATGATTAATAAAGAAAAAACCGCCCTAGTAACTGCAACTACTGGAGCGGTCGAGATTCCATCACCATATAACGCTTATACAGGAAAATTCAAACATAACGAAATAGGCGACTATGTTATTAGTTTACACGGTTTATTCTGTATTTGCAATAGTGGCGAACCTAAAGGCCTTGCAAGAAAACACGGAGTATATAAGCATATAGAAGAAGATGGCGTATATATGAATGTAACGGATGAACTAGAAAGCTACCTGATCGAACTGTACGGGGATATCACAAGAACACAACGCCGTGAGGTATTGGCATACATCCGAGCCGTTGCCCCTATCAAAGATAAAGGCGAATTAGATGCTGAAATAATCCACTAAAGAAGAGGGAAAGCATGAAAAAACTAGTAATATCAGTACTCTATATATCTATTTTAAAACAGGGGGCAAGAAAGGGGGCAAGGTGTGAATTTTATTGATGGTGTAAAAGCCTTTATGCGTACCTATGAATATAGCGATATACTAATCCATACCGATGTAGCTGTATATATGACTTTATATAGCCGAGCAAATGAATTGAGATGGAAAAGCCCGTTTAATATGTCTATAGGTAATTTGGCGTCAAGTGCAAAAGTTTCTATAGCTACTGCTAAACGGTCAAGGGATAGATTAGAAAAAGCGGGGCTTATAAAGTGGGAAAGTCGAGGGGGTCAACAATCGGCGAATTATTGGATTATTGAGCCACAAGATGAGCCACAAGATGAGCCACAAGATGAGCCACAACATGAACCACAATACGAAAATGAGCCACAACATGAGCCACAAGATGAGCTACGGCGTGAGCCACGGCATGAGCCTATACATAAGACTATAAAGACTATAAAGACTAATGATACTAATATATATATTAGGGGAAAAAGATTTAAAAAACCAACCATTGAAGAAATACAAAATTATCTTGATGAAAAAAATATAACATCGTTTACAGCAGAAAAATTTTATAACTTTTATGAGTCTAAAGATTGGATGATTGGAAAAAATAAAATGAAGAATTGGAAAGCGTGCTGTAATACATGGAAAGGAAACTATGAAGAGGAGAAGAAAAAGGATGAGCCAAAAGAAGATAAATACGCAGACCTCTATTTGTGATACTTGGCAATATAAATATTGTGAAACTGTAGTACATCATGAATATGCTAACCTCTTGGCATTAAAAGGTATAGACCTAGTGAGCAAGATTCAAACTATTTTGCATGATGGTGGCTCAATGGGTGGCCTTATGAATGCAATTGAAGAGATGGAGGATGACAATCAGAATATAGATCTCTTGCGTGTATGGGTAGTGGTATCAAGAATAGAAATTGAGTACCTAAAGAAAACGATTGTAAACATGCAACAAGCAAAAACGAACGAAGAAAAGAAACAGGCGATTATTGATAGCGTCTATACAGTGTTTACTTTCACTTATAATATAGCTATGGAATGCATAGAGGTAGATGGATAACATGAATAACAATGAATTGATCTTTATTAAATCAGCTACTGAAAATATCAGGCTGAATATAAACAATCTAGTATATTTGATAGATTCACATGCAAAGCTATTACAACGGGAACTAGAAGAAAACGGTTTAAAAGGTGAAGTATTGGCCTATGGTGAGATTGAATCAATACAAGATATAGCCGTTTTGATAGCTGAAAATGCTATGAAAGAGATAGCAAATATACATAACGCATTGAAAAACTTAGAAAATTAGGGCGTAAAGGCTTATTAGTTGCTTTTTAGATGAAATGATACTAAAAAGCAACTGCAAGCCCTGTATAGGGTCAAAAATCGAAGAAATAGAGGTATACATATGATTGATATAACCACAGAAAAGCAAATCAGAAGAAAACATCTTAATGTAATTAAACAAGAGATCAGGGAAAAGCTGTTACATATCGGAGCAGATGAACAGCAAATTAAAGAAATATTAACACTAGCCGTATTTATGCATGCATTGGGTTACTTTTACAGTGAGAAAGATAGCGTTATAAACGAGTTACGACAAAGGGGAACGGATGAAGTTACATTGGAAGATAGACAACATTGATCAACTTAATGATGTAAAGCATATACTAGGATTGATACAGAAAAAATTCTTTATGCATTCCTTGAGAATTAAACCAAATAATAATGGGTCATATGATATATATTTAAAGCCTAAGAAGTAGCTTTATTATGCGATTTATGGTATAATAATAGTACAAGTACCGCATGAAAATGTAAGGCGAAAGCCGTGGGAATTATTGGCAAATTATGCTAATAGTTTTCACGGCTTTTTTATGTATTTACTGCCAGCGTAAAGCACCTGATCCATGCGGTACATTGGATACTGTAGCAAGTGGTATAGAACTCCTTTCCTATATCACCTGTTACGTAGTGTACTGAACTAACAGGAAAAAAGGAGATTTACCAATGGAAAATGAAAAGACGTTTACACAAGAAGAAGTAAATCAGATTGTCCAAGAACGGCTAGAACGTGAGCGGGCAAGATATAACAAAGACGCTGACAACGTGCAAGCATTACAAGAACAAGTAGCACGAGTAACAGCAGAATTGGAAAACACAAAAGCTGAATACTTAGAAAAAGAACGTATTCGGTATGATGAGAATTTAAAAAATAAGTTATTACAAAAGCTAGAAGGTAATCATATAGTAGCACCTAAAGAAATATATCCCTTGTTTGATGGTAAAGCGACCTTGGACGATCAGGGCGAATTATTATTAGATGGAAAAAACGCTGATGAGTATCTAAAGGAATGGGGGCAAGCTAATCCATGGGCCATAAGAAGTACTCAAAAGGCGGGGAGCGGTCAGAATAGAGGAAATCACGACCATACGGGAATTGACGAAATGGAGCGATACAGAAAAGCCTTTAATAGCTAGAAAGCGAGTTATATATGGGAGAACCAAACATTGATTTAAGAACCCTATACACCACTTTAGTGGATGAGAGATTTACAAAGAGTACACCATTAGGAACAATTACAAACCAACAAGATTTTTATTGGGTGGGTGCTGACGCTGTAAAAGTATATACAGTAGCTACTGCACAATTAACAGACTACCACCGCCACGGAAAACTAGGCGAGGGAGAATACGGCCGTTATGGAACGCCTACAGATTTAGACCATACAACACAAACGGAACGCCTAACGCAAGATAAAGCCTTTACATATGTAATGGATCATTTAGATATGGAACAAACATTAGGATACGAGGAAGCTTTAACCCAATCTATTGGGCGACAAATGGGCGAGGTAGTTATTCCTACTGTAGAAAAGTATGTACTCAATAAAATGATTACAGGAGCGGGCATTAAGCCTACAGCGGTAACACTAACCCCTGAAAGCATTTATGATGAGATTTTAAAGGCCAATAAAGAACTTGATAATGCGTTTGTGCCTAACACTGATAGAAATTTAGTTGTAACACCCGAAGTGTATCAAATCCTCAAAAAATCAAAAGAGGTGGTACTAGAAACAACACAAGGGCAAGATATGCGAATGACGGGCATTATCTCTAATCTTGATGGCCTAAACGTTATTAAAGTACCATCCGTGCGAGTGCCTGAAAAATTCGGCTTTATGGTGGCCTATAAACATTCCACTATTTTTGCTCAACACTTAACAAGTGTAAAAGATCATATTAACCCTCCGGGCATTAATGGCGTATTAGTCGAAGGTCGTATAGTATATGATGCATTCGTATTGAACAACAAAAAGAAAGGTATCTACTACCAAGAAACAGTATAGAAAGGTGATAATATGAAAGCTGTAGAGCATTTAAAAGAAATTACAAGAGAGCGTATCAACTTAGCTACCAATAAGGAAGATGTGGAGCGTGTAGCCGTAGACTGTACGCATCTAGCCTTTGTATTAGGCTATAACTTTGCTTATGAAGAACTAGCGAAAGCACAACAACCGAAACAACCTACACTAAGAGAAGCACTTGAACAGGAATTTAAAAAGCAACTTGAACAGTAAAAAAGAGGGGGAGCAATCCCCCTTTTATAATTATGGTATTCGGAAAAATACAACATAAAATGTGATTGGATAGCCTTTCATATTGTGATTTTTGCGGAGTAAAACATATAAAAAGTGTGTACAGGTGCAAAACATTTTTCCGAACTTTTATTGCAAAAAAGCTAGATCAGGGGTAAGCATGTATACATACGGTTCAATGTTATTGATGTTAAAAGGGTATAGACGTATTGGCGAACACATCTACCGACTAACGGAAGAATTACAAGCATATAAGGGTGGTTATAAGCCTAAAAAACAAGATATAGACATATATGTAAAAGGGGGAAAACATCAAGATACATCGAATTATATTGTTGATATTGAGAGCCTAAAAGAACGGCTAGACCTGTTATATAGCAAGCATAAAATGATATGGCCAATAGTAGGGCAATTCAGAAATGATCTTGATAGCTGTATAGCGATAAAGGCGAGAATGTACATACTTGATATGTGTTATTTTATGGAAAAGGTAGATAGCAGAAAAAAACAGAAAGTATATACCTATCTTTGTAGAGTGGGCGAACTGTAATAATATTGTTATCCCTGATCCTTATAAATTTGTGTAGGAGGTAGCAGATGAAAGAAAAACGATTCAAAGAGTTTAAGGCTATGAGCCTTAGCTATAAATTATTGGTTTTTATTGGTATAATTGATGTAATAGGATGTATTTTAGAAATTATATATAACCTTTATACGCATGCATAAAAGCAATTCTTGTATTTTGTGGCAAGATGGTATATAATTGTGGCATAAAGTGTAAAACTCCTCATCATGAGGGTAACAAAAAAGGACGGGTGCAAGCCGTCCTTTTTGTCTTTCTTATTTTCTGTTTTTGAAGATCTCAATCAATATGTGAGAAATAACATAAATCATGATACCTTGAATTACAGGGGCTAGAAAGTTGCCTACTTGTGTGTAAAACTCCTCAAACATGAAAGTCACCTCCTTTCATGATGAAACGAGGATATATAAAGTATACCACATTTTACCCATGAATGTATGCGAATATTCGCCCTTATTGTGTGGTTATCATAGCCTAGGTATAAACTATAGGGCGACTATGGAAAAGCCCCGTACAGGCGAAATAAGAGGGCTGTTTTTTGTATTGATAGTGTTATTTTGTCGATGTGATCCATAAAAACAGAAAAACAAGACTAAAAGCCGTACAGCTGATAGCCTTGTTTATGAGGTGATTATATATAGTAGTTTTTGCCCCCTATCTTGCCCCCTATAGAGGGTGGAAAGTGGAAAAGCTAGGAGATAAGCGGGTTTATAGGGTGTATCCCTAATCCTCCGCCAAGGTTTAAAAGCGTTTATGCATTGCATAGGCGCTTTTATTGTTATATCCGTTGTATTCTAGAACAGGTTGGTATATAATTATTACAATAATGTTATATTCTCTACTATGGGGATAGAACCTAACTGGGTCAGGGGTAAAGGTCCTTTTTGCTTTCCATTTTCTGTTCTTAAAGAACTCCGCTGATATCTGTGACATAACATAGATTAAGGCACCTCAAAGTTTTTTTGCCCCCTACCTTGCCCCTCATAAGGAGTCACAAAGCAATCCTTGTATTTTGTGGCAAGATGGTATATAATTAACTCAACGAATATTATATTCCCCATTATAGGGACAAACAAAAAAGGACGGGGGCAACCGTCCTTTTTGCTTTCTTAGTTTCTATTCTTGAAGAACTCAATTACCATATATGAAATAATATGAATCAAGATACCTTGAAGAACAGGGGCGAGAAAGACGCCAATACAAAGAATATTATATTCACCCATTTAGGGATCACCCCCTTTCTTTAAATAAAGGGTTACTATAGAGTATAACATATTTCACCCTTGAATGTGTGCGAATATTCGTCGTTATTGTGCGGTTATCATAGCCTAGGTATAAACTAGGGAGACCATGGAAAAGCACCGTATAGGTGAAATGAGAGCGTTATTTTTTGAGGTCATAGCCGTAAATAGTCTAAAAATAGAAAAACAAGACTAAAAGCCGTACAGCTATAGCCTTGTTTATGAGGTGATTATACATAGTAGTTTTTGCCCCCTATAGAGGGTGGAAGATGGAAAAGCTAGGAGATAAGCGGACGGTTGCCCCCGTCCTTTTTGCGTTATAAAATATCTAGTATCTTATGCAAAAGAATGGTACAATAATTCCGTATGAGGAGGCGTTGTATGGATTTTTTATGGTTATTATTTGACGTCATTGGAACGATTGCTTTTGCCATATCGGGAGCTCTTTTGGGGATTCAACGGCGTATGGATATTTTTGGTATAGTGATTTTAGCGCTAGTTACTGCTATTGGCGGTGGGATTGTGCGTGATGTCATGGTAGGGCGTATACCGCCTACATCCTTGCAAACGGGATTATATATTTCTATCACGTTAATTACGGTAGGTATCATGTTCATCATGTATCGCTATGGTTGGAATCGTTATATTGAAGGTAAAGGGGCAACGAAGGTATATCTTACAGCGGATGCCTTAGGGTTGGCTTCTTTCACAGTGACAGGAGCGACAATTGGAATAGCTACAGATCCAACTAACTTGGTGCTCACCGTTGTGTTAGGTGGAATTACAGCTGTGGGTGGCGGTATTATCCGAGATGTGTTAGCGCATCGCACGCCGAGTGTGTTGAAAGAAGAAGTGTATGCCTTGCCGGCCCTATTAGGAGGTATCACCTACTTTGTAGTGTATGGCATGGGACATCAAATTGTGGCGTCCTATGTGACTTTCCTCATCGTTTTCATCATTCGCATGGTAGCCATTGAGTATCATTGGAATCTGCCACGTATTGATCGGATTCACCGATAATCATGATATTTGATAGTATATAAAAGATTCTATTAATGAATTATATAAAAGATAATTTTGAGTGGTATACGAATTGGGAGTGGATGATTACGCATGAATCCCAATTATCCATCCAATATCAACATATTACAAACATATTTTGTGGAAATATAATGCATAAAGAACAGGATTAATTAAGAAGATAATTAGCGATTATGCTATGCAATAGGAGATATATATAACATGAGTAAACAACAATGGCGACATAAGTTTGCAATTATGGCTACAGCGGTGGCAACTGCGGTATTGAGCCATGCGAGTACTGCAGAGGCTACAACAGTGCTCTATGTACCACAAGATGACCGCCCAGTGAGTTTGGCCTATACGGTGGCTACGGCTCAAGATGCGGGATATACGGTGTTAACACCACCTCAATACTATATTTCAGGTCGTAACTTCCAAGGAAATGCAGAAGCCATTTGGAAATGGGTTGATGAGAACGTTAGTAAAGCAGATGTGCTTGTGTTAAGTACAGACTCCTTAATCTATGGAGGTCTTGTAGATTCTAGAAAACACAATTTAGATTTACATACTTTAGAATATCGAGTGCGCCATATTGAAGATTTGCACAAAAAATATCCTAATATACCAATGTATGCATTTGGTACGGTGATGCGCTCTCCTCGTGCTAGTGGTGGCGGTGTGGAGCCAGCCTATTATGATCAATATGGTCCGACTATTTTCCGTATTGCTGCTTTACAAGATAAATTGGACAGTCAAAAATTGACGGCAGATGAACAAAAAGAGTTGTTCATGTTGCAAGCTACGGTGCCAGTGGAATTTTTACAGGACTGGTTCCATCGTCGTCAAAAAAATATGGAAATTAATCGTCAATTAATTGATATCACTAAAAAAGGTGTATTTAAATATTTTGCATTAGGTCATGACGATACTAGTAGTTTATCTCAATCAGCTATGGAAGGTCGTTATTTACAAAAATATAGTAAAGGACTTTCCCCTACGCAATATGGCAGTTTCCCAGGAGCAGATCAATTAGGATTGTTATTAATTGCTCGTGACCATGTGGATCGCAATCACTTGACGCCGACATTTGAGGTTATTTATCCATTAGGTGGTGGTGGTGAGACAGTACCGCATTATGAGGACCAAAAAGTAGAAAAAACAATTGCTGAACATGTAGTGGCCGTAGGTGGCACGATGAAAACTAAAGGAAAACCATCTGTGTTACTAGCAGTAAATACGCCATTAGGTACAGTGACAGGTGAGTCAGAAGCTTTTGAAAACTTCCCTATGATTTCTAGAAGTACCAATGAATTTTTAGACCATATTCAAGCAGCTATGAATCAAGGAGTACCTGTTAGTATTGCCGACATTGCCTATTCCAATGGATCGGATAATACATTGGTCTATGGATTGTATCAACGGGATTTACTGTATAAAGTTAGTGCTTATAATGGATGGAATACGGCAAGTAATACTATTGGCTATGCCATAGCACAGGGTATTTTAGGAGTGCATATGGATGATCAAAGTCATCGAAATATGTTGACACAACAATATTTGGATAATTGGGCATACCAAGCAAACATTCGTAAAGATGTGTATCGTATGCAAGATTCCATTCGTACAGATAATGTGAAATATACAGGCACCCTAAATGAAACTTTGGAAAGTTATATGGGTGAGCGAGTGCAAGACTTTGCAGCGACTTATTTAAAATTGGATCCACGCACTGTATCCGCTCGATTCCCATGGGGACGATTATTCGAAACAGATATTACCGTGTATCGTGAACCTGTAGCTCCGTTACAAAAAGAATTGCGTTTACAACGTGAAGCGGCAGAACGAGCACGGCTAGAAGCGGAAGCTAAAGCAAAGGCTGAAGCCGAGGCAAAGGTAGCCAAAGAAAAAGCAGAGGCAGAAGCTGCAAAAGTGAAACAAGCTCAATAATGTTACGTAATACAAGAAGAGAGGGGCGTAGCCCCTCTTTTTTGGAGGAATTATGAGAAAACCAGCTATACCGGCCATTACCTATATGCGGGGATTATGTATGTTAGGTGTGATCGGTATCCATGTAGGGTCCTATGCATTAGCGAACCCTACGATTAATATACATCTATTAGGACTGTTAGAAATTGTGTCTCGCTTTACAGTGCCTGCCTTTTTCTTCTTGTCTGCCTTCGGGTTGTTCTATCATACATTGGTGGAGGATGATTTTTCTTATTCTGACTTTTTGCGCCGTCGCACGCAGGTGGTGCTTTATCCCTATATTGTGTGGACTATCCTATATACGGCCTACAATGCGGTATTAGCTCATAACGCATGGGGACTGATGCCACATGTGTTAGGGTTGACTCTACTTTTTGGGAATGGCATGTATCACCTGTATTTTCTAGTCATACTTCTATGGTTTTACGCTTTGATGCCACTTTGGCGATGGGCCCTGCGGTCTATACTGAAAGCCCCCATAGTGCTGATGACTATATTGTTTTTTGCGCAAATGGCAGTGAATTATTGGTCCTCTTATATGGCAGGTTCTGTACAATTTTCGCAAGAATGGTTGCAGTATATCTTTAGCATGCGCCTCAATTATTTTGTAGGATTTTATATATGGATTTTCCTATTAGGGGGGATATTAGCAGAACGCTTTGATACAATGTTGGAATGGATTGACTCCCACGGTTTCGGCATCACGGTTGGATTTATTTTATCCTTAGTGGCTATGTTAGGCTCCTATTACTATGTAATGGCAGAGTGGGGATATACTCGATTAGAGGCCATTTACACAGTACATCAGCTAAGTCCACAAGGATTGGTGTATACAGGTATGGGTTGTATCTTTTTTGTGTGGGCGTTCACCGTGTCATCCATGAGTGACATAGTGGAAACCTTTTGGACAGAATTGGGAAATGCGTCCTATGGTATTTATTTGGTGCATCCATTTATGTTGATTCTGTTAGATAAAGTTTTGCAAATTGGCGGATTAGGATATACAACAACGACAGTCGTGCTTATGTATGTGAGCGCAGTCATCTTGTCTTTTGGAGTGACAAAAGGATTAGAAACATTGCCGAAACAAGTACGGGCTTATGTGTTAGGCAAGTAAGTCGTTTCTTGTTTTGCTATGCAGTCTGTGGCGTTTGTAACTGAATAAGCAAAGGGAAGAGCACGACATATTCCTCCGCAAACTGATACAGTGGTTAGGTTTGCTCCGGAACATGTCATGCTCTTCTTGTGTTTATGTAATTTAGGCAGTGAGGAACGCCACAAGGCTGCTACTCGTAAACGCGTTCCTCAGGTGGAGGGACGTTATTTGCAAACTTGCGCGTTGCTTAGTTTGCGTTAGTGGTAGATTGTTTGCTTCTACAGGAGATTTGATGTAAAAGGTGTAGAATTTTATACTTGTCTGTACTATAATGAAGATAATACTTGATTCGTATGTATACTATGAGGTGTTACTATGAAAGAATTAACATATTTTAATGGCGAGATGGTAGAGTCTGGTGCCAAGGTGGTTAGTCTTGATGATAGAGGATATTGTTTTGGTGATGGTGTATACGAGGTAGTGCGGGTGTATAATGGTCGCGCTTTTGCCTTTTCCTACCATCAAGATCGTTTGTATCGTTCTATGCGTGAAATGGATATTCCTGTGCGCATGCCTCCTGATGAGTTGCAAGAGTTGCACGAAATCATGATTGAACAAAGTGAAATTACTGATGGATACATCTATTTACAGATTACTCGTGGGGTAACACCACGTCATCATGCGTTTGAGCGTTCTAAGTTAGAACCACAAATGTATATGTTTATTAAGCCTATCACCACAGATTTAGGGGCCTTACAACAGGGTGTAAAAGCTATTACATTACCTGATGAACGGTGGGCTCGTGTAGATATCAAAACACTAAACTTAATTCCTAATATTTTGGCACAAACAAAAGCCGAGAAAAAAGGTGCTTATACAGCTATTTTAGTGCGTGATGGCATCGTTACAGAAGGGGCTACATCTAATGTATTTGTGATGAAAGATGGTGTGTGTTATACGCATCCAGCCAACCATCATATTTTAAAGGGTATCACTCGTCAGTTAGTGGTAACTCGTGTAGCACCAACAGCAGGGATTACGATTATTGAGCGTGAATTTGATGAAGCTTTCCTAAAAGAGGCAGACGAAATCTTCTGCACCGATACCATTGGTGGTATTATTCCGATTACCACCTTGAATCGTGAACCTGTAGGTGATGGTAAACCAGGTAAAGCAGCAAAAGTATTAGCTGAACAATTACAACATTTAATGGAAGAAGGGTTAGCATAATGTTAGTCAAAACGATAACAGGAAGTGCCTTGCTCTTAGCGATTGCTTTGCTAAGCCAAGGATTTCTTCGCATGATTATTCCTATGCACGGTTTAGTGCAATTTTTAGTGGGCTCCATCGTAGGTGCTTGTACGGCACTGGCTACATGGCGCTATGGTTTGTGGAGTGGATTCGTAGTAGCTTGTGTGACACCGATTATGGCATTTCTACAAGGTATGTTGACTATACCTTTATTTGTACCTGTGGTGGCTATTGGTAGTATGGCATATGCAATGACTGTAAAGGTATTAGGAACAAAACGTGTATGGATGACAGCGATTACAGGTGCCATTGTAAAGAGTGTAGTTCTTTATGGACTATTCTTGGCTTTATTCCAATTGATGCCGGGCATTCCGGAAGCCATGCAAAAAGGGATTTTATTTAGCATGGGTTGGCCACAATTAATTACAGGCACTTGTGGTATTTTCTTAGCTGCATTCATTGCAAAACGTGGTGGCATTAAGCTCCAGAAACAAGACTAGCTAGTATGTGAATTGTATGTAAGGGAGTATATTCATCCGACTGTTGACCGATGTCATTGTGAAAAGTACAGATATTCACATATAAACACAGGGTAGTTAGTATATGGCTAGTATACGAAGAAGGATATTCTCTTTAGCTTGCGAATGTATTTAGAGGAAATGCTAGCTTTTATCGGTTTATAATGAAGATGCCACATGGCAAGTAGAGATAGGACACTTGTATGAAATTCTTTAAAGAAGATAAAGATGAAGGTATCAAGTGAGTTAGATCGGGTTAACTGATTAGGATAATAGGGTACTTGTTATAAAGAGCGAGTATCTCTAAATATGAAGATATAGATTTAGACTATAATAAACGATAGGCAAGTAGTATAGTGGGAATTATTGACAGTCTGTCTACTCACATTGTACAATTTATGCATACCCAAGAGCTCTTAGGTAACTGAGGGCTCTTATTTTATTTAGTTTGAAAAGGAGAGGATTTCATGATAGAACTTAAACAGATTCAAAAAGTCTATGAAGGTGCCGTCCGCGTGGAAGCCTTGAAAGAAATTAATGTAACTATACAAGAAGGCGAAATTTTTGGGGTCATCGGTCAATCTGGTGCCGGTAAGTCCACTTTGATTCGCTGTATCAATATGTTGGAACGTCCTACATCTGGTTCTGTTATTGTGGATGGTGTAGATTTAACGAAGTTGAACACAGCGGAATTGCGTGAAGAACGTAAACATATCGGCATGATTTTCCAACACTTTAATTTACTTTCATCCCGCACAGTCTATGAAAATGTAGCATTCCCATTGGAGCTACAAGGATTGTCTAAAGAAGAAATTAGAAAACGTATTTTACCGATTCTAGACATCGTTAAATTGTCGGATCGTTTAGATAATTATCCATCTCAATTGTCTGGTGGTCAAAAACAACGTGTTGGTATTGCCCGTGCCCTAGCAAGCAATCCAAAAGTATTGTTATGTGATGAAGCTACGTCAGCTCTTGACCCACAAACAACAAAATCTATTTTGGCGTTGTTAAAAGATATCAACCGTCGATTGAACTTGACCATTGTTTTGATTACTCATGAAATGAATGTCATCAAAGAGATTTGTGATCGCGTAGCCGTTATTGAAGGGGGCACTATCATTGAAGAAGGTCCTGTTGTAGACGTGTTCACAGAGCCAAAACAAGCAACGACAAAAGAGTTTGTGTCTGCCATCATCAGTCATGACTTACCAGAGGATGCTTTGGCTCACTTGACATTGAATGAAACTTGGGTAGCAGGGGCCAATCCGATTGTACGATTGACTTTCAAAGGCAATGTAACAGATGAACCTGTAGTGGCAAGCATTATCCGTAAGTTTGATACAGATGTAAGTATTCTGTTTGGCGGGGTGGACTATATTCAAGATATGAGCTTTGGTCATTTAATTGTAGAATTAAAAGGCGAACGTGCTAAATCGGAAGCGGCTATTGAGTATTTACATAATTTACCAATTGGAAGCGAGGTGATCGGTTATGTCACAGCAAATCATTAATTTATTGTTACAAGGCTTCTTGGAAACTGTACAAATGACGGTGATTTCCACTGTGGTAGCCGTTCTATTAGGGGTTCCTTTGGGCGTTATCTTAGTCATCACTAGTCGCGGGCATATCATGCAAAATGAAACGATAAACAAAGTCCTGGGGGCTATCGTAAATGCCACACGTTCCATTCCCTTCATCATTTTGATGGTAGCCATCATTCCTTTTACACGGTTAGTGGCTGGCACATCTATCGGGACTACTGCAGCTTGTGTGCCATTGACATTGGCGGCTATTCCATTCTTGGCGCGATTAGTGGAAACAGCAATTAAAGAAGTTAACGGTGGTGTCATTGAGGCGGCACAATCCATGGGTGCAACGCCATTACAAATTATTTGGAAAGTATTGTTGCCAGAAGCATTACCAACATTAATCGATAATATTACAGTTCTAATTGTTAATTTAATTAGCTATTCTGCTATGGCAGGGGCGATCGGTGGAGGTGGCCTTGGAGATATTGCCATCCGCTATGGATACCAACGTTTCCAAGGGGACGTGATGTTAGCCACGATTGTCATTTTAATTGTATTAGTACAAGTCATCCAAAGTTTAGGTGACTACTTATCCCGTAAAGTAAATAAAAAATAAAGGAGATACTTATGAAGCGTATTTTAGTAGGCTTATTAGCCATCGCATCCTTAGTGCTGCTATTAGCAGGGTGTGGTAAAGAAGAAACAAAACCAGCAGCAGATGCACCAATCAAAGTAGGTGTCACAGCAGGCCCACATGCAAAAGTGATGGAGTTTGTAAAACAAGAAGCAGCAAAACAAGGATTGAATATTGAAGTGGTTGAATTCAGTGATTACATCCAACCAAATATTGCCTTAGATCAAAAAGAATTAAATGTAAACTCTTACCAACATCAACCATTCTTGGATAATATGGTAAAAGATAAAGGGCTAAAAATTCAATCTATTGGTAAAACAATCCTATTGCCAATGGGAATTTACTCCAATAAATACAAAGATTTAAAAGAAGTACCTAATGGTGCAACAGTGGCGATTCCAAATGATCCAACAAATGGTGGCCGTGCCTTGTTGTTATTACAACAAGCTGGTTTAATTACATTGAAAGATGGAGGTACTGTTAAATCTTCCGTAGCTGACATTACGGGTAATCCTAAAAACTTGGAAATCCGTGAATTAGAAGCAGCACAAATTGCTCGCTCCTTAAATGATGTTGATGTAGCAGCAGTTAATACAAATTATGCCATCCCAGCGGGCTTAAACCCACAAAAAGATGCAGTTGTGGTGGAGAGCACAGATTCTCCATACGCGAATGTAATTGCTGTTCGTACAGATGACGTAAACAATGAAACATACAAAAAATTATTGTCTATTTACCAATCTGAACCAGTACGCAAATTTATCCAAGAAGAATTCAAAGGATCTATTGTTCCAGCATTCTAATTTCCTATAGAACTAATAATAAGAGAGGACCTCCGATGATAAGCCATCGAAGGTCCTCTTTTTCTATGGGAAAAGTTTATGTTAGCTCTATGTATACATTTCCTCAGGTATATTTCCTATGGTATAATAGTAGTGAAATAAAGCGCATTGTGAATAGAATCATTGGAGGAATAAAGAGATTGAATCAAAAACTAAAAAGTCCCACGCATGACCAATTATTTAAGGCCATATTGTCATTGGAAACTATGGAAGAATGTTATGAATTTTTTGAAGATATCTGTACCATAGGAGAGTTGAAATCGATTTCTCAACGTTTGGAAGTAGCAAAGTTGTTGAAAGCTGGTACGGGTTATGATCAAATTGTGGAATTAACAGGAGCTAGTACGGCCACCATAAGCCGAGTAAAACGATGCTTAAACTATGGGGCGGATGGATATAACAAAATATTGCCTCGTATTAAAGAATAAGAGTGTTGATACAATAGTAAGTGCATGTATATAAGAGAGGAGGGCTCAATCTATGGAAGGTGAATTACTCATCGGTATTATACTATTTTTTGCAGGAGCCCTAGCAGGGTTTGTGGACTCTATCGTTGGGGGTGGAGGCTTAATCTCCTTACCTGCGTTGATATTAACCAATATGCCTGTTGCCATGTGTATTGGAACAAATAAATTATCTAGCGTGTTTGGCTCTGGTACGGCCATGATTAATTTTGCTAGAAATAAACTAATCAATTGGGATGGGATTAAATGGATTCTTCCCTTTACCTTACTTGTATCTATGTTGGGGGCGTACATAGCGGTCTATGTACCGTCTGCATTTTTGAAACCAGCTATTATTGTGTTATTGTTAGCTGTATTTATTGTGGTACTTACAAAAAAAGATTGGGGTGCTATTTCCCAGATAGAACCCAAGCGTGGATGGAAGTTAATTGCCTATATGTCCGTAGCAATCTTAATTGGACTATACGATGGATTTTTTGGGCCTGGAACAGGAATGTTTTTAATTTTTTACTTCCTTTTCATGGGCTATGACTTCTTGGGTGCCTCAGGCAATGCAAAAGTGCTTAACACAGTCAGCAACTTTGGTTCCTTAATGATGTTTATCTATATGGATCAAGTTCATTATGGCTATGGGCTGGCGGTGGCAGCGGGACAAATCATTGGAGCTACTACAGGCTCTAAACTAGCGATGAAAAAAGGGACGGGACTAGTACGATTTGTGTTTATTGTTATGTCTCTAACTATGCTGATAAAACTAACTTATGATTATTTACTATCACAGGGCATTATATAATAGGAGTAACTATGCAAAAGTTTAGCGATAACCAGGTGGCTTTGATAAGTGGTGGCACATCAGGGATAGGGTTTGCAACAGCAGAATTATTGTTAAAGCAAGGTTGGTGTGTAGTCATCAATGGTCGCAATGAATGGGATGGACAGGAAGCAGTCGTAAAATTGCGTCGTATTTCCTCAAAAGTACGATTTGTACAAGGCGATGTAAGCAAAGTTATGAATTGCCGTCGTATTGTGGAAGATACGATTCGTTTATTTGGCAACTTGAATGCTTTGGTAACGGCAGCTGGTTACTATGAAGAGCGACTATTGGAAGACGTGGACGAGCAAAACTTTGATGAGATGTTCGGAACCAATGTAAAAGGCACCGTTTTTTTATGCCAAGCCGCAGCGCCGTACTTGAAACAAGTGCATGGTAGTATTGTGACCATATCAAGTGATGCAGGACTACAAGGTAATGTGGCATGCACTGTGTACGGAGCATCCAAAGGGGCTGTAGTGAGTTTTACGAAATCCCTGTCCTTAGAAATGGCACCTCATCGTGTTCGTGTTAATTGTGTATGTCCTGGTGATGTAGACACGTCATTAGTGGCAAAACAATTAGCCAATGAACCTTCTGGTGATATTATGAAAGCTAAGGAAGAAATGGCATTGCATTATCCATTAGGACGGATTGCGCAACCAAAAGAAGTAGGAGAAGTCATTGCTTTTCTAATCAGTGAGAAAGCCTCATTTGTGACGGGAGCAGCGTGGACGGTAGATGGTGGATTAACAAGTTGGTAATTCATGGCGAAATTTGATACAATAAGGGTAATCAGTACATTTACACTTAAATGTTTTGTGGTAAGTATAGGAGACGAATATGGAACAGTTGGAATACAATAATGAAACACTTGCTCAAGCAACGAATGTACAAGAAGAAGTAGAAACAATTTGTCGTTGGGCAGCAGCTCGTGCAGCAGGAATTGCAGCATTGCCAAGCTTTACATATGCTGGATTATTGGCCAATGACGTATATATGGTGAGCCGTATCGCTCAAGCCTATGGTGTATGTCCTGCCAAAGAGGGTGTGACTAGCTTTTTAGTGGGCCTTGGTGGCAGCGCTGTAGCAGCCTTAGTGTGTACCATCGTGCCAACAGTGATTCTTCGTGTGCCAGTAGCAGCAGCCATAACTTACGGCGTTGGTAAAATAGCGGCACAATGGATCGAAGAAGGCATGCTAGTATGTCCTAACTTTGAAAGTTATCGCCAACGTTTGGTGGAGATTTATGAACATAATAAAGAAACAGTCATCACATTGGCGAATACACCACTTCGGGATAAGCCGTTGGGTAATGAAACTGTAGATTTCTTAGATGATGTGCAGGTGTCTGGCAATGATTATTTAGCAAGTGCCAAAGGCTTTGCAGGTTCTTTTGTTGGATCTGATTTGTTGGCTAATGTAAGTGCTGTAAAAGACCTTGCGGTAGGAGCAGTATCCATCTTGGCATCCACAGTGAAAGACACATTAGAGAAAAGTGGTAATGAAGAATTATTAGATAATGCTCGTCATGCTGCAAAAGGCGTAGGCTCTTTGCTTAAAATTTTAGCTACGGAAGCATTATCTTTAACTGGTGCTGTAGCAGGTACATCAGCATCTAAAGCAAGCGTATATACAAAAGCAGCTTATGAAAAAGCAGATACGGTGCGACAAACATTAAATGATTCCTTACAAACTAAAGTAGAACCAGTGGTGGAAAAAGCCACAGCTGTTATGCAAGATGTAAAAGAAGTGGTAGAACCAAAATTACAACAAGTAAAAGAAAAGGTAGAGCCGAAATTACAGCAAGTAAAAGAGGCAGTAGAGCCAACACTACAGCAAGTAGAAGAAAAAGCTTCTGAATTAACAGCCAAAGCGATTGACCAAGCACAAGAAGCGGTACAAGACATTCGTGAAAAAGCAGAAGTTGTGAAGGAAACTGCCGTAGAATTAGCGGAACAAACAAAAGAAAAAGCCATCGATTTAGCAGAACAAGCAAAAGATAAGTTCAAACAATAATCAGAGAGGTCATCACTATGAATATCTTACAAATCCTTAAGTATGGAAAAACATTTACATCGGATGCCTTTATGTCTACTGTAAATCGTATGGGCCGTAATATTATGTTTGCACGAAAAGCAGTTATGTTATATTATTGTTTACGTGATAATGACACACCAAAATTTGTGAAAGCTGTTATCGCTGGGGCTCTGGGATATTTAATTTTACCTATCGATTTTATTCCAGATAGTGTACCAGGTCTTGGCTGGGTAGATGATGTAGCTGTTTTAGCTATTGCTATGAAAGTAGCCAATCGCTATATTAAGGCTTCTCATAAAGAGCAAGCACAAAAATTTGTGCCAATCGGATCAATTGATTAAGTAGTAAAAGGGGCTCCTTGGAGCCTCTTATTGCATGGGAAAGGTAGTATACGATGATTTCTACATCATTGCGCGTCCGCTTTTATGAAACGGACATGATGGAGATTGCCCATCATACGAATCATTTGCGATGGTTTGAAATGGGAAGAATTGAATATTTCCGCCGCTGTGGTATTAGTCTATGGGACATGATGCAAGAGGGTATCGTATTTCCTATCACAAAAGTGAGTTGTGAATATAAGGAAGTAGCACGTTTTGATGATGTATTGCGGGTAGAATTAACAGTCGCCTCCTTATCGCGGGCGCAATGTACTTTCACATATCAGATTATTCGTGAAAGTGATGGTGCGCTGATATGTACTGGAGACACACAAAATGTGTTCACCTCCAAGGAAACCGGTAAAATCATTCGTTTGCCAGACGTATTTTTCAAACCTATGAAAGCCGTAGCAGAGGAGGAGTAGGGAATGACGCCCATACAGAAAGAATTACCTATTGGAGTATTCGACTCTGGCATCGGTGGATTATCTGTATTATCTGTGCTAGCACAGGAATTTCCAGAAGAAGATTTTATTTACGTCGGAGATAGTGCGAACAATCCAGTAGGAAATAAGTCGAAAGAAGAAATAGAAGCAATTGCTACAAGAATTGCAGAATTTTTGATAGCACAACCAGTGAAGCTTATGGTGATTGCTTGTAATACATTTTCGGTAGTAGCTTTGGACAAATTATCCAAGCGATTTGATGTACCTATTGTGGGCATGTCGCAGGGGATTCATGATGCGCTCCGTGTCAAGGTGAAACAGAAGAGAAAAGGTCCGTTAGGGATTATGGCTACCGTGGCTACTATCAATAGCCATAAACATATGGATGCAGTGCATAGTTTAAAACCCCATGTAAAAGTGGTAGAACAAGGCTGTAAAGATCTAGCGGCTTGCATTGAAGAAGGTCATTTGGATGATGCTATTCTGCGGGAGTGCGCCAAAGAATGCGTAAAACCATTGGTAGATACCAATGTAGAGGTAGCCATTCTGGGGTGCACTCATTATCCACTAGTTGAACCTGTATTACGAGAGTTAGCAGGAGACCGTATTTGCTTTGTAGATCCTGCATGGGAAACATCTGATGCAGTAGGAGCTATTTTGTACGGGGAAGATCTGGAACAGACAACAGGCCGTATTGGGACTATACAAGTTTGTGTCACAAGTCACGCAGAACGGGTGACGCCTATCGTACAAGATATTTTCAAGGATACTAGCTTAGAAGCTAAACTCATTACTCTATAGGAGGAAGTATGTATATTTACACATTCATTGATACCCTGGTGTGGATTGCTTGTATCATTGCTGTTATTTACATCGCCTATCGCATCTTTGCATGGCGCCAAGGCAATGAAGACATTGTGATTATGGTAAAACGCCGTACTCCATTTGTAGTGGAAGACATTAGTTTTGATCAAGTGGTATTATCTACGGATATTCCATTTGTAAATAGAGGAAAACAATACGGGACTATTATGGATATGTTCCCTCGTCACTTGTTGCCACAAGAACAATTTGATAACGTACAAATTCAATCGTGGTTGACCGATGCAAAAGCAGAACGTCATGATGGCTATTGGGAAGCCTTAGTATATAAGCAACGTCAAGGCAGTACCATTCGTTTGCGCCTAGTAATGACGGCAAATAGTGGTAATATACGTAAAGATTTAGTTGGATTCCCGGATATGCCGATTGATATCTATCATCAAGTAGTAGGTCGTGAGGCATACCGTATTTCAAAAACTAGAATTATTCTAACTGCGGAAGAGTTAGAAGTAGCAATGCGTAAATAGGAGGTATATCATGGCAGAATTAGAACTTTTACCAATCCCTACGCGCATTTTAACGAATAAAGATGATATCGTAGAGGCTATTGTAGAATTTGCAGGGCCGTATATTGGACCAGAGGATATTGTGTGTGTAGCAGAATCCGTCGTGGCTATCACTCAAGGGGAGTTCACACGTCCAGAAGATTTGAAAGTATCTTGGCAAGCTAAATTTTTAAATCGCTTTATCCATCCAGATGGATCTATGGCATCTGTATATGGTATGCAGGCGGCTATGGATAAAGAAGGAGAATGGAAAATGATGTTTGCCTTCTTCTGTGGCGCCGTAGCTAAGGTGTTCAAAAAATCTGGTGTGTTCTATCAAATGGCGCGTACAGCATCCTTAACAGATGATGTAACGGGTACGATGCCTCCATTTGATAAATGTATTGTATATGGACCAAAACAACCACATGCAGTAGCCGATGCTATTATGAAGGCCACAGGAGCCTATGGGGCTTGTGTGGCTGATGTGAATGATTTAAAACGAGCAGCTATTTTGGGGCATAGCCGTGGATTGAAACCACAACAAATCGCACAAATTTTGATCGATAATCCATTTGGCAATGATAGCCAAATGACACCTATTGTTGTCATCAAAAATTATGCCTCTGTATCTGCGCGAAAAGGATAAAAAATGTTGATACTTAGGCTTGCAAATTGCAGCGTATCAGCGTATACTGAAAGAGAACTTTGGGGAGCCTCATGGCTGAGAGTAAACAAATGTTTTGACCCATAACCTGATTTGGATAATGCCAACGTAGGATAAGTTTGATTCGTCATACTGAGGACATCCAACAGGATGTCCTTTTTTTGTGTCTTTTATAGATGATATCGTATATGGATACAAATTGAAGGTACATCTAAGTGGATGTACAAGGAGAACAGAATAGTGAGACGATAGAGTGCTACAGCATGAAGGGGCATACCACCGCGGGTATGGTTTTTCGTGCTGTTTTTTTATACTAGTATGTGAGGAAAATCCCGTACAGGTGATTGGCGGTATACTAGTTTTGAAATAGGTGTATAGCAAACGCTATAGTTAGGAGGATACGATGAAAGTAAATGGAGCAACCTATCATTATGAAGGACAAACAGTACAAGAGGTGCTGACAGCCTTATCATTTCGCATGGATCGCATCGTGGTGGAATTTAATGGAAAGATTCTTTCCAAAGCAGATTGGGAAAGCACTCGTGTGAGCGCTGCAGATACAATGGAAGTAGTAACCTTTGTAGGAGGTGGCTAAATGGTATCCTTACAAGATAAAAAAGTACTGCTCATCGGCGTGGGCGGTGTTGGTTCCCATGTGGCAGTGGCATTGTGCCGTGCTGGAATTGGGACGCTAGAAATCGTAGACTTTGACGTTGTGGATGAAAGTAATTTAGGTCGTCAATACTATGACGTGAATGATGTGGGCGTGTTAAAAGTTGAGGCTATGAAAGGTCACCTCAATCGGATGAATCCAAACTGTGAAGTCATCATTCATAATGAATGCCTTACACCAGAGCGATTATCTGAATTAATTAATGGCTATGACATGGTTGTAGAAGCCGTGGATAAAGCGGTTACAAAAGCGTGGATGACAGAAGTTGTCTTAACTCATCCTACGGAACCTTTACTAGTAGGTTGTTCTGGCATGGCTGGTTGGGGCGATAGTAATGGTATTCGCCGTGAACGGAGACACCATCGTTGGTATTTATGCGGTGATGGTGTGAGTGATATCGATGCTATCGGAAAAATTACTGCCGCTCGTGTTATGGTTTGTGCTGGTCATATGGCAAATGCGGTCATTCAACTATTACACGGAGAAGATATTGATTAAGGAGGAACCTATGACACTTTCAGTACAAGATATGGAAACACAAGATACATGGACTTTAGGGGGACATACATTACAGTCTCGATTTATCTTGGGGTCTGGCAAATTTTCTATCGACTTAATCGAAGCTGTCTTAGAAGAGGCAGGGGTTGAAATGATCACCCTAGCATTGCGTCGTGCAGTGGGGGGTGAAGTAGAAAATATCTTAGACGCCATTCCAAAAGATACTATCTTAATCCCTAACACAAGTGGTGCTCGAGATGCGGAAGAAGCGGTGCGCATTGCGCGCTTATCCCGAGCTACAGGTTGTGGAGATTTTGTAAAAGTAGAAATTATGAAAGATTCTAAATATTTACTACCTCACAATGGAGAGACGATTAAAGCAACGGAGATCTTAGCTAACGAAGGATTTATCGTTTTGCCTTATATGTATCCAGATTTAGAAGTAGCTCGTGATTTAGTCAATGCTGGTGCCGCCGCAGTGATGCCTTTAGCTGCCCCTATCGGATCTAATCGTGGATTACAGACGAAGGAATTTATTAAAATTTTAGTGAATGAAATTGACTTACCTATCATTGTAGATGCTGGTATCGGAGCTCCCTCCCAAGCAGCAGAAGCGATGGAAATGGGCGTAGCTGCGATTATGGCGAATACTGCCGTAGCCTCTGCGGGCCATATTCGTGGTATGGCAAAGGCCTTTGGATTAGCCATTCAAGCAGGACGATTGGCATATTTGTCAAAATTAGGACCAACACTTGAAACAGGCGGTACTGCTTCCTCTCCATTAACAGGATTTTTACGATAATTACAATAATATCTCTTATATATTGATATATAACACATATATATGAGATATAAGAAATAGTGAATGCTTATGAAAATATTGAGCTAAATTGATGAATGTAGCTCAGCGATTGCAGTGTCAGGAAAGGATCGCTTATGTCTAGTACCACCAGATATCATATAGACGATCCATGTTGGAAATATCGCCCCCATATGGATCAAATTGAAAGTCCCATTTTAGAAACAGTGTTACAAGAACGTGAACAATATACATATGACCACTATACAGCAGATGATGTACGCCGTGTGTTGCAAGAAGATACCATCGACTTAGAAGGACTGAAAATTTTATTATCTCCTGCAGCAGAACCATTTTTGGAAGAACTAGCGGAAAAAGCAAAGTCCGTACGAACACGATACTTTGGCAATTCTGTATATTTGTTTACTCCATTATATATTTCAAATTATTGCGATAACCTATGCGTGTATTGTGGATTCAACTGTAAAAATCAGATCCATCGGGCGAAGTTAGATGAAGCAGGTATTGAAGAAGAATTAAAAAATATTGCTAAAACAGGATTACAAGATATTCTAATTCTAACTGGGGAAAGTGAACGCCATAGCCCTATTTCGTACATTGGTCGTGCTTGTGAATTAGCAAAAAAATATTTCAAAGTAGTAGGCGTAGAAATTTACCCTGCCAATGTAGATGATTATGCGTACCTACGAGAATGCGGTTGCGATTATGTGACCGTATTCCAAGAAACCTATAATTGGGAAAACTATAAAACATTGCATTTATTAGGTAATAAAAGTATCTTTCCATACCGATTAGAAACACAAGAACGAGCTTTGCGAGGAGGAATGCGTGGAGTAGGTTTGGCAGCTCTTTTAGGATTGGATGATTTCCGAAAAGATGCCTTTGCCACTGCTTTGCATGCCCATATGCTACAACGTGCGTATCCTCATGGAGAAATTAGTATTTCCTGTCCACGCCTGCGTCCTATCGTCAATGATGATACCATCAATGCAGGGGACGTAGGAGAAGCTCAATTATTACAAGTCATCTTGGCATATCGCTTATTCCTACCTTATGCAAATATTACAATTTCTACTAGAGAAACAGCCAGGTTCCGTAACGGGGTCCTACCATTAGCAGCGACGAAATTGTCAGCAGGTGTCAGCACAGGTATAGGAGAGCATTCTTCTGAAGATAATAAAAAAGAAGAAGGGGATGCCCAATTTGAAATTGCTGACAGTAGAACCGTAGCAGAAGCCATGGAAGATGTGAAAGCCTTAGGCATGCAAGTGGTGATGAGTGATTATATCGATGTGCTCTATGAAGAAAAATAACCCATCGATAGATGCCTTAGTGTTGATTACGAATCGACAGCTGCTGAAAGATGACATTAGCCTAGCCACATATGGTGTAGCATTGTCTAGAGGAGTAGACAGGCTACAAACGGATGGTAAACATTTCATTAATCATGCAGAAGAAAGCAGTTTACTATGTAACATACATAGAGCATATAGATCTACGGTAAAAGAGAATCTTCATAACACTAGATTGCCTAAGGGGAGGATAGATAGTGTTGAACCAGACAGTTGGATGAGAAACCACAGTAGTCTGTACACACTGTGTCGTGACACAGATCTACCTTTTGAAGAGTATCTCCAACTCTGTGATACCATCGGGGATACCGTAGTGCACCATGGAAAAGTTATTACGAATCGAGAGCAATTAGCTATCGTTTTGACAATAGCAAAACGAATCCATCTACCCACTAATCTAATACGCTATTGGCAATCCGAACAAGAAGAACTATGGATTACCTTGCAACAATATTTTCAGGACATAACTATGTGGAGCACCGTTCATAACGAAGATGACATCAAGTTGTTAGCATCCCTAGGAATCTCTAATTTGGAGTGCGTCTTGATTAGCCCTATCTTTCCTACACCATGTAAAACAGGACACCCTGGCATCGGAGTCAAGAACGGACAAGAATTGTTGAAACAAATTCAGATACATTACCCACAAGTACAAGGTATTGCTTTGGGAGGTATCCACGAGCACAATTACCAAACGTGTTTGCAACATTCTTTCGCTGGCGTAGCTATTATGTCTGATTTCATGGAGTTTGCAAAACAAGTCTCAATCCTGTAAAATAGATAGGTAAAGATCATAAGGAGGAGCTATGTTACTGTCAATTGTTGTTCCCGTATTTAATGAGGAAGATAATATTCAAAAATTTTATACTACAGTCAAAGATGTATTGCAAACACTTGACTATGACCATGAAATTATTTTCGTCGATGACGGGTCCAGTGATGATAGTGCAGGCATGCTACGATATATTGGTAATCAAGATCCTAAAGTAAAAGTGTTGTTATTAGCAAGAAACTTTGGTCATCAATTAGCCTTGACCTGTGGATTAGATTACGCCCAAGGTGATGCGGTCATCACCATGGATGGAGACATGCAACATCCACCAGAATTGATTCCAGAGCTAGTGAAGCATTGGGAAGCAGGTGCAGATGTAGTACGTACCATTCGCGATTCCACAGAAGATGCTAGTTGGGCAAAAGCTTTTACATCGAAATACTATTACAAAGTGCTTAACAAATTAGCTAATGTTCCTATCGTGGAAGGTGGTTCGGATTTTCGTTTGATGAATCGAAAATCCTTAGAAACATTGAAAAACTTCCGTGAACATGGCAGATTTTTGCGGGGCATTGTAGGAGACTTGGGGTTCGTGCAACATGAATTTCACTTCGTAGCACCCCCACGTTTTGCAGGAACATCTAAATTTAGTGTCAAAAAAATGATGCGTTTTGCTTTAGATGGTATTACAGCATTTTCTAGAGTACCCTTGCGTTTAGCCTTATATATCGGCTTGCTATGCGGACTATTAAGCCTGATTATGATTGGACATATATTATTCGTACACTTTTTCTCTGACAATGTAATCAGTGGTTGGTCTACATTAGGAGTGGCTATCTTCTTCCTAGGTGGTGTACAACTGGTAGGCATTGGCATTATAGGAGAGTATGTAGGACGAATTTTTGAAGAGGTTAAACAACGACCATTATATTGGGTGAAAGATACCATAAACTGTCATATACAAGACAAATAATCGTATATAAGAGAGGAGTCCTATGACGAGTAAAAAGAAACAATACCTTGCCATCGCTCTATTTTTAGGTTTTCTAGGTACTAGTGTACAAGGGGCCTATCAATATGGTGATGCAGGCAATGAAATTCTTGGTATTCAAAAGAAACTCATCGCTGCTGGTTATAAAGCTAGAGAAACTAGCGAATATGATGCAAATACAAAGTGGGCTGTTAGATTATTCCAAAAAAATCACGGACTAACAGTGGACGGTATATTAGGAGCAGAGACCTATAAAAAATTGATGGGTAAACCACTGCCAGCTGCAACCAATACTGTGTCGAAGAAAAAAGAAATTTCTGAAAAAGATGCTAAATTATTGTCCCATAGCGATTCAAATCGAGAATCCACAGCTATCACTTCTACAGTAAAGCATAAAAAAGGCAAAAACGCTGCCCCACAAGGGCTGACTTTCAAAAAGAAAGGCAAAACATACAAAGGCTTAGATAGTGGACATCAACCTGTATCTGGCAATGTGAAAGAGGTTTTGACCTATGCGAATACATTTACGGGCGTACCTTATAAATTTGGAGGTACTACACCAGCGGGATTTGATTGCTCTGGATACATTCGATATGTATTCCAAAAGATAGGCTTTGATATGCCGCGCCAAGCTGACGAACAGTATACAGTGGGTAAAAAAGTAGAAAAAAATAATTTACAACCGGGTGATTTAGTATTCTTTGAAACCTATGAACCAGGTATTTCTCATTCTGGTATTTACATCGGAGATGGGCAATTCATCAGTGCCACATCTAGCAGTGGTGTAGCCGTAGCTGATATTGATGACAGCTACTGGGGACCACGCTATGTAGGGGCAAAACGCGTACTGTAACATACAAGCTGTAATGATACTGTCATTATAGCTTTTGCCATATATGCGATAAGTGGAAACATAAAGGAGTTAACTATGACGCACACAGGCATTCACATACAAGATGTACAATTTTCCTATGGATCTCAGACGGTTATCCATAATATGACCATCACCATTCCCAAAGGTGAGTTTGTACTGGTGGTGGGTCCTAATGGATCTGGGAAAACCACCTGGCTTCGTATGGTAGCAGGACTATTAGAACCGACAGCAGGACATCTTTGCTTAGATGGCATAAGTCCGAAAGAGGCACAAATGAAAGGGCTCATTCACTTGGTGCCACAAATTTATAACAAAAATGCAGCCCAATTTCCTGCGACCGTAGAAGAGGTAGTGGGACTCGCTTTATTTCACGTGCCGAAGGAAGATAGAAAAGGACGCATCTTGGACGCTTTGGAATTGGTGGGCATGCAAGATTTCTTGAAACGCCGCATTGGAGAACTCAGTGGAGGTCAACAACAACGTGTCATGTTAGCACAGGCTTTAGCACGTAAACCGAACTATATTTTGTTGGATGAGCCCACAAGTGGTATCGACTTTGAAACAAGCAAAAAAATATACGAAGTGTTGCGATCTTTAAAAGAAGAAAACATTACAGTTATCATGGTCACTCATGATGTGACAGAAGCCATGGAAGTAGCAGATACAATTTTATGTGTGGATGGACATGCTTGTTACTATGGATCTTGTAAAGGCTTTATGGAAAGTCATCAAGGCTCTCGTTTGGCATGGCATTTAGGAGATTAAGATGGACATTTTATCCTATACATTTATGCAACGTGCCTTTTTAGCAGGCCTTATTGTGGCGCTCATGTGCCCATTAATCGGTATGTTCATCGTCATCAAACGGCAATCTATGCTCGGTGATGGATTAGGACATATTGCCTTTGCTGGTGTGACGGGGGCATCCTTATTGAAAGTATACCCTCCATTAGGGGCTGTAGTATTAACGGTGCTTTCCGCCATGGGTATAGAACTAGTGCGTCGTTATCAAAAACAATATGCAGATATGATTATGGCATTATTTTTTTATGGTGGATTATCCTTAGCCATCGTATTCTCTACAATGGTAAAAATGCCTAGCACTGGACTATTGAACTTCTTATTCGGCAGTATTTTAACGGTGACTATGACAGATATCTATGGTATCGGTGCGGTAGCTGTCGTAGTGGGTATTATCATGAAATTTGTATATCACTCCTTAATGCTTACCTCCTTTGACGAGGAAATTGCTCGTACTGTAGGTATCAATGTGAATCGTGTGAACATGATTTTTGCCATCTTAACAGCCCTTGTAGTTGTCATGGGAATGACCGTAGTAGGGATTCTATTGATCAGTGCGTTGATGATAGTTCCTGTTGCCTCCGCTCATTTATGGAAACGAGGCTTTAAAGAAACTTGGGGCATCGCTACTGTATATTCAGTTCTATCCGTTGTTGGTGGACTATGTAGCGCCTTTTGGCTAGACTTTGCACCAGGAGGAACCATCGTGCTGACAGCGATAGGGCTCTATGTCATTACGTTTTTTGTGAATTTGTTTAAGTGTAGGTAGCTCTAAAATATAAAATTAGTATGAAAAGTATCGTCATCCTATATAAGTTAATGACCTCACCTAAATGCATACTTTCATCAAAATCTGTGGTATAATAAAGTCAATAGACAATTTTAGGAGGGAAACCATGACAGGAAATGAATTACGCCAAGCGTATTTGAATTTTTTTGAAAGTAAAGGACATTTAAAGCAAGAGAGTTATTCTCTTGTTCCAGATAACGACCCATCTTTGTTATTAATCGGTGCAGGTATGGCGCCATTAAAACCGTTTTTCACAGGTAAATTAGTACCACCTTGTACACGAATTACGACAAGCCAAAAGTCAATTCGTACAGGTGATATTGAAAATGTAGGACGTACAGCACGTCACCATACATTCTTTGAAATGTTGGGGAACTTCTCTTTTGGTGATTATTTCAAAAAAGAAGCCATCCATTGGGCATGGGAATTCTTAACAGAAGTTATCAAATTAGATAAAGAAAAATTGTACGTTACTGTATATCCGGATGATCAAGAAGCCTATGATACTTGGCATAATGAAATTGGCTTACCAGAAGATCATATTAGCCGTTTAGAAGATAACTTCTGGGAAATTGGTGAAGGTCCATGCGGTCCAGATAGTGAGATTTTCTTTGACTTAGGTCCGGAACGTGGTTGTGATGATCCAAATTGTGCACCAGGTTGTGATTGCGACCGTTTCCTTGAAATTTGGAACCTTGTATTCACGCAATTCAACCGTACCGCAGAAGGTACATACGAACCATTGGCTAAGAAAAACATCGATACCGGCGCTGGTTTAGAGCGTTTGGCATCTGTGTTGCAAAATAAAGAAAGTAACTTTGAAACAGACTTGATTTTCCCAATCATTGAAGCCACAGCGAAAAAAGCAGGTGTTACATATCATACAGATGCGAATACAGATGTTTCTTTGAAAGTTATCGCTGACCATATTCGTGCTATCGTAGCATTGATTGCGGATGGTGTATTGCCATCTAATGAAGGCCGTGGCTATGTGCTTCGCCGTATTTTGCGCCGTGCTGTTCGTCATGGTCGTCTATTAGGTATTCAAGGACCATTTTTGGTACCACTAGTAGATATCGTGGTAGATATCTTGGGCGGAGCTATCACGAATATTGTGGAAAAACAAGACTTTGTAAAACGCGTTGTGGCAAACGAAGAAGAACGTTTTAACCAAACATTGGCATCTGGCCTAGACATGTTGAGCCAATTGTTGGATACATTGAAAGCTGACGGTGCTACCACTGTACCAGGTCAAGACGTGTTCAAATTATATGATACATACGGATTTCCTTGGGAATTGACAGAAGAAATCGCTTCTGAAGCTGGTTTTACTATCGACCAAGCTGGTTTTGAAAGTGCTATGAATGAACAACGTACTCGTGCTCGTGAAGCTCGTGAAGATGTAGACGCAAAAGTAGCTACTCCAGATATTACCCATTTATCTGGCGAACATATTTCTGACGATGAAAATGCAACAGCATCCACAGTCTTGTTAATCGGTGAAGGGGCAAAAGCCATTGAACGTGCTGAAGATGGACAGGATGTGACGATCATCGTAAAAACGACTCCATTCCATGCAGAAGGAGGCGGACAATTAGGTGACACTGGTTTCATCGTAGGCCCATTGGGTAAAGTAGAAGTGCATACGGCTAAAAAATTACCAGAAGGCACTACTTATCATGTAGGTACCGTGGTAGAAGGTAGCATTTCTCTAAACGATGAAGTGACATTCGAAGTCGATGTAGAACGCCGTCAGCATATGGCACGTAACCATACAGCAACACACTTATTGCATGCTGCATTGCGTTCCGTATTGGGTACGCATGTGAACCAAGCAGGTTCCTTAGTAACACCTGACTATTTGCGCTTTGACTTTACACATTTCTCTCCTGTAACAGCAGAAGAATTACAAACCATTACGAACATGGTAAACGAACAAATTCTTCGTGCCTCCACATTAGAAGTAGAAACTATGTCCATTGATGCGGCGAAAGCAAAAGGCGCTATGGCGTTGTTCGGTGAAAAATATGGTTCCGAAGTACGAGTTGTATCTGTGCCAGAATTCTCCATCGAATTGTGTGGCGGTTCTCACGTAGAAAATACTGGTTTCATCGGTCAATTTCGTATCACCTTTGAAGGTGGTATTGGTTCTGGCGTACGCCGTATCGAAGCGCTGACAGGTAAAGCAGCGCTTGTGTTAGCACAACAAGAAGAAAAAACGTTAAAAGCAGTAGCTTCTCTTGTGAAAGGAAAACCACAAGAAGTAGTAGGTAAAGTACAACAAGTATTAGACCATGCAAAAGCTGTAGAACGTGAGCTAGATCAAGTGAAAAAAGAATTGAACAGCGGTAACCTTGATGGTGTCTTAGCTGGTCAATTTACAGTAGGCGATGTAACAGCTGTAGTAGCCTCTGTACCAGTATCTGATATGGGTGAATTGCGCGATATGGCGGATATGGTTCGTGATAAAATCGGCTCTGGCGTAGTATTATTAGGTGCAGCTGGTGACGATAAAGTAAACTTTGTCTGCATGGCTACGAAAGATGTAGTGGGCAAAGGTATTCATTGTGGTAACATCGTAAAAGCAGCAGCGCAAGCAGCTGGTGGCAATGGCGGTGGTCGTCCAGATATGGCACAAGCTGGTGGTAAAGATCCAGTGGCTATGGACCAAGCCTTAGTAGCGGGTAAAGAAACGATCCAATCCATGGTTGGATAAGTTTACTATAGATGAGACTTTCAGTAGAAAGCTCATGATAAGGAGGGATTATATGAATCTTTCAGATAAAACAATGGTGATTAAGCCGGTTCAAACAACACCGTTAACACCAGAAGAAGTATTTCAACATGTGTTTCAAGCGTTGGCAGAAAAAGGATATAATCCGATTAGCCAAATTACGGGGTACCTCATTTCGGGAGATCCAACGTATATCACAAGTTACAACAATGCTCGGAAAGATATTCGTAGTATCGAACGAGATGAACTCATTGAAGAGCTTGTAAAAGAATATGTGAAAGCGAAACAATTATAATGCGAATTATGGCACTAGATGTGGGAAGTCGGACCATAGGCGTCGCATGCAGTGATGCGTTGTATATTACAGCGCAAGGCATCGAAACTATTCGCCGCACATCTCATGAAAAAGACTTTCAGCGTATTGCGGAGTTAATCCGTGAATACGAGGTAGACACTATTGTGGTAGGTATGCCAAAAAATATGAATGGCACCAAAGGAGAACGGGCTGAAAAAACGGAAGCCTTTGTGGAAAAGATGCAAGAAGTCATCTCCACACCAGTCGTATTTTGGGACGAACGTTTATCTACTGTGATGGCAGAAAAATCCTTAATTGCCGCTGATGTAAGTCGTAAAAAACGGAAAGAAGTCATTGATAAAATGGCAGCAGTTGTCATTTTACAAGGCTATTTAGATAGTCGTTCATAAGGAGGTTACCATGATCGAACAAGGTTATGAAGGTGAAGTATCTGTGATTGTCATTGAAGACGAAAATGGAGAAGAAATGTATTATGAAGAAGAAATGCTAATTCAACATGATGGAAAAGCATTTGCTATTTTAGTATCTCTTCCTCCAGAAGAAGAAACTGAACATGACGAACCAGAAGTGATTATTGCCCGCATTGATGAAGAAGAAGGAGAACAAGTTTACGTAGCTCCTACTGATGAAGAATTCGATGCAGTCATTAAATTATACGAAGAAATGGACTAATCGCTAGTCAAGGCTGTAACATGCTGTCGAAAGACAGTGTGGTTACAGCTCTTTTTCTGTATAGTGGTCATCATGTTTAGAAACAATGAGTACAGTGGAGAACTAAGAGATATGGCAACAGAAGAAAAGAACAAACAAATTCAGTATGAACTATATATTCCCGCCCAATTTAACGAGGTAATGCGAGAGTCATTAGAATCGTTGATGGAGGATATGTTAGAAGATATAGGGAATGTGCATGAAGGGGAATCGCTGTATAAAGAAAATGGTGTCATTGACCATTGCGTACTTCGCTTTTCCATGGATGAAGGGGATGAATTCGTAGAGGAAATACTCACCTGTTTGAGAGAAGCGGGCATACCTTATGGTGCTAAGTTATATCAAAATGGAAATGTCATTGCAGAATTAGGTAATTTACATCATATCTATGTTGTGTTGGATGCGTCATTAGGAGATGCAAAACAGTTCAAACGGCTGGATACAAAAATTTCTAGGGCCTTGAAAGAAAATAACGTTGTCAGCGACCCCACACTACGTATTCCAGAGGGAGTGGCTATCTTTGCGTATTATGTAGCAGATAAGGATCTTGCAGTTAACACCATTGAGAAGTATCTTCGTCGAAGTGTGCTAGGAACAGGAGCTACGATCGATGTGGTAGACTCTGGCCTTACGATTCATGAACGGTTTATGACAGATATTTATAGCATCTATCGTGGGGTAGTGCCTGATTTGTGGTCTGCCATTAAAAATGAGTGGAAAGGCATCTCTTCGCAAGAGTGGATACAATTGTTGCGCCGCTATCCAGATACGCCGGAAGGGCTTAGTTTCTTACTTAATATTGTGAATGGTACGTACCAACAGGAATACACATCCATGAAGGTCACATTCCCTATGTTCCTCTACGAAGGCAAACGATTCTACTTGTTGTCAGCACGTCAAATGTTAGAATTTGATCTTCAAGGGCAAGATGTGATGAACATGGATATATTAGGGCCTGATGTAAAACCGTCACAAGTACGAGCGCCTTCTAAACAGAGAAATCTGTGCTTGTTTGCGACTACTGGGGAAGGGGAAGAGGCATCGCGTTTCTACCTTGACTATAATCCGACAAAATCCGGTCATGTAGGACAAGTGCTCTATTACGATGGGGACACGCATATGCTAGAAGTGTTGGGGCCGTCTTTCAGTCACGCCTTATTAGAGATTATGAATGAAATGTCTGACAATTTAGCGGATTCCATTCTAGAAAGCGTTATGGAACACATCATGAATTTGAATGTAGAAACATTGGACCTTGACAGCGATGATAATCAGCTCCTGATGAGTACTATGGTTATGCTAGTTGAAAGTACCATAGGAGATGACATTGGATCTATCTTGGAACATGGTATGGGCCCCGTGATTGGCAGACGTGGATGTATGGGTATAGTATTGTTAGAAAATACTTCTTTTGATGTGGAACGATTTAAAAAGGATTTGCTCGCTCAATGGGATATTATTTCTGTAACGAGTCCAGAGGGGATGAAAGTCCGTGCAGCCGTTACCACAAAAGATGTGGATACCGTCGAAGAAGAGAAGATGGAGGAGGCATACTTCTTAGTCATTGATGACTATAAAGTAATGGTAGCACCATTTTCCTTTACCATGCCGATGGAAATTGTTACGCAAGGGGCTATTCGTAATTATCTTTGGGACGATGCATTGGATGCTGTAAGCCAACACACAAGCCATGTGGCGATTAGCATTGTAGAAGGACATGGGAAGCCATTAGAAGAAGGAATCTTATTAGCGAAATTACTTTCAGTGGCGACGGAGCAAACGGGAGCTACAGCTATCTATACGAATGACGTTCTCTATGAAGCGAAGAAGTACCAAGAGGAAACGGAACAGTTACGAGATGATATGCTACCTATGACGAATCTAATTTGGGTTGATATCGATTTTGAAGAAGATGGAACCGTATCTTTGTATACCAGTGGCATGGAAGAGTTCGACCAATTAAATGTGGAATTCTTGCATTGTCCATGGGATCCAGAGCGTGCTTGGAATTATATCCTTAGCGTGGCGAATTATGTACTGACATCTGGCAAAGAGTTAACAGACGGTGATTCTGTAGGGAGAACAGAGGAAGAACAACTGATAGTTCATATCGACGAACCAGTCCATGCAGATGGATTACAAAGTATACAAATTCTCTTTGATGAAATTGAAGAAGAATAAATAATGAAAGGGGCTGTAGAATTGTAACAGCCCTTTTTATGTATGAACGGTATGGTGACCTTAGGGGCTCTCTGTAACTTGGAGCAGAGAGTACTTTCACAGGCCTCATGTATAGCATAGGTGAGTATAAGACCTAGATTGATCTATGTTATATAGAAAAATTGCTATATACACTCCTAAAATGGTATAATATAGTATTCATTGAAAAGGAGATTGCTGTGAAACAATATGTAAAATACATCTACGGATGTGTAGCGATTCTGTTGGCCACTGTACTTGGTGTGCTAGCAGGTATGTATTATATTCCTTGGACAGGCGGTTCTAAGGAAGAGGTAGAAACGGTTGTTATTAGTGAGAACCAAACGGGTGCGGAGATTGGCGATGTGCTCTATGAAAGAGGACTTATTACATCACCTACGGTATTCCGTGGAGCTCTGCGTTTAACGGGAACCATGGATAAGCTGCAACATGGGTATTACCAAATCCCTCATCACTCTAGTTTGAGCGAGATTATTGGTTTGCTCCAACAAGGGCGATTACAAACGGTGAAGTTGACCATTCCAGAGGGATTTACGATCGGTGAAATTGGCAAGCGTATCGAAGAACAAGGTATCGACACGCAGAATGCTTTCATGGAATATGGCAAGACCTATACGCCGTATGAGTACATGGTAGGGACGAAACCTGTGACCTATCGGGTAGAAGGATTTCTATTCCCTAGCACTTATGAGATTCCTGTAGGGAGCAAAGCAGAAGATGTGATGGCTATCATGGCGGATGAAATGAATCGCCAATTGACGCCGAAAATGCGTCAAGATATTGAAGCCCAAGGGATGACTATTTTTGAGTTCATCACACTAGCATCGTTAGTGGAAAAAGAGGCGAAGTTCGACGAGGATCGCCCCATCATTGCAGCTGTATTCCGCCAACGCTTGAAAACCGGTATGCCTCTAGAATCTTGCGCTAGTATCCAATACATTTTAGGTTATCCAAAACCGCTCATCACCATTGAAGATACAAAATTAGAAAGCCCATACAACACATATCTTCATAAAGGATTGCCACCGGGGCCAATTGCAAACCCAGGCATCAAATCCATGGAGGCTGTTCTCTATGCACCACCGACAGACTATCTATTCTTTGTAGCTGATAAAGAGGGGCACCATCATTTCACAAAAACTTATGAAGAACATTTGAAAATAGTGGATCAAATTTATGAAGATTAAAGAGATTTTAAATGAACAACGCATTTATGCACTCTTGCATGATGTGCCAATTTTGCGAGAATCGGAAGTAGAACTGTTTGAAGACTTAATTGGCTTATATAAGCCGAAACGTGTCTTAGAAGTGGGGACTGCTATCGGATATTCTTCCTTGTTATTGGCAAAACATATGGATAAAGAAGGTCAGCTCATCACCATAGAATTAGATGATGTGCGTCATGGTATGGCGACTCATTTCATTTCCCAGTCAGACTATGCAGAGAAAATCACTCTATTAAAAGGGGATGCTACAGAATTGCTCGAGGGCCTAGAAGGTCCCTTTGATTTAGTGTTTTTAGATGGCCCCAAAGGGCAGTACTTAAAACAATTAGAATTGATTGAACCTAAATTAGCCGAAAATGCCGTAGTGCTAGCAGATAATGTACTGTTCCGTGGATATGTGCGGGGAGACAAAGAACCACCACGCCGCTTTAAAACCATTGTGAAACGCTTGCAAGAGTACTTAAATTATGTAGAACAAAAAGAACACTACAACACTACCATTTACCCTATGGGAGATGGCATGAGTATCAGTGTATGGAAAGGATAAATCGATGACGAAACGACATATGGAGTTACTAGCGCCAGCTGGTAATATGGATAAATTAAAAATGGCCATTCGCTACGGTGCGGATGCTGTATATTGTGCAGGTCGTGCCTTTGGCTTGCGTGCAGCTAGCTCTAACTTTGACAATGATCAATTGAAAGAGGCGGTAGAATTTGTACACAGCCATGGCAAAAAAATCTACGTTACTTGTAACATTATCCCTCATAATGAGGACTTAACAGGTCTAGAAGAATACTTACAATTCTTGGAAAGTATCAAAGTGGATGCTATCATCGTGGCGGACTTGGGGATTTTCTTGTTGGCAAAACGTGTGGCTCCGGGCTTAGAATTGCATGTAAGTACACAGGCGAATACAACAAACTATTTGACAACAGAGTTCTGGAAAGAACAAGGAGCAGCTCGTGTGGTTGTAGCTCGCGAAGTAAGCATCGAAGATATTAAAACTATGCGTGAAAAAGCAGATATCGAAATTGAAGCCTTCGTTCACGGTGCTATGTGTATTTCATACTCTGGACGTTGCTTGCTAAGTAATTACATGACCAACCGTGATGCGAATCGTGGGGCTTGTACACAAGCGTGCCGTTGGAAATACAATTTGGTGGAAGAAAACCGTCCCGGTGAATACTACCCAATCGAAGAGGACGAGCATGGCACATACATCTTTAATTCCAAGGATTTATGCTTGTTGAAATATATTCCTGAGTTGTACAAAGCAGGCGTAGATAGCTTGAAAATCGAAGGCCGTATGAAATCTGTACACTATGCAGCGACTGTATCTAAAGTGTATCGTGAAGCTATCGATACATTCTTAGAAGAAGGTGACGATTGGTATGTACGTGATGAATGGTATGCAGAATTAGAAAAAATCTCTCACCGTCCATACACAGAAGCCTTTGCCATGGAAAAACCAGGAGAAGAAGCACAAAACTACGGCAAATCTTCCAATACACAAACCCATGATTTCATTGGTCTTGTAGAAGGATACAATGCAGAAGAAGGCTATGCGTATATGGAGCAACGTAATAACTTTAAGGTAGGCGAAGAAGTAGAATTCTGCCAACCGAATGGTCCATTAGTAAAACATGTTATCACACGCATCACCGATGAAGATGGAAACGACATCGATGTGGCGAAACATGCACAAATGAAATTACGTCTATACATCGATACACCATTGGAAGAATACTCCATGATGCGTCGTGAAACTAAGCAAAAATAATTTCTTACTATATAAGGAGAGGACTAAGATGCAAGAACAGGAGATTGTCTTTGATCCGCAGTATGTATACTTTCAGATTGAACGACAGCATACGAATTATGTGAATCGCATTTTAGAAGGCTATGAATATGTAGGGGTGATGACCACGGTTAATGCAGATGGGTTGTGCATGGTTCGTACAACAGAATCAACCCGTGAGTTAGCAAAACAAATTTTGCAATCCTTACCTATTTCTGTGACTCTCTTGGATTAAGCAAGTTCTGAAAGAGAGGCACCATATAAGTTATACTAGTATTACGTATTGGTGAATAGAGTGGAGAACTAAGAGATATGGCAACAGAAGAAAAGAAACAACAAATCTCGTATGAACTATATATTCCAGCCCAATTTGACGATTCCTGTAGGGCCTCCTTGGAAGTACTGATAGAACACAAATTAACAGATGTGGGTACTATCCATGAAGGAGAATCCGTGTATAAAGAAAATGGTGAAATTGATCATTGTGTATTACGGTTTTCCATGGATGAAGGAGATGAGTTAGTAGAGGAAATGATCATTTCTTTGGAAGAACTAGGCATACCATATGGTGCTAAGTTATATCAAAATGGGAATGTCATTGCAGAATTAGGCAATCTACATCACATCCATGTCGTATTAGATGCATCTTTAGGGGATGCTAAACAGTTTAAGCGATTAGATACAAAAATCTCTCGGGCTTTAGAAGAAAATAATGTTGTCAGCGGTTCCACACTACGCATCCCGGAGGGAGTAGCTACCTTTACGTATTACGTAGCAGATAAGGATCTCGCTATTAGTACTATCGAAAAGTACCTTCGTAGAAGTACACTGGGAACAGGGGCTACTATAGATGTGGTGGACTCCGGTCTTACCATTCATGAGCGATATATGACAGATATATCTCGCGTGTATCGAGGGTTAGTACCTGATGTATGGAATGTCATTCAAAGTGAGTGGAAAGGAATATCTCCTCAAGAATGGATGAACTTATTGCGACGATATCCTCATACACCAGAGGGACTAAGCTTCTTGCTTAATGTAGTAAATGGGACGTACCAAAAGGAATATACGTCGTTAAAAGCTACATTCCCTATGTTTATGTATGATGATAAACAATTCTATTTATTATCAGCTCGTCAAATGTTAGAATTTGATCTTCAAGGACGAGATGTGATGAATATGGATATCCTGGGGCCTGATGTAAAACCAACACAAGTACGAGCGTCTTCTAAACAGAGAGATCTATGCCTGTTTGCAGCTACTGGTGAAGGGGAACAGGCATCCCGCTTGTACATCGATTATAATCCAACGAAATCTGGCACTGTGGGACAAATTATCTATTTTAACGGAGATACGAATACATTGACTCTATTAGGGGCGTCTTTCAGTGAAGCCTTATTGGAGCTCATGAAGGAACAATCGAATGATGTAGGGGATTATTTAATTGAAAGCATCATACAGAAAACGATGAGCCTTGATATAGATATGGCGGATGTACAAAGTGCTGAGAATCAACTATTATTTGATGCAATGCGTAATTTGGCTGAAAGGATCTTGGAAAGCACTGGTGGTATCGGACCTATGGTTGGTAAACGTGGCTTTATGGGCATGGTGCTGTTGGACAATGCAGAGTTCGATGTGAAACGTTTTAAAAAGGACTTGCTTAGCAAATGGGATATTGAGTCCATAACAAGCCCGGAGGGGATGAAGGTCCGAGCAGCCATTGCTACAAAAGATGTGGATACCGTGGAAGAAGAGGATATGGAAGAAGCACACTTTTTAGTGATTGATGACTATAAAGTAGTGGTGGCACCATTTTCTTTTGCCATGCCGATGGAAGCTGTTATGCAGGGGGCTACTCGAAACTACCTTTGGGAAGATGCATTGGATACTGTACTCCATCACACAAGTCATGTGGCGATTAGCATTGTAGAAGGTCCTGGCAAGCCGTTAGAAGAAGGAATCCTATTAGCGAAATTACTTTCAGTGGCGACTGAACAAACGGGAGCTAGTGCCATATATACGAATGGCGTTCTCTATGAAGCGAAAAAGTACCACGAGGAAACGGAACAGTTACGAGATGATATGTTGCCTATGGCGAATCTAATTTGGGTAGATATGGAATTTGAAGACGATGATACGATTTCCTTATCTACGAGTGGTATGGAATTGTTTAAACAATTAAATGTAGAGTTTCTGCATTGTCCGTGGCATCCAGAGAAAGCTTGGAATTATATTTTAACGGTTGCGGATTATGTGTTAACCTCAGATAAAACGGTAGAAGATGGTGATTCTGTTGGTAGAACAGAAGAAGAACAACTGACGGTTCATATCGATGAACCAGTCCATGCAGATGGAAAACAAAGTATACAAATTTTCTTTGATGAAAGTGAAGAAGAATAAATACATGATGAAAGGGGCTGTAGGACTGTAACAGCCCCTTTTGTTGCGTACGCAGTTGTATAGTGTTGTTCGTATAAAAGAATAAAGTGCCTTGTTAATAGGGCTAAAGGTGTTCAATTTGGACTTGCAATGTGAGATTAGAAAAAAATAAATAAATTATAAAAAAATACTTGCATAGATGTATGGGATATGATATTATATATTTGTTGTTACGGTAAGTAACAAACGGTAGCGAAACAGTGTTTCCCAAGAACAGTTAAGATGATTCGTTACTATGGATGGAAGATATCGGGGCATAGCGCAGTTTGGTAGCGCACCTGGCTTGGGACCAGGGGGTCGCAGGT
>CAUPZH010000016.1:0-39542 GCA_963515865.1 uncultured Veillonella sp.
GGTTAGAACTAATATCTAGCTTTTTATTAAATGCATCTTGATGCGCATTTGTAGCTTTATTGTGGTCTTCTAAATCACGGATCGTTGCATAGCCATTATCCTGTATAAGTGCTTCTACCATTTCAGCATTGCCGATTACTGTTGTAATAGTAAAAGTGTAACTATCCATCGGTGTAGTCTTGTCAGGTATGTAATCTACGTAGCTCCCGCCGTTCGTATACGAGAAAAGTATTTCTTGTCCAGACTCCCCTACTTTGGCCATTAGCCCTATTTCTCGAGCATAGAACCCGGTTTCTAGAGTTGCATTTGATAAAGAAGCCCGAACTGTAAATTGACCGTCGCCAGATTTCGAGCTTTTAGTAATTGCTAGCTCTAATCGTTTATCCGTCAAACTTGTCGCTCTAGCAATTGATGCAGGAGGGTCGCCTGCACCGATTACGATTTTAGTAAAAATTAAAGCTTGCTTACTCGCATTAGCCTCTGCTGTTGCGTTAGTACCTGCCATTGTTGTAATGACAGCTGGATATTTTGCCATTTGTACCTCCTATACATGAATAATTTGGTAGGTAGTAGCAATACCACCTATGTATACATTTTGAACTTGCGGATCTATATTTATCTTTAATGCAGGGTCTACTATTGCGTTTCCCGCTGAAGTAGCTAGTCCGCCTATGTAAATCCTTTTTGAGTCGATATCATGCACATACTCAATACCATCTAACCAAGACCGCTTATTCTTAACGAACTCTAAAATGCGCAGCACGCGCTCTCGAATATTAGGAGTCATCATATACCCGGTCATTTCTAATTTAAAATGATAAGGTTGCCCTCCTTCATAATTCCAGTTTTCAACAACTTCGCACTCAGAATATAATTCGCCAATTGCTTCCTCCACCAATCCGACAGTCCCTTTTCTACGATGCCACGCAATAGAACTAAGGATTAGCCTGATTTTTTGCGCTCTACTTACTGCCTCGTCATAGAAATCAACATGTAAGTGCCACGCTAGTTCATCTAAGATAGGTGTACTCAGCTCGTTAAGATGGGATAGTATAGTCAACCTATCCACAAAAGGCATCAAGGCCATAAGCCGTAAAGTAGTTACTTCAGCAAGAGCTTGTACATTGGCGTCATTAGCAATTGAACTTGGCAAAGTATCCTTTAAATTAAATTCATGGAGGTTATTCATGCTCTACACCCCCATAAGTAATCGTCTTGCCTGTGCATTGTGCTAGTTCAACTTGATACCCGTCTTCCTTTCGTCCATCTTTAACAACGGTAAAGATAGGAGAAGTTACAGTAACACGTTTAGCCCCGGCTTCCATAATGCGACGAATTAACTCGGACGGTATAATATCTCGTCCTACTTTCCCAGATTGCCATTTTGTGTAATCTATAACGGCTTCATCAACACGAGCTTTAATAGTATCTGCGTAATAGGCATTATCGGAATCAATGTAGTACTGGAGATTTATACTGTAATTTTTAGCAATGGGGGCTTTTACTGATACGTTATCAGTAAGTGGACGCACTTTCTTATCTGTAAGTGCAGTTTCCACTAATGTAAGGATTTCTGCCTTTGCTATTTCACCAGATACAAGACCCGGATATACAACTACATCCCCTGGTTTAGGCGATACCACTTTCACTGAGCTAATAAGGGCCGATGCCTTTTTAGTAAAAAATTCATACGCCCCTTCTGCACCTGCACAAGAAAAGCTTTCAGGAGCTTCTCTAATACGTTCCCGGAATGCATCATCTGATTCAGTGTCAGCACCACCTTCAGAGATTGTAATATTGGTTACACTTGCGATATACGGAATCGGATCCACAAGAGTGGTAATCGACCCTACTGGGTAACCATTCCCTTTAGCTGAAGCTTCTGTGCATACTGCTTTTACTTGTATCGAGGTTTCATTAGCTGACAAATAGTAAGGTTCAGTTAGTGAAAAAAATGCACCATCTCCCGAAGTAAATCGTGTACCCTTAGGAATAGCTATCCCCTCAGGCCTTGCCATTGAAGCAGTTAATTTCATAGTAGTAACCGCTCCGGTCGCCTGTAGACGTTCCACGCCGAGCGCAATGCCTATATGATCAAGGTTAGCCCCTCTTGCATATGCTAATAAATTCTGCTTGCCTGTATCATTGATGCGGTTTAGTAGTAAAATTACAATATTAGTAATCGCTAATAAGAATAAGCGGATAGGGTCTGCCGGTGCTAGCTTTCGCCCAGTAATAGTTGTGTAGAGGGCAAAAACTTCATTTTCGACGACTTCCTTATCCGCCGTGACAAAGTTGATTTCAGGTAAATTCATTTTTTATCGCCTCCACGGTGGTAAATTAATAGCCGCTCTAATATCTACATCAGGACAGTTCAAACGTAAATTAGCGGGCAGTATTACGTAATGGGCGTACTCTTGATTGGCTTCTAATAGTACGTTCATATACGCTTCACTGCCATACACTTTAAAGGCTATACTGTCCCACATATCGCCTTGGATAGTTCTATACTGCTTCATAGCCACCTATCCTTTCTAGCCATTCATCTTTGATTGCAATCGATACCTTAGGCGTCAATCGCCCTTCTTCTGCCTCGGTAGCGGTCGTTTCTTCAAAATCAACAGAAATAACCCTACATCGTGGCTCATATTCAGTAATGGCTCGAATCACCTCTGCAGATATTTTGGCCATTGCTACCGGTAGCGGTAAGTCGATAACCGTACCATCAATACCAAATCGTCTGTCAAGTGGCACAGTAAACTGCGTTGTAGAAATGACAGTTCGTACATTTTGAATAATTTCTGTAAGGATATCCTTAGGTGCAAAATCAATACCTTCAAGACGAGCGCTTACGTCAATTTGCATTTGTATCGCCTCCTTGTCTAGGTGTGATTACAACTTTAGGAATATCAGGGGCCTCCTTCAGCGTTACGTTAATTGATGCGGATAACACATTACCTCGGTTATCAATAGTATTCATCGCGGCACTTATACTCGTAATCAATAATTTATGTTCGCTAAAAGGCTTGCCGTTAATAATCAACTGCTCAGCTTGACCTTCTCGACACATCTTGGCCACTTCTTCAATTTCTTTCAAAGGATCAACACCCAACAGCTTATTAAAGTTCATCGTAAAGGTGATATCATCCGCATCAGGCCCCAGGAATTCAAGTATAGGCTTTTGCCCTATGATTTCGTGAGACGCTGTTCGAGCATTGATATTCCGTGCCAATGCATCGAACGTACGCACTGTGTGTGAGGACGCTACAAATACTATTTTTCCAAAACTACCTAATTGGCGTTGTGGTAAGTATCCGCCCAAGCCAAACTTATCGGCTAGATTAGATAAGCGAGAGTAAGCCACATCGCCTAATTGCGTATTTTGTAAATTCTTTAAACCTTGTGAATTAAGGTTTTTCTTATAATTAGCAGCAGTACTGCCTAATTTACTTAATAATGATATGTTACTCGCCTCCTATCAATTTGGCGTTCCTGTATTACCGCCACCAGGAACGACGCCACCGTGTGTATGTGATACTAAACTAATTCCATTAACCACCACATCCCCCGAAGGAGCGTTTATAGTTAGATTACCCGTGCAATTAACTACGAGACCTCCTCCGTCCGCATCATATGAGATAGTCGAGCCGTCCGCAAATTTGATGCCGTGGATATTCTGCCCATTAAAAGAGGGCTTATCTTTGGCATTGTAAGTGGTGCCTAAGATATAGCCCTGGGACAAATTATTATTTTGAGGTAGGAATAAACATAACACCTGTTCGCCAACACCTGGCATCCAGTAGTGTTTATTATCTTGTGACCCGTGCGAAAGTACTTCGAGAGGATACGATACTAAATCGTCCCGGTCCGGGAATGTTACTCTAGCCGTCATAGTTGAAGGGTCTGTACTAGATACAATACCGTCACGGATTAAATTTTTTAGGGCAACACTAATATCCATCTAAGCACCTCCTTATATCTAGGCTTTGCGTATATCCGCCCCCTACCTTGTGGGAGCATTTGCTAATGATATACTTGCCATCAAATTTACCAAATCCTTTTAAATTGATCGTTGCGGATGCGGCCAACACAATGTGCCCAAGTATAGATACAGAACCGGTGATTTCATTCTTGTTCTTCTCCCGCAACTTTTTCTTGGCCAAACGTTCTGCCTCTGCTTGTGTCTCACAGCCCTGGTTAACCTGTAATATTTTGCCTTGCGTTTTGTTTGGGTCTTTGAACGTATATTCAATATTGCTTTTCTGCTTGGTGCTCTTATGCTTTACATGACAGCCCCAGTACACGTCCTTTAGCGACGTCTTTAAAGAGTAGCTACCTTGATATGGAATGATTTCCCCTAGTTCCTTAATTTGCTCTTCTGTAAGGTCCGTAGGCATTGGTCCCTTAATTAGCGTTGCGACTACTTTTTCAGTTTCATATTTTGTCTCGTCAAAAATAATCACTTGCTTATCAGAAACCTTTAACGCTAATCCATTATCCTTGCAGACTTTCATCAAGAACTCTAAATCTGATTGATCAGTCTGCTCGACGCGGTCTAAATCAATTGTATCGGGCGTATCATAAAATAATTCGAGTTCTGCACCCTTTGCTAGTTCCTCCGCAACAGCTTTTAGAGTAGTCTTCTCCCAAGACTTACTTTTTAGTTCGCCTCTTAATTTCGATTCATCTGGAACACTAACCGCCCCTATAGTGACTTCATGAGGTGGATTTTTACAAGTAATCTCGTCTATCTCAAATTGGCCGCATTTCATTTCTATCTCGTCTCCGAGTTCATTCCAGTTATGGAATACAATTGATGCGGTCAACTTAGCCCCTTTTTCAGGGAACCAGTCGGACATCCAAAGCTCTTCTATATCGTGTAGTGTGATTGATATATCGTCAGCTTCTCCCGACATTACATCGTTGAAACTGAAATCCTTTAAATAAGGAACCAAGTCTTGTGTGATGTCCTTTTGGTCATACTGCAATTTAACAGTAACGTAACGCAAATTACTAGGCATAACTTACACGCCCTTTCCGATTTTGGATTTCAGCAAGGCGCGCTTCTAAGTCATCCAGCGCTCCCCCTACTGCACTTTTGATTTGATGTACGGCACTTGCATCCGCACTACCATTAACAGTAATGTTGATTGGGGCAGATACAGAAATTACAGAATTTCCCTCACCTGGTAAAAGACCCATCATAGCGCCAGTTTGCCTCCATAATGCTTCAGCTCTTGGCGTACCGTTAATAGGAATAGCAGCCTCTGCAGATTCTTCGGCAAATGTAGTTAGGAACGAACCTTTGCCATAAATACCGCCTTTCGCATTGTGCTGTACCGTTTGCCCATTTGCTGTGGCTGATCCTTCTATTCGTGCTTGAATTGGTCTACTAAAAATGGATCTAACCCATTCCCATTTTTCACTAATCCAATCAAACAACCCTCCCAGCTTACTCATAACCCAATCGTAGAATTGGCCGAGTGCCGCCTTCGGGTCTTCCCATAATAGAGTGAACCAGGCTTTTACGTCTTCCCAGTTAGCAATTAGCCCCATACCTGCATAAATAAGCCAGCCTATCGGCCCCGTCATGAATGCTATAATTGCGGCAGTAGGAGATTCCCACATAGAAGTACAGAATGCAGATACAGCATCAAAATTATTTGATAGCCAAACTAATGCTGCTATTAAAGCGACTACGGCGACAATAACAAGACCAATAGGGTTTGCAGTCATAGCCGCATTGAGCGCCCATTGTGCTGCAGTAGTTGCATACATAGCGATACTGCTTGCTATCATACCGGCTCTATGGATACCTGATGCAATAGTACTTCGAATCGTAGCTACACGTTCTGATTCCATCATAAGCTTATAAGCTGCTTGTGCTGCTACTACACTATAATAGACAGCTCGAGCTGCTTTATAAGCAATTACCATGCCGGCTACAGCTACGCTTGTTTTAATAATGCCTTCAGTAAGCTCCGGATGTTGTCCCGCAACCTTAGCAACGTAAGCAGCTTCGTTTGCTAAGGACTCGCCTAATTCTGCAAGGGTAGGCAACATCGTGCTGCCGATCGCGATTGCTACTGATTCAGTTGCAGATGAAAGCTTAATTAGTGCTCCGCGCGCATTATTCTGCATCTCGTCGGCCATATCCTTAGCTGCGCCATCACTATTTTCAAGCTCTTTTGTTAACTTATCTAACGCATCCGGTCCTTGGTCGATAACAGATACCCAAGCTGATGCGGCATTGGTACCGAAGATAGTCGCAAGCGTAGCAAGCTTTTGTTCCTTACTCATATCCTTGGTCTTATCTGCTAAGTCGCGAACAATTGCGCTCATCTTGCGTGGTCCGTTGGTATCGTTCATAGAAATACCTAGACTGTCTAGTGCGGCTTTGGCCTCTTCTTGTTGCGCCGTGGCTTCACTTAATGAAAGCCCCATTTCCTCAATCGCTTTAGTCGATTTAGAGGACGTACCTGCTAAACGTAAGAAGCCAGACCTGAGTGCAGTACCTGCAGCAGATGCTTTAATACCGCTGTTAGCCATAAGGCCCGTAAGTGCGGCTGTTTCTTCTAAGCTTGCACCAAATGCGTGCGCCACAGGTGCGGCGTACTTCATTGTTTCACCCATCATCTCAACAGTTGTATTTGTCTTGGTTGTAGTCTTAGCAAATACGTCCGCCATGTGGCCCGCATGTTCCGCACTTAATCCAAACGCGGTAAGGTCATCGGATACGATATCTGCAGTACGTGCTAAATCCGTATTACTTGCTGCAGCTAAATTCAAAAGCCCTGGCATACCGGCCATGATTTGTTGGGAGTTCCAACCGGCCATGCCTAGATATGTCATGGCTTCGCCTGCTTGTGTGGCGGAGAACATTGTGTTCTGCCCGAGTTCACGAGCGGTAGCCGTCAATTGTTGCATTGCTTGATCATCAGATACGGTGATTGCTTTTACCTTAGACATCACCGCTTCAAAGTCTGCTGCTTTAGATAACATGCCTACAAGAGGAGCGGCCATTACTGCGGTAGTAGCCATAGTACTGCCTAAATCACTACGTGCACTTCTTGCGTTGGCATCTGCAGCAATTTTATTTTGCATAGCTTTTCTGAGTTTTGCATCTTTAGCAGCAGTTTGTTCTAGCTCCTTCCCAACTCTTGCGGTTGCGTTACGGTAGGAATCCATGGAAATAACGCCTTGCTTTAATGCCGAATCCAAGGCTCTTTGTTGCACTTTTAACTCGTTCATCTGTGAACCGTATTGTGTCAAAGTACCTCTGGCTTGTTGCATAGATGTTTTGAAGCTTTGGGCTAGCGCACCGTTTATAGCAAAAGCAATCTCAAATACTTTACCCGCCATAGTTCCTCCTTTCTTTTAAATTTGTATACGCAAAAAGCGCTTGATGGATTAGTCTTCTTCCTCCCTCAAGCGCTTTTCATCTTCAAGAACAAATTCTAAATCATCTATCCAATCTGCTATTTCAGTGATTGGGGTAGACATCCAAAAGTTTATACCTCCGCACTCTCTAAGCCGGATGGCAATTCTTCGGCATTGTTGTCCAGGTGAAGCCCCTTTTTCTCTGCCGAACCACGTAGTAAAAAAACGCCCACCTCTGCGCACATTTCTGCAAAGTCAGAAATCGGCATTGTCATTAAGACTTTTGCACTTTCTTTTAACGCTATGGCGGCGAGTTCTGCCTGAAATCGTTTAGAGAATGTTACGTCTGGCGTAGCATCGCCTTCACGGCGGACACGAAGTTCCGCCTTTGTAAAGTCAAACCCTGTTAAACTATTTAAGCCTTCAATTAGCTTTTCGTGATCGTATCTAGCCATTATTTACCCAATGCCTCCCTTACGGATGCTAAGTAATCAACGCCGTTGATTACACAAACGTAGTTAAATTTATCAATTTCTGTGCGAGTTTTACCACCTACAGTCATTTTGAAATATACAATTTCAAACTCTGTAGAGGTATCGGTTTTACTTGCCTGTTCAAACTTGCCAAGACCGATTTTCTTTGGCATCACTTTAGCATATACACTAACTGCTTCAGGCACTAGTTCGCCTTTAGCAGAATCATATAATTGTTGTGCGCCACGGATTTCGATGTCATGTACCTTTTGACTAGCAAGGTCAGTCACGTCCTTGTCAATGGTATTCCATTTAATGGACATATTCATTGCCTTGGTTTGACCGAGTACACCTAAATCGACTTCGCCGGCGATACCTGCACCTTTGATAGTGTCACTGATAAATTCGATATCAGGTAAGGTTACATCGGCGTAACCATATAATTCTCTGCCAGAGCTAAAAATGGCAAAGTCAATCAACTTATCTCTATGTTTAGCCATGAGTTACCTCCCTTTTAATTAAATAACGTGCTCATGTAGGATGGATCGTATTCTTGGATGAAATCGATTTCACGAGCTGGCGTTGGGACGCCCAAATACACATGGAATCGAATAATACCATTCAACAAATCTGTTGTAGGGTTTTCGGATTCTAAGAATTCTACACGTGCCCCAAGAAGTGCCCCTGAAGCTACGTGTCCATTAAGCCACGCGTTTGCACTGTTGACTACATTATTTACTAAACGTTTGTTTGTAGGATTATCGATTTTAGACCAGAAGGAGGTAATCAATGTATTAGACACCCAGTTGAACATACGACGTACAGGAATAAAGGAATCCTTGACGTCTGTATTAGATGGGTATGCCGTTGTACGATTGCCCCAGGCTCTCCATCCGCCAATGAAATTAAGCGCGGTAACAACGCCTTGGCCGTTCAAATATGCCGCTTCGTCTGGGCCTAAGTAGATTTCAGTACCATCCTTCAAGACCGCACTGTCCGCTTGCAAAGACTCATTTGACGGAGATTTGTAAGGAATATCATCATACTTAGCATCTGTCTTAGCCATAAGACCTACAAGCTGTGTAGATAAATGGAATTGGCGATTAGCTAATGCTACTTTTGGCCAACACAAGATTTGACGTTCATCGACGTAGTTCTTTTTATTTTTCCATTCACTAACTGCAGTTGCTTTTTTAATTTCATCGGTAGGTGCATCACATAAAGACATAGCTTGGAACATGCCGTTAATAGTAGTTTCCTTAGCTTTCATAACTGCTGCTACGAGCGTATTATGAGACCACCCCGGTGCCAATAAGTTGCCAGGAATTAAACCAAAGCGAGGGAACACTTCATTGATGAGTTCCAAGCCTTTGCGTTTACCGTCAGTATCTACGCCACCTACAATGTCGTCTGCAGTCACCATAGATGGGTCTACATAATCATAAGTCACCCAAACAGATGTTGCACTTTTAAGCGCCCCGGTATCTACGATACCAATAAGCAATTTACCTTCGTCATTAAATACTGCTGTGTAATCAACGTTAATTGTTAAAGCGGCGCCACCATTTGTAGCTGATACTTTTAACGTGTTAAGTAGCACAGGGTCTTCAATAGTTACGACTTTATTCTGAATTTGCTTTTGCGTAGAAGCCAACGTTTTCTTATGTTTCTTAGGATCAAGAACATTAATAAATACTACTGGCGCCATTCCAAACAAAGAGAACTGGGAGTACATAGCTTCGCACAAAGTATATTTATCCCATTCTTTAGAGTACCCAAATTGAGTAGTTGCAGATGCATAGTCATAGCACAATACTGCTTTATTTGCTTCAGCAGCGTCTGTCGCTAAATGTACAGGTGCAGTACCTACAAAAACGGGCAAGGCCGCCGTAGCTTCTGTCATAGAAATAAGAGAAGTAGGTACCTCTCTTGTATAAATTCCGTGTCTATAGTTTCCCACTATCTACGACCTCCTCTTTTAAATTCAAGGCAAGCTGCATTCATTGCAGTTCCTTCTGTTGCTAATTCCTGTTGCGCTTCCGCAATTTTATTGATTGGTACGAATAACAAGCGTAACATTGCTTTATCTTCACCCACTACGGCAGGGATGCCGTCAATATAGACTGTGCCAGTTGTAAGCCCTAACTCAGCGCTGTTAGGACCTAAGTAGATTACTTGTTTAGCATCCTTAGATTTAACTGTTTTTTCTACAACTTCAGTTGCTTCATTTACAACTTCAGTTGGTACATCAGTTTTTGCCATTAAATAATCATCTCCTCTCGTATTTGTTCGATATCATATTTAACTGTCATAAATCCCTCCCAATACGGATAGGCTTGATCCGGAGGGATATCGGTATCAATTCCGTGTTTATCATCCATTACTAAACGGTATCGCTTAGCAATAACGGGATGGGCCAGTAGCGCTTGCCGTGTTGTTTCCAAAAAGTTGGTAATCTCCATCCACCCTTTTTCCACGTCTTCAGAGTACACTCCGTGAATCAGAAAAAGTTGGACAGTTGACCCCTGCAAGGTATCCTCGACCTTATTAATTCGAATAACAAGATGTGGATATTGGTCCTCCTTGGATGATTCTTTCATTTTTAAAAATCCAGGTACAACTATTAAAGGGTTCCCCTTTACTTGTGCATCATCACTAAAATAGTTAGCATGCACTTGCTTGAGAAAAATACCTAAATCAGTTGCCAATTGCGTAGGTGTCATTTGCTACTTCCTTATTAACTCTTCGAATGAAGTTCCGATTTGTCGTAACAGCTCTTCCTGCGCTACATTACCGACAAAAGCCGATACTTCGGCATTCTTTAACATACTTGGGACTGCAGGCCCGTGGAATTGTCCTATTGGGTACCGGTCCGGCCCTTTACGGTACATTGCGCCAATATGCCCGTTTCCCATTCTTGCAATGAAGGCATTAGGAATTGCTCCTCCACCACCATTGCGCATTACTTGAGCTTTGACTGTACGACCTTTCCGCTTAGGTGGGCGTTTTGGTGTAACTCTAAACTTAGTAAGTGCTACCGGCCTGCCTTTAGACCTAATAAAAGCTGATAGTCCAGAAGCGGTTGCTCGCTTTACATTGATCGTTTGCTTAACGTTGGCTTTACTTATGAAGTAATCCTGCGTTGCCTTATTAACAATTGCATTTCGAATCTTAGGAACTGCCGTGTTAATAGCTTTTGATGTCGCTCGTTTTGTTTCACCAGAGAGAGCATCTATCTTAACTAGGCCTTCCTGCAATCCTTTTATATCAATAGTTACACTCACGAACTATTCCCCCTAAGGACTATATTCAACATGCCCATGTCATCTTCACATGATTGAACAAGCATGACTCGACCGTTGAATCGAAAGATTTGATTATACTCTGGCACTTCGGGTAAATCCTGTTTGGCCACGTGCACCACGATTGTATCGTAAATCAATCCGTCGATATCCTGCCCCATAATTTCAACATGCTGCTTATCGGTAAGGCCTTCTGCTACTGCATAGCACTGTGTACCATTTAGATTATGCACTTCGGCAAATTCATTTGAATTGATAAACACGGTTTCAATATCATTCTGCACAAAGTCCTTAAATCCCATGATTATTCACCTAAAACATCGATAAGTTCTTCACGAGTAGCGTCGCCAGGAACATCCAATTGTTCAGCAGATGCCATTACGCGTAGGGCTTCATCAGATAAAAGTTCCAAGTTAACATCTGCATCAGATGCAAGGATATCAGCAATCATGCTCACCTTTGTAGCTTTGCTAGCAAATTCAAGTCCAATAGATTTGCCATATCTTGCGATATCAGCATTCGTCATGGCACTAAGAGCCGTAGCGAAAGAGTCTTCCGTGTTGTTTTTATTATCGCCATTAACCGCAAAAGCAGCACCTAAACGAATTAGGCGCTGTTCTTCTTCTGCAGTCAATTCGGAGATAATTTCACCAGGATTATACACATAATCTCCAGTATTGATCGTGTGCTTAGCTTGTACTGGCATTAGTCTTACCTCCTTTAAATTACAATACGTCCGCTACGAAGTAGGAGTCTACGTCAAATGGAACATAAATAGGGCGAGATTGCAATTCTAAGAACGCTGCATCAGGGTCACGAGTAACCAATCGACGCATTACATATTCGCCTTCATATGTTACAAAGTCCAAGCCTTCGCCAGGGATGATTGTATTTGCACCATACAATTTAGTGAATTTGGCCATATCAGAAGCAACTAACAATTTACCTGTAGCTACCATTTCTTTTTCTTGGCCATCTGTTGGGTCCACATAGTAGTTATCATATGTAAATACGTTACATTGAATTTGACCGCCCATGAAGCCAACATAAACAGCACCTTCGGCCATTTGTTCGAACTGTAAAAGCCCCATTTCTGTACGACGATTATCAAATAATGCCAAGATTTTTTTATCGGAAAGCATTACTTCTAATGTTTCGGAGTTCATGACCAACGTATTAGGATTAAAGCCAGATGCTTTCAAGCATTTCTTTTTCCACTTAATAATGTTGGCCACAATTTCTGCTGCAGATTGGCCCCAGCGGGCGTTGCCTGCCAAAGTTTCTTTATTCGTAAAGTTAAAGTCTACGACATCGTCAATACCTTCGCCTTTAATATGAGCTTGGCCGTTGAATAACACGTCTGCCGCCATAACTTCTTGAGAGCGCACCAAGTTGTCCTTCAATTCTTGCGTATCTTGCGCTAAGAGTTGGATTGCACGTTCTTCTGGAGATACCGTGCCGGCAAATGGCTGTTCGCCTGCTAAACGGACCTTGATGTCGTTTTCAGTGATAGCACGTTTTTCTTTCTTTTGCGCCGGTTTGTAAGTTGTTGTAGTCACGCCTGTACGTTGAGATAATGGCGCTGTAGAGTTTGGCGCTACCCAAGGTGTAATAGTACGACGACCTTTTACGATGTCAAAAGAAACTGTTTCAGTTAGGAATGTTTTTGTATCTTTGAAAAACAAATCTTTCAAAAAGGATGGCACATCGGGAGTACGACGAACCACCGCAGCTAGTGTTTGAGGTGTGTAAATATTATCCATGTGTCCTCCTTATTAACGGAAATAAATGTTGCGGGCTTCAGCTTTAGCTGTAAAGTCTTCCGCTTTTTTACCAGATTTGAATACTAAATTAGCTGTAGCAAATTCACCAGTTACTGCGATTTCTGCTACTACGTCGCCTTTTGTAGCGTCGATATCTGCTAATGCTACGCCGTACACATCAGTATCTGCACGTTTAGCTTTTTTAGATGCAGTTTCAAATTCTAATACTGTACCTGCTTTAATTACAGCAGCATCTTGACCGATTGTTACTTTTTTAGTAACGACTGGCATTTGTGTACCAGCAATTAGAGATTTGTACTCTAACTTTTGTTCTTCCACATATGGCATGTTGTCTGCCCTCCTTATTTTTTAACGCGTGCTTTCATTACACGATCAACAATTTGCATTGTCTTTTCAGAATCGTCGATTTCTTCATCAAGCACTTGACCTGGGATTGTATCAACTTTATTGGATGCATTGTTAGCATCTTGCATTAGTTGTTGTAATTGATTAGTTGGTTGTTCAGGTTGTGGCATATTGAGTAATTCAACAGCTACATCTTGAACCGTGGCATATGTTTCATATTTGGCGCGATTAATTACTTCTGCGCGTACTTCGTTATTAATCCCATCAAGGGCTTGTAATCGTGCACGTTCAGCAGCAACGCCCGCATTAAATACTTCGTCATATACTTCCGCATAATCTGTACGTAACAATTCAGCAGTTACTTCCATTGGCTCTTCTCCTTTCTCTTCATATTTATCAACAGGCAACCCTTTGAGTACATCCATACTCATTGGTAAACCATTGACAATTAAGTCAGTGCCTTTACGGCACGCAACCATTTGCAAGGATTCATCTACACTTGTGCAGAAACCTTTTTCAAGCGCTTCTCTTGCTGTTAACCAAGTTTCATCGTCCATCATGGTTGCGATTTCTTCACGAGTTAACCCTGTGCGAGCCTCGTAAATATCGATAAGGTTTTCTTTTGTTTTACGTAAAGATTCAGCGGCTTTTTCAAAATCATCTGCTTCACCATATGCAAAAGAACTAGGGTTGTGAATCATCATTTCACTGCCTAGCGCCATATGAATTTCATCGCCGGCCATCGAGATAATAGAAGCGATGGATGCAGCCAAGCCTTCGATGATAACAGATTTCTTATTTTGCAAAGCGCGCAATCTATTGTAAATTGTAACGCCCGCAGATACTTCGCCACCTACAGAGTTAACATGTAGAACGATATTTTGAGACGGATCTAATCCTTGGAGCTGTGACAATACGTTAGAAACACCAGTATCTTCTCCCCAATAGTCCGTTCCGTTCATGACTACGCCGTAAATATCGACGTCAATCGTCTCCGCTTCCTGAATCAGATTTAGCGGAGTTCGAATTTTGAACTGAAATTTGTTGTCCTTGTTCATGCAACAATCCTCCTTCATCCATAGATTGGTGTTCACGAATACGTTGTGGTAAGATTTCATTTTCATAGTCCATGCCTGTAAGCTCTGCTGCTTCTTTAGCACGAGTACTAAATGCATTCTTAACACGAATTTCTGCTGCAGTAGCTTCCTTCTCAGGGTCTAGTTGACCTTGTGATGGTCCGTACCACTCTGCCCCTAACCAAGCCTCTCGAATAATTGGGTCGTCGAAGAAACCTGGCGCATCAATGCGACCTAATAGAATGGCCATTGTAAGCCACTCCTCGTAAATAGGATTGCAAAATTGAGTGATAAATTCAGCACGTTGCATTTCAACAGACTTCCAATATTCGAGTAACGCCGCTCTTGATGCGGAGTAACTTTGGCCAAAGTGCTTAACTAAAATCTCATATGGAATTTCTAGCGCTGCACCTACATGGCTAATAAGAGAAGACGTAAAGTCTGCGAAGCTCGTTGGTATCGGCGTTTTTTCGGCTACATTTACTTTTTCACCAGGCGCCAATACATTTACAGTACCATTGCCTAATTCGATTGTTTCATCGTTTTCAGAATCCACTTGATCGTCTTCGTCAATAGCAGTCCCAAGTGACATATCATCCGGTGCTTCTGATTCGATGAAGATTGCCATCAAGGCATTAACTAATACCTTCATAACCTCCGCATCATTGTACCGACTAAGAACTTTCAAGTCCTCAATTACTGGAGACAGTAATGGGATACCCCTCAACTGCCCACTTCGCTCAATCGTCATAACCTGGATAATATTCCGTCGTCCAGTTTGTGTGCCGTACTTCGGAATATATGTGTAGTCATGATCATCGTTAAAAGCGTTATATAGCTTATTTAGTACATAAAAACCAACAGCCGCGCCATATTTATTGAACTTAACGCCGTGAATTACGTCGTTATTCTCATCTTCTTCTCGTCCTATATATTTAGGCGGAGAAGCTACAAGAATCGATTCTACAATCTGCAGTCGTAAAGGATACGGGTTCTTATCTGTTCGATTAAACAACAGCGGTAAATTTACAAATGCATCGCCATACAACAGTTTTTCATAATACGCTAGAGCCTGAATTCCGTAGAAATCAGTCTGTTCACGTGCATCGCAGTGCTTGGCCCACATTGCAAATTCACGTTCGGTCTTACGCTCCCATGCGTTCTTTTCTTCGAACGTTAGCCCCAACTCCTCATAACGGATGTTAGCTTTAAATCGTAGACCTGGGCCAATAACATTGGTTTTATTTGTCTTTAACGCGCCCGCCGCAATCGGCGTGCCTTGTTGAAGATCTACAGACCGTGCTCGTAACATCCTAAAGTTAGCGTCGATATCATGCCTTGCATCTTGAGAGTTAACTAGGTACCCTTTTGCGCTAGACTTAAAGCTATTAGCACCATGATTAGAATAGCCGGAGTTTGTTTTACTACCAGAATACTGCGTTGCTTTGTGCCTGCCCGCTGCGGTTTTCATAAACTGCTTCTTGCGTTTACTCATATATCGCGAGGAATGACACGATATGCACGACGACGAGGTCTATTCTCTAGTCGAGCTACCTCATTACGCCAAAAGTTGATACGGTCTTTTACTTCTTGCACATTGGCACGAGTTAACCGACGATTACCAATGGTATACTCTTTACCAGTTGCTAATGCTAAATCAGCGTCTAACCAAGCCTGTAAATGCTCCTTAGCCTCATATACTGTCCATTCTGCCATCCTTTCACCTCCTTTCTCGCATTAAAAAAGCGCCCTATATGAGCGCTTAACTTGTGCCACTCATGGAGTCCACCACGTGGCACAGTTACTATATTTTGATTCCTCCACCTCTAACACGTCTTCTGGTTCGCGCTTTAGGTGAATCCCCCGCTTTCACTACACGGGTTGTATTTTGATACGGCGTGTACTCCTCTTTACTACTCCGAGCCTCCAAGGCATCGAAGTTCGGATTCATAATAGCAATAGCAGCTTGATTGTAGTTTCTAATATCGAATGGCTCATTTCTTTTGCGTCCAGGGCGTAACACCCATTGCTCTTTAAAATGGCCATTAACCAACTTAGAAACTTTCATTTCTGCTAATAGGCCCTCGAAGTATTTCTTCCCATACCCCTTTTCATGGTCTTTAGGAAAATGACAATACCTTGGCTGGCCTTTTTCTTGGTTTAAATCACTATAAATTTGTTCCTTGCCCGTATCTACGCCAAGCTTAAATAATTTAGTTTTGTACTTCTTCAACTTTGTAGGCAGGCCATCAATCAGGTCTTTACCTGCACCGCCTACACCCTTGATAGGATAGACACGCTTATGCCATCTAGTTGAACAGTACTTATATACTGATTGTGTCTTACTACCGCCGGAGTCAATACATGTTACCGATACGCCCCGTTTTCTGCCGTCTGCATAAGACCATGTACGATTTAAAATAATATCGTCCAATTCTTTCCATACAGCATCATAGGCAGGGTCTCCATATAGTCTGAAGTATTGTATACCCCAGCTCTCATAATCTTTCCCCCAGCCAACGATTTCACACTCTAAGCGATCGTCCTGTGTATCTACGCCACAGGTTAAGAGTAATACACCGTCCGGTAACTCCGCTCCGTAGTCTTCTCGGCGTTCATAGAGTTCTTCAGACTGTAATGTTTCTGTATCCTCTTCATATGGAATACCCATTTCAGTGTTAAAGAATGTCTTAACGCCAGCCGTTCCGAGTTTAGTTGCTTCCTCGTATTTATCTTGAAGTTTCCCCCAAGATGCCCAAGGCGAGCCAAACGCGTTCATATGAAAGCTTCGACAATTGTACTTCTTCAAATTCTCCGGAGCTTCCGCAATCCACTTACCTTCGCTGTAAAGTTTCTTCCATTCGAACTCCTCGGATAGTGTTCCGCAATGATCACACGCCAAGTAGTACTTGCCTGTGTCCTCGTCTGCGTGGAATTTATCCCATGACGGATATACATATTCACCACAAACAGGGCACTTAATATGCCATACCTCTTGCGTACCGCCTAGATATAATTTCTCTATCCGGCTGGTACCTTTGGCCAATGGCGTAGATGCGTACACGTGCTTTCGATTGTAGAACGTATTAGTACGCTTTTCGGCAAGGCTCAAAGGGTCACCCTCCGTGCCGGCTGATGCTGGATAGCGGTCAATTTCATCCGCCAGTAGTACACGAATTGGCCTGGATGCCAAATCTGCTGGAGCGTTCGCACCGACTAATGTCAGGTAACCGCCTGGAAAGGTCTTATTCAATACCGTATTGCCACTGTCCCGAGATTTTACATCGGCCATTTTATCGTTCAGTACTTTTGTGTCACGAATAAAGGGAGCAATACGAGTTTTGGAGAATTCCTTGGCTATATCTTTTGTTGGCTGCATGAACATAATCGGCGACGGAAAGTAATCAATAAAATAACCCAACACATTTTTAATGAGCTGGGTTTTACCAATTTGCGAGCCGGTCATATATACTACTTTTTCAACATCAGGGTCACTCACCGCGTCAAGCATTTCCTTTTGATACGGCGCTCTATCGGTAGAATACTTCCCTGGTTCGGCACTATCCTCTGTGGAAAGTACCACGTTGGCGTTAGCCCATTCTGAAGCAGTATACTTTGGCGGTGGTTTTAGCACACTTGCTATCCCTTTAAATAAGTTACATGTGTGTTTCAATCATTCTCACCCGCCTCGTCTTCATCCACAATAATGTCGTCAGACTCATCATGGAACATGTTTGGATCATATTCAGACAATTCAGTTAGACACTCGTTAACCTCATCAAGAAGCGCATCTTGAATAGCTAACAAGTTTGTCTCGCCTAACACTTTAGGTGCTGCTTTTAGTGGTAACGCCTGGAGCTTACTTTTAAAGTTATTCAACATTCGATTCATTACGGCTTTAACTGTATTCGAGCGGTGCAATTCTCCATTCATAATTTTCAGTTTGTTTTCTTCAATCATTCGTTTAGTTCGAGTTAACAAAGTTCGTTCTGCGTCGTACCCGCCTTCACGTGCTTTCTTTTCGAGTTTACTTTCTCCAGTTTTATACGCAACAAATGCTTGTACTGTTTTCGCAATGTTATACTGTCCGCGCTTTTCCTTTTCAAATATACCGTCCTCGGTCAACTGCTGGACACGCCGAGAGCTGATTCCGAGTACTTTTGCCACAATTTTAGATGATACTAATTCGTCAACGATTGATACGTTCGTCACAGTCTCGCCTCCTTTCAAAAATTGACCGATTTTGAAGCCGAACAGCAGTTCGAAAAAATCATTATCTAGCAATTCCGCGGGGTTCGGATGACCCACGCAAAATATTTTTCATTTGGAGTACCTTAATGGCCCCAGGGTTAGACTGCATACTAGCCCCCATACATGCCTCCACTCCAGTGTTGTTTACGTGAATGTTTCATCACATCTTTAGCAAAGACTTTGGCTTTACAGTTACCTTTACTGCCAAGAACAACAGCATTAGCAGTACACTTATTATGTTTGTTATTTAAACAATCTTTAACGTGGCAAGTAATATTTGTCATGCTATTTGCTCCTTTCTACTGGCAGTTAAAGTATAGTTAATGTTCATTAATTCTATTGGATGCAGGCTTAATCAATATCACCATAGGAGAGTCGTTATAGTTAAGTATGTAGGATTGTTTTTGTTTGTGTAGTTTAAGTATCTTTTGTTATGAGAAACATTATTTTGAAACGTCGCGATTTTTTTGATAGCCCCGAATAATTTTGAAGGAACATATTTGCCTAAAGAGTTGGTACCCCTATGATGATATTGATTAAACCCGCATAACGTAAAAGGACGCCAAGTACATTTGGCGTCCTTTGCTTATTCATTTCCTGTGAAGTTTCCCAACTTTCACACTTACAGTATACCACATGTCGATGTACTGTTTTGTATCGTTTTGTATCGTCAACGCTTTTTTAACCTAGCGCGTATATTCCCTACTTCAGCTAATGCTCTATCGTGTAGCTCGCCTCTTACTCTTGCTTCGCTGTAGTATAGGATATTTGCTAAGTCTTTCCAACTTCTTCCTTGTACATACCTTTCGGTCAAAAGAACTGCCAGCTCATTTGGACGTACCTGACTAATCACCCAACGAACTTCAGCCTTAATACTCTTAAGACGCTCAATCTCTTTGCGTTGCTGCTCAACACACTGTTCGATGCCTGCCACGATACCTGATAAGTCACTACAGCTTCCACCGGATATTCTATCCTTGCTATAGTCCGTGGCAGATAATGTGTCGGCCTTACGTTCTATCTGTGCATCGATATCACGTTTGATAGAGTCAATCCGGTCATCAATTCGTAATATCTGAAGCATGTATTCTTTATCGGTCATTCATCTGCCCCTTTACAGTAGTTCCACCTTTCGTATAGCTTATATTGGTCTTCATGTTTGCGACTCACCGCCCAGGGACTTTTTCCATCTGCATATACAATCGCTTTACCTGTTCCCATGAATCCATCATCTACACAAAAGAAATGTCTATGAAACCAGTGTTTGTTATCATTTGATACTAATACACAATCGCCTTGTTTAAAGCGTTTCATTCCCCATCACCCCATTGATGTATCTATCCAAATACCATCTTGCTTTTTGTAGGTCTTCAAGTTTATCACCCTTGTGCCCTGCTCGTGCGATGTACTTGATAACATTTCCTAGATGATATGGAAGCTGTTGATCCTCGATAAAATCGATAACCTCAATCTTGCCTCTCGTGTAGTGTGAAGGATGATTCACGGCATCGTGTTCAATACGGATGACCTGCTCATCTGCTCGCTTGATAGTAGGCGTGTAGACAGTTAACTTTTTACTGTCTTCGATGTGTGTTTCTTCTGTATTCTTACCAGGCTCTTCCTCTGTCTTTACTACCTCTTCTTTCTTCTTAGGTACCTTAGAATATTTAGGAAGACACTCCGGACAATATTTAGGCCAACGGCCTTGCACCTTTTCCTTTTTGTGGATAAAGGCTGTTCCACATTCCTCGCAAGTTAGCTCTTTACTAGCGCCTGCGCCAGGAGGTGTCATATCTTTTTCACACTCAGGACAATAATCCTCGTGTGTTCTTACCGTGAATTTGTCTCCACATCGTCTACATTTCTTTTGCATTATTTATCCTCCTTCCGATTTTTTGCTCTAAAAATTGCTTGACGCTTTATCAGCTCTTGTTCTAATTGGTCATGATAGGCTTTACGAAAATCTGTATCTGTCAGTATCTGACAAACCTCGATGTCGATTGCGTCAAACCTTTCTATATTAACCAGTACCGCCCCGAGTTCAACATCAAATGGGTCAACGTATAAAGCAACTGCTTTCTTATTAGCGATATCTTCCCGGAACTCTTCAACTGCCATGCGCACAATCTCATATCCTGTATAAGGGTCACAATTTAACGGCTCGAAAGTTGACCAGGGTAATTCCAACACACAATACCCGCCGTGGCCCACGTAATTACCATCTGCTTTACTTCTAACGTTAATATCCATTATGGCTTTCATAGTTTTACTCCTTATACAATTCTTTACGATATTTAATAGCTTCTAAGAGGGCATCTTGCCCAGCTTCTTTACGTTCTAACGCTTTCATGACTTGCTCGTCCATCGTGCCTTTTGTTACTAGGTGGTGGATAATCACAGGTTGTGTTTGTCCCTGTCTATGAAGTCGTGCATTAGCTTGTTGGTATTGTTCAAGACTCCATGTCAGCCCATACCATACGATGATATTGCCACCGGCTTGAAGGTTTAATCCGTACCCTGCTGATGCGGGATGCGCCAATAACATTTGTATCTTGCCTTTGTTCCAGTTGGCCACATCATCATCGGTCTTAAGCTCAACAGCTTTCGGGAACGCTTCTCTGATTGACTGAAGGTCATGTTTGAAGTTATAGAACACTAACATCGGTTTTCCTTCGTTTGTTTCTACCAATTCTTTCAAGCGTTCAATCTTCTCGTTATGGACAACTACGATATTTCCCTCGTCATTATAGATAGAACCGTTGGCCAGTTGTAATAACTTGCCGGCAAGGGATGCTGCATTTAAGGCGCTTATGTCGTCATCATCTACGATACTTAGCACGTGCTCACGCTCCATCTGTTTATAGAGTTCCCATTCGTTCTGGTTCATCTCTACTGTGATAACGTTTTCGATACGTTCAGGTAGTGTAAGATAATCTTTCGCTTTTAAGCTCATACAGATATCTTGCATCTTACTGAATATCGCCTTATCGCCGCCAGGCAGTAGTCTGTAGCTATACACGACGTGCCCGTTTGTTTTGTCCGGTGTAAAGTATCGGGTACGGTATTCAGTAATCGTCTTCCCTAATCGTTCACCGCCATCTAAAAGATACATTTGCGCCCAAATATCAAGTAATGTATTCGGTGCCGGTGTACCTGTTAAAATGACGATACGCTTAAACAAAGGACGGAGTTTTCGTATCGCCTTAAACCGTTTAGCCTGTGGGTTCTTAAACGAAGAACTCTCGTCGATAACTAACATGTCAAAAGGGAACTTCTTTTTCGGTTTTCCGAAATAGTAATCATATAACCATTGCACGTTTTCACGATTTATCACATAAAGGTCAGATTCACTCTCTAAGGCCTGTATACGTTCCTTTTCGGAACCTAACACCTTAGCCACCGTTAACCGTCTTGTAGCACTCCATTTTTGCGTTTCTTGGGCCCATGTAGACTCTGCTACCTTCTTAGGTGCGATGAGTAATACTTTTTTAATATCAAAGTAATCGTACATAAGCCGTTCAATCGCAATTAATGTAGAGATTGTCTTGCCAAGTCCCATATCAAGTAACAGCCCGTAGTGCGAATGGTCAATTATCCGCTGAATAGCAATCTCTTGGTACTCGTGTGGATGAAAGTCCATGAATTACCCTTTCTATATCGTCTAAAAATAACTTAGCATCTAGCTTACCGGGTACCACAAATACCAAAGCGCCTTGCTTTCGTAATCGTGAAATCTGTACTCGTTGGTTAGCCATTAACTTTCCTGTTGTGGCTTTTAACTCAACGAAGATAATCGCTCCTCCTGGGAGTACTACAATCCGATCAGGTACACCATCATTTCCAGGTGACACGAATTTCATATATATACACCCCATTTTTTTGAGTTGATTTCCTAACCAACGTTCGATATCTTTTTCTATCGTTCTCACCTCGTTCTCAATAAAAAATCGGCAACAGGCCTCAGCCTATATAAAATCTGGCTTCATCGGGGTTGTGTTGCCGATGTTTTGTTTTTTTTACTCATATATATATATACGCGTATTTGCGTTTTTTACGTGTATACGTATACAAGCACTTATTCATATATTTATTATTTTTAATTAATAGTAAATAATAGAAAACATCGGCAACAAATTGCATTTAAGATAGATGACAACTACACTAAACGTGTTGCCGATTTTGTTGCCACACGTGTTGCCGTTGCCGATTTTTTAACTTATATCAAAATTCATCGATGTATAGGCATGTATAAAAATTATTTCGATAAATATCAATATATGAAAATTAGCTAATCGGCAACAAAAATCGGCAACACGATTATTTACGATTTTTAGATATCGTTTTAGCCTTATTTTGGAGAGTACTCGCATCCCTAATAAACGCTCTTTGAACGCCATATAATTTACCGAAGCGCATCTTCCCAACGCTCTTTGAATAAGGACTCCACCCTTTAATAGCTTGCAAAATGTCAATGATTTCTCTTGCTTTTGCGTTCTGCAGGTTCTTCCTGTCGCCCTCCATCACTTCACACCATATCTCAAGGGCACAAACCCGCTCCCGCTGCACTGAACCACAATAATCGTCATCGCCATAATTCCTGATATACTCCCTGCGATCGTAGACATCTTTAGACTCCCAATCTTCAGGTAGTTCCATCTCGAGGTATTCCTCAATAAGACCCACAAGTTCACCGCCTTCAGTGTGTGATAATTGGATTCTAAGGGCTTCTTCTTCAAGTTCGCCCTCTAATACAAGAGGTTCACCTTCTGCCCAATACGTGAACGCTTCCGCCCATAATTGGTCAATTTCGTCCTTTGACAACTCCCAGGCGTTCTTAGTCTTGCGGTCCTTATCACCAGTGATTGGCCAGAATCGGCGGTTACCGGTGCGGTCCTTTAAGAACATAAGATTATTAGTAGAACCAGCAAATACACACTGGCGAGGGTACTCTTCAGTCCGTCTACCATAAGGTGAACGGAACCGGTCAGAGGTACGACTGATAAAGGCTTTAACGATTTCGTTATCGTTCTTATAGGTAGGTGCAAGTTCAGCGAGTTCGTTGATCCATGAGCCCTGGATTTGTTCGAGGGCATCTTTAGTTTTGATATCAACAAGAGAGTTGTTGAACCATTTACGGCCTAACCGCTCCAGGATTAATGATTTACCTAAACCTTGAGAACCATATAACACAATCGCTGTATCGAACTTAACACCAGGCTCCATTACTCGTGCGATGGCACCGCACATCCATTTACGTGTAACAGTCCTAATGTAATCGGTATCCTCCGCTCCGATGTAATCGATAAATAGAGTATCGACTCTACATTCACCATCCCAAGTTAAACCAGTTAAGTACTGGCGTACCGGATGGAATTTATTATCTTGCGTTACCTCTTGCAAGGCATCATCGATAATACCTTTACCCTTGATAAGGTATTTAGTAGCGAAGTAGTTACGCAGGCACGCATCGTCCGTATCTGTCCAGTAAGGGGTTTCATCCTTACCTCGCCACGGAAGATCGTCAGTAACAACTAAACGGTGTGCAAATTCATCAAGACGGATTTTACCTTTTAATGCAGGATCCTGTTTAAGTACTACTAAACAGTTAAACACATCAGATTCAGGCGTACCGTTTTTATCACGCTTTAGCTTTGACAAAAAGTCCTCTTCTTCATCTGTGATATCCTCAAACTCCATATCTGCCATACGTTCCTTATCGAGCAGGATTGGTGCTGCGCCGTCTTCGTTGACGAAGTCTATCATGGCTTTGTAGCTTGGCAGTTTAGTAACTGCAGTCGTAGGGTCTTCGCCAATATCTTTGGCGCCGAATAGGTGAATGCGAACCAGGTCAAATGCATTGACAAGTTTACCGCTGATAGGGTCGGTCGCATGGTTCGAATAAGCGAAGGTGTCGTTATCGTAAATAACTAAACCGCCGACTGAGCTGCCTTCCGTATATGTGTAACGGCCCTCAACTTGTGTCGGCTCATACACACCAGGAAGGAACTTTTCTATCGCTTCCGTGATACTGTAGCACCTACAAAAGGCACCAAGTAAACCCTTTTTCTCTAACGGGTTGCCTTGCTTCTTGGCCGCATCAAGGCGAATTTGTGATTCCTTTTCCGATGTTGGCCAAAGGCTCGTATCCCGCCAGTCACGATATGTGCTTAGATACTGATCAACAGATACTAGGTTGCCTTCGCCGTGTTGATATACATACTCGACATCCTTAGGATGGCTTGGCCAATACATAAGCCGTTCAGCTTGGTGCGTGGATGGGTCAAAAGACTCAATACCGATATTATCTGCAATCCGTCTTGAGACCGCCTGGTACTCATCAGGCTTCATCGCTCTATCCACAGGGATAATTACGCGATATCGTGGATTAGTATCCGTGTGACTGTGTGTACTGTATAGTACGTACTCCATTCCGCCTAATTCCATGTCGAGGTCTAATAGAAAGTCCTCACTAGGGTTATCCGCATCAAGAGTAATCAAGTACCGCTCTTTAACAGAGCCTCTAACCCGTCTACCATTTTTAGGAATATAGCCACCTACAAAACCGCCGACGTCTTTCTTTTGGCCTTGATCAGCTTTAGACATCTTGGCGTATTCAGCAGCCGTTTCATTCGTTACAGTAGGCTCGGCCAATTTATTGGCCAAAGCACTCCAAGTCATTTTCTGAGACTTCCAGCTACGGGCGGAGCGACTTCTGCCCGTAGCTATGATGATATTTGTATCCATATTACATCGCTCCTCCCTTCGCAAAGTGGATGTCCCCTAAATATTTAGGCACTTGCAATCTATGCTTTTTAACCCATTGGCATACAGCATAATTAATGTTGTGATTATCTCGTACACCTCTGTTGTTTTTTAGCTTAGCCTGGTGTATTACGGTAAAGGCTTCAGAAGTATCTGTAGGATTTACCTCAATACACGCTACTGGACGACTGTTTTCAAACACACCAACAATAGCACATTTTTGCTCTTTAACTTTTTCTACATAGGTACCTACGCAGTTATTGAGTTGAACGCCTAGTCGAATTATGTCGTGTGTTGTTTTAATCACAGTAAAATCTAGACCATCAACGGAGTCTATTAACTTGCTATGGAGCATGCTGCGTTGTACTGGAACATTTTCTGCTTTTTCAAATTCGGATATACACACAATCTCATCATGCAGATCCTTAATTTGAATACGTCTAGCCCAAATCTCCTTTTTCCTACTTCTTGATAGCCGGTTATACATATCCGCAGTATCTTTTACTTCCGAATATGAGTCGGCGTTTTTTATGAATAATAAGACTCGACGTTCACCATATTGGTGACGCATAAGTTTGAGAAAAGTGGTAACAGTAAGCAAGGCTTGCCCGTCATTCCATATTGGCCAGGATTGGATATACCCAGTTTTCCCACCTTCCTCTGCCACAAGGTCCGTGAATGCCTTCTGATAATCCATACTTTTGAATACCTTGCTAGCAGTTTGGATTACCTTGATATAGAAGAAAGGACGGATAGTTAATAATTTTCGAACCCAGCGCTTATCCGGTACTTTATAAATCTGAATAAGAGCTTTGATAAACGGTACGCCAGTACTAGTTAACTCAGTAATAGCAGAAGTACTTGTTAAATTAGACCCGAAAGGTCTGAAGTAGCTATCGTGGTCTCTAACTAACTTGTCATTTAATGCAGGCGCATCCGGCGCGTGCATCTTCCACACTAGATTATGGAGTAAGTTATCGAGCGCGCCGTATTTGGACGATAGTAGTACACCTTGTCTGATTGGTTTAACTTGATACCCAACCCGTTTTGATAACTTAGCGAAGTAAGCTTGTTTTAGCACTTTAGCAAAAGTCTGCAGCTCTTTTTGATACTGAGACAATCGACAATTAGGAGTTGCTACTAGCCAGTTCAAGGGCAGCGATTTAGAGTAGAAGATAGATATATTAGGTTCAATTTCCGATACTATATCAGCGCGAGTACGTTTCTTTTGAACTAAAAATACCTTTCCTTGCCTAAAATCAAAGCGTAATATATCGATAAGATGAGGCTTGTATCCAGGGTAGATAGATTGTGTATCGTTATCGACATATACTGTGTGATAGTCAAATTTAACATCAAGGATTGTCCCCCGATCAATAACCGATAGTTCTATATCTAAAGGAACATTAGCATTACCAGAGGCATCGGCTACACAATTACCATCGACGCCTCTAGTACGGATTAATTCTCCACATTGTGGGCAATAGAACTCATTTGATATATAAGGGTCTACTATTTTGCCCATCCCAGAAGATACTGATGGCCACAAGCAGGCAAATGATTGGCCGCAATCCACGTGGTAATGTACAGCAGGTGACCAAGTGTTCACTTGCTTGCGCCGTACTAGGTCATACAGCTTGTTAACTGATAAACTAAATAATACCGTCATAAGGCGCTATCCTTTCTCTTATAACAAATCGTCTAAATCATCTTCTTCAGGAGTTTCTTCAACTACCGGGGCTTCAACTACAGGTTCTTCTTCAACCGAGAGGACTTCCTCTACTGGCGCTTTCTTTTTAGTAGTACGTTTACGCTTAGGCTTTTCCTCTACAGCAGGTTGATCTTCTACTGTTGGAGTAGCTTCTGCTGGTTCTTCCACCTTCGGAGCTTCTGTTTTCTTACCGTTTAACACCTTAAGACCTAAATCGCAAGCCGCAATACAGCCCTCGCAGTATGCCATAGCCGAATCTTTACGTTCGCTTGCAGGAGCGTCTTTTACGAGTTCATATAAACCATCAATAGCTTCGCGTTGTTGTTGAATTTGTTGTTTTGAGAGTTTCATAAGAATTGTCCTCCTAATCCTTCATGTAGTAAGGGTTCTCAAACCCTGCTGCGTTTAATATGAGGCCCTCATTCCAGGGCTCAGGTTCACACATTATATCTATTACTTCTTTTAAACTGCCTTCGCCTATTGGCGCTTCGATAACCACTTCGTCGTGGATGTGGGCAACAATCTTGTAACCAGCTTTGGCCAGTCTGAGCATTGATGCTGCTAAACAATCTCTTGCTACAGCTTGTACAATGTTTTCGACAAGCTTTCCGCCATAGGTTTCAACTCTGCCCCATGTATTCTTAACCTGATCCATACCGTCATACTCAATCGATTCACTACCGAATCGGTTAAGCCCGAGTCTAGGTCTCGCATAGGCAAGTCTTCGACCGGATGGTAACTCAATGAACAGGAAGCCTTTCGATTTAAAGAATTTAATATTGCCTTGTCTAATTCGTACGGGTTCTCCTGTTTTCACTACTTGCTTTGCTGCGCTGTCTGCATCTTTCCAAAATCTCGTAATGCGTGGACTAGCTTGTCGCCACGCTTCGATGATACCAGGCAGTTCCTTCTCAGGAATTTCCCCTTTTGTGTCCATCGCTTTCATAGCTCCTACACCGCCACCGTACCCTAGCGCTAATTCAGCTACCTTACCTTTTTGCCGTAGGTGTCCATTAACACCGTGCTTCTCAACTGGTACGTGGAACATGCTTGATGCGGAAGCGCAATAGATGTCTCCGCCTTGAGCGAATACATCTTGGCGCCACTGCTCGTGAGCAAGCCAGGCGATAACACGGGCTTCAATAGCGCTAAAGTCGGCTACAATAAATCGGTGTCCATCCTCTGCTACAAGAGCAGTACGGATAAGTTGCTTAATCACGTCGCCAGGGTTTCCGTATAGTAGGTCTAACATTTCTACATCTCTACTTTTAAGGATTTCCCGAGCGGTGTCTAAGTCTTCTAGGTAGTTACGAGGCAGGTTCTGTAGTTGTACTACACGACCCGCCCATCGTCCACTACGCATCGCCCCATAAAACTGAAGCATGCCGTGGATGCGACCATCTGAACATACAGCGTTTTTCATGGCCAAGTATTTTTTGATGGAGGAGTTACCGAGCACCTGTCTATTCTGCAGAACCTTACGAACATCAGAGGGGATATCCTGCGTCAAGAGGTTTGATACATCGTCTTTTCTCATTGTTTCTAGATCATATCCTAGTCTTGCAGTTAGCCACTCTTTGAGTTGCATGGTACTGTTCGGATTTTCTAATCCGGTTAATATCTTAGATGACTCGGTAGCTTCTTCCACGATTTCGTCGTTACAAGCAAGCGCTGCATCGACGAGTTCCATATCGACTTTCACACCACGCCAGTTGATATCTTGGTCGAGTAACCAGTACTCATGCTCGATAGCAGGTGGCTTTAATGAAAGTAAGCGTTTACGGATTGCCTTTTCTACTACCACGTCCTGGCGATTATACTCAATGTATTCCGCCCATTTCTCAGGCGCATCCTCTGGCATATTTCGTGTCTTAGGATTCGTCTTAGTTGGTTTTCGGGGTACGGAGAAGAACTGAATTAGGCGTTTACCTCTTGCGTCTTTGGCTTCACCTAATTTCAAGGCCTTAGACACATTGTCGAGGCTAGCCGGTAAGCTACAGTACAAAGCGAGTACAGAGGTACATTCCCAGTTCGTATAGTCCGCATCAGGGTAATACTTTTTAAGACAAAGCATTTCGAATGCTGCGTTGAATGCGGTCTTTGTAATTTCCTTGTTATACAAAGCGTCCACCACCCTTTCGGGTAGTGGATCCTTTGTCATATCAATTACTTCGACCAGTTCGTCATCGAAGCTGTAGGCAAAGAGCAGTATTTCAAATGTTGTATCATCAACGTATCGCTGTGCTCCATATTTAATAGGGCAGTCAGAATACGTTTCCACATCAATACTGAGCTCCATAATTGCCTCCTTAGATAAATTCGTCATCGTCCATATCGCCTAAATCGTCATCGCCAAAGTCATTGGCAGATACGTGAACACCACCAAGGCGGTCACCATCTTTAACTTTACGAACGCCATTTAGACCAAAGCCTACACCTTTCTTACCGTTGAAGTTGTAAGCGAACACAGAAAGTGCAACTTGTGCGTATACACCGGAGTAGATTTCTTCTTCGATGTCGAATTGGTCCATCTTGATTTTGTCCCGAGTGAATACGATAGGTTGTTTATCGCTGTTAGCGTTAATAAAGAATTTACCAGCGTATGTTTCAGGTTGGTCAGCTACTGCTTCGTCTGTATCACCATCGCGTAAGTTCAATTTGAGGTATGCTGCTTTGCCTTCTACCTTAGCAACTGCTTTTGGATCCGCTTTGAGTTCTTCAATCGCACGTTCAAATGCTTTGATAGTCTTCTTATCTGTTTTATCGATAATGATTTGGGAACTATATTTTGCTTTGCCGTCGTCGTTTTTACGAGGTTGCGCAATGTTTGCATAAGAAAGTCTTACTACACCTGTTGTTAATTTAGCCATGTTACTGTCTCCTTAATTCTTAAATGGGTTACAATCATATTCGAACCCTATTACTGTATTAAATAATTCTTCTAATTCGTCTTCGATGTCAGAACGTTCATCATCAAGCCGGTTCCACTCATCATCCTCTAACCAGGGATACTCATAGGGACCCAACTCTTCTTCTGTTTGATATCGAAGTTCTATTGCATCGCACCTTGCGTCAACTGTGCAGTAGCGAGTGTGCAAGCTAGTAGCTTATGCAATAGTAATTTGGTAGAGCTCATCGAGGTAGTGCCCTCGCTCATAAAGCTCTTTGGCAATTGCTTTTACAGTTACCATTATTTGCCAGCTGCCACTTCTTGCATTAACTTTTGTACTAATGCTTCGAGTTTAGAAATACGGCTTTGCGCATCTTTGGCTTCAGCGATGTAGTCACTGCCTCTACCCGTTTTGAATGCAAGGTTAACTGTGTATTGGTTCTCCCCACCTAACGTAGCACCAAAGCCAAGCATGATACGTTCATTAGGTCTAGCGAATACGCCGAGCGCTACTGCATTACTGTTACGGTAATGGCCATAACTTACAGCGTAGCTGACTTTATCATTTCTGTTAAAATCAAGCGGATGCAATCCGGCAAGTGCTGCGGAACTTGCGCCTAACTTGTTAACACGTTGGCCAAGATTGTTGACCTTGTTGTTAATATCATTAACTAAGCCTAAAGAACGATTTTCTAAAGTCGTGATACGACCTTCGTGATTGTCTGCCACATGTTCAAGGCTTCTAATATCCGCTGTATTAGCAGTTACCTTTTGACCAAGGGAATTGATAGCAGATGTATTACCATTGATTCGGTTAGTATTGTTAGTAATTGCAGTAGTATTACCAGCAACAGCTTGCTCATGATCATTGACTACATTGCCAAGCATGTTCAAACCGATTGCCACGTCTTTAATGTTTTGCTTGTTTTTGCTAATTTGTTTAGCGTTAGTTTCTACTTCATCAACTACTGCGAATAGCTGGGAACCATTCACAGCGTCAAGGCTGTCAGCCTCAATTCTACCTGCACTCACATTTTGGAGTTGGCGGTTGTATTGAGTTACTCCGCCAGCACCAGCACGGGATTTAGATCCAAAACTTACTACACCGTTAGGCGTTGTACCTGCAAACACATGAGTAGTATTATTAATCACAATATTATTAGTAGCTACAGCATCATCTGTAACGCTGTTAGTCCCTACTGCAACGGAGTTAGCTTTATCCGCTAGAGTGTTATTGCCGAACGCAACAGCGTCAGTGGCTAAGGATTTGGCATGAGTGCCGAATACGAGAGCGCCTTGGCCGTTAGATTCAGAATTAGATCCAAACACCAACTGTTCCTTTTGGGAACCAATTTTGTTGTTGTAGCCTACTACGGCTGACTGGCCGCCGGATACTGTGCCATTGTTAGCACCAACTGCGACGGAGTTTTCTCCAGTCACGTTATTGGAGCGGCCAAAGGCCACGGAGCTTTCGCCTGATACGAACGCACCATTACCGATAGCCACGCTATCATAGGAAGCCGTTCTTGCTTGGTTACCAATCGCCACAGTGTATTCCACTAGGCTTTCAGCATGGGAGCCAAAGGCGAAGCTATTACGACCTGCTGCAGTAGCGTTATTACCACCTGCGAAACCATTTTCACCTGTTACTGTATTGTTAGTACCGAACGCTAACGCATTATTAGCGTTGATGCTATTTTGGAAGCCCCATACTGCGGAGCTTGTAGACGTTGCGGAGATAGTATTGTCAGTACCTCCTACTGTGTTATTACTAGTTGCGCCAACTACGTTTACTGCTAACGCGGAAATTGCCAATGCTGTTGTTAAAGTTTTATTCATGTGTTATACCTCATCTTCAAATTCATTCATCATTGTTTCAACTGTATTAATTGCTGGGCGTTTATCGCTTTCCGGTACAAGTGTAGGCTTGCCTTCAGGCTTGTCGATATACGCTTCTAGGTATTCGGCAATGCCTTTTTTACCAAGAACCTTTTGTAGATTTGTGATACCTTCGAGTTCTCGAGGCTTGAATATGTCCTCTTCTTTGTAGCCATTGTCGAGTAATGTTTTAGCAGCAGCATCTGGATCCGTAATAGTACGTCTTGATGTACCTTCCACTAATTTATATCCAGGCCATTGCTTTTCGCCTGACAAGGCTTTTTCATATGCAAAATCGTAAACACCTTTAATCCACTTTGTGATTAAATCTTTCATCGCTAGGATATCAGATACTTCCTGGTCGGTGAGTAATTGATTAAGCTTACCGCCATTCTTATAGAACGTAGCAAGGCAAGTATCTGCTAATGCTCGGCAGGTGTGCCGAGCTTTACAGAAGTTACAGTAATCGCAAGGTGTACATTCGCCGATACCGTCCCAGGCACGTTGCGCGATAGGTTTGATATCTTCGCCCCAATCAAGAAGTTCTTCAAGTGCCATTTCGTCGGTAGATACACTATCAAGTCTTGGTTGAACGATCGTCATACGAACTGTTTTAATGTCATATAAGTACTCGTTTACATCGTAAGCACCTAATGCGTAGAGCCGCATTTGTGTGTTTTCAACGGCGCTAACAGGAACGCCCTTACCATACTTTAGGTCGATTACTTCCAGGATGCCATCGGCTACGATTACCATATCGCCAGTACCAAAGCCTTCAGGTACCCACCTAGAAAAGTCGAGCCGTGCTTCAATCATGGCTTCCGCATCAGAGGAACGAGCGCGGGCTTCGTTTACCTTTTCTTCGCAGATGTCCACATACCGATTAACCGCTTCTATCATTTCAGTAGGGTAGTCATCAAGTTTAGGGGCTTTTTTGTCTTCAAGCTTATGCCGTAGGATTGCTTCTGCCAGGTCATGTGCCACAGTTCCTTCCGCAGCATACGGTGATTGTTCATCAGGGAACATCGCTTCTAGTCTTGCTGAAGGAGTACATACTAGCCACCTGGCACTACTTGAAGCACCTAGTAAGGCGTGTTTCTTAGCCACGGCTATTCACCCATCCCATAATTTGAATACGTTGTTCATCGGTAGCAGATGTTACCTTTTCAGCACCGATGCTATCTAAGAAGGCCTTAAATTCGCCTTTTGCTTTCGTTTTATCGTCGGCTTTTGCCATTACGTCTTTTACTGCTTCACGAGTTTCCTCAAGGCTAGGGACTTCCACTGCTTTTTCAGGTTCCACTGTTGGGGCTGGTTCTTCTTCCTTAGGAGCAGGTGCTTCCTCTTTAACTGGTTCCTCTTTGACTGGCGTTTCTACTTTAGTAGTAGCTTTTGCCTTTTTAGCCTTAACTTCTTCCTTTGCACGGTCGATAGCATCGGCTCTATCTATAGAAGAACCTACGATAGCTTGGTACAGGTCTTTGATTTCTTGATTTAATTCATTAGCGGTTTCTACTGTAATTTTTAACTCGATCATTGTTCTGTTTCCTTTCGGTTTAACGATGTGATATACTTTAAATGGATATTTTTCTATGTGCCCTTTACGCATTGCCGTGCGTTGGGGCATTTTTTTGTGCCTAATTGCTCGCATTCATCAGGAATGCAGTAGTCTTTATCAGGGCACGTTGTGCAGTCTCGCAATTTAATCACCGCCCTTCAATGCGTTTAAATCTAAAGGTGTTAACTTTTCAGTATTTTGCCATGTATAAAAATCAAGTCCTGCTAGTTTTAAAATATTGGCTGCTGCTTTGCCACTAGGGGCAGTATCGACAACACGGCGCGCCGATTGATAGGCTTGCTCTATCTTTTTAATGTTTTCATCATACGGCTTTGCGATTGCATATAATGCTTTAATCTCATCACTAGGTTTATCAAACCCCGCCGTATACAAATTATCTATTGTACGATTTAACGCCTTATCACAAGAGACAAGATTTCGTCTAAATTCAGAGCCGTATCCGGCTTTTTCTAACGCACTTGCAACCGATTCCGCAGAGGCCATTATGTTTTTAAAATCTATAAATAGATGACTTGATTCTATGGCGCTCTGCAGCGCTTCTTTTCGTGCGTTTTGCAACGGCTCGCGCTTTTTCAAATATTCGCTTCGAAGAAAGTCACGAACTGCTGATTTTGTAATATTTGGCATAATCTTCTCCTTATACGCATTTAAGAATCATACGAATTTCTTGACCTACTAGAAGTCTATCCTTAAACGTATCTTGCGTTCTAAAGTCTTCCATGTAGACCTCAAGCATTTCGCGATATATTTGAGCCTTAAACGTTTCGGGTGTATCTACTATCTCCCTGTACGGTTTAAGGATTTTAACTGTTGAACCAAAGGTGTAGTCGATAAAACCTCGTATCTTCAATTTTGCTTTGATGTTACGAACCTTATCATTCGACCACCCTAGTAAAGCCATTACTTCTTCATTGGTTTGTACGCCACTTTCGTTGTAGGCGTTATACAAAATTTCTTGTTCTGTCATTTCTGTTTCCTCTGTTTACGGTTGGATGTATTTCTTTGCAGTCGTCACACACAATACGGGGCTTACCAGTTAAGTAAGACCAGTTTGTGTAAGGACTTTTAATCCTTTTATTACAAACGGCGCAGCGCTTATCTTTCATACTCTTTTAGCTCCTCAATCCAGTAAGCAGTGAGTAACCAAAGAGTAATGCCCAGTAGACCCTGGCACATTCCGGTCCATAAATCGATACGGTCGATATCCATAGAACCAACTGCACCAACTACTAATAGGGCCGCAATAATACGAATTACGTAAATAACTTTCATCATATGATGTGTGCCTCCTTGAACTCTTTATCGATTTTCTCATCTGGCCACCCTAGTGTGTTGGCCAGATGAAAGCGGAACCCCTCTTTATCAATGGAGAAGGTGCGTCCTTTTTTGCCTGCTGTTTGCCAGCACTGTGCAAACGGGAATTTATCTCTTGCGATGCATTCCCGAACGGCGGTTAATGTCCATCCGAGGACTGTGGCCATTTGGCTTACAGCAATAGTTTTAGCGATCATAAGTAACTCCTTCCTACCAGTGATAAGCGGTGATTGCCGCTACTATGATGATAAAAATACTAATCGCAGCAGATAGGCTAAGAGTTAGCATCCAAAGACAGACACTTATAATTGTTTGAATATCACGCTTTTGCATTACACTTGCCTCCTTAATTCCAAGAAATGTACACATCGGCAATTACATCGACAATGTGTTCCGCATCAGCCAACATTTCATACTCAATGTCGATGATTTTTGGAAGTCCTAATGCCATTGCGATAGCATTCTTACAATGGATTTCAAATCTCGGCAAGGTCCATCCGTGGTTGCCTCGGTTTTTACGTCTTTCACAAGGAATCCCATGCTCCTCAGCCACCGTGCGAATATATTGGGTTAATAATTCATGTGCGCTAGCTTGTGTCATTAGTTCAAGGAAGGCTACTCGTTCTTCTAATAATCTGATTCGTGTTTCACTGTTCATCTGTTTTACCTCATTTTCTATCTAATTTAGGGTTGTAGTAATCGGTTTCCCAAAAGTCGTTACTTTCATTATCATCGACACACAACGCATAGCAGATACCTACGACTGTCGACATTTGCACTGATCGTCCGCTGATAGCTCGGTTTAATGTATCCATCGAGATTTCAGCTTTTTCAATCAGCGCCGTCTTAGTCATGCCTAACTCGTTCATGCGCTCCTTTATGGATTCACCGAACATTCTGATTGCGAATTGTTTCTGTTTCATCTGTTTTGCTCCATAATTTGATATTTCGTATTTACTTAGTAAAAAAAATTACCTCTAAAGGCAAGTCAGTACCTAGTGCCGCTTTTATGTCTTTACAATCTTCATAAGTTAATGGAGACTTTCCGCTCAATTTATCAATGATTGTGCCATAGCGTTTACCTAGTTTAGCTGCTAAATCCTTTTTGCTCCAGCCCTTTCGCGCTAGTTCTGCGTTAAGATTCGGAAACACGCTTACATCCCTCCTTTCTATATTTCAAATCGGTAATTCTGTAATTCGATATTTCGTTTTACCTTATGCCCCTATTGTAATCCGATATTTCGGTTTTTGCAAATAAACTGTTGCTTAAGTTGTTGTTAAAAATAATTTAATATTGTAATTTCGTATTTAGATATTGAAATATCGTATCACAAGTGCTAATATATGTATATAGAACGTCGAATATTGAGGAGAACAATTAAATGAAAAGAGAAGAATACCTGAAGCAACTAATATTAGAAGATTCAGGAACAGTGAAGGAGTTTGCAAAAAAGGTAGATATGCCCTATTCTACTTTACACTCCATTCTGAAGAACGTTGACGGCGCAGCTATAAAGAATATATTTAAAATATGCAAAGGTCTGGGAATCACTACAGGCGATATAGAATATGTCGGCCTGTTGGACGAAAAAGGGTATACTCCAGCACTAGTTAAGAATATTGAAGAAGGCGAGAATGCAAAGGATATTGCAAATGAGATTTTAACAAAGCCTATATTAAAAGCGGTGTTATCTGAAATTAGTGATATCAACCAATCTGAAGCAGAACAAGTTATTAATTTTGCTAAATACCTTAAATCGCAAAGGAGTGATAAAAAGTAACTTTTATTAATTTAGTAGCATTTACATAAGGGAGGTTAGTATTATGGGATTTTTCAGCAGTGAAAAGAAAGTTATTGAAAGTCCGACAAAAGACTTTATGGGTGAGCACCTATATCATTTAGATGGAATTGGGGTTAATTTATTTGTTTACGATAAATGTGTTGTTATTGATCGCACCAAAGGCGGTCTATTAAACTTAGGGAATCGCACTTACAAAATAATACCAATTAAGAACATTTTAGCTATTCAAGTTAAATCTACCGGTGTTACTACTGGCTTTTTAGAATTTGCTACTTATGGCCATGAGAACACATCTATGAAGGGCTTTGACCGTACAAATGACGAAAACAATATCAACTTTGCTAGCGAGCAAGCGGTTAAAGTGGCGAGAGACATCGTTGAGTTTATAGTTCCTAAAATCTGTTAACTTTCGCCACTTGGCGTTAGTATATATATTTTTAAAAGGGAGATTTTAAAAATGACAAAGAAAAAAGGACTCTTATTAGCTGTTGTTGTGTTTGTAGGATTATCCTACGCGTGTGGCCATGATTCTAACCAGGGGACTGAGTCAAAGCCGAGTACATCTCAAAGCCAAGAAGCAAAGGCTCCATCAAAATCAGAAGTAGCTTACGATAAATTCGTAAACCTGCCTATGGGTTCTTCTTATGAGCAAGTAAAAAATGCACTTGGCGTTGAAGGTAAACTGACACACGAAAATGTGATTGCGGATATGAAAACTCAATCTTATGACTTTGTAGTCGATAATGCACACATGGTATTAATGTTCCAAAACGGCGCGCTAAATAGCAAATCTATTGCTAGTCTTTCCTTCTTAAAACCAAATGGAAGCAAGATTACCCTTGACCAATTCAATCAAATCCAAGCAGGCATGACCTATGATCAAGTAAAACAAATTTTAGGAAGTGAAGGTCGCTTATCTACTCAAACAGAAATTATGGGTATGAGATCCTCCTTGTATACTTGGATGAATTCCGGCGGATCTAATATTGTAATTACATTCGGCAGCGAAGGAACTGTAGATAGCAAAACCCAATTCGGCTTGAAGTAATATATTCTGCCCGTGTGTGATATAAAGTGCCCATCCACGCTTCAGGGTTTAACGACTACAGCGCACCAGGATGGGCCATTTTGTTGACGTCAACAAAATGCTAGTAATCATGCAGGTTGCTTCGAATTTGTTGACATCAACAAAATCGGGAGAAAGCGCACGATAACTGGCATAAGTTAAAAAAGCCCCCTACCCTGCTATGAGGTAGGAGGCTTTATGATAAAGAAAAAGACCCTCACTTATAAGTGAGGGTCTATGTAGGGGGAAAGATATAATTTTCCTTTAATTTTCTACGAGACGAGTAAGATACTCATGTTGTGTCTCTAAGCATTTGTATAAGATAAGTATATCAACAGGTACAGAAAATGTCAAAAATTTTTTATTCAAAAAGAAGCAGAACAAAAAGCTAAACATGAACGTAATCGTAGCATCATTAGAGGGATATTTGGGATATAAAAAGCCCCTATACTACCGTGTAGCAAGAGGAGAAAAATATGACAGAGGTTGCAGAATTTGTTATTGATGAAATATCAGAACGCAAGTATTGGTTTGTTAGAACCAATGGCGGTGAATATTATGATGACTATTTTCACGAGGGCTATATCGCAGTAGGTTTTAACTCTATTGCAGATAAGACTACAATAGAAAGAGCTGAAACTGACGATGTTTATAAACGCGCTTTATATGAAAGAATCAAACTCGAATTGGAAACAGACGAGGAAATAAAGGCAAAACCAGGACTTATTATTAATCAACTAAAAAGATTTTTAATAGAAATGAACCCGGGGGATATCGTTCTTATCCCTAGTGAAAACTCCAAGTTTATATCTTTCGGAGAAATAACAAGTGATGTAGAACTCCTAAGCCCCGATGATATCCAAGAAGACGGCTGTCCGTTTATCAAACGTCGAAAAGTAAGATGGGTAAAAACATTAAAAAAGGAAAGTCTAGATCCTTATTTGTATAAAGCTATTATGTCGCACCATGTTATAACAGATGTATCCGACTCAGCCACTTTTATAAATCGGTCTATGTCAAACATGTATGTGGAAAACGGTCTCGCACATATCACGCTAAGAGTTCAATCAAAAGAATCTGTAAAGGTTGCGGATATCAACACTCTTTTAACTTGTTTTCAGGATATAGCTACATTAGCAGAATTCCCTCCGAATATACTAGCGCCTATCGTACAATCTGATTTAAAAATTAATGTACAATCACCTGGTCCGGTAGAGTATATAACATACGGTGCGGGGCTATTGGGCATCGGCTCCATATTAATAGCCATTAATGGGTATCGAGCACAAAAACTAATTGAAAACGTTGGAGGAAGTTTTGAATTTAAAATAGGCCTTAAAGGGGTCTCATTCAAAATGAAAGCAAATAGACCAGAGGCTCCCGCACCATTAGATACTGATCAACTTGTTGCTCAGATTCTAAACAGTCCGGAAGCAATGGAAAGATTAAAGCAGGTCGTTGACACTTTGGACCGACTAGATACAAAATTACCAAATGAAAAAGACGGCCAAGATTAGCCGTCTTTATGGTACTGTATTCTTATATAAAAAAACTTGAGCTGTATGAAAATAGCCAGGAGGATTGCTACTGGGCCATTAACAAATACGCCCTTAATATAGATGTTTATACTATCAAAATACAATGATGGCAATAACAAAGTCACTACAATTAAGCAAATACAAAAAGCATTAATAGACCATTCTAATTGCTTAAACACGTTCATATTACATCCTCCTTCCTTACCCCCATTATAAGACTTACTTAACAATCTGTGCAATACCCCTGATACAAAAAAAATAAGCCCCCACCGCAGTGAGGGCCTTTAAAATATCATACCTTAGAGGTACTCTATTTTTACTCCACAATTATTATATCATACCTCTAAGGCTATTCACTATACCAAGGAGGATATCTATGGCGATGAAACGA
>CAUPZH010000017.1:0-35210 GCA_963515865.1 uncultured Veillonella sp.
GGTGTTCATTGAAAGATCCATGGGTAAACCACCGGCTCCACCGGCAATTCCTGATCATTTAAAAGAATAATGTAAAAGAATATTCTAAAAGAACACACAAAAGCGCACATAAAAAAGAAAACTCCTATCAGCTAAGCCAATAGGAGTTTTCCTTATTTTACAAGACCTCAACACATTACGTATTATACACATTCATCACAATTTGACGATATATCATAACCTTACTATAATATAAGTAGATAGTCAGACGAGTCGTAACGTCAGGCTCATCTCTGAAAACAAAAAAGCTTGAGAAATGGCCTTTCAGTTATCGAATCATCTAAGATAACGAAGGGCTATTTGTCTTTTCCAAGACAAATAAGCGCTATTAATGCCCCAAAGGCAATAACGACAGTTATTACCTGTAATAAGAGCATGATTATTTCATAATCACTCATAGGCTTATCCCTCCCTTCGATGACGAAGAGAGGCCCAACCTCGTCTAACTATCCTAGTCTTATTATATGACGAACTAATATACGGTACAATAAGGAACGAATAATAGAGATATACAGATAAATACAAAACTCCTATCGACTAAATCAATAGGAGTTTTTCTTATTTTACAACGATATCATCGAATTGCGCTCCATATACACGTTCATACAGACGGTTTGCCAAGAGGTATCCTGCAAAACCAAAGTCTACAGGGGCCGTTGCCATTCGTCTGTCTTGCGCTTCGCTTTGTGTATCATACCGGTTCCCATCTATATGATATTCTTTGAAATCAACAACACTAGATGTGATACCTGAGTTCTTTTGTTTAAGCAGCCATAGGTCTTTATAGGATCCTAATTGATGGGACTCTAGCTTCTTGATAAGACTAGCAAAGGACTGCTTTGTATCAAAGGTATACAGAACCTGCTTTTCCTGAATCACATCACCAGCAGGCATGAGTACATACTGTGTGAGGGCAATTTGCTTGGTTCCATTCGGCCCGTTAGAGGTCTTGATGGAGTCCTTATCTATATAGGTGCCATCACCGTTTCCACTTTCACCAAAGCCATGAAGCATTTCAAAGCGGCTCGTATTTTGTAATTCCTGCATGGACATGCTGTGCGCGGGCACCACACAAGACAGTGTCAATGCCATTGCTATATATAATACTTTCATCATGAGCCTCATTTCACCACCACATCTTCAAAATGCATACGGTACGCTTCATAGAATAACGTATCTGCTATATCATAACGCGTCGTATTAGGCGCCGTGCGCACAATAGCACGAGTTGAGGCTTCCACCTGAATCGGCAGCGACTGTCCATCAAAGGAGAATTTACCCAATGGTTCCTCAGTGCCCGTCATACCTGTTTTCGTTTTTGCCTCATCAATAACCGTCGTCAACGAAGTTCCCGCCTGTTTCGCACGGTATACCTGACTTGCTAAGGATTGACGCGTATCATAGGACACAGTCCAGGCATCACTAAAAATGACATGTTTCCGCGGCGACTGATACGCATTGTACACAGTAGCCTTGATCTTATACATAGGCGGCGCGTACTCTAGCACCTCAATAGAGCTCGTATCTAAATACCATGTAGTATGCTCATTAGCATTGGGAACATCAGGCGTTACCTCAGCAACCACCTTAAACTGCGGTGATGACTTGAGCTCCTGTATTGAAATCGCTTGGCTAGGCATGGTGAAAGCTAGCGTCAGTGCCATCACCATAAAAAATCGCTGTAACATATATCTCTCCTTAAGCCTCATAAACTATTATGTAAATTATATTTATTATACATCATATGTAAGCTCAATTATCTACATAAATCTGCTACAATGGTACTCATTTATCACAATTTGACGATATACAACTTTGTCCCTATAATATAAGAAAGATAGTCAGACGAGTCGCAACGTCAGGCTCATCTCGGAAAACATAAAATTTTGAGAAATGGCCTTTTCGTTTTATACTAATCTCCAGGTTAGTGGAAATGAAGGGCTATTTGTCTTTTGTGAGACAAATAAGCGCTATTAATGCTCCAAAGGCAATAACGACAGTTATTATATGACGAACTAATATACGATACAATAAGGAACGAATAATAGAAATATATAGATAAATGTAGCAAAGACCGCACCCCAAGGTACGGTCTGTTTCTTATTTCTTTAGCTTCTTTTCTATCTTGCTTCTTAACTGGTTAGCGTTTTTAAAGTCTAAGTATTCCATCATATTACGCAACTTTAGATGATTGTATTTAGTTTTACCATCTTTATACGACAATACCATAACATAGGAGTATTCATCATCTTGTATCAAATGGAGTATACGTGATAGCTTACCAGGGTTATATTGATCCATGATATAAGTAGGAACACCATTATTCAACACCATCGCAGATTGGATTGGTACATTTTGTAACAATAATTTAGAGGATCTATAAATAATATCGTTAAAAACACGTTTAGGATATGCAACCATTGGATGATCTTTTCTCTGTATAGGACCTCTTGTTACAACCAGCCGCATGTCTGACCCCTCATATACACGACCTTCTGCATGTGGGCCCTCTTTCATTTCTGATTGTAACTGCATACCCTTAGGCAAACGATAGGTTACATTCCCCCATGTAACAGCATCACTTGTACGATCTACATCATCTATTGGCTGTAGCGATGGAATTACAAAATTAGCCATTGTGCTCTCTACCTTAGTAGTAATTGGGTGATTTATATGGCCAAGTACTGCCACATAATTGTGGTTTGGTTGTTTATCAAACGTAACAGCAGCCATCATTAAAGGTGTATTCTCACTAAGATATTTGTCTGTTATACTCCAATTTCCTTTAGTAATACTAGGATAATTAAAGGCACCCTTTTGTTTAGCCGATTTATAAACTGCATCATCTACAAAGCTTTCACTAGAACTGACAAGCCCAGCAATAACACTGCTTTCAATAGCAAAAGAAGATACCTCATTTTTCTGATGAGCGTCCTTATAAAAACTTCCAGTTACAACAATAGGCACTGTCATTTTAGCCCGATGGTCACCTTCGTGCAGCAAGATAACCGTAGATTCATGAGAAGATATATCCATAGACTTATCATGTGCTTTCTTCCATCGTTCTGCCTGTTCTACACTTCTTTTATTCTCTTCTACCTGCTTATCTAACATTTCATATATGTGCTTGCGCGCTAAAATGATTGCACTCGCATTAGCATTAAGAGCTTCCCCGAAACGATAGTTCTGATATGCAGCATCTGGAATACTAGCGTCGGCCCCTGGTACAGGCGGCTGTCCTTCAGGAACAGTATATTGCGCTGCATCAATAGGCATGGTGAAAGCTACTGCCACAGCTAAGCTCAACAAAGTACTTTTTAGTTTCATATACACCTCTCAAACAATAATAGGCACGTTCTCTCATTAGTATAAGTATACTATATCCTCGAGAACGTGCCTATGTATGGTCCAAGCGTAAAGCTTAGCTATTATATAACTTATGTGACTATTATAAATACTACAATTACTGTAATTTTTTCAACGCTGCTTTAATTTCGTTAACTTCAGCGCGTAGTTCTTCGTTGTCTGCGCGCAGTGATGCATTGTCCGCTTGTAGGTCTTTGATTTGTTTCGCCATTTCAAAGCGGCTTGTTTTGAGTGTCGGATCTTGTTCGCCCACTTTGAAAGAAGCACCGATGTTAAACATGCTTTCACCACCAAGGGTAACGCCAGCGTGAACCATGGAGTTTTCATTTGGCTGATAGGATGCGCCGATGGCGCCAGCCGTGGAGTGTTTATAGTGGCCCAAGCTAGTGGCAAAGGACCATTTATCGTTTGGATTGTAGTCGAGATAGTGCAAGCCCGCTAACGCCGCAGAGGCAGCGCCAGCCTTGGAGACTTGACGATCCGTATAGGACTTGGCATTGTTGAGCACCTTATCCCCAATATTCACGGTATTATTTTCAAGCGTGGAAATGCGATTCGTATTGTTATCGACCTGCGTTTTCACCTCGTGCAACTGACTGCCGTTAATGACCTCCGTAGAGGTTTTAGAAACCTCGCCCTTAGACACATTTATGATTTTATTATTCCCATTATCTAGGCCTTTGTTAGTGAGAGACACCATTTTCTCATTATCATGGTCCCCATCGGTAGTCGTGATGGTCACCCCATTATATCCATAATTCGTATTATATTCAGTGCTATTCTCATTATCATAGTGCACAATCTTTGTGCCATCTGTGCTAAGCTCAGACTTATCACCACTTTGAATATTGGTCATGGTAAAAGTTTTAGGCTCCATCTGTGCCATATATTTATTATCTTTTCGATCGAGGATAGCCAAGCCATAGTCCTTCACCCAGACAAGCTCATGCGTGCCATTATACATATCAAAGTGACCAGCTCCAATATGAGCATGACGATCATCAGGATGGCCCGCATTTGCTTCTACCGTATCACTAATAGATATACCATCAGATTCAATGCGAACACCATGATTAATATCCCCACCAGTACCTATAAACGTGCCCTGATATGTAGGATAATTCGTCGCAGAAATCTCATAATTCGTAGAACCATCTGCATTCGTACTCGTATTGACCAACAAATTTTCACTATTTGTAGAAACCGTAGAATCCGCATGAACCGTTACACCATTCATACTCAACACAGACACAACACCGGCTAGCAATAACAACTTTGTATTCATTACAAATCCCTTCTTCCTGTGTTTACAGCTGCTTCTTGCAATGTTTTCAACGCTGCTTTAATTTCATCTACTTCAGTCCGTAATGATGCATTGTCAGATTGTAAATCTTTAATTTGTTTAGCCATTTCAAAGCGACTCATTTTAAGTGTTGGATCTTGATAGCCTACTTTCACATTGGCCCCTAAGCTCACCATATTACGATTATCCCCAAGGGTGGTAGCAATGTTGAACATCGTGTGTTCATTAGGTTGGTAAAAGGCGCCTAGCGCGGTTGCCTGCGCATTTTTATAATTACCAAAACCAATGCCAAAGCTCCACTTATCATTTGGATTATAGTCTAGTGGATGGAGTCCAGCTAGCGCCGCTGCACCAGCTCCCACTTTGGCAACTTGTCCATCTGTATACGTCCGAGCTTGATTAATGACATTAGAATCAATATTGGTAATCTTTCGTTCTACATCTTTCAGCTGTGCCACATTCACCGCATCCGTATCATCAACGCCTTTAGCCACATCATGGATTTGCTGGTTCCCTGCGGTAATGTACTCAGAGGAAAACTCGATTCGCTTGCCATCCTTTGTTTCACTAAAAAAGCCACTCGGACCAAAGGTACTCGTATTACCATTAATACTATTTTTGAAAATCAAAAACGTACTATCTAAAGAAGACGTACTATGCTCAGCATTAAACTGAACACTCTGTGCAGTCAAAGAGGAGCCTAATTTAGCTCGACGATTATCAAATCGTACTTCGTTACTATTTATTTCAGATGTATTTGCATCCGCTGCAGGCACACTATAAGGGTACTCATGTTCAGCAAACTGAGCGGAATTTAAGTTCTCCAAATCTGAATTCAAAGACACATAATAATTATCTTTTAACGTGTTGAACTCTCGATATTTGTCTACCGTAATATTAAAACTGCTATTAACCGTAGGAATCTTAGAGGTTACATAATTATCGGCCATCTTAAGCTTGTACTTAGTCGAGCCATCTGGGTTCTTACCTTCAGTCACAATAATATCATATGTATAATCTTCAGCAGCCACCGTCGAATGACGCATAGCCTCTTTGGCTACGCTATACAATTGAGCCCCATTTACAGCATCCATAGAGGTTTCAGTCATAGCACCTGGCTCTACGCCTTTCACCTGTCTTCCACCAAAAGAAACCAAGCTATAGGAATCTCGTTTAGCATCAGAATGTAAGAACTTAAATATATTATTAGGATCCACCTTACCAGGTCTACCAATAGCACGAACATGATTACCAATCGCAATATTACCAGTATCTGCCTCTGAATTAGAACCGATGACGATACCATTACTTTTAGCAGTCGAAGTATTGCCAATAATTGTTATGGGCTGAAGTGCATATTCGGATATAGCGCTATTATAGCGGCCAATAACAATAGATGAATCCCCTTCTACTACATTATGATCGCCTGCTACAAAGTTACCTGTACCGCTCGATTGTCTATGTCTCGGACCTGTAGCTGTATTATTCGTGCCTATAATAACCTGATTGTCATCCCCCGTATTATCACGACCAACGGCAATAGTGCCAAGTTTAGCGGTATTATTAGAACCTACGGCAATCCCCCAAATATCCGTAGTATTCATATTACCTACCGCTACATTAGCAGATGTATTAGCCACAATGGTATTATCCATCCCTAAATTGACATTATTATACACATCAGCCATCACTACTGGCATACTAATTGTCCCTAATACACTACCTATTAATAAGGCTTTATATATTTTCATAATACTCTCTCTTTCCCCTTATATACTATTTACATTTACACTTATATTTATAAATCTGTTGAAAATTATCTATATTAATTCATATTCATTATAAATAGTGAAAGCCAACCAGTCAACGAAAACTTCATTTTAAATTCATTTTATAATTAAAAAGACTCTACCTCAACTGATCTGCATCCATTTTCTTAGACAGATATATACCAAAGCCACTTTTGAATAGCAAAAGAGCTTGATTCTTAGACTCTTTAAAATATTTTTGCATAGAAAAACTGCACCTCCAAAATTATGTCCAATTTTGGAGGTGCAGTTCATTTTTATGGCTCTTTTTTTATGGATATATACTATTTAAACAACTCTTTTAATGAAATACAAAGCTCATCCAGGACACCAAAGCCTTCTTATATTCTTCAATAGTAGAGAATCGCGGTGTATAGTTTGTTAACCACTCGGTTAGCGTAGGTTGTGCTGTTTCTGGGTCTACGGCAATCGGTAAATCCCAAATATTGCCATGTTTACCTTCAAAGTAACGCCATTTTTCTTGAGCGTAACTTACCAAGGCGTAAGCTTTATCGTATTGCTCCTTCGCAAGGTCTAGTTTGCCTAAGATCTCATTAATCTGTGCCATAATACTATAATCCGACGCATTCCACGGATATCCTAGTTCTGTGCCTGCCCAGCCAAATTGATAGGCCTCATCGATAAGGGTTTGTAGCTTCTGCTTGTACATCTCAGCTCGTCTAGTATCACCAAAATGAACAGCCAATTTTACCATGTATTTGACGCACTCAAGGTACGCGTAATGATCCTGCATATGACGCATATAGTTTGGACTGTCATAGGTCGCATCCCACAACGCACCTAGTTCCTCCCAGCAGGCTTGGTCCATATGTTCTATATGAAAATGCCATACGGCCTTGACCCACAATAGGAATACCCCATTCGTATAGTTCCAATAGCGATTACTCCGTGTATACTCGTCTTCCGCCTCATCCCTATTCTCATTTAACAAAATCTGCATTTGGCTAATCCAGTCAAAACGCATGGAGAAGAGCGGAGGATATACAGTTTCAATGTAGCGTTCATAACCTATGCGATTGTCCGTTTCTACATAAAAATGCAATAACGCAAGCTGTAAATACTTAAGATCAAAGGCACTCTCTGGATTCGTCAAATTATGAATAAATGCATTGGAATAATTATCATAGTCCAACGGATCTTTCTCTTGAGCCTGAATCAATTCTTTTAATAAACTTTCAGCCTCGCTACGCCCTGTGAAAGCATAGGCCAGAGCCCGATACCACTTGGATAGACGCCCTACTTTCAAAAAATACTCGTACTGCCACGAATCCGGTGAAGGAATGTCCGCATGAGCGACCAAATCATCTAGGAAATTCACAATAGGAATCACATTATGATACATGCGCTCGCCTCGAATGGCTCGCTGACACGCATCTAGTGCACAATACACGTGGCAACATAACTCCACATCTACAGGTGGCATATCATCCACATCATTCATACCAAATGGGTCTCTGAACCCAAACGGAACATCACTATCAACCAAATCTTCTAAGCCAAATGGATTATCCATGCTAAAAGGACTATTCATACCGAACGGGTTGGATTCATCCATCACAGACATTAGCTCATCACCTACCCCAACATACCGCTTGCGATATAATTCCTGCACACGATCTGTATAAGGAACAAGAACATCCAAATACTGCTTATACTGATGCACCTGCGGATGTAGTTCGACTCCTAAATTTGATGTAGAAAGTTCCTGAATTACTTGCGCCACAAGAGGAATTACATTCTGTTCTTTCACATAACCAAGTACTCCATCATCATAGGTAGGCACCTGATTTAACGTATGACGGAACATCTTATATTGATTATTCCAGCATTGACGAATCAACGGATCGAGCCAGCGTTCACACTCATCATAGACGTGAATAGATGCTGCCTTACTAGATCCCATGTACGCTTTATACATAGGCTCACAAATATTTTGTAACAATACATCCTTCGACAAGGTCTTGAGTGCTTCTGATTCTGTTTTTCCCTCCATAGCCTGTACCATATAGGCACCAAGCGCATCAGCAAGAAGTAAAAATTCAGATTGAACCTGTGTAGGCTCAGTCATCACGTAGTGATTCGGCACCGAAAAGGCATCGACACCTTCACTAAATACATCATCATTCGCTGCCCCGATATCCTCCAAGGACTGTTGTAATACGCCAAGGGATATAGGCGTTTCTATATGCTTAACATCGGATAAATAGCCATACGTGCCTTCATCAGAAAACAAAGTAGATATAAAATGGCGTAGCATATTGTCGAATACATATTGCGCCTCATCCTTAGGGGGACGCCCCTTTTGAAATAGTAACTTGCGACCTCTGTGGCTTTTATACAAGACATACGCCTCATACTCACCTTTACGAGGCGTTTCTAATAAAGGTCGCCCATTATACGTACCAAAGCGGAGAAATTCTGGCAAAGAAAACAATAACGCACTACGACATTCCTCAAAGGGTTTTTCCATCTCCGCACATACAGCCTTTACAAACTCGCGAATCCTCTGCCGTTCTATCTCAATATGAGGGCCATTAACCGTTACATCGTCTGACTCATCATCATAAAATGGAATCACACCACCAGTATTAAAATCTAATCCGAACATAAACGTTGTGGACTCTTTTCCCTCTACTGGTGGAAATAAAGATGGACGAATAGCATTAAATATACCTGTTGTACTAATCGTAACGTGATGCATAGAACCTCCTATATAACAAAAATCTATCAATATAGATAATTAATTTATCTAATTATATGAATCTATCATTTCAAAATAATACATTTCAGATAATGGATTTTAAAATGATGTCAATGTGCCTTCTTATTTATGCCGCTATGACAGATACGTCATAATCTAGCAATCGTTGTATAACGCCAGGGTCATCATCATAAAAACACAAGTCTTGCGGCTCACATTGAAATAGCGAGCAAAAATCTTGAATGGCGTGTACTACATCACTAGTGGACTTATCACTGAAACGAATAGCCTTGTATTCCGTTATATTGTGAAAGTCCAACAATAATTGTACTCGTTCTGGATTAGCAGCAGTCCATAAAGCACAACGATTCCTTCCTTGAACCTTCAGCAAATGAGCCATTTCAGGGTTGAGCGTAGTCTGCTCTAAATGTGTCCGCACATAGGATTGCTTATAGAATGAGATACGGTCTAATTCTTGCTCTGTGAGCTTAGGATACCACTCGCGTACAACGTTCTTCGTAATACGGTCAGGTATTGTAGCACTTGGTTCTAGACCCACATGGTCCAAGGCGTACACATAACCAGCTGTATTTAATTGATTTGTAAACACTAATGTGTTATCTACATCAACGATGTAAAACATAGAACCTCCTCTATCAAACCCTATCTATATTTACCGTAATAACTTTAATAGTTATCTTTATAACCTTGGTATGGATAACTTAAAACGTATAACGCCCCAAGAGCTAGAACAGAGTGTCTGCCATTTCCAACATTGGATTAATAAACTGAACAATCTCCTCTAGAGTGACTGCTGAGGTATCACTTTTACTCTTTGCAGCCACAAGTTGTCGCGCTTGTTGCGTTTCTAGTAAGCTACGATTTAATTTCATATCCCTCGCAGTACCATCGGTCGCAGCATTATACATAACGCACGCCATATGCCCATATTTATTTGCCTTTGCCATAGCATGACGAGAACCACTATCTCCGTCACGACCTTCATAACTAGCAATGAGAATCACCGCCTTAGCAAATAAAGCCTGCAATCGATCTCGCTCCACAAAGCGGTTGATAGCTTCGTGTCGGCTATGCGGCTCATCGTAGTACTCAGTAATAATGAGACCTCCTGTTTCAACTATACGCTGCGCCATATCGCGATGAGCAGCAGGAAATATGGAATTCAACGAAGATGGTAAGATGGCAATCGTTTTTCCGCCACAATCCATGCATATCGTATGAGCAATGCCATCACATCCCTTCGCAAGACCGCTCACGATATGTTGGTTATGATAGACTAGTTGCTCAACAATCTTACTTTCACGAGCAATCTGCTCATCTGTTGGTGTCGTATAACCGATGACGGCCACATTGCGATTTAAATCGTTAAGCAGACTAAGGTCGCCCTTATAGAACAAGAGATAGGGGCGATCACCATTGGGTGCGTTCACATTCACGACGGGAAACTCTGTATCAAAGCAGCACACCGCTCCATCCATCCAGTCCATATCGTCCACCGCTACGGACAAGCTATGCACCGCCTCATCAATGTGTGGGATATCATCCATCATGGCAAGAAATGCATCTGCTGTTTTCCACGTATTGTGAAAGCTAGCTCTTGATTTGATCTGATTAGTGGCTTGTTGGACAGCCCAAATTTTCAAAGCTATTGGTGAAATCTTCATATTATGCTCCTCTTTTATACGCATTTCGATTAGTGTAGGCTACGGCGTAAAAAATAACGCGCGCTGCACCAGCATCGTATAATGCTTGAATACAATCTTCGTCAACATTGACTGTTTTTGTATAAATATCATCTATCAAAATAACCGTTCTACCCTTTAGATACTCGTTCTGGATATCACAAGTATCCTTGGTAATCCCTGGGTACGGCTCACTACCAGTATTTTCGAAATTAGATACAGGCTTACGCAAGTGTGTCATCTTGGTACTCGTATGGCGGAAAATAAAATCTGTTCCGTCGACGACAGGCAAGTTATTATCCTGTAGGGCTTTCACAGCAGTCCGCACCGCAGCCTTAAACCCAAGTTGCCAATTGCACATGCCTGACTTGGACCGTGGCACCGCCATAAGAACAACCTCACTCAAACCTTCAGCATCTATAACCTTCGGAATATCCTGTATCATTAATGCTGCAGCTTGCCTAGAGGCAGCTCGCAACGTATCTAGAGGTGTAGAAACAAATATATTTTTCAACGTGTTCAAATAATCCGGATTGCCTGGTCGCCCGTACCCTACATAATATAGATGAAAGTAACCGGTGCAATCATGGGATAAAAAATCATTCTTCTGAATAGTAAATCGTTCCATAGAGAACCTCCGTGTATAAAAACACATATAACTCATGTAATACAAACAACATACTAGGCTAAGCCCACCGGAAGAACACCACTTTGTTCGCCGCCTAATGCAGCTTTTATAAAAGGGTTATTTTATTTATTGTATGGAGGTAAATCATGATACTTGATGTTACAACCAATGGGCTTAACTTGTGAGTTCATTATACGGAGATTCTCTATAGGGAGATAATCAAAAAAACTAGGAATAAAAAAAGAGCCGTTTTGAAACAGCTCAGAATTTATGTCCTGCATACTTAATGGCAGAACACACTCATCAAACAAAAACATGCTTATTCATCTATATTTGACGATGACCTAAACCATCGTTATAATATAAGAAGATAGCTAGACGAGTGGATACGTCAGGCTCATCTCGAAATCTATAAAATATTAGGAAATGGCCTTTCTGTTATCGAATTATCAAAGATAACGAAGGGCTATTTGTCTTTTCCTAGACAAATAAGCGCTATTAACGCTCCAAAGGCAATGATCACGGTCATCACCTGTAATAGGAGCATAATGATTTCATAATCACTCATAGGCTTACCCCTCCCTTCAATGACGAAGAGAGGCCCAACCTCGTCTAACTATCTTATTTCAATTATATACCAAACAAACATTCGATACAATAAGCATCGAATTATAGAGATTTATAAACAAAAACTCTACCTTAGAAGATCTAGGGTAGAGTTTTTTTTGTGGTTGTAGGGAGATAGCATACTCCTAATAAAATATGTAGTTCTTTTATTATATACACTAAACGGTAAGTACTATTTTCTCATCACCTTTGTTTCACCTTCGCTTTGCTCAGGTAAGAGATGTGCGGACCTCATCGTCACTTTGCTCCTCTGCTGCCACACACTCTGCGGCGCATACCGCAAACGGTAAGTACTATTGCTGATCACCTTTGTTTTACCTTCGCTTTGCTCAGGCACTTGCGATATGTGGGCCTCATCGTCGCTTTGCTCCTCTGCTGTCTCGCACCCTTCGGCGCATACCGTAAACGGTAGGTACTGTTGCTTCATCACCTTTGTTTTACCTTCGCTTTGCTCAGGTACTTGAGATGTGCGGACCTCATCGTCGCTTTGCTCCTCTGCTGTCTCGCACCCTGCGGCGCATACCGTAAGCAGTAAGTACTGTTGCAACGCTAAAATTTTTAAATAAAGAACGGTAAGAGGTGCCCGTTTCAATACCGCAAGCGGTAGGTGTTGTTGCAACCCAGATGGTACATGCATCTCCATCTTGGATCTCAATGCGTTTCAATACCGTAAACGGTAAGTACTGTTGCAACTTCTTCATTAAATCTTATGACGCATATGAAGAAAAGTTTCAATACCGTAAACGGTAGGTACTGTTGCAACTCAATTGAAGTCGCTAAATCTTTGCCAGAGACAACTTTCTTGTTTCAATACTGTAAACGGTAGGTACTGTTACAACAAAATACCCTTTGGATATACCGCCACAGGGCGACACGTTTCAATACCGTAAACGGTAGGTACTGTTGCTTCATCACCTTTGTTTTACCTTCGCTTTGCTTAGGTAAGAGAAGTGCGGACCTCATTGTCGCTTTGCTCCTCTGCTGCCTCGCACCCTTCGGCTCATACCGTAAACGGTAGGTACTGTTGCTTATCACCTTTGTTTTACCTTCGCTTCGCTCAGGTACTTGAGATGTGCGGGCCTCATCGTCGCTTTGCTCCTCTGCAGTCTCGCACCCTTCGGCGCATACCGTAAACGGTAGGTGCTGTTGCAACTGCTACCAGATAGCGTAGCAATTAAAGCTTATCAGTTGATGTTTCAATACCGTAAACGGTAAGTACTGTTACTTCATCATCTTCGTTTTACCTTCTCTTCGTTCAGGTACTTGAGATGTGTGGACCTCATCGTCGCTCTACTCCTCTGCTGTCCTACACCCTGCGGCGCATACCGTAAACGGTAGGTGCTGTTGCAACACGTTAAATGCATTGAGACTTCCAGCATTACTCTGGATGTTGTTTCAATACCGTAAACGGTAGGTACTGTTGCAACGCCTTAAGTATTAAGGTTGGTTCTCAACCGCTACATGAGTTTCAATACCGTAAACGGTAAGTACTGTTGCAACGCTAAAATTTTTAAATAAAGAACGGTGAGAGGTGCCCGTTTCAATACCGCAAGCGGTAGGTGTTGTTGCAACTTGGGCACAGCAAGACTTCATGACGATGAGTTACGCTGGTCGGTTTCAATACCGCAAGCGGTAGGTACTGTTGCAACGCAAATTAATCAAAGAATTAATCCGTTACATTTTAAGTTTCAATACCGTAAACAGTAGGTGCCGTTGCAACGGCTACATTTAATAATGAGGGCATGCAAGTTTCTGAGTTTCAATACCGTAAACGGTAAGCACTGTTGCTTTATCACCTTTGTTTTACATTCGCTTTGCTCAGATACTTGAGATGTGCGGACCTCATCGTCGCGCTGCTCCTCTGCTGTCTCGCACCTTTCGGCGCATACCGTAAACGGTAGGTACTGTTGCTTCATCATCTTCGTTTTACCTTCGCTTTGCTCAGGTACTTGAGATGTGCGGACTTCATCGTCGCTTTGCTCCTCTGCCGTCTCGCACCCTTCTACGCATACCGTAAACGGTAGGTACTGTTGCAACGTTCGCACATATCAGTGGGCTAACGATTATAAATTGGTGTTTCAACACCGCAAGCGGTAGGTACTGTTGCAACCAACAATTGTTCTTAGACGGTATCGGTATTCTCCGACCAGTTTCAATACCGCAAGCGGTAGGTGTTGTTGCAACGTATGAATTTATACCTTATATTCGAGAATTTGAATCTTTTACGTTTCAATACCGCAAGCGGTAGGTATTGTTGCAACTGAATGCCATTCCACTATTGAGGTTAAAATCCCTCGTAAGTTTCAATACCGTAAACGGTCAAAACGTGTTCCCATTTGGTCCACAAGGCCTATGGATATAGGTAAATACTGGAGGAAAATGATGTTTCTTAAGATACCGTCATTATAAGGGTTTATAGGGTTTACGTCAATAATTAAGTTCATTTTCTATTCATTTATCTTTAGGGCTTTTTATTGAAGTAAAGCAGAGTGTTCGTGCATTTATTCAAAGTTTAAAATAGTATATATAAAAAAATAGATTAAGCCTACCAGCTAAACATCATAGCATCCGCTTCAAGGGCGGTTCCGATCAAAGGGTCTGTGTATTGTATATCGTTACGTTGTAACGATATGGGTCGCGGAGGTAACGACCATGCTAAATGATGCTCTAACTAGTAGGCTTAACTTGTGATTTCATTATACGTAGCTTTCACGTAAAGAGATAATCAAAAAAACTAGGAACTAAAAAGAAACCTGCTAGTTATCAGAATTGATAACTAGCAGGTTTCTTTAGTTGGGAGGTACTATATCTAGACCTATACATAGTCCAAATATATCTAACTATAATTTCTAGACTAAAAATCTATTATTTCATATGCACTGTCACTCGCACTTGTCCCAGCCCCTGACTAGACAATCGTCCTACACCGCAATGTTGGCCAAAGGTTGCTAGAATAGTAATGAGTTGTCGTTCTTCGTCATTTAGCTTGGACAAATTGAATGTAAAGCCACCTACAAATCCGGTAATACCTCGGTCACGACCAAAGTATACACGCTTAGTGTGTCCTTTCCAATCGGTCAGAACAATTCGCTCACACAGTTCTTTAATGCGTGCTTTATCTAATGCTTGTTCTTCATCACCAGCATTCCATTTATCTACAATGGATGCAAAGATAAGCTCTGCCTTAGGAAATGTAATTTCGCCATATGTTCCGTTAAATGAGGTAGGCGTAACAAAATCGATTTCCACACGTTTCGTAGGCTTGGCCGTAAGGCATCGCTCTACCAATATCAAAGCATTCTCTCCCGATAAAGGAAGATCAAAGGGTGCATCATATTGCACATCGACAACCATCGCCTCAAGTGGTCCGATTTGTAAGGATAGTAGCTGTGGTATCTCTTCAAGGACATACCACAGCTCACGATGCCACACATGGATTCGTAAGTAAACTATATCCCCCTCTTGAATACTAGCATCACGGCGTTTTTTGCCATATTGTAGGGATACGGTAAATGGTTTGATACCTGCTAAATTATGCCAATACGTACTGGATGCTTCATCGATAGAACCGAGGAGGGAAAATACGGCCGCATGGAGAAATCGTCCTGGAAATTCAGGCAGTTTACATGTGTTCTTAGCCTTAAGGGCTAATGTTACAGTACCCAGCATTATTTAGACCACTTTTCGATGAAAGATTTAGGCATATCTAGTTTACTGCGATATTTAATGCGATCATCCATTTTATTGTTTTTGATAGTCATCATGGATATCCCTTCGTTCCAATTCTTAGCAGCATTTGGACCATTAGCGATATTCCAATCCATCATCATATACAAATCTTCGAGCATCGCATTATATGCTGGTTTATCCGCACCGAGTACATCATCGCAATACGTTGTAAACGCGTCTACATAGTCTTTGCTATCCATTGTACTTTTTCCAGTATTCCATGCATCATTTTCAAACAAGACAGAGTAACGGCTAGTATTATCAAAAATCGTTACGTCTGTATCTAGTTTAACACTGCCGAAACCAATAGATTTACCCATGCCTAGTTTGTAATACGTCCGACGTTGGCCGCCAGAATATTGATCTAAATTAAGAGACATAAGCAACGCACCGAGTTCTACATCACTAAGACGTTCAAAATGAATACGACTTGTGAAAGTAACCCCTATATCAACAGGGCGAATCTTGCGTGTACCTTTGATTTCTTTTTCTTCAGCCGTACGAGTCCAATCCTTCGCTTTGGCAAGCGGTTGATGCCAATACATCTTATAACCACGTAAGGACGCATGTTCATGCCCCCAGTGATTATACGTATTATGGTCATCCACATTTTGTTCCAAATAGAGTTGGAATGATGTTGGGTTTGGTCCCATCAATGGATGTGGATAATCGGAAGGGCACATCTTAAGTGTACCTTGTACATGTGCATCAGAGAAGGATACACGTCCAGCCCAATTATCGCCATAACCAAATACGCTATCACATAAATCCACGCCTTTATTATGTTGCTTCAAGGACGTTGGTAAATGATCACTAATTTTTAAATCGTAAGCGATTCGATAGAAACGACCATGCCCAAAATGTTCAACAAGACCATCCTTTTCAATAAAGAAACAAGGCACAACGAATTTTACATCTGAGCAATGGGTATACTCTTTAGCCGCTTCGCCGGATTTACCTGTTTTCTTATCTAGCAAATCTAATGTACCGCGGTTCTTATCATCTGCGTAGCTTTCAATACAAGACTGCGGAATTGGAATTCGTTTATCAAAATTTCCCGGTTTGGTAATACGCATGTAGGATTTTTTAGAACGCATAGAGCCCGTATGAATGTTCACATACGTATTCATCCAGTCGATGGACGCCTTATCCTTCTTAAGTTCCATGCCATCATTATCCAAATAAGAGCATTTTTTAACATCACTAGGAACGACGAAGTAATCATTATTCACCGTTTGAATGATGAAACCAGGTGTCGCCTTAGTAGCAGCTTTATATTCACCCTTGCCATTTTTCTCCATGCCCACCATGCGTTCTGCATAATACTCCTTAAGAGATTTAATAGCACTCGCAAAGTCACGGAAATAAAGGTATCGATCTTCAAAGTCGCCTAATCCTGTACCGCGTTGGTATGGTCTAAAGCTACTCGCTGTTACGATTTTAAAGATTTCTTTTACCATCCCTTTAAGGCTAGATCCCGGAATGGTTGGATTGTTTTGACCACCATAAAATTCTAGAGGTGTTGTGTCCTCTTGTTTCGATGGACCACCTATGAATAGTGGTGTTTCTGTTGTAATGGTGAGATCAATATAACCAGTATGTGTATCCATTTTCGTAACATGATCACGGTACGCATCAATAACATCCTTTGTGACACCTTCAAAATTCCCATCATAGAATTCAGCAGGAATTACATGGCTTGGCAAACGCACAAAATTGTATGCTGCGCTAGCAGGTGTAGACGGATATTTGCTATTACCATTGCTTCTAGCACCGCTATTACCATGGGAATTATTGTAACCGCCAGAACGGCCTTGACCACCACGGCCGCCACCACGTGGTTCCGTCGCTTTTTTCACATCAAAATCTGGACCATTTACACGTTGAAAGAAGGCTGCACTAGCCGCATGTTTATTCTTTGCTTTCTTTGCCATACTACGCCTCCTTATCTACGATACTCACATACCGGTAATCGGTATAGCTTGCTTGATGGTTATCTAAATATCCAATGTAATTGCGCGTTGTTAAGTAGCAATATTGTTTTGTAGCTGTTACAGGAATGATTTGTGAAAGCTTACGCCCTGTATCAACTAAATGGGTAAAACCTTCAATATTATGTAATTGGGCATAACCCGGATCATTTTCACCAATCATACGAGATGTAGAATCCACGTAAGATACGCTTTCACCAGAGGCATCGGAAATATAGCGATATGAAATAGATCCATTTTGAACGGTAACGCGCAATTCTTCTGTATCGTTAAAGATGCGCATTTCTTGCAAATAAGCATTGTCAATAGCGTTAGAACCATCAGAGAATTGGAATGCACCATTCTTGTAATAGCCCCATTTTACTTCGTGCACAGACCAAGTAACGACTAGACCATCCCGTTGCATGTGTCCCTTCGCAACAACAGCAATATTCACTTCTGTTAGAGCGCCACAGGTGCCGCTAGTTTTTGTATATACGCCTTCGTGGCGTTGTAATTCTTTACTCATGGCAACCTCCTTAGCCGTTTACAGTTTCTTTAATACATTGTTGCAACGCACTCACTAGGTTTTCAAGATGAGAGGCATCACCAGATGTTACCTTACCATTACCATCGATGGTATAGCTTTCACCATGATACTGAACGGTAACAGATTTACCTTGTACACGGCCATAACCAATTGTACGGTTCGCCCCCAATGTAACTTGACCTGTCATGAGACCCTTCACGAGCAGCAACACAAGGCCGGCCTCTGCATCGTTACAGTTTTTAACAGTCATGCGCAATGGGAATGTCACTGTATCCCCCTTAGTGTTACGTACAGGGTGATCTTGGAACAAGGCGCCATTCATAGCACCACCAGTGAAACGATCCACGCGGATACGAGGTTGTTCCTCTTGATTGAACTGTTTATCAAAGTAAATTTCATCGACCATGACACGGCCCTTACGGCTATCCTTATCATCGTCATTACTGTATCCAAAAAGCGTATTCACAAGTGCATCATTCATACCGAGAGCTTGTATAATACGACCACATTGATGACGCAATACACCTTTAACGGATGTACCAGGAACGAAAAGCGCTACAGATGTATCTTCCCAGGCTTCTTCAAAGATGGATTTGATAAGCACCGTATCTTCTAAATAAGCATCCATATTGATGACTAAATCGCGGTCAGCTACAAGGGCGTGTCTAGGAATAGCTACGGAATCGCCATCTTTGCCAATTAACCATGCTTTCACATGGTCTGGTTTTGTAAAGTCATAGTGTTCTAAGGCAATATCCTTACAAGCAACACGGCCAAAACCATTTACCGTACGAGCTCCAATAGCGATGCCATGTTGTAAAGCATTGGCTAAGGCAGCGAGGGCCTTTTCAATCTTATCGCCTTGTTGTTCGTGATACCGACGGATAACACAATCGATGCGTAATTGACCGGTAGCACCCGATTCGATAACCTCGAAATCATATTTAGCACCATCTACGGTTACACCACGCACATCATCAATGCGAATTCCGTCACGTACGACAATATTCGTATCTTCTAAAGGAATGTCATTGATTTGCAACGCACTTTGAGTTCCCTTATCATCGATAGAGCCGAATAGCACCAATTCCGCATCAGGTACAAGACCTTGCAAGGCTTGACGCAACACACCAGCTAAGGATGTGCCAGGAATAAATGGTTGCCCATCATGGTAGGTCACCACGATATCATCAACCGTATCATTTAATATATCATTACTCACACCAGCACGGATAATCAGTGGGCTCGTGAGTTTGACAGTACCAGTCAGAGTGTACCGCCCTATAATACTTGCAGAGTTTAACATACGACGGTCCTCCTTACTTAACTTTTCTAATATGTCTAAAGAAATACAACCAATATTCGTAAGCTACAGTATCAGCTAGTTTTGCTGCATCGAGGCCCACCATATCGATAAGTTCTGTCGGAATTTGGTAATAGGAGCCGCTTGTACCAGATTTAGACAAGCACGCATTCACTAACATATTCGCATCAAAATCGATGATATAATCCATCAAATTAACGCGTTTCGTTTCACTGTGCGTGTATGCATGTTCCAATTGGAATTCACGCAAATTCTTTTCAAGCACCTTTTTATCCGCTTTAGTTTGCGCTACAAAGTCTTGCAATTGGCGATGGCCAGTGGCATGATCTGTACCGAGTTCAGCCAATAAAACGGACGCGAAATGCTTGGAGATACTACGAGAATCCATAGTGCGTTTAATATACGTATCCACATCGTGAGCTGCATGTAATCGTGCATTCAAGATGATTTGTTTTTCCAATACCTTCTTCGCAATGCGACGTGTTGGTTTATGTAAGGATGTAAGAGCTTCTGCTTTTGCCTTACCTAATGGTACCATTGTACCTTCCAATGGTGTCCAAAGACGACCTTGTCCATACCCTTCTTGCACGCGAGCACCCATACCGTTGTATAAGATATGTTGCAATGCTGCTACATCATCGGTAGACCAACCAGATGATTTTACCAATTCCACCACACTACCTGCAGAGGCAGCTGCTTCAGAACTACTACGAACGCCCCAGATGCTGTTAAAGTTTTGTTCCTCTTGGTACGAAGCAAACACACCACCGATGGTAATGTCTGAACCAATGGATGCTACCGCACGACCAACTACATCATGAATGGATTCCGTACCGAGTAGCAATGGCGTATGCAATCGTACATATAAGGAATTTCCTGCACTCGTTGGCGTTGGCACAGGCATAATATCACCAATTGTAACGGTACAGTGACCGTATTCTGTACGGCGAGAACGGCCGATATGGCAATCTAAATTTTTAGGGAATTCGTGAACGAAGGATTCCAAGGCATCCTTAGGACCTACTACGGAGCCCACAAATACTTGATTTGGTTCTACATATTCATAGTTAAAAATCGTGCCATCACTGCTGCGGCCTTGTACGCGCTCTTGATCAGATGAGCGAGACATATGCAATTTAATCGCTGTTTCCACAGAAACTGGGCTGCATTCTGTACCATCTAGTACGACAAAGCCCTTTACACCTTTAAAGCCAAGAAGATTTTGTTTTTCTGGTACATCGTATTCTTGTTTTGCATAAAAAGAATCAACTACCTGGTTAGATACAAACTTAGTTTCTTTAGCGGCATTCTTATTTTTTTGTAAGCTCAATGGTGCAGGGAATGATGTTCCCTTTACTGTATCTTTATAAGCGGATACAAAACGTAAATCACCGTAGAACAAATTCATAAAGTCCTGATTTGTATGCGCTGTTTTACCAAGGTTATGGGATTTGATAAACTGAGTGGCAAATAGGCCTCGCAAAATGCGTCCATCAATAGATCCACGTGTACCTGTCAATACGCCTGCCGTCGAAGAATTGGCAATGAGCGTTGGGGATTGTATAGTGACCGTAATATTTACTTGTTCCATAGTTTACCCCCTATTGTATCTAGATCAAATGCTTTATCATCGATTTTACATACCACTTGACCGAACCCACGGTTTCGCTTACCACCGATGGCCATCATATTGCGTACAGCACAGCTCAAAATATAGCGGTCTGTATCCGTCATATCCTCTACATCGATATGTCCCTTAAAGGTAAGCCCCTTATTAAGCACGCGAGAATTATGCAAAGTACCTTCCATAGCTGTTCCCGTTGTTTGGTCGATAGATGTGTAATACCGCATGGATGTGTATTCTTCAAGAACGCGGTCCTTTGTGAATACTGTTGGGTACTGTTCCTCTAACTGCGCCAATTCACGAGATACCACATCATAATCAGAAATGGTCAAATTCGAGATGGATAATCTAGGTTCATCCGTAATGCCTTCAAGACGGTTGAATAAAACTTTCACATCGTCCGTTGTAAACGCCGTCATCTTAGACGTTTCCATCATTTCCGCTACCTCGAGGGCGCTTTCATATAACACACCGCGCACCCGTTTCGCCGGAATAAAAGGAATCCCGTAACGGTCATGAACGATAGTGCTGTCCGTATTCACGTCGCCTTGTCCAGACATCAGCATGGTTGGCGACAATAATTGTATGGTTAATGTGTACATATACTTACTCCAATCCAGGCAATACATAATCCATCAATTCAATGGCATCCGTATACGGTGTGCGCATTTGGCCATCAATCTTAGCCCATAGCTTGTCTGTGAAAGCTTCCCAACCAGCTACATTCGGCAACGATGCCCCTGTATTACGCAATTGTTCAAGGAATACGGTCCACATATGTTCATTATCTTGTAGTACGGAACGCAATTCCTTCACCTTGTTATGAGCCATCACCTTGCCTGCGTTGAATTGCGCTGTGCAATCCAATACTTGAGGCAATCCCTCTATATCACCAGAGGCTACAGATTCTGTACGGCCATAAACGCGGTATGGACCAAAGTGCATATTGCCTGTTAGGCTACTGTATTCATTGGCAAAGAATTGCTCCAATGTTGGCGCTGTTTCGCCGTGTAAGAAGGCAAAGTCCATCCAACAGGATTCTGAAATCGTATGGGTTTCATGGTATGCACGCATCTTGGATTTTGCACTATCACACAATTGTTCTGCCATTTCGTAGCCTCTAAAGAATGGATATGATGTAGGAATCACCGCAATACCTGCACAGGATGCAATAGACATGCCATCCGCATCACTCAATAATTGTTGCATCAAGAATTGTGACGTTTGTACCGCAATACGAGCATTACAGATGAATGTAATATCGTCACCGCCTACGATAATAGGGCGAATTGGCATCATGTTCGGTTTCAGTTCCAATTCTGAATCTAACACATCATAGTGATCGATGATCCATTCCACTGTAGCCTTAAAGCTGGCCAACGTTTTTTCATGAACGCGCTTGGATAAGGCACTGCGTTCTTCCAAAGTTTTACAAGCTCTGAAATGAGCACCCATGTTATTACCATCAATATGAACGATAGCAATATCATTAATGCCTGTTTTACTCTTTTCGGTAGATTGGTTCTGACCTAAATCTTCAAGCTCAGATGGAAATACCCAGTCCGTGTCTTCTGTGCCGAATAGGTCAAGGCTCAATCGTTTATTTGCTGCGTCAAAAGCGTTAAATTTAGCTGAGAAAGACGTAGCCACAAGGCGTTTCTCACCTATTGGTTCTGTTGTATCAGCCACATCACCACTAAAATCGCAAATCGTAGTCAACCCTGTATTGGCTGGCGTCACAATCGGATGTAGAGTATGCTGATTAGCCTTTAATTGTGAATATAACACGCCTAAATCACTGGAGAACGTATCCTTATCAAGAGTAATTGTTCCAGATGTGGCCCCTACCTTGAGGGATGGATATTTCGTCAAGACACGAGTAGTAAATTGCTTAATGATATTCGACACGAGTGCTTCATGAGCTTCGTCAACCAACACTAATGCATTACCGCCGCCGATGTACGCCACATACACAGGCGTCGGCAGTGCTGTAAGACTTTCACCCTGGCTTAACCAAGATGTTGTATCTGCGGCCACCCCAATATTCTTAATGACATCATCGCACAACACATTCTTAAATAATCGGTCCACAATATATGAAGCCCCTACATTGGCCTTCAATTTATTGTTTGCGAAGATGTACTTTTGAATGGACTGCACATCAAATAAAATCGCATTTACTTGCATAGGCTCACTCCTTACCTATTAACACAACATTTATAAATGACAATATTCCCGAAATTGAACAAACTGAAAGTTGACGATTTTCTCGTTTATGCCTGCTTCGTAAGATTCACTGACCAAACGCTCGCTAGTAGCAGCTAATACGGTAATTCCTACTGCTAATAATCGCTCCACTAACGCATGACAGTATATGAACTCCCCTTGGCACAACACAGCCTGTGGATTGAGAGCAATTATCCGCCCTGCATACTCCTGTACAAGACGACCTATTTCACTAGTAGATAACAGAGGATCAATAATGGGAAACGGTATATCTACCACCTCGCCGTACTGATGAGCTGCTGTCAACTGTTCATCCGACCAATATTGAGAAGGATGATTTGTATGATTGATAAACATAACCACTCCTCGCTATGCAAACCACAAAATTCATTTTTTATTCATCTTCAATAATAGCAAATCGTGTGAAAAAAAGCACCCATAAACATACGATTTATGAAAGATTTTTCATAATTTATAAATTGTATATAATTACGCGAATATATAGGCTGATATCATGCTTTCACATATAAATCAGCCTATATTATCAAGATATATTCTCACGTTCTGTGACAATTAGTGTTTCATCTAAAGATTTGAGATACGACATAAAGGCTTGAACCTCCCGTTGTATCCATTTTCTAGGTGTAATATTCCCTAATCGTGAAAGCTCATTTATCATATAACCTTCATAAAGCTCAACCCATTTCTTGTTGGCATCTTTAGACAAAAAACAACCATGTTCAGATATATCAAAATCCTCAGAAACTATCATATGGCGATTTAATAATTTCAATACAAACCGATCCATTATATCTTGTCTAAAAATATCCATTACATCATACACAAAACTATCCTTCCGATTATTCGTGCTATGTAATACACCAATACGCACATCTAAACCAGTGGTCAGTAAACAGGCACGAACTTCACGCTCTAAAAATGAATACCCATAACTTAAAATAGCATTAACAGGATCTGGGCTAGGATGCCGTTTTCGCCCTGCAAATTCCCACGGTTCAGATAATACATACCCTAATACAGAAAAATACGTCCGAGATGCTAGCCCCTCTATACCACGCAATCTATCTACCTTTTGGGTTCGCTCCACACGTTTCAACAGTGCTTTCAACGTTTTCTGTACGGACTCAAAATTAGGAATAGATTTACTTTTCTTATACTGATTTAACAAGGATATGTGCCCTTTAATCTTGCGTCGCACAATATACTTAGCACCGGCTAAGGCAAATTCTTGATTTTGAAAACGTTCTGCTTGCCACAACAAGCGTTGCAATGTTGTGTGTTCATCTCCTAAAGTTCCTACAAGCTGATACTTATGATCTACAAACTGAATGAGAGAACCTTGCTTTACTAAAGAAAACATAACCTGTGTAGAAATTTGAATCGTTCGACCTAACACAAGGTTCGATACCGTTGCCATAGGGACCTCTTTAATAATGGAATGGTCCTTTTCAAGTACTAATAGACCTCCGTCTTGTCGTATCGATATGCCAGGCGTCATTACATATAGAGTTTCTAACATCACAACCTCCTATGATTAATTAAATAATCAACATCGTATCCTCTGTTAATGGAATCGTTTCATTACACCAAATAGGCGTCTTGGCCGTATCAGAAATAGAGACGATGAGCAATCGCTTTGTTTCATCACCACGAGTTAATACCTCAAGCTTTTTTGCGATCGTCTCTACTCTAACGTGAGCATGGACACATAAAAACACACTATACTGCACGCGATAACAGAAGGATTCTAAATACTTAACGACCTTATTTCTAATTTTAGTATCGGAAATATCATAAGAAATAAGATACCGCATCAGAACCTCCTAAACCGATTTATTCTCTATCATTATCATTTGTAAGTGCATCAAATATTACAAGGAGTAAAACCCCTATAAAAAACATAGTTACAAATCCAGTCATATTAAACTCTCCTTTGCTAAACAACAATCATAGATGCTGGTCTTTCACCATATGTATTATTATCTTTATCCCCTGGCATCAAAATTAAACCGACTTTCACTAACAGCATAACCTTAGCTAGCGTTGGCACAAATAATGCTATGATGGCCGCCACAATATAAAGAATAGCCAAATAGGTAGGTCCATTTAAATCATGAATACGACGCGATGCAATCGCTAACTCACGGATAACCGAATACCCTATGATTAACCACCCCAATACCCAGAAAAATTTTGACACATACGCAAGACTAATAGAGACACCGCCAATATAGCCAATACCAAAGATCATCAATAAATTCATAAAATACGACCGACGATTCATGCGCCCAGATAAGGACAACATAGATTTCAATTCTTGTTGAAAGTTTTCCATTATACCCTCCTTAATAGTCATGCCGTGATGACAATACAAACCAAACTAATAAAGTTAACAACAACATTGCCATATACTACCTCCTATAAACGATCCATCAAACTTGTTGAGTTCATTATACGAATGATATTGAAAGTGAACTAATCAGAAAAACTAGGAATCAAAAAAAAACTGTATCTTTGTGATAAACACAAAAATACAGTTCTTTTAGGTTATGTGGTTTTAAAACTATTTTGCCTTCACTTCGTTCAGGTACTTGAAATGTGCGGACCTCATCGTCGCTTTGCTCCTCTGCTGCCTCACACCCTTCGGCGCATACCGCAAGCGGTAGGTGTTGTTACAAGGGTCTTAGTGCAGACGAATACTTGTTCTGCGATCCTACTATGTTTCAATACCGCAGGCGGTAGGTAGTGGTGCTTGATCACCTTTGTTTTACCTTCACTTCGTTCAGGTAAGAGATGGGCGGACCTCATCGTCGCTTTGCGCCTCTGCTGCCTCACACTCTGCGGCGCATACCGTAAACGGTAGGTGTTGTTGCAACTGATATAGCCGAGATCACTAACAGCCTTGTATTCTGGAGGTTTCAATACCGCAGGCGGTAGGTGTTGTTGCAACTTTCAGATTAATTTCAGGAATGGCACTTGGCATCGATAGGTTTCAATACCGCAAACGGTAGGTGTTGTTGCAACAATTACTAGTCTTTATATGGCGGAAGTTGTCCGTCAAGAGTTTCAATACCGTAAACGATAAGTACTGTTGTCTTATCACCTTTGTTTTACCTTCACTTCGTTCAGGTAAGCAATGCGTGGGCCTCATCGTCGCTTTGCTCCTCTGCTGTCTCACACTCTGCGGCGCATACCGCAGGCGGTAGGTGTTGTTGCAACCTACAACAGACAACTACAGAATGTATCCGCTGGTCGGTTTCAATACCGCAGGCGGTAGGTGGTGGTGCTTAATCACCTTTGTTTTACCTTCACTTCGTTCAGGTACTTGAGATGTGCGGACCTCATCGTCGCTTTGCTCCTCTGTTGTCTCGCACCCTTCGGCGCATACCGTAAACGGTAGGTACTATTGCAACAAGACAAATCGCTCTAATATGCCAGAGCGAATTAATATTGTGTTTCAATACCGTAAACGGTAGGTGCTGTTGCTTGATCACCTTTGTTTTACCTTCACTTCGTTCAGGTAAGCAATGTGTGGGCCTCATCGTCACTTCGCTCCTCTGCTGCCTCACACTCTGCGGCGCATACCGCAGGCGGTAGGTGTTGTTGCAACCTACAACAGACAACTACAGAATGTATCCGCTGGTCGGTTTCAATACCGCAGGCGGTAGGTGGTGGTGCTTAATCACCTTTGTTTTACCTTCACTTCGTTCAGGTACTTGAGATGTGCGGACCTCATCGTCGCTTTGCTCCTCTGCTGTCTCGCACCCTTCGGCGCATACCGTAAACGGTAAGGGCTGTTGCAACGATTTAATCCTGCTGTAATTCAAGTTAAGCTTACAGAGTTTCAATACCGTAAACGGTAGGTGTTGTTACAACTTCGCAGTAAAAACTGCACAGAACGGTAAGAAGTACGCGTTTCAATACCGCAGGCGGTAGGTGTTGTTGCAACGAGTATTATTATATTCGTGATATTGTGGAGCTAGTAGAGTTTCAATACCGCAAGCGGTAGGTGTTGTTGCAACATGGATAAAGTGCGTAAGTATGTTTCTGAAAACAACATGTTTCAATACCGCAAGCGGTAGGTGTTGTTGCAACTTAAATGTGTAGCTAACGGTGGTAAAACTCCTATGAAGTTTCAATACCGCGAGCGGTAGGTGTTGTTGCAACGGGTACCAAACTCAAATGAGGAAATCGAAGAGTATTTCAGCAGTTTCAATACCGCGAGCGGTAGGTGTTGTTGCAACCTAAAAACACTAACTCTATTTCTTTGGTTATCGGTATGTTTCAATACCGCGAGCGGTAGGTGTTGTTGCAACGAGTTTAAAGCTCTCGTTCGAGCTATTAGTCCAGGATTATGGTTTCAATACCGCGAGCGGTAGGTGTTGTTGCAACGGTGCTGAGAGAAGCGTCGTGAGTTAGGACGCTATACAAGTTTCAATACCGCGAGCGGTAGGTGTTGTTGCAACTCGATGTATGTTTCAGAGTTTGCTTTAATACGAGCAGTTTCAATACCGCGAGCGGTAGGTGTTGTTGCAACTGCCAATGTTTGAAAATTTACCAAATGAATTAGCATACGTTTCAATACCGCGAGCGGTAGGTGTTGTTGCAACGGCGGTACCCTTAGAGATACCGCCGTATAAACTATAGTTTCAATACCGCGAGCGGTAGGTGTTGTTGCAACGACATAAATATCGGTGAACACGTTGCACCGTATGAAAGTTTCAATACCGCGAGCGGTAGGTGTTGTTGCAACAGCAGGCCTTACAGAGCCAGTATTCATGGGGTTTAAAATTAGGTTTTGGAAAACCTCATACCGTAAACGGTCAAAACGCACTCCCATTTGATCCACAAGGCCTATGGATATAGGTAAATACTGGAAGAAAATGATTTTTCTTAAGATACAGTCATTATAAGGGTTTCTAGATTTTCAGTCAATATTTTAATTCATTTTCTTTTCACGTTTAAATTCTCACTAGGCAGATGTTATTTGAGATTATCACTATTTTCTGGTCTTTCCCATGGTTAGAAAACGATTGGTCTCATAAAAATGACCTATCCACAGTGATGCATGGATAGGTCAATGTTATGTTAGCTATAATTCAATATAATCAGTATCTGTTAAATGACAGAAATACCCGTGATAGTATCATCAGTACGATGAATGGAATCAATGTCCACGGCTTGCCAGCCCCAGCTATTCTTTTTCTTGTTAAAGGATCGGATAGCGGTCAACGAAACGACATCACCGTTCATCAAATGGTGCTGTTCCACTAATTTTTTATCAATAAATACATTATGTTTCACTGTGAAAGCTACACCAGCCTCTATAACTTTAATTTTTTCGCCAAATTGTTTAATAAGCGTCTTCGGTGCCTCTTGGTCGGTAAGTTCACAAGATACGGCTTGGAATCCCGTAGTGCCATCTGAACGTTCATAGGAGGTATAAACAACAGACACTACATCCATTTCACGAATAGATGTCTGATTATCATAATGGTACGTAAGGGTTCTGTCACCTTCGGCGACGATAAATGCCTTGTGTGCTTTTTCAGAAATATAATTAACTACCCCAATGGTAGTTGGTAGGAATCTATTAAGTAATTCCGCTGCTGCTAAACTGTGCTCTTTATAAAATCCATCATCAATGGATGGGCTATCCGACACATACCAGCTAGCATGCATATACTGATTGAGGGTTTCCCCTATTTTATGACCTTCCTTCGTGCGATACGCATGCAACGCTTGAACCTCGGCACTTGCCAAATCATACTGACCTAACGCCACCAATTCTTGAATAGCACCCAGTTTAGCACGCCCATTAAATTGTAAATCACATTGGCACGTGAGGGACTTAGCATAACAAGATAATGCCATATCATGATCCCCCACCATAGTCTCCGCCAAACCATTCCAAAGCCAGAACGAACTGGGCTTAGATTGTAATAGGTGGAGAATGATATCTTGTGCTTTATTCAGTTCATCTACTAATAGATAGGCCTTAGCCAAAGACCATTGTAAGAAAAAAGTATTTTCCGTTAACGATTGCATTCGCTCTTCTGTGATATCACACAAATGATGAATGATAGTTTTATCTACGTACCGATTAAGACTATCTAAGGATTTTTTAAGAACCCGCATCACCAAGGATGGCCATTCGTGATGTTTACCATCACTGCCCACATACGGTGCCACCTGATAATCACACTCTTCAAGCTTGTCAAAGTCCATTTGTAATGCGTAATTGTACAATGCGATATGCCCCTCTACATTATCAATAGATAGCACCGTTCCCCAAATACACCGTAATAAGGATATCTCTTGTGAAAGTCCCAACGAGAATAGCTCGTCTAAACATCCTGTCACATGTTGAATAGTAAGAGGTGACTCTTTCGCCTTTTGCTGTAGTATCTTATATAAACACCATGCATAGGATCGTTTTACCGTCACATCATCTGAAAACTCTGCATGTAATGCCTTCGCTCGTTTTGTAGCTTCTAAGATTTCACCTGCAGCCTTAAGCTGTTTAATAGCAGATAATTCCTTAATCGCCGGACTACCAAGGCGCAAAGCATACTGTGTCTGTTTAAATAGAATATCATCAGCTTCGTCAATAGCTAGTTTTTGTAGTTCACCTTGATACAGCTTTACCTCGCCATCGTCATGCATTGCATTGGCTCGTTTGATGAGGTCAATTAAGCACCATGCACAAGCACGGATATCCCAAGGGCCTGGATTGGGTTGCTTTATCAAGGTTTGAGCCATCGTATAGGCATTATCAAGGTTCCCCTCTCGACGCGCGTCGAATACGTCCATACTAGTGACCCGACTTTCACCAATATCCGCATCATCATTGGTAGCTATAGCGTTGGTCATTGTCATATCCTTATCATCAGTCATCCCTATCACACCCTCGTTAGTTGTGTTCCAATTTATAGATTCCATATAAGCCTCCTTGAAAATAGATTTCCTTATGTATCACTAATTTCTTGTTATTTCTGTATCGTTAGTATATCCAAGAACTCCATACATAACAGTTCAAAAAAACTAGGAATTAATCATCTCTAGGGCAATTCAACTCTATAAAAATACATTAAAATTTGTTATAGTATTCATGAAAGTTTCATTTTCAAACTAAGGAGGACCTATGCCAAGTGTAACGAATTATCTAAAAAACGTTAAAAATATGCGTCTCTTTTTTCGTAGCTTAGCCATGGGCCTACATACGAGAAACACGGCACCAAAACGAGGTATCAAAAAAAGTCTTCACGACGATTACTTAAAACGCCTCGCCTATTTTAATATGGGATCCAAGATTCGGGACACTCAAATCGGACGTACGCGCGTCCATACCATTACCAAGCAAGATTTTTACTGGGGTCACAATTATTTAGCCAATTTGTACGCACTCTATGCAATGAAGCCAGAAACAATTATCCTAATTTTGGCTATTATCAATACTATTAGTAAATATACGAGTTGCACCATGACAGAGATATACGAGCATATCAACGATGATCCGTATATATTACCGGCATACCAATCGTTTTTAGAGGAAAAATATAAAGATTCGAAGAAAGAAATTCCAGATATTATCGAAAAGCAAACCCTAACACGGATCATAAAAAAACTCATTACAATTGGTATTATTGAGGAGATTATACAAAAGAATACCTATGTATATATCCTAGTTTCAATCGGTCTTGAATCATGTACACTACAAGAATTAGAACAGCTAAATCGTGCTGTATTCGTATATAAAAATATCTCCTTATTTGGTACTGCTGGACACACCTTACTAGCCAAACTACAACCGCTCACCTCCGGTACATCCCTATTAGATGAACTGGAGCAACCAGCACCACCTATCTACGAATCACAATATATATTTACCTATACTAATCCATTGCACATCATCGATGAAACGATTCTGTATCCCCTTGCCGATGCCTTACATCACCATAAAATGGTAGAGCTTAATTTCTGCAATAAACGTAGACCCAAAGTAACGGTTCGACCTGTGAGGATTGAATCAGATTATATAGGCAACCGCGATTACCTCATTGCAGTCCATCATCATACACTAGTTACCTACCGGATTGATACTATAAGTGCAGTAAGCATAAAAAACACGTATAACAATGATACGCCACCACCAGTAGCTAAAGCACGTTATAATACAACACTTCATCTACGGTTCCACAAGTTACAGGGATATATGACAGCATGGACCCGTTTTGTAGATACGTTCCGCCACATGCTAACTAATTGTGAAAAATCTACGACAGAATACACTGATATTTATATACACGTTCAAGATGGGCAGATCCTTCTCCCTTTGTTGCGTACTTTTTTACCTTATATTGAAATCATACAAAGCACACCGGAAAGCATTCGTAAGCGGTTCAATGACAACTTACGATACACCCAATACGAAACTGTATCTGAACCAAGTAGCTATACTAAAAAGCCCCATCCATCTTGGAATCTGCTTTCACCAGAACCAGTCGAATCAGACGCGACCACCTCACCACTACTAAATGAAATCACGGCCGTAACCTGTGCCACACAATACCGAATTCAACAAGACCTCATTAATGGCGTAGCCTACACATTAGATGATTTACAATTTATCATGAAGCACCGTCCATTATTAGATAGTTATGCACCGGTAGAAGAAAACGACCAATACGAACACGCCTTACCAAGCTATATCGTTCGACCAGAGGCGCATGGGCTAGAACCACTGTTTCCAAATTTACCATCACTTGTCACCACTATAGCAGAGCGCATGTTCTTAAAAGATTTACTGAGTGATAATCGTATCAACTGGATGATACCTCATACTGTGAGTCAACAATTGGCGCAGGCATTATATGATGTACCGAATACATTACCAAATCATACGTGGAACAACCGCAGTCTCGCTATCGATGAAACACCGAAGTCCTACGAAAATCATCAACGTTGTACTGATGCCATGATGAACGGTACGAGTATCTCTTGGACTACTGCCGGAACTACCATGACAGTACTTCCTTGCAAGATGGAATATAACGGAGCTACCAATGGCTATGCACTCATTGGATATCACCTTGATGATCATACGTTTGGGTATTATCCACTGCACACCCTACCTAGTGTCACAGTTGGCATAAATCAGATTGACATCGATATAGATGCCATGTACAGAGAATACCAAGAGACAAACCAACAAACCGTAACCTTCTCTGTATACGATATTAATAATGCCATCGATCGTTGTTTTAATGCCTTCTCTAACTATGACATTGTAGGGAGTGAAACAGATCCAAACGAGTTTACACTCAATGTAGCATACTTGCCGTTCCAAGAAACGGATATCCTACGTATCCTATTGTCCCTCGGTGCCGCAGTCCGCGTACATGAACCACAAACACTCAAAGAAAAGCTCGACAATATATACAAACAAGCCATTACATTGTTAGGAGAGTCATAATGGAACACCATATATACCTTACGTTTTTGACAGCATTTAAATCTAAATTCCCATATGATGAAGATAGGCTCAGAAATACACTTGTATCGACAACGATTAAAAAGCCTTATAACGAAATCATACAAACTAGTGAATCCGTATTAAAGACCGTACTCCATGATAAACGGAACCAGTTTACATTAGAAAAACTATTCTTTTTTGAAACAAAGGAACTTTCAACAAAAATCAAATGTGTAGATAATCCAAGTCAACATATTACGACAAAACAAATCTTTGAATCACGCATAACTGATTTTATCAATGAATATAACATCGATTTGGACTGGTCATCCAACACGGTCGAATATATCAAATGCGGCGATATCGAAAACATCAGCAACCTCAAGGCAAGTATCCTCGACATGTCCCAACAAATGATGAAGTTTTATCATGCCCAACCTAAAGAAGATACAGTAACACTGCATGTAGATTTGACGGGAGGTCCTCGCACAGCTATCATGCTCATGCTCGCCATCATTCGCCTCGTGGCCTACCAAGGCATACAAATCGGCTCTATTTCATATGCTAACTTAGATAATGAAAGCAATACGATTACTGTATATGAAAGCAAGGATATATATTTCCTATTCGACATGATCGCCGGTTTCTCCGAGTTCACGCACTATGGTGATGCTAACACATTGCGTCATTACTTTGACCAAACCAACACCGAAGATGAACTAACCAATCAACTACTCTCTAAAATGGGTGATTTTTCAGAAGCAATCAGCCTATCTAGTCGCGGATTATTCCAATCATCCGTAGAAGGAATTGATACATTATTTACTAATATTGCCAATCGCCCTCAAGATAATAGTCAGTTTGAATTAGGTATCTTTCAGCTCATGCGCAATAAAATCCAAGAAAGCTACGAGACCATATTATCCGATCCAGAGGATGACCTTGTATATATCGAGTGGTGCCTGCAAAATGATTACTTGCAACAAGCATTGGCCCTATTCATTGAATATGTACCACGGACTATTCTGAAGGAAAAGATTATTCATCTTGATGCCAATACATTCAAGACTAAAAAGAATGACAACCGTAGCACGGAAATGCTACACTTCAACCAAATCAACGATAAAATCGGATCCTTTTTATCAGATCTACAAACCACCTATATGTCTCAAGCTATACAGGCTACTAAAAAAGCATTACATGACTATTTAGACGAATTAGCAACAACATCTATCAGTATTAGTAATTTAGCAGATTCTAGTGAAAAACCAATTTCAAAAGAGATGACTCAGCTACCTACATTAGAAACTAACCTTTACCAACAAGTAGATACTATAATGAATCAATATCACATCTTACCAGGCATGAATTCTTCACAATATCAATTTAAACAGTTCATCAAATTCCTAAGTGATATTACACTAAATGGATCTAATATGGGAAATCTAAATGCCCTTCCGAAAGAAGTCCGTCAAGTATGTGTCAACTTGATAGCAAAGAAAAACTCTACTGTAAAAAATCTAATACACGTTGACGATGACTATTGTATTACGATACATAGAGGTGCTAAATATTTTTTAATACGAAAAGAATTATTTAATGGATTAAAGAACAACTGTAATGATGAAACATTCAAAATTATCTTCAACTTTACAGCCGATAATGATAAGCTTTATACCTACGATTACGAAAACGATTTTCCTAACAATATATTTAACATTAAAGGGCTATCGCTTAATCAATACTTATCTGAACCGCTCGCCAACGATACCATTGATTTGCTAACTTCATACAATACGCTCAAACAAGTTCGTAATGATACGGCCCATGCCAACGAAGAAAAAAAAGGGCGCTATACAAGCAGCCAAGACATACGTAGAGAAATCGAACGATGTTTAGGGATAATTAGGAAACTAGCGGTACATATTAGGACATATGAAATATAAAAGAGTCTGATTTAAACTCAACGAATGATTTACCCCCATTTTCTTGGACGGATATGATTAAGCTACGTTTGTCCTATAAGCCTCATATACAAAGGAGGCTTATAGGACAAAAAGTGTGTGTAAAAACCCTTATAACACTAGATATTTAC
>CAUPZH010000018.1:0-30988 GCA_963515865.1 uncultured Veillonella sp.
TCTGAGTGTGGTGGAACACCAGGGGTTCGAACCCTGGACCCTCTGATTAAGAGTCAGATGCTCTGCCAGCTGAGCTAGTGTTCCATAGATCAATGTAATTATGCTTTCATTATAGACCTATCATTCAAATTTGTAAACGAAAAATTTATAATTTACATAGGTAACTGCTTGCTATTTACGAGGTTCTATGTAATAATAGAGGAGTCAGGAATTGCCTGGCTTTTTTAGATTGCATTTGACATAGGCTTCCACTTGTGGTAGTCTATATTAGTATGTTTATGAAGTAATAGCCGTCTAGGCACTTTAAAGAGAGGTGTAAACTGATGCGTAACGCAGTAACTATGGCTTGTACTGAATGCAAGCAACGTAACTATCAGACAAACAAAAACAAAAAAAATAACCCAGATCGTATTGAAATGAATAAATTCTGTAAATTCTGTGGTAAACACACGTTACACCGTGAAACAAAATAATTGTTAATTATTTGTTGACGTGAGGAATGTGATATCATGGCAGGAACTAATTCAAAAGCTCAAGCACAACAAAATGGTAACGGTAAATTCGTTCGTGAAGTGCGCTCTGAGCTCAAGAAAGTAGTCTGGCCTACAAAAAAAGAGCTTGTGAACTATACGATTGCCGTATTTGTAGCAGTAATTTTAATTTCTGTTATTATTGGTATCGTTGACACAGTATTTGCAGAACTTTTTAAATTGTTAAAGAGTGCTGTAAGGTAGGAGGCTTTTTTAATGGGAACAGATAAAAAGTGGTATGTCTTACATACTTACTCAGGCTACGAAAATAAAGTAAAAACCACTTTGGAGTTGAAAGTTCAAGCTATGGGAATGGAAGATGTGATTTCACGCATCTTAATCCCAATGGAAGATGAAATCGACGAAAAAGATGGCGTAAAAAAAGTAGTAAAACGCAAAGTCTTTCCAGGCTATGTGCTGGTAGAAATGGAAGTGAATGACGAATCTTGGTATGTGGTGCGTAATACACCAGGTGTTACAGGATTTGTTGGTTCTGTAACAAAACCAGTGCCACTATCTGATTCTGAAGTAGCCTATATCTTGAAGTCTCAAGGTTTAGACCAAGAACCAGTACAAACTCTTGATGTTGAAGTAGGAGAAACTGTCCGAATTACATCCGGTGCCTTTGAAGATAGAACAGGCGTTATTACTGAAATCAATCACGACCATGCAAAACTACGTTTGAATGTAGAGATGTTTAATCGTGAAACCCCAGTAGAGGTAGAATATTCTCAAGTTGAGAAGATTCTTTAATATATTATATAACTCTAACCTTTTTAGGCGGCCGGGAGGTTGCCAGTGGGAGGGGCAATTTCGCTCCGTTACCACCACATTTTGACGCAAGGAGGTGTAATCACCATGGCTAAAAAAGTTAGTAAAGTTGTGAAATTACAGTGCGAGGCTGGTAAAGCGAGTCCAGCGCCACCGATTGGTCCAGCTTTGGGTCAAGCAGGTGTTAACATCATGGGCTTCGTTAAAGAATTTAACGAAAGAACAGCTCAACAAGCTGGTCTTATCATCCCAGTTGTTATTACTGTATACGAAGATAGAAGCTTCACTTTCATCACAAAAACTCCACCAGCTGCAGTTTTATTAAAAAAAGCAGCAGGTATCCCAAAAGGATCTGGAGTACCTAACCGTGATAAAGTAGCTAAAGTTGGTCGCGATAAAGTTCGTGAAATCGCTGAACTTAAAATGCCTGACCTAAATGCTAACACTGTTGAGCAAGCTATGCGTATGGTAGAAGGTACTGCACGCAGCATGGGCATTGAAATCGTTGATTAATTAGCGTACGGTATGTGACTCACATATCGGTGGGAGGGACATCCCGTTACACCACATAAGGAGGAATAAAAATGGCAAAAGTAGGTAAGAAATATGCTGAAGCAGTAAAACTTATCGAAGCAGATAAATTCTACGAACCAGTAGAAGGTATTGAATTAGTTAAGAAAACTGCCACTGCAAAATTCGACGAAACAATCGAAATCGCTTTCAATTTGAACGTCGATCCTAAATACGCTGATCAACAAGTTCGTGGTGCCGTTGTATTACCACATGGTACAGGTAAAACTCAACGCGTACTCGTATTTGCGAAAGGCGACAAAATTAAAGAAGCTGAGGATGCTGGCGCAGATATCGTTGGTTCCGAAGAATTAGTAGCAAAAGTACAAGGTGGTTTCAGCGACTTCGACGTTGTTGTAGCTACTCCTGACATGATGGGCCAAGTTGGTCGTTTAGGTAAAATTTTAGGTCCTAAAGGCTTAATGCCAAACCCTAAAGTTGGTACTGTAACACCTGACGTAGCTCGTGCTGTTAGCGAAATTAAAGCAGGTAAAATTGAATACCGTACAGACAAAGCTGGTATCATTGCTTGTCCTATCGGTAAAGCATCTTTTGATGATGCGAAATTACTTGACAATTTCCGGACAATCGTTGATACTATTGTTAAAGCTAAACCTGCAGCAGCTAAAGGTCAATACATTAAAACTGTGACACTTAGCTCCACTATGGGTCCTGGCGTTCCTATGAACGTGTTTAAATTAACAAGCACTAGCAAGGAACAATAATTATATATGTTCTCTTAGCTGTAGACGGCTGGCATCATTTGATTTAATGAGGAAACTCGCCCGCTGAGGCTGAATCCAATCTATTATGGAATGGTTCTCGACCTCAACGTCTTCGTTGAGGTCGTTTTTACGCTAAGATAGTACATAGAAAATCACCAAAAATCTACAAGGAGGTATTCTAATGGCTGTCACTCAACAAAAACAAGCAGTTGTAGCTCAAATGAAAGAAACTCTTTCTGAAGCGAAAGGTGCTGTATTAGTTGGTTATAGCGGTTTGACTGTTGCTCAAGTAACAGATCTTCGTCGTAAATTCTTGGCTGAAGGTGTAGAATACAAAGTAATTAAAAATACTTTGACTCGCATCGCTGCTAACGAATTAGGTTACGAAGCTTTCTCTGAGCATTTAGAAGGTCCTACTGCATTAGCAACTTCTAGCACAGACGCTGTAGCTCCAGCTCGTATTCTTGAAAACTTCATTAAAGACACAAAAACTGAAGCTTTAACTGTTAAAGCTGGTATTGTGGAAGGTGAAGTTCTTGACGCTGCAAAAGTACAAGAAATTGCAAACTTGCCGAACCGCGAAGGTATGCTTTCCATGCTTCTTTCCGTGCTTCAAGCTCCAGTTCGCAATGTAGCTTACGCAGTAAAAGCTGTTGCGGAAGCAAAAGACGAAACTGTTGCATAATAGCAACACAATTAACTAAGAAAACATATATCAAAAATGGAGGATATCAATCATGGCATTGAACATCGAAAACATCGTTGCTGAATTAGAAACTGCAACTATTTTAGAACTTAATGATCTTGTAAAAGCAATCGAAGACAAATTCGGCGTAACTGCTGCTGCTCCTGTAGCTGTAGCTGCTGCTGGTGCTGCTGCTGGCGGTGCTGACGCTAAATCCGAATTCGACGTAATTCTTAAAGACGCTGGTGCTTCTAAAATCAACGTAATCAAAGTTGTACGTGAAGCTACTGGTTTAGGCTTAAAAGAAGCTAAAGCTATCGTTGACGGCGCTCCTGCTGCTGTTAAAGAAGGCGTAGCTGCTGCTGACGCTGAAGCTTTAAAAGCTAAATTAGAAGAAGCTGGCGCAACAATCGAATTGAAATAATTGATTCGCTAGTCAAGAACCCCTTGAACATTCGTGTTCGAGGGGTTTTGTGTTATAATATAGTTGCAATATATTATTTTACCTTACAGAAAATTAGAGGGAGGGAATTGTTATGATTATAGTATTGAATATAGTTTGGCTTATTGTTGCGTTTATTATCAGTGGATTTTTATTAGATCCATTTTATACTGGATTATATCGCGTTAATCATTTTGGACAATATTTAGCAGAATGTGTGGTTCTTGCTATGATAATGTTGCTTCCTGCGAATATTGCTCATAGAAAAGGTAGATCGTTTAGTTTATTTGCTATTTACGGAATATTGCTATGGATAGTTGCTATTATACATTCTATTATGATGTCTTCTGATAAGGTTAAGGCAGAGCCAGATAAATATAAGTCCTGCCCATATTGTGGAGAAACAGTACTTAAAGTTGCTACAAAATGTAAACATTGTCATGAAATGCTTGAGCCTGAAGTACAAGAGGCAAATTCAAAAGGGTAAGTTGATTTAGATGATGTTAAGAGAATATTAAATGGTAAATAGTATTAAAATGACGGGTATTGTGCCCGTCATTTTATATTAAATACTTTCGATATATGATATAATGAATAGATAAAGTTTAGATATAAATAGAATAGAGGACAGAATGAAACTAATTATATCCCCTAGTAAAACAAAAGATATAAAAGGTACTCCGAGTGCACCGAAGTTTGCACCGCATATGACGGAACAAATTATACAACATATGCAAAGTCTACCAAAGGAAACGATTGGTAAAGCTTTAAAAATAAAAGATACAGTCTTAGATGAAGTATATGCGTTTTACCAAAACTATGATAAGGAAGTAGAAGGTATGGCGGCGCTTAGCTATGACGGGCTATCTTTCAAAAATTTTAATTATGATGGACTTTCAGAGGAAGGAAAAGCATTCGCCAATACCCATGTATGGATAGGATCTGCCTTGTATGGCTTAGTAGCCCCTAATAGTGGTATCAAAGGATATCGGCTGGATTTAATTGATCCTGTATTGAAAGAGGAAAAAACAAATCTTTATGCCTGGTGGCAACCCTTAGTGGATGCCGCTGTAGGTGAGGAAGATTGGATAATCAACTTGGCATCTAAGGAATATTCTAAATGGATTAACCATCCTAAGATGGTAACCATAGAATTTTTAGAGCATCGTAATGGTGTGTGGAAGCAGCTTAGTACATCGTCAAAACAGATGCGTGGTTCATTGGCACATTATATCTGTGAACATCAAGTGACAGAACTTTCACAGTTACCAAAAGAATTAAAAGGATTTGTATTGGATCCATTGCCTACAGCTATAGATGGGTCAATTACCATTGCCTATCGTAAGGAATTATAAGTATTACATGTGTTCTAATAGAGGAATTATGACAGTAGATAGTATTTTACAAAAAGACCTTGTCGGTGACGAGTGGTTAACGGAAGAGGAGTTACGATTTCTCATGACCATTACGGATGAGGAGACACTACAAAAAATATATAAAAAAGCCTATGAGGTAAAAGCTGCTTATGTAGATAAGGTAGCCTATTACCGTGGACTCATTGAGTTTTCCAATCGTTGTATCAAAAACTGTTTATATTGTGGTATCCGTCATGAAAACAGTAAAACGGAGCGCTTTGATATGTCTCGTGATGACGTATTAAAAATGGCACAATGGGCCTACGACCATGAGTATGGCTCTTTAACATTACAGTCCGGAGAACGTACGGATGATGCCTTTGTAGATTATGTGGTGGATTTAATTCGCGATATTAAAAAGTTAAGCAACAATGAGCTAGGCATCACCATGTGTGTAGGGGAGCAATCGGAAGAAGCATACCGACGTATGCGTGAAGCAGGTGCAGACCGGTATCTTCTTCGCATTGAAACGACGAATAAAGACTTATTTGAGATGATCCATCCTAAGGATGCCTTACACTCCTTTGAGACACGTGTTAATTGCTTGAAGTCTTTGCGCAAGGTAGGATTTCAGGTAGGTACAGGGGTTATGATTGGTTTACCAGGACAAACACTAGATGATCTTGTCAACGACATTTTATTCTATCGTGACATGGATATCGATATGATTGGTATGGGACCGTATGTGGTACACCATGATACTCCTCTAGGGCAACGTGCTTTGGAATTAGGCGTAGACTCACAAGAGGGTAAACTAGAGCGGGTGCAGTTAGGATTAAAAATGATTGCCTTAACACGTCTATTCTTAAAAGATGTTAATATTGCAGCTACCACAGCATTGCAAGCTTTAGACAAACTAGGTCGTGAAAAAGGATTGGCGGCTGGAGCGAATATCTTAATGCCTATCATTACAGTACCAGAGCATCGTGCGAAGTATTTATTATATGATAATAAGCCATGTGTGGATGATAATGCAGACCAATGTAAAGAGTGTTTAACTCGTCGCGTTATGTCTATTGGTGATCGTGTAGGTTGGAAACAGCAAGGTAATTCACAACATTATAAAAAACGAATTCGATAATTTTATGTGAGGTGACTGATGAATTTATTAAATGAAATATTACGACATAATCGAGAATTTCTAGACAGTACGACCAAAGAACATGGGGATGAGCCACCAACAGTAAGTAAGGTGCCAACTCGTGAAATTGCGATTTTGACGTGTATGGATACGAGATTAGTAAACTTTATGGAGCAGGCTCTCGGCATTGAACGGGGTCATGCAAAGGTGATTAAATCGGCGGGTAACTCCATTTCAGGTATGTTTGATAGCGTGGTACGTAGTTTGTTAGTTTGCATCTATGAGCTAGGAGTATCTGAAATTTTTGTGATCGGTCATTATGAGTGCGGTATGGCGAAAACTACTTCTGAAAGTTTGACTACAGCCATGTTGTCGCGTGGTGTAGCACCTGAGGCGATTCAAATGGTGCGTCACGAATTAGAGCATTGGGCCGATGGATTTTCTCACCCAGTAGATAATGTACAAGAAACGGTGAGTATGCTTCGAATGAATCCGTTGATACCCAAAGATGTGGCAGTTCATGGATTAATGATGCATCCAAATTCTGGAGAAGTAGAAGTTGTAGAAGTTGGCTATGAACTTTAAAAAAGAATTGACAAATTGAATCTTTCTATGGTATTCTTAGTAAGTATCATGGAGGATTACTCAAGAGGCTGAAGAGGACGGTTTGCTAAATCGTTAGGTCGGGTTACCGGCGCTAGGGTTCGAATCCCTAATCCTCCGCCACAGGACAAGAGCACATATGTTATACATGTGTGCTTTTTGTTTTTTATTTTATTAAAAATCGTCAAATAAACGTCAAAAAGTTATATCTAATATGCTTGTTAGTTATTATTAAATTTGATTTAATAAAAATACTATAAAAAGTGTTATAAAAAATAGTTTATGAGATAATAACTATCTGTCATTTCACAAATGTTCTGGACTCTTGTATACTACAGACATGCAATAAGAGTACACTTAACTGGAAGAGTAGAGTGTTATCACAAGGAAGGAAGTAACTAATATGAGTTTAGTAACAGCATGGATAGAAAATTTAAAAAAACATCGTTTAGAAGCATGTGAAGCAAGTCAATGTAAAGATAATAGCATTAAAGGCTGGCCACATCCTTGGACTTCTGAATTACAAGATGAAGAAGTTGTAGAAGTGTTTGTAGCAGAATGCTGCAGCCATTAATTTAGCGTACTTTCCCTTTATATAGAGGACTCCAACAAGAAGCACAAAAAACCACGGTGAAGGAAGACACCGTGGTTTTTTGTTGCTTATGTTAGAAACTGAGTATCCTTTAGTTAAAAGGTTTAAATCAGAAGTCTTATTTGATGATTACCTGTCGTGTATATGTGAGATGTAACCCTTACTCTTCAGATATATTTCTGGTATAGGGCAATTCTACCATACGAACATCTTGCAATTGCCAAGTTAAGTTACCGCCAGTTAGATTCGTCAAATCAGCTTCTAAGGAGGCCACAGCTTCTGGTTCTACATAGATTTCAATAGATACTAGATCTGTAAACGATGCTGTATAGTGAAGCTCTAGAGTTTGTAGTTGGCGCTCTATGGCTCCAAAGTTAGAATAATCTATGGAGATAGTCACAATTTGGCGAGGTGCAATAAGTAGTTTAGGCCCTTCTTGGACAGCCTTGGCTGCACTATGAGAGTACGCACGAATGAGTCCTCCTGCACCTAACTTAATACCTCCGAAATAACGAGTAACCACGATAGCTACATTTGTAATACCTGTTTTTTTTAATACTTCAAGCATCGGTTTTCCTGCCGTCCCTGAGGGCTCTCCGTTGTCAGAGGAACGCTGTTGTTCTTGGCGAGGGCCGATAGCATAGGCGGTGCAGTTGTGAGTAGCATCCCAAAATTCTTTGGATATACGTTGGATGAAAGCTTGTGCCTCAGCCTCAGTAGTAACAGGAGCGATAGTGGAAATGAAACGTGACTTTTCTATGATATATTCAGTTCTAAATTCATTGGCTATGGTGATATAAGATTGTGGAATGTCTGACATAGGAACTCCTGTATATGAATAATAAATATTAGTTTACAATCCTTGTATATCTATAGTATAACATAAGTTAGTGGAACACTGTTGCTATACGAAATATAGAGTGTTAGATCTGTATAATCGGACAGCGTAACACGGACAGGATACAATAGTTTGTGTAAACACGGTGGGTTAGACAATCGATAGCTATTAAATCGGTGTAAGTCATATACTGCGAGATTTGTATAGTCCATGTACTATGAAATAGGTTGGATATATGTTAATATATTTATATTGAGAAATTTAAATATCTTTCATATAGAACCATATATCATTAGGAGGAAGCATGCGTAAAGAAGAATTTTCTATTATTGGCATGCACTGCGCAGCTTGCGTAGGGCGTGTAGAAAAAGTAGTTAGCAAATTAGATGGTGTAGAAGATGTGAAAGTCAATTTGCTCACCAATAAAGGAACAGTGACCTATACAGAAGATACTGCGATAGGTGCTGCAGAAGTGATTGCAGCCATTGAAAAAATAGGCTTTGGGGCTCATGTGGCTACAGATGAAGGTGTGGCGGTAGAGCAGCCATCCCATAAAAAGCAATACATACGCTTAGGTGTGGCAGCCCTCATGGCGATCCCTATGATGGTATCCATGATGGGTCACTATTTATGGCATTGGCCTATGTTATCGCATGAGGTTGAATTGGTGTTAGCTACGATTGCTCAGTTTGGGGCGGGCTGGATTTTTTACACTAGCGCTTTTGCAGCCATTCGTAGTGGTACACTTACCATGGATGTGCTAGTCGCATTGGGAACTTCCGTAGCCTATGGATTTAGCATTTACCAAATGGCAGTGGGGAATCACGATGTATATTTTGAAACTTCGGCATGGTTAATTACTTTTATATTATTGGGCAAACTATTAGAAGATATTGCTAAGGGTCGTACGTCTGAGGCCATTCAAAAATTAGTGGCATTACAACCTAGCGTGGCCCATGTGGAACGCAATGGGGAGTGGATGGACATTCCTACGAAGGAGATTGTCCTAGGTGACAAGATCCAAGTGCGGGCCGGCGAAAAAGTGCCAGTAGATGGAATTATTTTAGAAGGTCATTCCACAGTGGATGAGGCTATGTTGACAGGTGAAAGCGTACCTGTAGAAAAAGGTCAGTCTAGTCAAGTCATAGGCGCTACAGTTAACATGTCGGGTACATTTATTATGAAAGCCACTGCTATTGGGGAGGAAACTATGTTATCCCAAATCATCAAAGTAGTGGAACAAGCGCAAGCATCTAAAGCGAGCATTCAGCGTATCGCGGATGTGGTAGCATCCTATTTTGTGCCGGTAGTCATCGGTATTGCCATTCTTACCATGATTATTTGGTATTTTGTATTAGGATCTACGGTAGGAGAAGCTTTATTATATGGCACAGCTGTGCTTGTAATTGCCTGCCCGTGCGCCTTGGGCTTGGCGACACCTACATCTATCATGGTAGGTTCAGGCCTTGGGGCAGAACATGGTGTGCTTATTAAAAGCGCAGAATTTTTAGAAAAAGCAGGTCATATCAATGCGATCATCATGGATAAAACTGGGACTTTAACGGAAGGAAAGCTATCTGTTACGAAAGTGATATATACAGCAGGTGATGAAATGTATAACTTAGCTTTCACAGTGAATCTTGAAAAAGGTTCTACCCACCCTATTGCACAAGCCATTGCTAAATACGGTGCTAGCAAAGGCGTGCCACAAATGATCGTGAAAGACTTCCAAGATATTCCAGGAAAAGGATTGGAAGGACGTATAGCGGATAAATTGATTCGGGTTGGTCATACTCGCTGGATGCAAGAACTAGGTGTTGATATCACGCCATGGCAAGCGGAGATCCACAGTCTGGAAGAACAAGGCAATTCTGTATCCGTCTTGTTAGTAGACGGCACAGTACACGGTATTTGGGCTGTAGCAGATACATTGCGGCCAGAAACTCCTGAGGTTGTAAAGGCTTTACAAGAGCAAGGCATCGATGTGTGGATGGTCACAGGAGACAATGCGCGCACAGCGAACTATATAGCTGCCCAAGCAGGAATTACTCACGTAGTAGCGGAAGTACTGCCACAAGATAAAGCAAATACCATCGCCACATTACAAAGTCAAGGAAAATCCGTTGGCATGGTGGGAGATGGTATCAATGATGCGCCAGCTTTAGCGCTAGCAGATATTGGATTTGGTATCGGTCATGGTACGGACGTAGCCATTGAGGCGGCGGATATCGTATTAGTGCGAAATGATTTGCGCACCTTAGTACAAGCCGTGACGATTAGTCGTAAAACGATGACAAATATTAAACAAAATTTATTCTGGGCATTGATCTTTAACTGCATTGGTATTCCATTGGCAGCCATAGGGTATTTGAGCCCTATCATTGCCGGAACCGCCATGGCATTTAGCTCTGTTACTGTGGTAAGTAATGCATTGCGGTTAAAACGTGCAAAAGTGTAATCATCAGCCTATATGATGATCCGGAGAAGTTCATAACTTTATTGTAATATCTATGTAATAGGACTTACATGAACATTCACCGTATGTCATACAATAGAAAAGGACTATAACAAATACGAACTAGGTACGATTTGCTATAGTCCTTTTTGTGGATATTATACAAAATGCTGGAATTATGTATATAAGCGTGGTCAGTAATAGTTTTAACACAAAAATAGAACCCCAACTCAAGGGAAGAAGAGTTGGGGTTTTGTTTCGGACATCGTCCTATCTATTTCACTCAAAGGTTGGGGTATATTCTAATAGTATGGGCGTACGTATTTGAATCAACCTTTTTTGTGCTTACATTTACCAGCCGTGTTGCCGCTCATAATGCGGTTGAACATAGCATGGATTTCCTCGGAAGATTGACCTTCTTCACGAGCTGCTTCAATATGACGCATTGCCATATCGTAGCGTGCTAATTTTTCTGGATCGTTCGCGTAAAATTCGCGACCTTTGTGTCCACATGCCATAAGGATAGCCTCCTTTTACAATATAGTTTATACTTATTAACTTGCTCATTGAGAACTCCTGTACATCTAGTACCTGTCCTCTGTTATTATAATAAAGTATATGGTTGTGGTGGAGTCAACAAATAAAAAGAATTATTTTTAAAATTTTTCATATCTGTTATTAACCATTGATAGTATAAGGTTTATAGAGCTTGAAAGGTTTTGGACTAGACTTTTTTATGAGAATTAATTTAATAATAGATAAAAATATATGAATGAAACTCAATATATTAAAAAGCCCATAGTTATGCTATAGTATAGGTGTAGATAAAACTATATACCTATAGTTTAGTTTTGGCAAAATACTTATGTATTACAGGAAATGAAATAAAAGAAGTATTATAAAGATTACAGATAATACAGAGATTGCAAATATTGTAAATGTATTATAAGCAATACAAGTATTAAGAGGATTAAAGGCGTTACATGTATTAAATCTGTTAGAAGACCTAAATGCCTGTTGGAAATACAGTAGAAAGGACAGTATCTATGCGAAATATTTATATGACGATTGGAGATGTGTCGAAAATTTATGGCATATCAAAACAAACGATCTTATACTATGAAAAATTAGGACTATTTCTGCCAGCAAAAATTGAAGATAATGGATACCGTTATTATACATTAGAGGAGTGCTATCGATTAGAGATTATTTTGACCCTAAAAAAACTAAATCTATCCTTGAAAGATATTCAAGATTATGTGGAACATCGAGGTCCGCATATGTTGAAAACCTTATTAGAAGATGCACGCTATGGCTTTGATCGGGAGATTAATGATTTATATACAAATAAAATGAATTTAGAGAGAACCTTATTTAACTTAGAACGATATTTAAAAATACCTAAAAATCGATTGTTCTTTGGTATGAAAGAAGAATCTTTCTATGCACTAACTCCTTATGATGCAACAGAAAAAGGAAAGAAAAAGTTATTTACTTTATTAGAACATCAAGCTAGGCTTATAGAGGAAGTCCCTTTTAAAGCTATTCAAATTGGTATGGCTATCGATGGAGAAGACTATGAACAGGGAGATATCATGAAGTACAGCCATTATTGTACAGATGTAGGGTTTGATTATGAAGGAGACATGGAGATTGTTACTCGTCCTAGAGGGATGTATCTAGAAATGTTTTATACGGGTCTTTATGAAGAACAGGCTCAGTGGATGTACGATAAAGTAAGCAGTTATTTATCTTATGAGGGATTACAAATCGCAGGTTCCGTATATATAGAACCAGTACGGAATTATTGGACAGAGACAAAACGTGAAGACTATTTATCTAAAATTACAGTACCTGTTGAGGAATAGGTGAAACATGTATGCTGGAAAATAGGAAACAAAATATAAAAAATGAGTTACCATAAGACGCGATGCAATACAAAATATAAGATGTTGTGGTATAGATTATTTTGTGTGTAAAGGCAATTCACTTTACAACTATTGACAAGTTAGGTAAATATTGGTAATATAGGGTGTAAATATTTTTTGCTTGACAGATAATGCTTTCAAAACGCTTAGAAGGAGGGATCATGGAAGAACGAATGACAATTAGTTTGTTGTTAGATTTTTATGGATCTTTGCTGACGGAGCGACAACGAGAGTGTTATACCTTACATCATGAAGATGATATGTCACTAGGTGAAATTGCAGAAGAAATGCATATCTCTAGGCAAGCTGTTCATGATAATATTGAACGAGCAAAAGCTAGTATGGAGGGGTATGAACAAAAGTTACACCTCATTGAACAATATTTACTACGGCGAAAGATTGTGAAACAGATTAGAGAAGAGCTAGTATCTGCTGCCATTACATCTGAATCGATTCAATCATTATTAACACAATTGGAGGGCTAGTATGGCTTTTGAAAATTTAACGCATAAATTACAAGAAGCCTTTGCATCCTTAAAAGGAAAAGGTAAAATTTCTGAAGAAGATGTTAATCTAGCGTTACGACAAGTTCGGTTTGCTTTGTTAGAAGCTGACGTAAACTTTGGAGTAGCGAAAGATTTCATTGCCCGTATCAAGGATAAAGCCTTGGGTGAGGAAGTGTTTGGTTCCTTGAACCCAGCGCAAACGGTCATTAAAATTGTGAATGACGAATTAACCGAGTTATTAGGTGGCACTGAAAGTCGTATTATGATTTCTCCGAAACCTCCCACAATCATTATGTTGGTAGGTTTACAAGGGGCAGGTAAAACGACTACGGCTGGTAAGCTGTCTGTACATCTTCGTAAACAAGGTAAGAATCCAATGCTAGTAGCAGCCGATGTGTATCGTCCAGCAGCGATTAAGCAATTGCAAGTAGTGGGAGCTCAAATCGATGTTCCTGTATTTGCGAATGAAACGCCAGGTGCGAATCCTGTGGAGATTGCTAAAGCGGGTATTGAAGAGGCAAAACGCTTATTCAAAGACATTGTTATCATCGATACAGCAGGTCGCTTAGCCATCGATGAAACCTTGATGGATGAACTAGCTAATATCAAGGGTGAAGTAAAACCGCATGAAATCTTACTAGTGGTGGATGCCATGATTGGTCAAGATGCAGTAGGCACAGCCGAAGCATTCAATAATTACCTAGGCCTCGATGGTGTCATTCTAACGAAAATGGATGGCGATGCCCGTGGTGGTGCAGCACTTTCTATTAAAGCTGTCACAGGTACGCCGATTAAGTTTACCGGTACTAGCGAAAAAATGGATGGTTTAGAAGTATTCCATCCAGATCGTATGGCATCTCGTATTCTTGATTTAGGCGATTTCAAAACGTTGATTGAAAATGTGCAAAGTTCTATCGATGAAGAAGAAGCGAAAAAAATGGCTGAGAAAATGGCCAAAAATAGCTTTACTTTAGATGATTTCTTAGCGCAAATGAACCAAATACGCAAATTGGGACCTTTGCAAAATATCTTGGGTATGTTACCAGGTATGGGGAAATTGAAGGACCAATTAGCAGGTTTTGATTTAGATAATAAAGAAGTGCGTCAAATTGAAGCTATCATCAAATCTATGACGATGGCAGAACGTACGAATCCTAATATATTGAATGGATCTCGTCGCAAACGAATTGCGGCAGGATCTGGCACTACAGTGCAGCGAGTAAATCAACTGATTAAACAGTTCGAGGATGCTCGTAAGTTTATGAAGCAGATGCAGTCTATGAGCAAAGGTAAGAAGGGGATGTTCCCTAAATTACCGTTCATGGGATAATATTCTATTTAAGGAGGTGAAAGAAGAATGTTAAAAATCCGTTTAACTCGTTTAGGTGCTAAAAAAGCTCCTTTCTATCGTATCGTTGTTGCTGACTCCCGCGCTCCACGCGAAGGTCGTCCAGTTGATACAGTAGGTCAATACGATGCTACTAAAAACCCAGCAATCGTTAATATTGACGAAGAGAAAGCATTAGAATGGTTGGGTAAAGGTGCACAACCTACTGATACTGTTCGCTCCTTGTTCAAAAAACATGGTGTTATGCAAAAATTTGCTGACGCTAAAAAATAATTAATAGAGAGGCGTACTGTGATGCAAGAATTAATTACATTAATTGTTCAATCATTAGTTAAGCAACCTGAAGCCGTTTCTGTTACTATGGAAGTTCGCGATCAAGTGGAAGTCTATGAAATCCGTGTCGCTCCTGATGATATGGGTAAAGTAATTGGAAAGCAAGGTAAGATTGCGAAAGCGATTCGCGCTGTGGCTAAAGCAGCGGCTATTAAAGAGAACAAGAAGATATCCGTTGATATTGTCTAAAAGGGTGGTAACATGGAAGAAATGACATTACGCGTACCCGTGGCAATTAAGTCTAAGGTTACGGACACTTTAAAAAACAAAATTATTGCTGATTTACAACAACAAATGGATATGGTAGATCAAGATTTACAACAAATCGAATTCCAAGCTAAACGTTTGTTAAGTGAACAAGCAAAAATTGATGCACAAGGTTTAATCCAATTGCGTCAACAAATCGAGGAAGAAAAGCAACAACGCGTAGCTTTCAAAGCTCAAGTAGCAGAGCGTTTGAAAGAAGCAGAAAAGCTTGAAATTGGTTCTGAAATTGCCCAAGGTCAAATGGAGCAAACTATTACTGTGAAAATCGGTGATAATTTAGATGCTCTTATGGGATCTGAAATTTTGCTAGAAGATGGCAAAGTTGTGGCATTCCGTCAATAATGGATACACAAGAACTGATTACCATCGGTGTGATCGTCGCTCCGCACGGTGTGCGGGGCGATGTTCGTATATTACCGAGAACAGATTTTCCTGAGCGGTTTATGAAAATGGATGAATGCTACATCAATGGTCAACTATACCATATTACATCTGCAAAATTTCATAAACAGTTTATCTTGGCTACTTTTAAAGAGTTACCTGATCGCACAGCTGTGGAGCGTTTAGGTAAGCAAGAAATTAAAGTGCCAAGAAAAGATTTGGTGGAATTGCCAGAAGATAGATATTATATCTTTGAAATCGAAGGCCTTGCCGTAGAAGATACAGAAGGTAATGATTTAGGCATTGTAAAAGAAGTACTACAACCTGGTGCAAACGATGTGTATGTAGTCGCTAAAGAGGGGGAGCCAGATTTATTATTACCAGCTTTGAAAACAGTGGTATTAACCATTGATATTGAAGGTGGTAAGATGATCGTAGATCCTCCAGAATGGTTGTAATAAAAAAGTCCCTTGTACTGAGTGCAATGATGCGTTCAGTACAGGGGACTTTTTGTGGTTTTATACATATATGGGACTGGTGGTGAAATCATAATGACTACCTCGATAATTAGGATTATCTACAGTCATTCGCCATAGTTTACTAGCTAGTTGATCTTGCTCACACAGTACTTTAGTAGTACCTGTTGCACTTTGGCAAAAAGGAGCCCATTTTTGGACGACTGGAATGGAGGAACGTTTTTCTTTTAAGTATTGACGGCCTCTGTCGTTGAAAGCGAGCAGTCGTCCATAGGTAGGTCCTTGTTGGTGGCACTTTTGGAATATCTCTTTGGTGCGACGGAATAGGCTGTAGGTAGCGATGCGATCGAGACGAGCATAGGTGTAGCGTTTTGATTTTAAACTTTCACGGGCTTGCTCCCAAGAGGCGAGGGCACTCGCAGTGAGCCATGCCTCCTCTAAACCGTCGCTCATATCCTGTAGAGTTTGCAAATCTTCTTTGCTTGATACACGGCTAGCGAAATGAATCATGTCATAATAGCGCTCTAAGTTAGTGTAATAGTTGGACTCTACGACGTCCATCGCAAGAGGGGCAACCATAGGGGGTAAGTAGTGATGCCACTGGGGACTAGTTTTGCCTAACGAGGTAGTCCCATTGATTGCCAATTCACCTAAGGAGATAGCCCTATCGATTTCTGATGGCGTACAAGGTGAACAAGTAGTACTTGTTGCCTGTTGCGTGTTATGGGATTCCAACGGATTAGAAGCAGTTTGTTTCGAAGCATATATAGCACTTCGTAAGGCCGTACCAGATGGTAACGAATCATCTAAGGTTGGATTGTGATGGGAACTAGTTCGTTTCATGGGAATGATGTCTAGCTCGATGTGATAGCGATGTAAGGCGCGTATGTATTCAATACCTAGGATAGTATTAGGGTCAGAGTCTAATATAGACATATGGTTTGAGGTTTCTAATGAATTGTTCTCGGATGTGTTTTTGCCTGAGGCATCATTGGTATTCATTGAGGTACTTACTGAATAATACTGCTGGATTGCTTTGCGTAAGGCGGTACCATAGGAGTACCCTTGCCCTAAAAGAGTACGCAACGATTCTTGCGTACTAGGATGATCAAGAACCTCGGCAACGGATACAAGTTCCTCTACTTGTGTATGGCTGGCACCAAATGAGATAGCGTCACACCCTAGGGCATGTAATAATCTGACACCACCGGATGCAAAATATTCTGCAGAACTAACGGCGAACATAGAAGGTAGTTCAAAGACGATATCAGCACCGCTCATAACAGCCCATTGAGCACGGTGAAATTTAGAAAATATGGCAGGTGTCCCCCGTTGCACAAAGTCGCCACTCATCACAACGAGCAAGGTTGTTTCTGGATACTTTTGTCGTAACCCTTCTAGTTGGTGTGCATGCCCTTTATGAAAGGGATTATATTCTGCAATAATTCCGATGGTATTCATGGTTTAGTACCTCCTCTTATGTATAGTATAACAGACTATCTATTTGATTGATATGCGCAATAGTTATATGCGATAGAAGTGCTATGCATGGAAGAAGTCGTAAAAAAGGGTAGAAAAAAACGTGAATTTAATGTTATAATTGGGTGTAGAAAATGTGTCTATTAGAGGTAATTATATGAAACAATATATCATAGCCCTTGGTTTAGGGATGGTGTTGTTCTTGGGTGGCTGTGGTAGTCAACAAGCCATCGATACCTATAGTTTTGGTCAGAAAGTCATCAATGTAGGTCAATCTGAAGTGATTGTGGATTCTCCTTTTGACTTCGGTCAGTTGGATAGAATTACAGCTAATGAAAAGGGACAACCTTTGACCATCTATGCAGGACTAGATAAAAATTATGGTGTCTATGTGAGTGCTACACAGGCTTCTACAGGAGCACCATTGCCAACGCTAGAAGAGGGCGCAAAATTAGGACAACAAGCTTTGGTGAAAGAATTAGGCCAAACGGGTGCTAATATACCATGGGACCAAGAGCAAGTGCAGGTGGACGGCGTACAGGCTGTGAAATCTACGATGCTAGCAGGTGCTAATGGACAAAAAATTAGGTTTACTCAGTATACTTTTATTAATAAAGGTGTACTGTGGAATATACGCTATTCATACAGTGATAGTTCCCCACAAGGAGAAGAAATCAATCAACGTGTGAATGGGCACATTCAAGTTACTAAGAAAGAGGGATAAGACATGAACGTTTTAGTTGTAAACTGCGGTAGCTCCTCCTTGAAGTATCAATTAATTGATATGGAGCATGAAGTTGTATTGGCGAAAGGTCAATTTGAAAAAATCGGTTCCGATGATGCTATTTTCACTCATCGCCGTCCAGATGCTGACAAATTAGAACGCATCGAACCAGTAGCTGACCACAAAGTGGCGTTACAAGTCTTATTGGATATTTTAGTTGATCCAGAACATGGCGTGATTGGTTCCATGGATGAAATCGACGCTGTAGGTCATCGTGTAGTACATGGTGCTGAAAAATTTGCTGATTCCGTATTAATTACACCAGCAGTGATGGAAGCTTTGGAAGAATGCGCAAAAATCGCTCCACTTCACAATCCTCCAAATATCCAAGGTATCGAAGCATGCCAAAAAATTATGCCAAATGTACCACAAGTTGGTGTATTTGATACAGCATTCCATCAAACAATGCCAGCTGAGGCATTCTTATATGGTCTTCCATACGAAGCATACACTGATTTAGGTGTTCGCCGTTATGGTTTCCATGGTACTTCCCACAAATATGTGGCACAACGTGTAGCTGAATTGATGGGTAAACACATGTCCGATCTTCGTATCGTATCCTGTCACTTAGGTAATGGTTCTTCTGTTACTGCAATCAAAGGTGGTCGTTCCATCGATACTTCCATGGGTTTCACTCCATTGTCCGGTTTAATCATGGGTACTCGTTGTGGTGATATTGACCCAGCTATCGTACCTTACTTGATGGAAAAATGGGATATGACATACCATGAAATCGATGCTATCATGAATAAAAAATCTGGTGTATTCGGTATTTCTGGCGTTTCCAATGACTTCCGCGTTATCGAAGAAGCTGCTGAAGAAGGCAATAAACGTGCGCAATTAGCATTGGATATGTTCCATTACAAAGTACGTGCTACAATCGGTGCTTACGTGGCTGTTATGGGTGGCGTTGATGCTATCGTATTCACAGCTGGTATCGGTGAAAATGGTATTGGCAACCGTGACGCAATCTGCAATGGTTTAGAATACTTAGGTACTCGTATTGACCCTGAACGCAACAATGTTCGTGGTAAAGAAGCGGAAATCAGTGCAGAAGGTTCCAAAGTTAAAATCTTTGCAATCCCTACAAATGAAGAAATCATGATCGCTCGTGATACAAAACGTATTACAGCTCCATTAGTGATGAAAAACTGGTAATCTTTGATTACTTGTGAAAGAGTCTCCTCTATGAGGGGGCTCTTTTTTGTTGACAAATGCTTTCATCGGTTGTTATTCTAACAGTAGGATGATGATACTGTTGATGAAAGGATGAGATCATGTCTATACAATATCAAGAACAATCGAAACGATCCAAAGCTGGCATTGCATTAGTTACTGTATTTATTGTGATAGCATTGGGTGCGTTGGCATATAGTGTATGGCGCTATGTGGAGTTAGGTAGTATAGCCTTAGCGGAAATATTAATAGAAGGAATGATTCTATTTGTCCTTGTATCGCAGGCAGTGGGGACCTATACATTTAGGTTGACCGAATCGGATCTCATCATTGATGAGGTAGGCTTATTAGGAAAGAAACGAATGGTCATTCCGTATGCAATGATCAACGGGGTCTACCAATTTAAACAATCCATGATGCCCCCATTGAAATTTCGCTATAAATATCGTAAATTATCGTCCACTGATGATCGCCCTGTATGGGCCTTAGCTTACTCAGTGGTAGAAGGGAAAAAGTTAAAACATGGCCGTGTGTTATTAAAAGCAGAACAAGAGTTGTTTGATGTTTTAGCGCAGCATGTACCGAATTTGATACAGGTGAAAGAAGACCAAGTTGTCTTTCATGCGTACCTAAGAGAAGATGCTTTCAAACATGGAGAAGATTTTGCGATCTATGCAGCCAATGTATATGGGCAAGGTCAAGCGGGTGCAGAGGATGTGAAAGAATAAGCTTTTCTTAGTATAGGTTAGAAAGGGAGTTTACCCTAAGCTGATTGTTATCATTAGACCTCGACCGAGGTGGAATCTGTGAGAGAACTTGGATAAAGTTTGAAGAAAATAAAAGGATTTTTCTAATCTATAGCGAATTTATAGTATAAAGAAAGATATATAAGTGCCCACGATGGGTACATAGTGATGCGTCACACTCTTTGGAGTGTGGCGTGTTGTCGTTTATAGGGCTAAAGGATGTACTTTCAAATGTTGGAGGAATTATGTTGGATTTACAATCATATCAAATGCCACGAGAAAAATTCATTGCCTTAGGAGCTGAAGCGTTAGAATTGGAAGAATTATTAGCCATTTTATTGCGTACAGGATGCAAAGGTTCCACCGTCTTAGAAGTGGCTCATGAAGTGGTGAAACGCATGGAAGGATTGGTAGGAGGCTTGAACAATGTTACGATAGATGCTTTGCGAGAAATTGATGGCATTGGGCAAGATAAGGCGGTGACTATTTGTGCGGCTATCGAACTGGGCAGGCGTCTAGGACAGATGAAAGTGAAACGAGATTGGGAAGATTTTAGCACTCCGGAGGCGGCGGCTAATTACATGATGGAACGTCTTCGTCATAAAACAGAAGAACACTTTTATGTCTTATTACTGACGGTAAAAAATAAATTGATTAAGTCTGTTCTGATTTCTAAAGGAGGATTGACTAGTAGTACGGCGGAGCAACGAGCAGTATTCCGTCAAGCTATCGATGCCAATGCGGCGGCTATTATTTTGATGCATAACCATCCATCAGGGGATCCTACCGAGAGTAGTGATGATGTACGGGTGACAAAAATATTTGCTAGAGCTGGGGAAGTGATGGGTATCCCTGTGTTAGATCATATTATTATTGGTGATGGCATCTATGTAAGCTTATTAGAAAAAGGGATACTATAGGTGCAGATGTTCTATAAATTTGCTATAATTAAATGATTGGAACAATGAAAAGAAATCAGAGGTTATAGCGTGCGAATTATTGGAATAGATCCAGGCTATGCGATTTGTGGATATGGTATCATCGATGTCATAGGAAGCTCTTTAAAACCTGTTACCTATGGAGTGATAACCACAGAGGCAAAAACGCCAGAAGCAAGCCGGTTAGAAATTATATTTAATGAACTAAGCGATATTTTAGAAGAATTTCGCCCTCAAAAGTTTGGTATAGAAAAATTGTACTTTGCCCGCAATGTAACGACGGGTATCGGCGTAGCACAAGCGAGAGGTGTTACGTTATTGGCGGCGAGTCAACAAGACTTACCAATTTACGAATATACACCATTGCAGGTGAAACAATCTGTGGTGGGCTATGGGAAAGCTACAAAAGAACAGGTCACGTATATGACGATGAACTTATTGGGGATTCGTGAAAAAATTAAGCCTGATGATGCGGCTGATGCCTTAGCGATTGCTATATGTACAGCCCATAGTTCCCATACAGATACATTAAAGCAAATTTTACAATTGTGAGGAGTTTATGATTGCATATATAAAAGGGTTTGTCACCCATCGATTGCTAGATGCGGTGTACGTGAATGTTCATGATGTGGGCTATCGTGTGTACGTACCTAGTTCAGTGCAAAGTCAGTTGCAAGTAGGTGAAGAAACTTGTTTATTCACGTATACTAATGTTCGTGAAGATGCTATTCAGTTATATGGCTTTTTGACGATGGAAGATTATGAGTTGTTTTTACTGCTTATCTCCGTATCAGGAGTGGGACCTAAATTGGGTCTTGGCATTTTATCGGCCATAAGTCCAGAACATTTTGTAGGACTCATCATTAGTGGTGATACAAAAGGTCTTCAGAAATTGCCGGGTATTGGTAAAAAATCAGCAGAGCGATTGGTGCTAGAGTTAAAAGATAAAATTGAAAGCCTCGGTATTGCAGGAACTTTCACACCAACGGGAAGAATTTCACCAGTAGAACAAGTGCCTGTAGGTACTACCGAAGAAGTGCTAGAAGCACTTATGGCATTAGGATACAGTGCACAAGAAGTGCAGCCGGTAATCCAAGAAGTTTACGATGGCACACAAGAAGTACCAGTCTTATTAAAACAAGTATTAGCGGCATTGGGTAAAGGGCGATAAGAATGGATCAAGAAAATCGAATTGTAACCATGCAAGAACGGGAGGAAGACAATTGGCAATTTAGTCTTCGTCCTCGCTATTTAAAAGAATATATTGGACAAACACAGGCAAAGGAGAATCTTCATATTTTTATTGAAGCGGCCAAGCTGCGAGGAGATACTTTGGACCATGTCTTACTCTATGGACCTCCAGGGTTAGGGAAAACCACCTTGGCAGGAATCGTTGCTAATGAATTGGGCGTAAACTTCCGAGTTACCTCTGGACCAGCCATAGAACGAGCTGGCGATTTGGCAGCTTTATTGAGTAATTTGCAGCCGGGAGATGTACTGTTTATCGATGAAATCCATCGTTTATCTCGCTCTGTAGAAGAAGTGCTATATTCTGCTATGGAAGATTATGCTTTAGATATCATTATTGGTAAAGGTCCGAGTGCTAGATCAGTGCGCATTGAATTGCCTAAATTCACGCTGATTGGTGCCACAACACGAGCGGGGTCTTTGGCGGCACCGCTACGTGATCGCTTTGGTGTGATTAGCCGTTTAGAATATTACAAGCAAAATGAGCTAGAGTTTATTGTGAGTCGTTCTGCTGATATTTTAGATATTCATATGGATCCAGAAGGGGCTAGTGAAATCGCTCGTCGTTCTAGAGGAACCCCTCGTATTGCGAATCGCTTGTTGAAACGTGTTCGTGATGTAGCACAAGTATTGGGTGATGGTGTGATTACAAAAGAAATTGCAGATCAGGCCTTACAGCGATTAGATATTGATAAGCTAGGTCTAGACCGTATAGATAGACGCATTTTAAGCACTATCATTGAAAAATTCGATGGTGGGCCTGTAGGGGTGGATACGATTGCAGCCTCTGTGAGTGAGGAACGTGAAAGTGTTGAAGATGTGTATGAACCATATTTGATGCAACTTGGTTTGTTGGCGCGCACAAATCGTGGGCGTATCGTCACTCCTGCTGCCTATGACCACTTGGGAATCCCTAGAAAGGTGGATGCATGAGAAAGGTAGGATATCGCTATGTGGCGATAGCGGTTATAACAGCTGTATTAGGAAGTGCACCTTTTGTAGGCGCAGCAGCATCGCAAAAGGAAGTGCCGAAACGTACAACAGTGAAAGCCACTTTTGTAAAACCGAATGAAAGAAAAGATTCGGCAGCATCAAAACGGGTGGTTTTTAAGCCTGCTGCTAAAGTGACGAAAGCGACGAAAACAACACCTCAAGAGACAATCAGAGTGCAAGAAAATACTGACAAACAAACAAGAGTATCTAATGTTGTACAAGAGGTCAAGAAAGGTTCTAGTGGAGAGCCTGTGATACGAGTGTTACTTGGGCATAGATCACAATCTTTTTCCATTAGTAGTGCTATGCCTATGGTTGTTCTAGATAGCCGTGGACATCAAGTGCAAACTATAAAAGAAAATCAGACTGTGACAGTTTCGAGTGGAGGCGGCTCAGTACATATAAATGGACATAGTATTGATAAGTCAATTACTGTTCAAAATACACAAGGTAGATATGGATCTGAATTGCAAACATTAGGAAAAACCTATCGAGGCGCTGTGACAGTACATGCTAATACATCAGGATCCATGAGTGTTATTAATGTACTGGGGTTAGAACAATATGTACAAGGTGTAGTACCAGAAGAAGTGGTACCTAGTTGGCCTACGCCGGCCTTAGAAGCACAAGCAGTGGCAGCTAGGACCTATGCCTTGCACTCCATGAAGAGCAAACAAAATAGTATGTATGATATTGGAACTACTACAGCTGACCAAGTATATGGAGGGAAAAGTAGTGAGTTTGTAAGCACAAATACAGCGGTAAAGCGTACACATGGCATGGTTCTCACGTATCAGGGCCAACCGATTAATGCTCTTTTTCATTCCGATGGAGGTGGCTATACAGAGGATAGCGTGAACCTATGGGGTAATGATTTGCCCTACTTAAAAGGGGTGCAAGATTACTCGAATCATGAGGGTACAACCGTATGGAATGTCATTACCAGCCGTCAAAGTATAGAACAAAAATTAGCAGCAGCTAGCAAATCGGTAGGGTACTTACAGAAAATTGAATTATCTCCATTGGCAGATCGACCTATGAAAGTACAAGATCGAGGGGTTTCAGGACGTGTAAAAACAATGAAATTTGTAGGTGAAAAGGGCTCTATATCGCTTACAGGAGAACAGGTGCAAGGGATATTTGGCTTAAAGTCCACCTTATTTGATTTTTATGTAGGACAAACACCGCCGAGTCGGATTCAGGGGTCTTCTGTAAAAGCTAACCATACGTTTAGTAAAGCGAATCAGACTGTGACAATTCATGGATATGGTTGGGGACATGGTTTGGGACTATCACAGTGGGGAGCGGCGGAAATGGCTAGCCGAAAAGAGGCAAGTCAGCCTGATTATTATAAAGTGATTTTACAACATTATTACCAAGGTACGGCACTTACGAAACTGTACAATTAATGAGGAATAGTATGAAAGTATCTGATTTTAATTATGATTTACCTGAGGAACTCATTGCACAACATCCGGTAGAACCACGGGATACGTCGCGATTGATGACCTTAGACAAGGTAAGTGGAGAGATATGCCATAAAGCATCCTTTCACTCCATACTAGATGAACTATCTGAAGGGGATGTGTTAATCTTTAATAACACTAAGGTTATCCCTGCTCGTTTGTATGGAGAACGTAAAGGGACAGGTGGTAAGGTAGAAGTACTACTGTTAACGCCCAAAGGAGAACATCTTTGGGAGTGTCTGGTAAAGCCAGGGAAAAAATGTCTAAAGGGACAACTCTTATCCTTTGGTCCTAATCTAGAGGCTGAGGTTATAGACCATACAGATTTTGGCGGTCGACTGATTCAATTTAAGCCGAACGGTAATTTTGATGAGATTATTAATGATATTGGTGAAATGCCATTGCCTCCGTATATCCATGAAAAACTAGAAGACAAAGATAGATACCAAACGGTATATGCCAAAGAAAAAGGATCGGCGGCAGCACCTACTGCGGGCTTACATTTTACACCGGAATTATTGGATGAAATTCAGCGCAAAGGGGTACAAATTGGATTTGTTACATTGCATGTAGGGTTAGGTACATTCCGCCCTGTGTCGGCAGAATCCATTGAAGACCATGATATGCATAAAGAGTTTTATCACGTGTCAGAAGAAACTGCGGAGCTGGTGAATCGTGCAAAAGTAGAAGGACGAAGAGTGGTTGCCGTAGGAACTACATCGGTGCGCACATTAGAATCAGCAGCGACCGAGGTAGGTCATGTAAGGAGTGGATCCGATTGGACTCAAATCTTTATTTATCCTGGCTATGAGTACAAGATGGTAGATGCGTTGATCACTAACTTTCATCTGCCACAGTCTACCTTACTCATGCTTATTAGTGCCTTAGCTGGTAGAGAGCATTGTCTAGAGGCCTATGAAGAGGCGGTACGTGAAAAATATAGATTTTTTAGCTTTGGTGATGCAATGTTCATTCGATAAGTTGAAAGTTGTGTTATAATACAGAAGTAATAAAGGAGTGTGTATATGGCGATTAGATATGAATTGCAAAAACAATGTCCCCACACAGGTGCACGGGCAGGGTTATTGCATACTCCTCATGGAACCTATGAAACACCGATGTTTATGCCCGTAGGGACACAGGCAACGGTAAAAACATTGGCCCCAGAGGAGCTGAAAGCGATGGGCTCTCAAGTTATCTTGAGTAATACCTATCATTTATTCTTGCGTCCAGGCGCTGACCTAGTGGAAGAAGCGGGCGGATTGCATAAGTTCATGAATTGGGACCAAGCTATCTTAACCGATAGTGGCGGGTTCCAGGTGTTTAGTTTAGGAAAGCTGCGCAAGATTACCGAAGAAGGGGTTAATTTCAGATCTCATTTAGATGGGTCAAAAAAATTCTTATCTCCAGAAGTGGCTACGAAAGTACAGGAACAATTAGGTTCTGATATTATGATGGCATTCGATGAATGTATCCCTTATCCTGCGGATCATCGGTATGCAGATGCATCGACAGCACGGACCACACGTTGGGCAGAACGTTGCCAAGAGGCACGTCGCTCTAAGAACCAAGGTATGTTCGGTATCGTCCAAGGTGGCATGTACAAAGACCTGCGTGAAAGAAATGCCAAAGAGTTAGTGGCTATGGACTTTGAAGGGTATAGCATTGGTGGCCTTTCGGTAGGGGAACCACATGATTTGATGTATGAAGTACTAGAATATACAACACCATTGTTGCCTACCAATAAAGCTCGTTATTTGATGGGTGTTGGTACTGCTGACTGCTTAGTGGAAGGGGTAGCTCGTGGTGTCGATATGTTTGACTGTGTATATCCAACACGAGTAGCGCGGAATGGTATGGCCATGACATGGAAAGGGCGATTGAATTTACGCAATGCTTCTTTCATGCGTGACTGGGGTCCGATTGAAGAAGGTTGTGGCTGTTATGCGTGCCAAAACTATTCAAGAGCTTATATTCGACATCTATATAAGGCAGAAGAAATTTTGGCTTTCCGATTGGTGTCGTATCATAATTTATATTTCTTACTAGAATTTATGCGTCAAATGCGTAAAGCTATCCTAGAGGATCGCTTTGTAGCATTCCGCGAAGAGTTCTGGCAGTATTTTACTAAATAGGAGGACTTATGGATTTCTTAGAATTTTTCCAAGGACAAACAGGGCAAGCGATTTTACCATTGTTGATTATGGTCGTGATTTTCTACTTCTTGTTATATCGTCCGCAAAAAAAACAACAAAAACAACGTCAAGTGTTATTGAACAGTCTAAAAAAAGGTCAAAAAGTATTGACTGTTGGCGGTATTTATGGCGAAATTGTTTCCTTAACAGAAGATACATTAGTCTTACAAGTGTCTGAAAAAGTAGAAATGAAGTTTGCTCGTACAGCCATAGCTCAAGTTCTTGGAAAGGAACAAAAGTAATGGATAAGACGGCATTGCGCAAAACGTTTTTAGAACGTCGTCGCAGTGTACCAGTCCAAGAGGTTCTTACGTGGTCGGCACAATTGGCGGATCGACTGTGGGCTATGTCTGCAGTGGTTGATGCGGAGCATATTATGGCGTACTTGGCTATGCCCAAGGAAGCTAATCTTGATGCTTTCATCATAGAAGCCTTGGAGCAGGGGAAGCATGTTTATGTGCCTGTGTGCGTGACCAAAACAGAGATGGTAGGTGTTCGGATTACTGATTTAGAGTCCCTCGCAAGGGGAACATTGGGAATCCGTATTCCAAACGAACCCTATGATATCGTAGAACCCACACAATTGGATTGTATTCTCGTTCCCGGTATTGCCTTTGATCGTAGAGGCGGTCGCATGGGAATGGGGGCTGGATATTATGACCGATACTTACAACAGATTGCTGTAGAGAACCGAATCGGTATAGCCTGGGATAATCAAATTTCAGAAGAAATGTTACCCATGGCACCTCATGATGAGTGGATGCACACCATTGTGACACCGTCAGAGAGTATCCATTGTTATAAAGAATAGGAGGGAATCCATTGAACACAAAAGCAGCTTTACGCTTTTTCGGCGTAGTAGCAGTGATTTTAGGCCTGTTTATTTGGCTCATTGGACCACTTGCTAACTCCATTAAACAAGGGTTGGATTTACAAGGTGGTACTCACATTGTATTAGAAGCGCAAGATTCTGGCCCTAATGTGGTTACAGATGACGCAGTAGAGCGGGTTATTCAAATCTTAGGTCGTCGTATTAATGAAATGGGTTTAACTGAGCCTATCATTCAACGAGAAGGTAAAAAACGTATCATTATCGAATTACCTGGTGAAAAAGATCCACAAAAAGCCATCGAAACAGTTGGTAAAACAGCGGTTCTTGAGTTCCGTGATGAAAATGGCAAAGTCCATTTAGATGGTAATGACTTAAAAGATGCAAAAGAACAATTAGAAGGTAAACAAGCATCCGTTAACATCCAATTAACAGATGAAGGGGCGAAAAAATTTGGCGCCTTAACAACAGCAAATATTGGTCGTCACATCGGCATTTATTTAGATGGTGAGCAATTGACAAATCCAGTGGTCAACGAACCAATTACTGGTGGTAGTGCTCGTATTACTGGTAGTCGTGACTTGGAAGAAGCGAAAAGCTTAGCTATTTTACTACGTTCTGGTGCATTGCCTGTTAAAGTAGAAGTTATGGAAGTGCGTACCGTTGGTCCTACCTTGGGGCAAGACTCTAAAGATAAATCTGTCGTAGCCTTTGGTGTTGGTATTGCCTTAATCATTGCATTTATGCTTGTGTTATACAGATTGTCTGGATTCGTAGCAACTATCGCTTTGTTAGTGTTTGTGTTAATTTTGGTAGCGATCCTAGGACCGCATGCCTTGAATGCGACCATGACCTTGCCAGGTGTAGCTGGTATTATCCTCAGTATGGGGGTTGCCGTGGATGCGAACATCCTAATCTTTGAACGGTTCAAAGAAGAAGTGGTGGAAGGTAAAACATTGCGCATGTCCATGGAATCTGGTTTCCGTCGTGCTTTCGATACGATCTTTGATGCGAATACATCTGTTATGATTACAGCAGTGATCCTCATTGTTCTTGGTAGTGGCCCTGTAAAAGGTTTCGCCATCAACTTGGCATTAGGGGTTATTGTATCTATGTTTACAGCTGTATCCATGAGCCGTACCTTGATGCATATGCTGATTGCAGCGCAAATTACGAATCGTCCATTCTGGTATGGTTCTAACGTATCTCCATCTGTTACAATTGAAGCATTTAAGAAAGGAGATAAGAAAAAATGACATTTGATGTAATAAAACGTCATCGTTGGTGGTTTAGTATCTCCTCCATTGCGGTTATTCTAAGTATCATTTCCATGTTTATGTATGGATTTAACTTTGGTATCGATTTTACAGGTGGTACCATTGTAGAAGTGGAATTTAGCAAACCAGTACAGGTGTCTGCTGTACGGGAAAATTTGAAAGCTTTTGAATTAGAAAATGCAGTGATCCAATTATCTGGTGCAGATGCTACCGAATCAGAAGGTAAAACGGTAATGATTCGTACTCGTAACCTTGAGGCTAGTGAAAGTCAAGCTGTGGTAGAAGCATTGAATAAAAATCTAGCGGAAGGAACAGTAAAGCGTATTGAATCAGTAGGCGCTGTTATTGGATCCGAAGTAACAGAACATGCATTGACGAATTTATTAATTGCTTTCGTAGCGTTAGCCTTGTATATTACATATCGTTTTGAGTATCGTGTGGCCTTGTCATGTTTGTCTGCCATCTTCCATGACCTTATCATGGTATTAGGGATATTCTCTTTCTTCCATTTAGAAATTGATTCCTCCTTCTTGGCAGCGATTTTGACAGTTATCGGTTACTCTATGAACGAATCCGTCGTAATCTTTGACCGAATTCGTGAAAATACACATACTCATAAGCGTACCGATACATTTGCAGATCTTGCCAATGCAAGTATCCATCAAAGTATCCATCGTTCTTGTTATACATTGTCTACAGTATTGTTCGCATGTTGTTCCTTGTACTTCTTTGGTGGAGATACAACAAAGAACTTTGCTCTATGTATGATCGTAGGTTTCGTCAGTGGTGCGTACTCATCCATTTGCGTAGCTACATCTTTGTGGGCAATTTGGAAATCTAACAATAAAAAAGATGCACGAAATGTGCGCGCCTAAAGCGTCACTTGCGAGGCTATTCTGCCTTGTGGCATTATATCGAAAATAGGTGAATTGCAGACCGCAATACACCTCCTCAGAAACGGTATTTCATAATGTTTCTTCGGAGGTATATTGCGGTCTTTTATATCTGCGTAATTAGAACTGTAATGCTACAAGGCGTTCTACACATAACTGCGCTCCTTACGGGGGATGTCCTCTCTAGAGTTATTGCATTCGGTTAGATTACTATAAAGTTAAAGAAGAGCGGATTTCATTTCTTCAGAAACATGCCCTGCTCTTTCACATTTGTATTAAATTTAGATAGATATGAACGCGACAAGCACGATTATATTTGTAATGAAAAAGATCATGCTCTTCTTGCATTTGTGTGAGTTAGTCAACATCATCCCCACAAGACGTTTTACGCATAACTGCGTTCCTTATGGGAAGGATGTCCCTTCTAGAGCTATTGTGTTCGGTTAGATTACTATAAAGTTAAAGAAGAGCGGATTTGATTTCTCTAAAAACATGCCCTGCTCTTTCGTATTTGTACTAAATTAAGATAAAAATGAATGCGATTAGCACGAGTATAATTGTAATGACATAGATCGTGCTCTTCTTGCATTTGTGTGAGTTAGTCAACATCATCCCCACAAGACGTTCTATGCATAACTACGTTCCTGTAAGGTGAAATTCTAAAGAAAATTATTAAGATTTTTTCTATTACAGGGGTTGCAAAATGTTTAAAAATATCATATAATACATTCAGTGCTTGAGACACAAGCACTTTTAATTTTCTTACAGCTTAGCAATTAAGAAAATTAAAAAAATTAAAAATAACTGTTGACACGAAATTGTGAATCTGTTATTATAATCTAGTCGCCACAACACAGTGTTGTAAAGGCGAAGTTGATCTTTGAAAACTGAACAATAAAAGGTAATTACTTCGAAAGAAGTGAACATAAGCCAGAGTGCGGGTTTCACATAGTTGAAACCAATCAAAAAATTCTAGCCAAGTAATTGGCAACAACGAAAATGAATGAGCTATCAAATA
>CAUPZH010000019.1:0-30267 GCA_963515865.1 uncultured Veillonella sp.
ACGGGAGAGCTAGGTGGAAGTATCAGTCATTATGGGATTAAGTGGAATGGATTATTATTATTAGATGAACATGCTATAAAAATACGCCAAAAATTATACAATCAATTACTTGAAGAATTTTCTAAACAGTATCAAAAGATGAAAAAGGAAGGTAATCCATATAATAAAAAGACTGTTAATCAAGCTGAGAAAAGGTTGTGGCGTGCATACAAATGGAATAAAGAGGCAAATATATTTCCACAGGCTACAGAGCTATTAGGTCTATTTATGGAACCAGAAAATAAGTTAGATATAATAGATCATGTTGAAGAGATTGCGCCAGGGTTTCCTCTATATGTTTTAAATGAAAAATCAGTAGTAAATAAAATACTATCGAATAATGATGAATTAAATCTAGACTTAATTAATAATGCTTGGATGAATACTAGAAATAGTAAGCTCCCAATATCAACTTATATAGATACTACTATATATTACACGAGAGGTGTAGATAATGCTCTAGCATATGGAAGAGCAACCTCGATAGTATCATACAAAATTGAGGGAAATAAGGTACATGCTAGAGTTGTTATAATAGATAATTGGGATCATGATAAAGATGAATCCATGCTTGGTTTTTTAAAAGATGCATATATTTTACAACAATCAAAACGGAAAAAAATTTTTGCCTATAAAACGACATATGATGTAACTTATGATGTTATTGATGTTATTTTTAGAAGGTGATAATAAATGAGAAAAATATGGACAATTCTTTTAATAATTTTTGCCATAATAGGGGGAATACATATATATATCAACATTCATCGATATATAAATACTGAAACATTTTTCAGGTACAAAATAACCTTTGTCTTTGAATTAAGAGATTATTTTAATCAAAAAACAATAGAAAATGAGATGTTTGGATATATCGTGAAAAATGATACTTTATATGTATATGGATTGTCAGGATATACCAAGGTAAAGTTGGGCTTGGCTATTCAAATAATTAAGATAATAAATCCTGAGTATGAAAATAATTATATACCAACATTAGATGGAAGAGGTTCCTTTTATTCTAGTATTAATGAATTACGAGAAGAATATGGAAATAATCTTATATTGGAAAATAATTTTGAAAAATTAAACGATACAGATATTTCTATATTTATAGAACTATTTAATGAAGCTAAGTCGAGAGAATTAGTACATTATAACTTTTTAGAAGATTCTGGTGATTTATATAAAGACGGGAAAAAGATAGGGCAAGGGCTCCGACTTTTGAATGATTCCTTAATTAAGGAATATAAAAAGAGAAATAAAAAATAAGACTAAAAAATGGGAAAACTCTACTCTTAAGGAATAATCCAACGAAGATTATCATCTAAAATATCTCATACAACAGAAAAGCTAAGTTATGGTGTGGTATTAACACAACAAACTTAGCTGATAGCCCGAATATTTATCGGAATGGTGAGCAATATAAACCAGGAGTGGGAACTAGACAATTAAAAGAAAACATTATATATGAGAGTAAAGGGTATTATTACCAAACCGATGAATTAGGACGTATAAAAGCAGCCCAAGGAGACTTACGTTTAGAAGCTGGTAAGAGAAATAACCGAGATCAATTAAAAGCAGGCGGTGATGACCGATTGCCAGGTGACGAAGGGGGGCATCTGATAGCTAAAATCTTTGGAGGCTCAGGAGAATTAGATAATTTAGTTGCTATGGAAAAGATTGTAAATAGAAGTGATTATAGAATAATGGAAAATCAATGGAAGAATGCGTTACAAGAGGGGAAGGAGGTAAAGGTAACGATAGATATAGTATATGATGGAGTGAATAAACGACCGATGGGATTTAATGTTATATACAAAGTGGATGATAATCCTGAGGTTACTAAGTTTCTTACTAATGGAGAATGAATAGATGTTTGTAAAAGAAAAGAAAGATAAAGTCGCAATTAAATTAATCGACTTACTAAAATCTAGATTGAATCTTTTGTTAGAAGATAATTGGGAAACTTTAGTTTTTTTTGGAGAATGCTGGGGGTCAAGTATAGCACCAAGATACATAATTACTTTTAATGATGGAACATATATTACGGAAGGTGAAATGTTTTGTTTTTCGTCTGAGCGTAGCAGTGATAAGTCGTTTTTTAATATGTTAGTTCATAATTTTCTCGAAGTATATAAGTTTAAGAATAAAGATAATGTGCATACTCTTAATGTTTTAAATATTGAGATTAGAAAAAATGGAGATTTTAGATATATATATAGTGAAGATTTGTATGGTAGCTACGAATACCCACATACTCCGTATATTTTATGGGCATATATGGAGGTAGGAAATAAAAAAGGATTTATAAAAGACGAGGAAGTAGAAGTAGAAAAGTATATTGCTAAGAACAATTTGCAACCTAAAAGAGTATTACAACGTAGAATAAAGACTCTTAAGATATCTAGTTTGCTAGAGAACTTACTTCATAAACAAGTTATGTATATTAATGGGTATTTGCCTGGTAAAACTAGAAAGGTATATTTTCATTTAGATTGGCTAGGAAGAAAATGGAAATTTAGTCTTTACGTCAATACTGAAGATAATAAATGGATAAGAATTACAAACATGCAATCTACTGATAATAGGTGTATATATCAAGAGTTAATTGTCACATTAAAAGGTTGTATTGATGAAATTGATGAATTACATCGCATTTGCAGTAAAAAATATATAGCTATAGACTATGTCTACGATATTTCCACAGGTGAACTCTCATATGTATATGACAATATGACAGAAGATAATTTTACTGATGAATTAGCTTTGATAAATGCCTGGGAAGAGAGATATTTCTCCCCAGATGGGGAACCACTGCTTACGCATGCAGTAGCACCTCATGAGGGATGTATCACAGGAATTATGCACATAGATATGTCTCAGTTTATTGAAGAGGAGGTAGAGGAAATGGTTAGTGTAGATCCAGCTATAGAATTTAAAGGAGAAGATATCCATGATTTGATTCCACAATATCTTCAAAATAGTTACGATATTTTGTATTCTATCTTGCCAGGTACATATCATCGGGTATATCTATATGTAGAGAATGATGGAACGGTATGTCGTCAACTAGGGTATATCATTGTCGATGGTGAATACCTTACTTTTGAGGAGATGGTAGACCGTAAGGTGGTTTCTAAGGCAACTTATGATGCTACGATGGAACAACTAGCGCTGTGGTCGAATTACATGCGAAATGCATTTATTGCATGCCATCTTGCGCCATGGACGGTGTTCTCCTATATGATAGATGAAGAACGACATATTTCCACTAACTTTGGTTACGATGTATTAGCAGAACAAGCCTATGATAATGAAGTCTTTGACCTATGGTCTTATGAAAAACTAGGCATTAAGAGTCCTAACTTATCTGAAGAGAAAATAGCATCTATTGTTCCAGAAAATGAATATGCCAAATTTTAATATGAAGGAGGCTAGGGTTGACAAATCATAAAATAGTTGCAGGCCTTGCTTGTTTGTGTATAGGGGCGATTTCTCATATTGTTCATGCCAATACTATAGATGAGCAAGGTAAACTGCTAGACCAGATGGAGCGTTCTATATCTCATGTAGAGCAAAAGGAAACGCCGTCTTTCACAGTTCTTACAGAGGAGATAGTATCTCAAAATATAAATCAACTGTCTAGTGATGAACCAGAATTTTTAATTCATAATATTGAGCTATCCCAGGTTCCACCAGAGTTTAGTTTTCTGCAAGAGATGGTGGCTAAGAGAGAACACCAATCGTATGGAGTAGAAACAATTAATACCTTGTTGCAGGAACTTAATACAGCTTTACTAGATAGAGGTTACGTTACCTCTAAGGTCTATATGGAACCTCAAAATATAGGAAGTGGCACACTCCGGTTATCTTTGCTAGTGGGAACTGTGGAGGAGATACAATTTAAGGGAGTATCAGGTAACTATACCAATGCATTAGCCTTTCATAAGGGGCATATCTTAAATGTACGGAACATAGAACAAACCGTGGATAATTTAAATGCAGTGCCCCATCAGAAGGCTAAGGTACAGTTACAACCGGGCAGTAAGTTAGGTACATCCATAGTGGTATTTCAGATAGAAAATAAGTCTAAAGTAGAGGTCACCACAGGATTCGATAATTTCGGTAATGAAGGGACCGGGCGCTTTCAAGGAAATGTATCCATCACAGTAGGCAGACCATTAGATCGTAGCGATACCTTGTACTATAGCTTAACGAAATCTAGACACTCAGATAGTATCAATACAAGTAAATCGAGTTATGTATCATATCAAATACCTATTGGAAATGATAGCATTACCCTTAGCCATTCTAATTCAGACTATCAACAACGAGTTAGCTATGCTATTAAACCATTTATTTCCAGCGGTAACTTTACTAGCGATGAATTACGATGGAAACACGTATTGCACAGGAATAGCCAACAGATTACAGAATTAGTACAAGGTCTTACGCATAAGACAAGGCATTCTTTTATCAATGGTAGTGAAATTGATGTGCAACGGAGAAATACTACCTCTTGGTCGATAGGAATACATCAAAAACGATATGGCAAGAATGGGAGTTTAGATTGGTTGGTGCAATATGAAAGAGGTGTTCCTTGGTGGGCTAGTCCTGGACCTACCGATTATTTAGGAGAAGCTACCACACAATATCATATATATACTGGGAAAGTGAACTATCAGCGTGCAATGACTCTTTGGAATCGGAAAGCAACCTATACAATGGAAGCGAAAGGACAGTATACAAATAGTAATCTTTACAGTAGTGAGTTCTTTACCATTGGTGGATGGTATACAGTGCGTGGGTTTACTGGCGATAGAAATTTATCAGCAGAACAAGGATTTTATGTACGGAACACATTAGATGTATCATTAAATCTGAATCATACAGTGTATGTAGGGTTAGATTATGGTAAAGTGTACGGTAAATCTACAGAAGATATATTGGGTACAGAGCTATGGGGTGGAGCCATTGGCATGAAAGGACACTATGGAAGTGCTAACTACAATATATTTCTATCCACACCATTAAGAATACCAAATGGATTTAGAGTGCCACATCGGATCCTAGGGATACAGATGAGTGCTGCCTTCTAAGCACGGTTGGGTGATTCAGTAATTTGCCTTGCAAAAGACTGTGATTATTACTATAATAAAGGGTGATTGAAATGTTTCTTTCACAGGAGGTTACCATGAGCTATGTAAAACAGCAAGACCCTAAAGTTCAAGAAATGATTGAATTAGAGTTGGGTCGTCAACGCAACAAATTAGAAATGATTGCATCGGAAAACTTTGTGTCTCAAGCTGTGATGGAAGCACAAGGTAGCGTATTGACAAATAAATACGCAGAAGGATATCCACATAAACGTTATTACGGTGGATGTGAATATGTCGACATGGTAGAAGAGTTGGCTATTGAAAGAGCGAAACAACTATTCGGCGCAGAACATGTGAATGTACAACCTCATTCTGGTTCTCAAGCAAACTTTGGCGTGTACTTTGCCTTATTAGAGCCAGGCGACACTATTATGGGAATGAATTTATCCCATGGTGGACATTTAACACATGGATCTCCAGTGAATGTATCTGGTAAGTATTTTAATATTATTCCTTACGGCGTAGATGCAGAAACAGGTCGCATTGATTATGATGAAATGCGTAAAATTGCTCAAGAGCATAAACCTAAAATGATTATCGGTGGTGGCAGTGCTTACTCCCGTCAAATTGATTTCAAAACCATGGCAGATATTGCCCATGAAGTAGGAGCAATTTTCATGGTGGATATGGCACACTTTGCTGGCTTAGTGGCAGCAGGATTGCATCCAAATCCAGTGGAATATGCTGATATTGTAACTACCACTACACATAAAACATTGCGTGGACCACGTGGTGGTATGATTATGTGTAAAGAAGAGTATGCAAAAGCGATTGATAAATCTATCTTCCCTGGTATTCAAGGTGGTCCATTGATGCATGTCATCGCTGCTAAAGCAGTAGCCTTTGGTGAAGCTTTGCAACCAGAATTTAAAGAATATGCAAAACAAGTGATTGTGAATGCCCAAACATTGGCAGAAACTTTACAACGAGAAGGTTTTACCATCGTATCTGGTGGTACCGATACGCATGTATTATTAGTAGACCTACGTACTGTAGGCTTAACTGGTAAAGTAGCTGAACATGTACTAGATGAAGTAGGTATTACATGTAATAAAAATACAATTCCATTTGATCCAGAAAGCCCATTTGTTACATCTGGTATCCGTCTAGGTACGCCAGCTCTAACAACTCGTGGTCTTAATGCTGAGGATATGAAAGAAATTGCAAGCATTATTTCTTTAGTATTAAAACAGCCAGAAGATACTGCTGTATTAGAAGAAGCTAAACAACGTGTAGCAGCACTTTGTGAAAAATATCCAATGTATGCGTAATTAATAAAAAGGAAGTAAGTAAAATGAACGTAAATGTAATGACACATCCTTTGATTCAACATAAAGTAACGTTGATTCGCTCCGTAGATACTGGCACAAAAGATTTTCGTCAATTATTAGAAGAAATCGCTTTGTTAATGGGCTATGAAATCACACGCGATTTACCATTAGAAGATGTAGAAGTAGAGACCCCATTGGTGAAAGCAATAGGTAAACAAATTGCAGGTAAAAAATTGGGTATTGTTCCTATCCTTCGTGCTGGTTTAGGTATGGTGAATGGTTTGTTGGAATTAATGCCAATGGCAAAAGTAGGTCATGTAGGTATGTATCGTGATCCAGAAACATTACAACCAGTAGAGTACTATTGTAAATTACCATCGGACTTGGCTGATCGTCGCATTATCGTAACAGATCCAATGTTGGCGACAGGTGGTAGTGCAGCAGCAGCGATTTCTTTATTGAAAGAAAAAGGTGCTAAAGAAATTCAACTAATGTGTTTAGTAGCAGCCCCAGAAGGTGTAGAAGTTGTGAATAAAGCGCATCCTGACGTACGCATCTATGTAGCTGCATTAGATGAAAAATTAAACGACCATGGATATATTTTACCTGGTCTTGGTGATGCGGGAGATCGTATTTTCGGTACGAAATAAACGGTGTTGCCCGAAGAGTAGTGCGCGTTTCTTTTCAGTGACGCGCATTATTTTTATAAGAAAGGGTATATATGGCTAAAAAGAAAACAGTTTTTTTCTGCTCGGAATGTGGAAATGAATCATCGAAATGGTTTGGTCGTTGTACTGCTTGTGGTGCTTGGAATACGGCGGTGGAAGAAGAACTGCAACCGGAAGTGAAAACAAAACATGTGGCATCGTATCGACCTATTCAAGATGAAGATAACAAGCCAAAGGCTCTGACAGAAATTGAAGTAGGAGCCATTGCTCGAATTACTTCTGGATATGGAGAAATTGACCGTGTTCTAGGTGGTGGTATCGTACCAGGTGCGTTGATTTTGCTAGGTGGGGATCCGGGTATTGGTAAGTCTACCTTACTGTTACAAGTGTCTGGTCGTATTGCAGAAGAGTCAGGTAAAGTCTTATATGCATCTGGAGAAGAATCAGATATGCAGTTAAAGCTGAGAGCTCATCGACTAGGTATCAATTCTTCCAATCTCTTAGTGCAGGCAGAAACTAATTTAGATACCATATTGAATGAAGCTAAACGAAGTCAACCAATGTTACTTGTTATTGACTCTATCCAAACTATGTATGTAGGTTCTGTAGAATCTGCACCGGGAAGTGTCAGTCAAGTTCGTGAATGTACAGCTAGATTGTTACGCTTTGCAAAAGATCAAGACATTCCTGTGATCATTATTGGTCATGTAACAAAAGATGGTACTATTGCAGGTCCTCGTATGCTAGAGCATATGGTGGACGTAGTATTGTATTTTGAAGGAGAACGGTCCTATCAATTCCGTATTTTACGAGGAATTAAAAATCGATTTGGATCTACTTCGGAATCAGGATTATTTACCATGGAAGAAGAAGGTCTAGGTGAACTCCTCAATCCATCAGCGACTCTATTAGCAGAGCGGTCAGAAGAAGAAACAGGATCTGCCATCATGGCTTACCTAGAAGGAGTACGACCTATCTTGGTAGAAGTACAGAGCTTAGTGGTATCCACTGCCTTTGGTATGCCACGGAGAACAGCTATTGGGTATGATTTAAATAAGCTGATTTTGCTCCTAGCTGTATTAGAAAAACGATGTGGATTTACCTTAGGTAATAAAGATGTGTATGTCACTATCATTGGCGGCTTAAAAGTCAATGAACCGGCTTGTGATTTAGCTATGGCAGTAGCTATCATTTCTAACTTAAAGAATAAACCAGTACCTCCAGATATGGTGATATTAGGCGAAGTAGGCTTGACAGGTAATATTCGTAGTATTCCAAGAATAGAACAACGAATTGCAGAAGCCAAGAAGTTAGGGTTTAAACAATTTGTGATTCCTGCTGGTAATGTAAAACAATTAAAAGGAATACAAGAAGGAATCTCCATACAAGGGGTGACTAGTATTCAAGAAGTGATGAAAAGTATTTTCTAGCCCTATGTGCAGAGTCTTTACGATGAAGTATTCATTAGAATCACATGTAGGGATAGTATACTGTATAAAAAAGGAGGTGACCTTATGATCTATAATTTATTACGCTATGCTATTGCTATCTTATTTGGTAGTATGGGGTACGTCGGAGCAGACGCACTATCAACGCTTATGGTACCTATATGGGATGAAAAGATGCTGCAAATGGGTGTTTTTGGAATCTCTGTGGTGATGATATTGTACTATACCATAAGTATCTTACTAGCAGCTTTTATCGGTTATTTAGTGTCCCAGTTTATTTTGCGTATAGGATTAAGAGTAGCAAAACAAATTGAACGTATTTTAAGTCGAGTTCCTAGTCAACAACTAGTAGCTGGCACGATAGGATTATTATTTGGACTCATTATTGCTAATTTAATTGGTATGGCTTTTGAGCGTGTACCAATTATTGGCTCATATTTGCCTATCGCGCTTAGTGCTGTATTGGGATATATAGGGATTCGTTTGGGGATGGATAAAGGGCCAGACTTATATAAAGCTATGGTATCTTATACGTTTAGAGGATTGCTCAATAAGGGTAGATCACCTAAAGAATCAAAAGTAAAAGAAATCCGAACTTGTTCTGCTAAGGTCTTAGATACATCGGTTGTCATTGATGGTCGAATTTTAGATATTGTGAATACAGGATTTTTGGAAGGTCCTTTCATAGTGCCTGTATTTGTACTAGAAGAATTACAAAAATTGTCTGATTCTGCGGATACTTTGAAACGTAATAAAGGCAGACGAGGGTTAGACTTACTACAGACAATGCGTGAAAAATTAACAGAATCTATGGAAATCATAGATGTTGATTATGAAGATCTATCAGAAGTAGATTTGAAATTGATTCGCCTTAGTATGGATAAACATTGGAAGCTCATAACCAATGATTTTAATCTGAATAAAGTAGCTACATTGCAAGGAGTTGGGGTGTTGAACCTGAATGATCTGGCAAATGCTATTAAGCCCAAAATGACGAGTGGTGAAACCTTACTAGTACGTATTATGAAAGCTGGTAAAGAACCACATCAAGGAGTTGCCTATTTAGATGACGGTACTATGATTGTTGTGGAAAATGGTGTAGACTATGTGGATCAAACAGTAAATGTAGTAGTTACCTCTGTATTACAAACTAGTGCGGGACGAATGATTTTTGCCCGTGTAGAGGAATCAAATTCCTAGAAAGGGAGTACCACCATGATTAGTTGTATCTTATTAGCGGCAGGTGCTGGACGCCGAATGGGCTATACAGAGAATAAAGTGTGTATGCCGTTAGGACAGTATACAGTGTTACAATGGAATTTACATCACATGAAACAATGGGAAGGCTTGGAAGAAGTCATTGTGGTTGTATCGGAAGAAGATCAACTCTCTATTCAAGAACAAGTGGAAGCTATGCAGGTACCGTGGATGGTACAATATGTGATTGGCGGTGCAGAACGACAAGACTCTGTAGCTGCTGGACTTTCACAAGTATCGAATGGAGCAGAGATTGTATTAGTGCATGATGGTGCAAGACCATTAGCGAACAAGGAGTTAGCTCATCGAGTGGTTGAGGGGGCTAAAGTATATGGAGCTGCAGTGCCAGCCATTCCTGTAGTAGATACGATAAAACGTGTGAATGCAAAGGGATATGTAGAAGAAACATTAGTACGTTCTGAATTATATGGAATGCAAACACCACAAGGGTTTCAAACTGCTATTTTGTTAGATGCTTATGTATATGCGGAAGAACACAGATATAAAGGAACCGATGATGTGTCTTTAGTAGAGTTTCAAGGAAACCCAGTGCACATTGTAGAAGGGGATAGAAAAAATATTAAATTAACAGTCCCTGAAGATGTGGCAATTGCTAAGAAGTATTTAGGAGTAGAATCTATGATGCGTATTGGTTATGGTTATGATATCCACCGTTTCAAAGAGGGACGACCTTGTGTATTAGGAGGGGTAACTATCGATAGCCCTATTGGTCCTGATGGGCATTCTGATGCGGATGTGTTGATTCATGCCCTTATGGATGCTATGCTAGGGGCTGCAGGTATGCGAGACATTGGGTATTATTTTCCTCCAGAAGATGATGCTTTCAAAGGGATTTCTAGTAGGCTATTATTAGAAAAAGTGGTACAATTATTAAAGGACTCAAATTTTGGAATCTACAATGCAGATATCATGGTCATTGCAGAAGCTCCAAAATTGAAACCTCATATTGAAAAAATGAAAGAAAATCTAAGTGTGGATTTAGGTATCCCTCTTAGTAGAATTAGTATTAAAGCAACGACAAATGAAGGGTTAGGTGCCTTGGGAAGAACAGAAGGTATAGCCGCACAAGCTGTTGTTTCAATGTATGAAAGAGAGGAGTTATAACTCATGAAAGTTCGTTTTGCACCGAGTCCAACCGGTCCATTTCATATTGGTGGAGCTCGTTCCGCATTATTTAACTATTTATTAGCTCGCAAGGAGCAAGGTACATTCTTATTGCGCGTGGAAGATACTGACCAAGCTCGTTCTACTCGTGAAAGCGAAGAAAACATTAAGGCTGCTCTTAAATGGCTTGGTATGGACTGGGATGAAGGTGTTGACGTAGGGGGCGAACATGGTCCATATCGCCAAACAGAACGTTTAGATATTTACGAAAAAGTAACACAACAATTGTTAGAATCTGGTCATGCTTACGAATGTTATTGTTCCCAAGAAGAATTAGATTCCGTTCGTGAAGAGCAATTAGGTCGTGGTGAAACCCCAAAATATAATGGTCATTGCCATCATTTAACGGAAGAACAAAAAGCTGCCTACAAAGCAGAAGGACGTAAACCAACTATCCGATTACGTGTCCCATTGCATGAAACAGTAGCATTTGATGATATGGTTCGTGGTCATGTATCCTTTGAGTCTAATGGTATTGGAGATTTCGTTATTGTTAAATCCGATGGAATTCCTGTCTATAACTATGCCGTTGTGGTAGACGATCACACAATGGGTATTTCTCATGTTATCCGTGCGGAAGAACATTTATCTAACACACCACGTCAAATCGTGATCTATAAAGCTTTGGGCTGGGATGTACCAACATTTGGTCATATTTCCTTGATTATGGGCAAAGATGGCAAAAAAATGAGTAAGCGACATGGTGCTACCTCTGTTGAACAATACCGTGAGTTGGGATACTTACCAGAAGCAATTGTGAACTTCTTAGCCTTACTAGGCTGGGCTCCTGAAGGTGAGGAAGAACTATTCACTAAGGAAGAGTTGTGTCAAAAATTCTCTATGGATCGAGTGGCAAAAAATCCAGCTGTCTTTGATATTGATAAATTGAATTATATTAATTTCAATTATATGAAACAATTGACACCAGATGCATTATATGAATTATGTTTACCTCATTTGGTAAAAGCTGGCTACGCTAGTGAAAGTCCGTCTACAGAGGAACAAGCATGGCTCACAATGCTTTGTACTTGCGTGAAAGACCATATTAGTTATGGTGCTCAAATCGTAGATGAAGTAAATATGTTCTTCCAAGATGATATCCTAGAAGATGCAGAACATGCAGAAGAGATTGCAGCTGTGAAAGCAGAAGAATCCTATCCAACAGTAATTGGGGCTTTTAAAGAAAAAATTGAAGCTATGGATGAGATTACCCCAGATGCTGTCAAAGCAGCAATCAAAGCGATTATGAAAGAAACAGGATTAAAAGGCAAATTTGTATTTATGCCAATTCGCATTGCTACCACAGGTCAAATGCACGGTCCTGATTTGAATTATATTATTACCTTATTTGGCAAAGAAAAAGTACTTCGCCGTCTAGGCTAAGTGCATACAAGGAGGCTATTTCTAATGAGAGAACTGACCGTTTTCAACACGATGACTCGTGAAAAATCAGTATTCCAACCTGTGAAAGAAGGGGAAGTTAGCATCTACGTATGCGGTGTAACACCATATAATCATCCTCATATTGGTAATGCACGTCCTTTTGTAACTTGGGACACCATTCGTCGTTATTTGAGCCATGTAGGCTATAAAGTAACATATATACAAAACTTTACAGATGTGGATGATAAAATCATTAATACGTCTAATGGTGAAGGAGTAGCATGGAATGTAATCTCTGATCGCTATATTGATGCCTACTATGATGTAATGGATGCATTACATGTGCGTCGTGCCGATGTATATCCTCGTGTGTCTACGCATATGGAAGAAATTATTTCCATGATCACTACATTAATCGACAATGGCTATGCCTATGCAGTAGATGGTGATGTGTACTATCGTGTAGAGAAATTTGAGCATTATGGTAAGCTATCTGGTCGTACTTTAGACGATATGGAAGCTGGTGCTCGTGTAGATGTAGATGACCGTAAGGAAAATCCAATGGACTTTGCTTTATGGAAAGCGGCAAAACCAGGAGAACCATTCTGGGAAAGCCCTTGGGGGCAAGGCCGACCAGGTTGGCACATTGAATGTTCTGCTATGAGTCAAAAATATTTGGGCGAAGAATTTGACTTCCATGGCGGTGGATCTGACTTAATCTTCCCTCATCATGAAAATGAAATTGCCCAATCTGAAGGATGCTCTGAACACCATCCAGCTGTACGTTATTGGGTGCATAATGGTTTCATTACGATTAATCAAGAAAAAATGAGTAAATCCTTGAACAATTTCTTCTTGGTGAAAGATATTTTAGAACAATATAGTGCAGATGCATTACGTTTCTTCTTGTTGAGCACACATTATCGTAGTCCATTGGACTTCAGTGATGAACGCTTAGATGAAGCGACTAAGGCTATTGAACGATTCCAAACCGTGATTGACAACTTACTGTACTTAGAAAGTCGTCCAGAAGGATTGTGTGAACTGGAAGCAGCAGAATTATTGAAAAATGCTCGTAATTATAAAGAAGAGTTTGAAGCAGCTATGAGCGATGATTTCAATACAGCGTTAGCAACAGCACCAATCTATGGTTTGGCAAAAGAAATTAATATCTATTACCAATCTGTTCAAAGCTGTGATGGCACTGTATGCCATAGTACTATTGGTGAAGTTAAAGAAATCTTTAAAATGATGTTAGATATTCTAGGTTTATTAGAAGAGGGCTGGAAAGGTCAAGAAACTAGTAATGAAGAATATAATCAATTAATGGAAGTCATCTTGAATATTCGTCAATGTGCTCGTGATCAAAAACAATGGGGCATTGCAGACTCCATTCGTGATGAATTGGCCAATATTGGAATTGTCATCGAAGATTCCCCACAAGGGGCACGGTGGAAAAAACGTGAACTTTAATCGATACAAACAGCTACGATCTATGGCGATTGATAAATTAAAATCTTCAGTGAAAGTAGAAGCAAATGGAGAGGGTCCTTTAGAGGACTCTCTTATGCTTGCTTATATTGGAGATGGTGTATATACTTTATTTATCAGAAATCGTGTAGTAGAAACGGGCATTACAAAAACACAAATACTTCATGATGTAGTGACGTCATTTATCAATGCAAAAGCACAGGCGAAAGTATTACAGGCATTAGAGCCAACTCTGACAGAGGAAGAGTTATTAGTGGCAAAACGGGCTCGCAATAGTAATGTGCATGTACCGAAAAGTGCCAGTGTACAGGAATACCGCATGAGTACAGCATTTGAGGCGTTGTTGGGGTATACCTATCGCAAGGGGGATGAAGAGAGGCTTACTACTCTCATGGAATTCGCTTTTGCTGAAACGTTGTCACATATGTAGCATGAAAATAAATACGCCATAGGCTTCTATCAAATACTTTGCATTGAAGTCTGTGGCGTTTTCTTAATCTGTGGAATGGAAGAGCACGGCATATTCCTTCAGAAACGGCATTTCATGATGTTTCTTCAGGAACACGCCGTGCTCTCTAGGTCTTCGGCTAATTATCAAAAAGCCACAGACTTCTTATAGCAGATACAATATATCTTCTTGGAAGTTTATGGTATATTTCTCTAAAAGTATATAGGATGACAACGTTTCAGCGGATGGTGCTCAGGTGGAAAGGAAAGAGCACGGCATACCCCCTCTCAAACGGCATTTCATGATGTTTGTTCGGGGGCACACCGTGCTCTTCTTATGTTTTCTTAATTAACGACAGATGAACGTGACATAGCATAGAATATGTTTTTTTTGTTGTGCTAGTGGGAGTGACAATGTTTCAGCGGGTAGTGCTCAGGTGGAAAGGGAAGAGCACGGCATACCCCCTCTCAAACGGCATTTCATAATGTTTCTTCAGGAACACGCCGTGCTCTTCTAGGTCTTCGGCTAATCATCAAAAAGCCACAGACTTCTTATAGCAGATACAAATATATCTTCTTGGAAGTCTATGGCGTATTTCTCTAAAAGTATATAGGATAACAACGTTTCAGGGGGGCGCTCATGTGTTATGTTGGGAGTTGTCTTGTTTTAGTGGTATAATAAAGTAATAGCTAGTAGTGGCTAGTTTTTATAGATTCTAATGATATGACATAGATGCTATGTAATAGTAATAGCTTAACTAAAATAGGTAGTATTACTGTTGGGAAGGTTTGAGGTTTTCATGGATACGTTTATTGTAGGTCGTAATGCTGTGCGTGAGGCGCTGAAGTCGGATCGAGGGATTCATCGTATTTTAGTGGCAGAAGGTAAGCAAGGTGGCTCTCTTTCGGAGATATTGGGTTTGGCAAAGTCTAAGGGTATTGAGGTTCGTCGCGTGAAGGAACGGGATTTACAGAAGTATCCTAGTGACGTGCCGAATCAAGGTGTGGTAGCCTTGGTGAATGCAGTGAAGTTCCAAGAGTTACAAGATGTATTGCTGGCATGTACGGAAGAACATCCGTTGTTAATTTTAACGGATGGTGTGGAAGATCCTCATAATATGGGTGCTATCATTCGTACGGCTGAATGTGTAGGTGCTACAGCTGTATTGATTCCTAAGCGTCATAATGCACCTATTAATGCCACTGTAGGTAAAACATCTGCAGGGGCTGTGGAATCGATTCCTTTGGTGCAAATTGGTAATGTAGCACAGACCATTGAGCAATTAAAAAGTCAAGGCTTCTGGGTGATGGGAGCACATATGGATGGGACTGTGATGTATGATGTCAATATGACAGGTCCTATTGTATTGGTCATTGGTAATGAGGGAAAAGGTCTAAGTCGATTGACAAAGGAATTGTGTGATGTATTGGTAACGATTCCCATGTTTGGAACCATTAACTCATTAAATGCATCGGTAGCAGCAGCGGTTCTTTTATATGAAGCGAGACGTCAACGATAATAGGTATACTATGAAAAAAGATATTTTAATTGTAGATGGGTATAATGTTATTTTTGATTGGGCTGACTTGAAATCACTCAGTAAGGAGTCTTTAGAACATGCCCGATTAGAATTACGTCATAGATTACTCAATTATGGGACCTATAAGGGATATAAAATTATTCTTGTATTTGATGGTAAGCACGCACCTTTTACAGCAGATGAACAGCGTATATCTGCAGATTTTATTGAGGTCTTTACGGGTACTCATGAGACGGCAGATGCTTATATTGAGCGTGAAGTATTTAGTAAAAAGGGTCAATATAAGACAATCTACGTCGTAACAAGTGATGGGGAAGAACAAAGCCAAATTTTAGGATTTGGAGGATTACGCATATCAGCACGTGAATTACGTCATCAAATTGACTTAGCTAAACAAGAAGAACGTAAACGATATACAGGTTATCATCAACGTGATGCTATGACATTACAACGTAATGAATTAGGTGCACATATTGATGGGGATGTGGCGGAAAAACTTGAACGAATGCGACGAGGGGAGCTATGAAAGTAGCTCCTTTTGTTATAATTGCCTTGATAATTTTTATAGAGGAATACTAGAATCAGTAGATACATGCATACATACTAGTATCTTACGGTGGATCTAGAATATTGAGGTGATATATAAAAAAGAGGGTTAACTAAGAGAAATAGTATTTCTCCTTGTTAACCCTCTTTTAGAGTTCATTATAGAGCATTTACTTTAGCTGCTAAATTGGATTTTTTGCGAGCTGCAGTATTTTTATGAAGAACGCCTTTGGAGGCTGCTTTATCAATTACGCTTGTAGCATGAACTAGTGCTTTTTTAGCTTCTTCTACAGCGCCTGCTTGAGCAGCTTCTACAGTCTTACGAGTAGCTGTACGAATTTGAGATTTTACAGCAGAATTTTTCGCACGACGTTCAGCATCCGTTTTTACGCTTCTAATACTGGATTTAATATTTGGCAATTGAGTCACCTCCTTGTGATTTACTGTATTATTACTAAAGTAGTATATCATAGGGCGTACAGTTTTGCAACTATTTTTATATTTACTCTAAGGAATATTGGCTTATATAGCAAGGGTTCATACAGGAATAACCTATATTTTCATCACTCATGAGAGCAGGAAATATGATATAATTAAGGATACATAAATCTATTAATAGGAGATGTTTATATGAAAAAATTAATGGTTATAGATGGCAGTAGTTTATTATATCGTGCATTTTTTGCGCTTCCACCACTGCAAAATGCTCTAGGAGTTCCTACTAATGCGGTGTATGGATTCTTAACAATGCTTACAAAACTGTATGAGGAAATCAATCCAGATTATATCGCAGTTGCCTTTGATAAAGGTAAACAAACATTCCGTATGGATATTTACGAAGACTATAAAGGAACTCGTCAAAGTGCACCAGATGAATTGCGCCCACAATTTAGCTTGATCCGTGAAGTCTTAGAATCCTTAGGTATCATTGTCATTGAAGAAGAAGGATTTGAAGGCGATGATATCATTGGCTCGTTGAGTAAAAAATGGGGCTCGTCAGACCTTGCTGTTCATATCATTACTGGCGATAGAGACAACCTGCAACTAGTCGATGAGTATACCAGTGTGTTTTTAACGAAAAAAGGCATCACTGATATGCTTCATGTGACTATGGCTAATATGGAAGAACTGTATGGGTATGGTCCTCAAATGGTCATTGAAATGAAATCTCTTATGGGAGATTCTTCGGATAATATTCCGGGTGTGCCTGGTGTTGGTGAAAAAACAGCCCTTAAACTATTGAATCAATATGGTACATTAGAAGGCGTGTATGAGCATATTGAGGAACAAAAAGGAAAATTGAAAGAACGATTAGTAGACAATAAAGATTTAGCGTTCATTTCACATCAACTAGCTACCATCAAAACAGATATGGATATGCCTTATACACTAGAGCAATTTGTTCCTGTTGTACATCGTAGTGAAGTGACACCTTTATTTGAAAAGTTAGGCTTTCACGCAGTAACACCAAGACTACTAAAAGCTATGGGAGTGGCAGAAGAAGGAACTTTATTCGATCAATTCTTAGCTCCACCAGCAGAAGAAATTGAATTAACTCATGTCACAGAAGTGCCACGAGAATTTTATGAAAATAAAATAATCAGTGTTGTTCTAAAAGAGGCTGGAACACATCCATTTAGGACGATAGAAGCCTTATATCTATATAATGGGGATACTCAATTAGTTGTAAATGGATTTGTAGATGTAGGGCATTTAGAAACAGTCTTTGAAGGGGCCAAGGAACTGGTTACAGATAATGCAAAATTGTTATTTGAAGTATCAGGTACTGAAACAACAGGTCGTATTTCAATTTTGAAAGAAGAAACTGTTCATATCAAAGATCTTACATTAATGGCGTATTTACTTGATCCTACACGAGCAAACTACGGTATGACCTATTTATGCGAACGTTTTGGACAACCTTCCATTCCTGCTACGGAAAATGAAACAGAGTGGGCTCTACAAGCACAAGCTTTATACCATATGCACGAGAAAGCTACGGAAGAGATGGAAGTAGCAGGTGTGTGGGACTTATATCGAGATATTGAATTGCCATTATTACGTACTCTATGTGTACTAGAAAAAAATGGTATTTACATGGATGTAGACCAATTACACACTACATTGGAACGCTTCAAAGTAGAGGTTAGTGAACTACAAGAAAAGATATTTACATTGGCTGGAGAAACTTTCAACATTAATTCGCCAAAACAATTGGGTGTTATCTTGTTTGAAAAATTACAATTGCCAGTGATTAAGAAAACGAAAACAGGTTATTCTACGGATGCTGAAGCCCTAGATATGCTCAGAAATGACCATGAAATTGTTGAACAAATTTTGGCCTATCGGTCAGTGGTAAAATTGGTATCTACCTACCTAGAAGGGTTTGAAGGACTTGTGAATCCTCATACTAATCGGATTCATACTTCTTTTAATCAAATGGTAACAGCTACTGGTCGTTTAAGTAGTTCCGATCCAAATTTGCAAAATATTCCTGTACGCAGTGAAAAAGGCCGAGAAATTCGAGCTTTATTTAAACCTCATGATGGATATGATATGTTCGTGAGTGCCGATTATTCTCAGATAGAATTACGTATTTTGGCGCACTTGTCAGAAGATCCTGCCTTAATTCAAGCGTTCCAAAATGGTGAAGATATTCACCGTTTTACAGCAGCAGAAGTATTAGGTAAATCCTTAGAAGAAGTAACGCCACTAGAACGTTCCCATGCAAAGGCTATCAACTTCGGTATTATTTATGGCATTAGTGACTTTGGCTTGTCTCGTGACTTAGGTATTACGAGAGCAGAAGCAAAAGAATATATTGAGTTATATTTCAGTCGGTATCCACAAATAAAAGGGTACATGGACCACATGGTGCAAGAAGCCCATGAAACTGGATCTGTACATACTATGTTTGGTCGTGTTCGCCCATTACCTGATATTAATAGCCATAACTTTAACCGTCGATCCTTTGCGGAGCGCACAGCTATGAATACGCCAATTCAAGGGACAGCGGCGGATATTATTAAATTAGCTATGAATCAAGTAGAACAAGCGATAGAAGAACAAGGGCTACAGTCTCGCATTTTATTACAGGTACATGATGAACTTGTACTAGAAGTAGTAGAATCGGAACAGGAGCAGGTAGAAACTCTGTTGCGTAATTGTATGGAACAAGTAGTGACATTACGAGTGCCATTGCAGGTAGATGTGCACAGTGCACAGAACTGGGCGGATGTAAAATAGAAGACTTTTACAATTTCTATGGAATAGCTTGTGTATAACAATAGTTGAGTATGACTAGAATCAAATGTGGGGGTAAATATGTATAAAATCGGACTCACAGGAGGCATTGCCTCTGGTAAAAGTACAGTGTTACGATGGTTACAAAAAAAAGGTGTTCCCTATATTGATGCGGATGTAGTGGCTAGAGAAGTAGTAGAGCCGGGGACACTAGGTTTACAGGAATTGATAGAGGCCTTTGGACCTAATACAGTGCTAGAAGATGGTACGTTACATCGTGCCTATATTGGTAGCCTTGTATTTTCTGATCCAGAAGCTTTGGAGACCATCAATTCTATATTGCAACCCCATATTAGACATCGAATACAAAAATTGACAGAAGAGTGGGAAGCAAAAGGGAAGCAGGCTATCATCTATGATATACCATTGATGTTTGAAACAGATTGGCATACACGTATGGATGAAATTTGGTTGGTCTATGTGAATCCTGCTACTCAGTTAGAACGGCTGATGAAACGCAATGGTTATTCTGAACAAGAAGCATTAGATAGAATCCACAGCCAAATGAGTTTAGATGAAAAGCGTGCATTGAGCACAGTAGTTATTGATAATTCAGGGACTATGAAACAGTTAGAAAAACAATTACGAAAATTGTGGAAAACGGCGAAAATCCACTTTCATAAGGAGGAACTATGAGAGTATCCACAGCATTTGCGTGGCTAATCGTGGTCCTGACAGCCTATTATGTGCAATATGGACAACCCTATTTAGCAAGACAATATGCATATCCGTTAGTGTATGAAAGCACTGTATTAAAATATTCAGGAACGTATCATGTTAGACCATCTATGGTAGCTGCTGTTATTTATACAGAAAGTAAATTTGATACAAACGCAAAATCTTTGCCAGGTGCCTTAGGATTAATGCAGTTGATGCCAGAAACAGCCCATTGGATAGGGGAACAATTAAATCAGTCTAGCCTGTCCGATCAAGATATTAAAGAACCGAACACGAACATACAATTAGGGACTTGGTATTTATCATATTTATTAGAAGAGTTCAAAGGTAATGAAATTTTAGCCTTAGCAGCCTATAATGCAGGGCGTGGTCATGTGGAGGCATGGATGCAGACCTATGGTTGGGATGATAATTTTGATGATGTAGACAAAATACCATTTCCAGAAACAAAAGATTACGTGAAACGCGTGATGGCGCATGAATCACAGTATCAATTATTATATAGTCAACTACGATAAGGAACGAATCCATGGATGCAATCATAAAAGAATGTGAAAACCTCGATTTATCATGGTTAGAACCCACCATTGGAGACTTTCACTTAGTGGTGGAACAACAAGCCATATCATCTACTGTATATAGTCTCTTTTATTATACAAATGATAAAAATTGGTGTTGGTCAGTCCTCTATGATACGGAAGTAGGGGATTATATGGTGCGTATCACAGTGCCTTTAGTAGAGTTTGTAGATATTGCTTTCATACGAGAGTCTTTAACACCATTTATGGAGAACTTGAAAGCCAATTATAAAGCATCTATGATAGCACGATTCATGGAGCCTCAAAAGGGATTTGTGTATGAATACAAGAAAAAAGGTATACCCCAGTGGAATTATACAGAGGTATTGCCACCAACAATCGCAGGATATCAGTTAGATGTGACGCCGCATACAGCATTAGATATGATTAATGGTTCTTATATTATTGGTACCTATATCAAAGATAATGAGGAAACAGGAGTCGTCTTATTTTATAATACATTCCGAGATGAATTTTTTGGTGAAACTAGACAACAAGGCTATCCAGGAATTACACATGACTTGGATGCAACCACGATAGATAAATTTGAGCAAGCTTTGACGAATCATTTGCAAGAAGTATTACTTAGTTTATAAACTATTTATGCTATTTACTAAGATAAATGGTACATTTTTTAGGTAGTATGTAATGGTAATACTTTTGTATAGTGAACAGACATAGGATAGGGGAAGTATTTTGGAACAGATCCGAATAGAAAAACTAGGAAAATCCTTTGGGGTACGAGAAATCTTTTCTAATGTATCTTTTACCATACGACAAGGAGAGCGTCTTGCCTTAGTTGGCCCGAATGGGGCTGGTAAATCGACGTTGATGAAATGCATACTTGGCATAGAAGAACATGATGCGGGAATCATTGTGAAAGACAGTAGTATCACTATAGGCTATTTGCAACAAGATGTAAATCTAGGTGATGCTAGTTTAGAAGAAGAAATTCAAACGGCTTGGGCTGATGTACAGCACTTAGAATCCCAGTTACAAGCGTTAACGACAGAATTAGAACATCGAGATGCCACAGAACAGGACTTGCGTCGTTTATCCTATTTACAAGAGCGATTAGAATGGCTTGGTGGCTATGATTATGAAAAACAAAGCCAACGTATCGCCTATGGTTTAGGATTTAGTGACGAAGACTTAAAGAAGAAAGCCAGTGAATTTTCTGGGGGACAAAAAACGCGTATTAACTTGGCGAAAGCCTTAGTGCGTCGTCCTGACTTTTTATTTCTTGATGAGCCTACTAACCATTTAGACATGCCGATGTTAGAGTGGCTAGAGGGATATTTAAAATCCTATAAAGGTGGCATTGTCATCATTAGTCATGACCGATATTTCTTAGATCAAGTGGCGACAGAAGTGGTAGAATTATCTCATCATAAAGTACATACCTATAAAGGTAATTATAGCCAGTTCTTGAAACAACGAGAGCAGCAACGAGTGGCGTATCAACGTGCGTATGAAAAGCAACAGGAACACATTCGTAAAACGGAAGAATATATTGATAAATATCGAGCAGGCATAAAATCTAAAATGGCACGGGGTCGCCAATCACAGTTAGATAGACTAGAAAGATTAGAGGCACCAGACCAAGATAGAGAGTTTGCTTTTACCTTTCCTAAGCCGGAAATGAGTGCAGACCGAGTGTTGATGGTGGAAGATGTATCTATTGGATATGATGTAGAACATCCAGTGGCTACACATATTACAACGACCTTACGTCGAGGAGATGTGGTAGGCTTAATTGGTGCGAATGGAGCTGGAAAATCGACTCTTGTAAAAACAATTATGGGGGAACTTAATACACTGGATGGATTGATTACCACAGGCAATCGTGTGCAGACAGGCTATTTCTCGCAAGAACATGAAGATTTACATCCTACTTGGTCTGTGTTACAAGAGATCATGGCGCCTTATGATATGTCAGAAGAAGCTGCTCGCAGCGTATTAGGAGCCTTTCAATTTAGAGGGGATGATGTATTCAAGTTAATAGGAGATTTATCAGGTGGTGAACGGGCAAGGGTAGCCTTATTACAGTTATTTTTAGAAGGCCGTAACTTCTTAATCCTTGATGAACCGACAAATCATTTAGACATCCCTACACGAGAAACAGTGGAGAAAGCCTTACAACAGTTTGAGGGCACATTGCTCATTATTTCTCATGACAGATATTTGTTGGATGCTGTGGCAAAACGCATTGTGGTCTTAGATAATGGTGGCATCGAAGAGTTCCATGGAAACTATTCGTATTACAAAGAAAAAATGCTGGAACGTTCTGTGTTAGCAGCACAACGATTAGAAGCGGAGCAGACGAACCGCAACAATATGTCCAGCAATACAGCAGGAAAGGCTAACAATGCTGGAGATACAGCAGTGAGTACTGATTCTAATGCTGATATACATACAGGTACATCAGAGGTTGCTATAACAGATAAACAAGATACTAGCTATTCAGAAGCAGTGACAGTACCTAAAAAGAAAACGAATTCTTTTATGCTGGAAAAAGAATTAGCCAAAGTAGAGTCGGATATTGCACGGTATGAGGCGACTGTTAAAATGTATACTGTACAGCTACAGGATCCATCTATCCAAGGAGATATATCAGAATATGAACGATTATCTCAAGAGTTAGCTAATACAACATCACAGTTAGAGGCCCTCTATGAGCGGTGGGAACACCTTAGTGAAGAGGCTTAGGAGGTTTCTATGAAAGGTCGTTTTGCACCCAGCCCTACAGGACATATGCATGTAGGAAATCTGTGGGTAGCATTTTTGTCCTATTGGTCTGCACGACGTCAGAATGGTGAATATATAGTGCGCATAGAAGATGTAGATACACAACGGTCTAAACCAATTTATGCAGAGCATATATTAGAAGATTTATCTTGGCTTGGTTTTATTTGGGACGAAGCACCTACGTATCAATCCCAACGTTTGGATATATACGAGAGATATTTACAAGAATTACGTAGCCAAAAACGGTTATATCCGTGTTATTGTAATCGAGCTCGCTTACAGGAAATCAGCAGTGCCCCTCATCAAGGTGAAACCCATCATGTGTACGATGGATATTGTTTAACCCATGAGCCGCCCATAGGTGAAAGACCACCCTCCTGGCGATTTCATATGGAGAATAGAAGAGGATCCTTTCAGGACATATATCGAGGCACAGTAGATTATGAAATCCAATCTTGTAATGATGATATCATATTAAAGCGATGGGATGGAATGATTGCCTATCATTTGGCAGTGGTCATCGATGATTATGAGATGGGTGTTACAGAAGTAGTTCGTGGTAATGATTTACTGCCTGTGACGGGTCATCAAATTGCGCTGGCCCAAGCCTTGGGGTTTCCTACTTTACAATATGGTCATGTCCCTATGCTAGTAGATGCAGAAGGGTATCGTCTGTCTAAACGGCAACAAAGTATCACCATACGTGATCTACAGAATCAAGGAGCTACACCAGAGAGACTGTGGGCATGGTTTGCATTAGAAACAGGATTGCTCACAAAGGGGGACTTACCTTTTAGCGGTCACATAGAGCTTTCAGAACTATTGGAGATTACAATTCCAAAGAAACTATTAAAACAAGATACAATTAAATTGACAAATTTCGATATTGTGGTATGATAGTACAGTAATGAGGTGATACGTATGTCAATGGAAACAGCGATCCAAGAAAAAACGTGGGCCGTTTTAGGTGCCACAACAAGAACCGATAAGTTCGGATATAAGATTTTCAAACATCTTGTCAATAAAGGATATACAGTGTATCCAGTGAATCCTAATATTACATCTATCGATGGCGTACAATGCTATCCAAGCTTGCATGAATTGCCAGTAGTACCTACTGTAGTCGACTTTGTTGTGCCAGAAAAGGTTGGTTTAGAAGCTCTAGATAGTTGTAAAGAGTTAGGGGTTAAGACCGTTTGGCTACAACCAGGTGCGGATAAACCGGCAGTAGTGAAAAAGGCAACTGAATTAGGTCTTGAAGTGATTCAAGATTGTGTATTGATTCAAATTTAATAGGAGGCTTACATGAGCGCAATTATTGATGTAACATCTGCAAATTTTAAAGAAGTAGTAGCAACAAATGATAAAGTAACTGTTGTAGATTTCTGGGCACCATGGTGTGGATACTGTGTTCGCATGATGCCAGTATATGATGAATTAGCGGCTGCGTTGGGCGACAAAGTGACATTAACAAAAGTAAACACTGACGAACAACCTGAATTGGCACAATTCTTCAAAATTGAAATTCTTCCTACATTTGCTATTTTCAAAAATGGTGAAATCGTAGATCGTAAAATCGGTTTCATTCCATTAGAAGAATTAAAAGCAGCTGTAGAAGCTCATCTATAATACATACTAAGGACTGATACATTCAGTCCTTTTTGTTTGCCCTAATGAGATTATACTTCTAGCATATTAATACGTCTGTATTAGGTAACAATATGTATTCTTAAACAAAGCATGCACGTTATTAATTATGGGCTATAGAAAAAGCATGTATCTCAATGACAATACGTCAAAAGATACATGCTTTTTTTATGTATACCGTTTATCTAATAAACTTTCTAATTTTTTTTCTTTTCGAGCGTCTAATACTTTTCCTGCCAAAATAGATGGTATTGCTACGCCTACACCAATGGAGATGATAATAAGGATAGCCGTAACACCACTTTGAATCGCTTCTACGAGTGTAGTAGAAGTCAATGAGTTAATATGTAACATGGCATATAAAAATCGATAGATAAATACGCCAGGTACGAGAGGAATCGCTGATGGAATCGCTAATACTTTAGAGGATGTATGAGAATAACGAGCTGCTTTCAGAGAAAATAAACTGACCATAGCAGCAGCGATAAAAGTAGCGCCAAACACAGAAAATCCTAAGTATAATATGAGCGTATTTTTTACTAAAATAGCAATGAGGCCACCAATACCTATGAGTGGGAGTAGACGCTTTGGAGTATAAAACATCACAGCATAGCCTGCAGCCCCCACAACGGCAGCACCTAATAAAACAATAGAAATGCTGTCTGGAACAATACTTAAATGGGTGAAATCATAAGAATGATTGAAGTATTGAGCCATGCTAATCCCTACAGTCATACTGCCCACAATGAGCAACGTATGTACAGCTCGAGATATTCCTGCCAAAATGTAGTTGTTTAGCAAATCATCGACTGTATTAATGAGAGGAATGCCAGGAACCATAAACAATGTACAAGCAATCATAGCATAGATCACATCGGCAGAGTCAAAAATACATCCGGATAGAAAGGCTAATCCAGAAGATACCGCAGCAGCACAGGCGATACTGATATAGCCATTAATTTGAAAACGTTTTAAGATGAGTTGGACTATGAATCCTAATAAAGCACAAACTGTTGTAATCCATGCAGAGATAATAGTACCCCCAAATAAGATAGGAAAAGCACCACAGGCAAATCCTGCAAAGATGGCAGATGTGGCATTCGAATAGGGAGGATCTTTTTTAGCAATCTCTTCGAGTTTTTGGGAAAATTCATCAAGAGTATACTCATTACGTAATGCAGTCCAAGTTAAGACACTAATGGCGGAAATAATATCCATATTAGCTCCTAAATATTGGACATTTCTAAAGGATGTAAAGCAATCTTCTGGACTATGAATATTAATTAAAATATTAGAGTAGGCAATATGGATATGAAGATGATCTGCTGGAATTCCCATATATGCGGCTGCGCGACGCATATCTCGAACAATTTGGTTCGCATTGGCTCCATTTTCAGATAATAAACAACCCATACGAAGTAGAATCTTTACCTTTTTTCTGATTTCCACAAAGGGTTCTTCTAAAATATGTAAATCCTTTTCTGTGTATTGAGACATATTAATGCTTCTTCCGTAAGTATTTCGTATCTAAATCTACATCAACTTCCACAGTATCTGCTTCAGGTTCCGCATCCACAAATTCAATAGATTCTAAATGTTGTACCACTTGAGCACGGATAAAACCTAAATACACTTCATATAAATCTTTCTTTTCTGCTAATTCTTCTTCTGTTAAAGTTTGACCAGATTTCTTTTTCGCTGCCAATGCATTAATGCGTGTTAAGGCTTGTTCCATAGTCATATCTTTTTTTTCTTGTTCTGTCATAGATAATCTCCTTATTTGTTAGCGCACACCCTTTGTGGTATGATACACTATATATTAGTGTTAGATGAAAGTATCTAACCTATAGTATTGATTGTAGATTTATATTATAACACAATTTATATAGTTTTTTCATCTTAGAGGAGAAGGCTCCGATGCGAATCACAAAAGCTATCAAGGCAGAGCAAATACGAATATTGGGAGAAGTCTACCATGATGCAAAACCGGCACTAGAATTTACTACGCCTTTTGAATTACTAGTAGCAGTTGCATTATCTGCACAATGTACTGACGAACGAGTCAACATTGTAACAAAACGACTCTTTCCGAAATATAGCGATCCTAAAGACATGTATGAATTAGGTATACCTGGATTAGAGGCGCTCATTAAAGATTGCGGGTTATATCGTTCTAAAGCTAAACATATTCATGAAACATGCAAAATTTTAGTGGAACAATACAATAGTGAAGTGCCCCGAGATTTTGATACCTTAGTGACATTGCCAGGTGTTGGTCGTAAAACAGCTAATGTATTAGTATCCATATTATTTGATACGCCAGCCATTGCGGTAGACACGCATGTATTCCGTGTATCCAATCGGTTAGGTATTGCCAAGGGTAAAACACCAGACGAAGTAGAAAAGAAACTGAAAAAAGCAATTCCTATGGAACACTGGAGTGCCGCACATCATTGGATGATCTGGCATGGTCGAAAAATTTGCAAAGCACGAAAACCATTATGTGACGAATGTCCTTTATATGATGTATGCCAATCGGCAGGGAAGGTATAGTATGACAGAACAAATGAGACGTCTCATAGAGACTTTTACAAAGGTGGGAGTAACAGGCCCAACCATTGTACAGGAAATAGCAAGATTCCGTGTATTAGACCAAATCATCACCCAAAGCGGTGAAGTTCGTGAGTGGGGGATTACGCCGAAGGAATTATTTGAGCTTGCTCAAACATCCACAGTAGATATGTTTGGACCCTTGCCATATGATGAAGCAGGGTTTAAGGAAATTTACGGCATTTCCTTTAGCGTAGAATTAATGGATTTCATAAGTGCTACTGGCTATTATGAAGGTGTGTCTGCAGGTCGACAATGGACTGTACCGATGCAAGAAGTGATTGACTTTCATAAGAATACAGAAGGTATAATTCTCTTTGCCTATTTTGAGGAATACGCAGCTATCGCGGAAGAAATTATGCAAATACTTCCAACAGATCGTTTGCTCTTCTATACAGCTTCTGAAAGTTGCTATGATCTATTCCGTAGCCTATATCCATTAGCACCAGTGATCAATGAATGGCCAGAAGATGTCATTTTTGACCACATTGTAGCAGCTACATCTGGCATGTTCACAGCACCAGTAACGACGATGGAAGAAATGGCGGCTCGTGTGAATAATGTAAGCGAAAAAGGCACTGTACGTTACTTCATTCCAGTGTCTGCTGTACAAGATCAATTGAATATGAATCGAGTAGCCTTACAGTTCATGATTCTTCAAAATCATTTAGAAGTCGTTCGAGAATGGGCCCCATTGCAAACCTATGAATTCCGCTATGGCTTAGGACCTGTGAAAAAAGTAGATTTGTCCATTTGTGAAATTATTGAAGATGGGTATAGGCAAACCAACTTCATTCCATTGCCTCACGAAGTTTTGGCGTCTATGGAAACATTTAGTTTGGCTCACTATGGACTTTCACTATATGGTGTACAAGTAAGTATGAATCCAAAACATCCAACCATGGGTGAAGATGGATATATGCATGGAGACTATCGTATTCCAACATACATGCAACGCATGTTTGAAGCTTTAGAGGGATATTATTTACAAGTATCTATGAAAGGTATCGATGTGTCTGTTACATTGGAATACAAACAAGGTATCCCGTTAGGTGCTTCCCCAGAAGATGCATCCGTGCAAGAAGCTATGGAACAATCTGTTTCACAAGATGATACAGTAGAATATCGTTGGTATTTTAACCATCCAAGTGCACCATTCTTATGGTATACCTATTTCAATAGTGAAGAAGGGAAACAAGTAGTACGTACCTTAGCGTCCATGGTAACTACCACACCAGCCTTATTACAATTAATGGGTAGTTGCCGTCGTCAAGTGGTGAAAGATGATGCCTTAGCTACATTTGCCACATCTTTCAAAACTTCATTAGAACAATATGAAACAGAAAAAGCGCAAGCTGAAACAAACTGGGGCAAAGCATTAGCCACACTAGCTAGTGAGGTTGTACCAGTGCCAACAGAAACGAATACAGAAGTAGAGGAGGGCTAATCATGGCTGTGGTTAATTATTCAATTTACAAAGTACTAGGTACACTTTCAGAAAATAAAGATGGCATGAAAAAACAATTAACATGCACAAGCTGGGGACGTTACAATCCAAAATTTGATATCCGCGCTTGGGATGAAGATTACTCACAAATGACAAAAGGTGTAACCTTAACATTAGAAGAAATTTTAGAACTAAAAGAAATCTTAAACTCTGTAGATTTAGAAGAAGCCTTAGAAGAAGCAAAACAAGAAAGAGCAGAGGCTAAAAAATTAGAAGCAGAAAAATCTGAATAAGTCATAACTATATTGTGAATCGTATACGATATAGTATAAGATTTATACATAAAGCCTATGGATCCTAGTATATGGAGCATAGGCTTTATTTTGTATACATGTCTATTATCTATTCCAATACTCTTTATCAATATGATATAATGGATATATATTTAAGATAGGGTATATATTTACATATTACGAAATTTGAGAATAGGGGAATACCATGAGAAAAGAAAGAAAAGAACTCTTAACGTTATGGATTACCTTGTCTTTGCAGTTAGGAACCTATGCATCGCAGGGCATTGTCAGTCATGAGGTAATGGTGGACAATAGTCAGTCTGTCCCCGTTATACAGATTGCCAATCCAGTACATGGTGTATCCCATAATCGGTATGAGTCTTTTTCTACAGATACGGGGGCTATCTTTAACAATGCTACTACACCTACAGTTAGCACTCAGATTGGTCCTGTAAATGCAAACCCTAACATACGAGAGTCTGCGAGCCTTATTGTCAACGAAGTAGTAGGGACTTCTACATCACA
>CAUPZH010000020.1:0-26700 GCA_963515865.1 uncultured Veillonella sp.
GCCGCCGCTATGAAAAAGAAATGCACCGAGCAAGTCAAAGAACAATGTCTATCACAACAGATAGAATCAGTTAAGGGTAAAGTAGACCTATTATTTGAATGGCACTCATCAACCAGGCATGATCCTGATAACGTAGCTTTTGCTAAGAAATTTATTCTTGATGGACTACAAGCTGCAGGAGTGCTAGAAAACGATAATAGGAAATTCGTCGGGACTATGGCTGATGAGGTTATAAATGACGATGATGATTTTGTGATTGTACATATCACAGAACATATGAGTATATTCCTATAGTCACTAATAGCCATAAAAATCAAAATTTCATATGTATAAGAACGTTTTAATGCGTTAATGAGTAAATCTTCATGAAGTTGGAATAAAACACAATACGGACTAAAATAAAGCGTAAAGGGGGGAGATGCATTTGAATGAATGCGAAATTGAAAAAATCACTAGGTTGGCCACTGAGGTGGCTACTAAAACCTACTATGAATTGGCAAAGCAAGAAAATGCACAGCTAGGTCGTAAACTTCGACACAACACGATCAAGCTATTAAAGCATTATAGTCAGTTACAGTCATACGTAGACAATGCTATCACGGATTCGACACAAGCCGAGGATATATGGCTCAATGAACTGTTAATTGATATGTTTGACGATAAAAGCATTGTGAAAGTAAATGCGATTGTCAAAAGCAAAGAAAAAACAGCATTGATGATGAGGCATGTGAATAACATGCTCGATATCTATGCTGAGAAGTGTAGCGGCAAGCAATTCAAATATTGCGAATGCATGCGCAGGTATTATATTGATGGAGAAACCTTAGAAGAGATTGCTGAATCATTTCCTGAAAAGCCAGATGTTCGTACCATCAAACGTTACATCGCTAGAGGGATTGAAGAGTTATCTGTATTGCTATGGGGAGTTATTGGGTTAAATACAAAGCTAGACTGAAAAATTGTCCCAAAACTGTCCTAGACCTGTCCTTCTTGACAGTTTATAATGATAGTGTGAGTTAATAGGGAAACAAATACTATCTCTCTCAACGACACAGTGAATACCTAGAACACTAAAGCAAAAGACCACTTAATCCATACGGTTAGGTGGTCTTTTTGCATACAAATTTTAAGGAAGCGAGGTGAATACGATTGACAGATGTGTATTGTGAAAAGAGGCGATGCCTCAATAATGTAAAAGGTTGGTGCAAGGCTAATGGAATTCATATTGATCACATGTGCAAATCGTATGCGCCATCACATTCGTTAGTAAAAACAAAAACCGCAAAGGTTCATAAGGAGTGCGGTAAATATAGACAAAATAAAGGTGTATTAAGATAGATTTTGGTGCAGTACCCGCGCTAAATAATAAAAAATAAATTTAAAAAAATACACGTTTCGTTGAATTTTTGAGTAATTTTTTTTGGTAGGTTCTTCTGGGAAAAATTGAAAGCGTGCGGTGGCCGAGACCCCAAAAATTGCCTAGACTTTAAATTTTTTATGACCTTGCTAGTGATACAGGTAATGAAAGGAGGCTGATTGATAAGTGAAAATTACAGATGATTTGAAAACAGCAACGGCCTCACAGTCGAACCTGGCGAAAGCACTTGGGCTCTCGCGTCAACGTGTTTCGCAACTGCTCCAAGAAGGGGTTTTAGCGACGGATGAAAAGAATAATATCCTGGTTATCAAATCCGTTATCAATTATGTCAAATATAAGGGCCAATCCTCTGCTGAAGAGGAAAGCAGTTCCGATGATGCGGTATTCGAGGTTGAAAAGGCCAAGAATGAACGCGCAAAACGCAAGATTGCTGAGTTGAAACTAGCCAAAATGAACGGCGAAGTGTACTCAGCGGATACTGTAGAACAGGTAATGACAGAAATGCTCGTAAATTTGCGTACACAATTGTTAGGATTGCCAACTAAATTGGCACCACAGTTACAAAATATAACAAAAGAAGAAGCATATAACCTGTTAACACAAGAAATTGAGGACAAATTGTCCGAATTAAGTGAATATACGCCGTCATTATTCATGGATAGCGATGAATTAGACGATGATAAAGCGCCAAGTTAGGCGCTTTTTTAATGCAAAAAAGGAGGTGATAGCATGAAAACGGCAAAAGAATTGTGGCAATATGTCTCTAAAATGGGCCTAAAGCCACTGCCAAAAACCAGTGTTAGCCAATGGGCTGACGATTATCGCATGCTATCACAAGGCCTTTCAGCTGAACCAGGGCGGTGGAAAACTAGTAGAGCACCATATCAAAAGGATATTATGGATGCTTTCACGCAACCTGGTATCAATCGGGTAGTTGTTAAGTCAGCGTCACAGGTAGGGAAGGCTCTTGATGTAGAAACACCAATTATGACAATTACAGGATGGAAACGCATGGGCGATTTAACCATTGATGATCAAGTTTTCGATGAAAATGGTAATCCTGTTCGAATCTTAGCAGTTAGTGAAGTGTGGAATAACAGACCTTGTTATGAAATTCGCTTTTCAGACGGAGCAGTTATCATCGCTGATGAAAACCATGAGTGGTGCGTAGATACTGATAAAAAGCAAGGCGTAATTATTGATACGCATACCATTAGTCAAACCTATAAAAGTGGTAATCGTAATACATATGCTATTCAGATTGCTAAGGCGTTAGATTTCCGTAGTAATGTTCGCTTACTTGTAGACCCATATACATTAGGGGCTTGGCTAGGCGATGGAAATAGTATGTCTGCTCAGATTACAACTCATATAAAGGATGTTGCGATTATCAAGAAGATTGAGGAAAACGGAGTTCGTGTAAATATCCGCCAAAAATCTACGAATGTTTTAAATACACAGCTTGAACCGCTAGAGATTGACGAAAATATTTGTCGTCGAGGCCATGACATGCGTGTCACCGGCAGAAATAGTGTTGGAAGATGTGCAGAATGTGCACGTCAAAGTGCTTTAAAATCCAAATGGAAGGGTGTTAAAGATATTAAAGTAGACCCAGTTATAAAACATTGGGATACGATGCGGAATAAGTTAGTATCTCTTGGCGTACTTGGTAATAAACATATACCTGTATCGTACTTGGAGGCATCAATAGATGACCGATGGGCTCTTTTACAAGGGCTTATGGACACGGACGGGTCGTGCTCAACTAAGGGAATTTGTGAAATAATACAAAAAAATAAACAGTTAGCAAATGATATATTTGACCTCGTAACTTCGTTAGGGTTGAAACCTACAATGCATAAGAAATGTGCAATTGCGACAAATGGAAATGCTGGGAATACTAGCTTCGTGTATCGAATTACCTTTACAGCATATGCAGATTCTCCTGTGTTCGCTTTAAAACGCAAACAGGACCGATTGATTAATAGAGCTATTTCTACAAGAAAGAGTGAATCTAAACGACGTAGGATTATTTCTGTTAAACGTGTAAAGAATGGCAAAACAGTATGTATCGAAGTCGATAACCCAACGCATTTATTTCTAGCTGGCCGCAATCTTATTCCTACTCATAACTCAGACATAATGAATAATGTCCTAGGGCGATACGCTCATCTTGACCCATGTTCGGTCATGATGATTCAACCGACTATCGAATTGGCCCAAGATTATTCAAAGTCTCGTATCTCTCCGATGATCCGTGATACGAAAGTACTATCACAAGTATTCTACGAAACGAAATCAGAGGACGGCGCCAAGACAAGAGATGGAAAGAATACAATCTTATCTAAGTTATTCCCTGGTGGTCGTCTTATCATGTGTGGGGCGAACAGTCCGGCAGGATTGGCATCACGTCCTGTACGTGTGCTACTAGCGGACGAAGTAGACCGTTTTCCCGATAGCGCTGGCACAGAAGGTGACCCAGTAGACCTTGCGGCCAAACGTATGACAACGTTCTGGAACAGGGTTATGGGGTTATTCTCCACACCAACTAATGAAGGTAGCTCACGAATCGATGTAGAGTATCAAACAGGCACACAGGAAGAGTGGCAACATGAGTGCCCTAATTGTGGTGAGTACCATTTGATACGACATACTGAGATGGAATGTGAGACAGAGGAACATAAGGACGCAAAAGGTCGGAAGATTGTTATAGTTAGCGATGTGAAATGGAGATGTCCTGATTGTGGATCTACATTCTCTGAAGATGAAATGCGAAAAGTTCCTCAAAAGTACATATCGAAAAACCCAGCTGCGTTGCATAATGGCATACGCAGTTTTTTTGTAAATGGATTCACGTCTCCTTGGCTAAACTGGAATGACATCATGAGGGAATGGCTAGAGGCTAAAGGTGACCCTACTCGTGAAAAGGTAGTTATGAATACACGTTTCGGTGAGTCATACGCACAGCAAGGTGCCTTTGAAGACTATCAACAATTCATTAGGCGCCGTGAAAAGTACGGTGCAGATCTTCCTGATGGTGTATTACTGCTAACCGGTGCCGTCGACACACAAGACAATCGGTTAGAGTATGAAATCACCGGTTGGGGATATGGTGAAGAATGTTGGGGTATCTGTAAGGGCGTTATCTTAGGTCAGCCTGATAATAAAGCAACATGGGATGCACTTGATGTGGTGCTTGATAAGGTATACCGATTTAAGAACGGTACAGGTCTTAAAGTAGCCCGTGCTTTTATTGATTCTGGCGGTCACTACACGTCAAAAGTATATGAATATTGTGAAAAGAACTTCAGCAAGCAACGATTTGCCATCAAAGGTACGGCCGGAACTCCTGGCATACCTTTGAACTATAAGATTGGTAAAGCTTCCGGAAGTAAGATTCCGCTTGTAATGCTAGGTGTTGACGATGGGAAGCAACAGGTAATGAACCGATTGGCTATCGAAGAACCTGGCGCTAAATACTTTCATTTCCCATTGGACGAAGAATTTCTAGGAACTAGAGGGTATGACGAGTTGTATTTCAAGGGAATTATTTCAGAACACAAGAAGAAAGTAAAACGTAAGGGCGTTATTCACGAGATATGGGAACCTACTGCAGGAGTTCGTAACGAACCTTTGGACTTACGCGTATACAACCTAGCTTGTATGAACTCAATTCATCCTGATTGGGATAGATTGGCGGAAGTAGTCAAAGGCGGAGGCCATTCTACTACAACAGTGACTAATACGCGGAAGAAACCAATGAGAAAACGCGTTCGTAGAGCTAGTAAAGTAGCAGATATTTAGGAGGATGTATGGCAACTAGTTATTCAAGAAAGCCAAGGCTAATTGATGTGCGATTAGAATGGTACGTCAAAGCTGAGGAAGCAATATTGACCGGGCAAAGTTATACAATCGGAAATCGTACTCTTACAAGGGCAAATTTGGCTGAAGTAAGAAAAATGATTGATGATTTAGTGGCACGGGGTGCTAAATTACCAGATATGGACACTGATAATGGGCGCGGAAACAGGTCAAAACGGGTAGTTTTTCGAGATTAGGAGGCTAAAATGGCGAGAAAAAATAAGAAATTTAGCGCTAAAATAGGCACTCCGAGGGCTCAAAATAGCGGATATAGTGAGGGCGGTGCCTCTCATAATAACAAATCATTGAAGGGATATAATCCTAGAAAACTAGGCTATAAGGCTGATATTGGCGCAAATCTATCAACTTTGCGAGATAGATCAGCAGATTTAGCCATAAATACACCAGTCGGCACGGCTGCAATCAACACGAGTACTACCCATACCGTTGGCGCAGGCCTCAATGTATTCCCTAGACCTAAATTTCAAATCTTGGGAATATCTGCAGAGGACGCCAGAGCGTGGGCACGTAAGGTGCGTGCAGAGTTCGACTTATGGGCAGACTCAAAAGACTGTGATATTTATCGCAAAAATAATTTGTACGATATGCAAAGTATCGCATATCAAGGGTATCTTACTGATGGTGATAGTTTTGCAGTGTTCAGACGTAAGCCCACTACGCCAGATATGCCGTATACATTACGGCTTCAATTAATTGAAGGGAATAGAGTAAGCAACCCGCTCACCACTTCAACGTATGCTACAGGCGACCCAACTGGAGTTGAAGCACTTAATTCAGATAACGGAAATCGCATATTGAATGGTGTGGAAATTGATACTGACGGCGCAATTGTAGCTTACTGGGTGTCTAATCAAGTACCTGGCGAACCAATTACAAGTATATTAACGTCATGGGCAAGGGTTGAGGCCTATGGAAAGCGTACAAGCATTCCAAATGTATTACAGATTAGTAACGATACTAGACCTGAGCAGTACAGAGGGGTGCCTTATTTAGCCCCAGTCATTGAAACACTAAAGCAAGTGTATCGGTACACAAATGCAGAGCTTACATCTGCGATTATTAAGTCCTACTTTGCTTTATTCTTTACTGAAGCCGTTACAAACTCCGGTTCGTTAAATGATATGTTGGCCGACAATGGGGTTGATGATCCAACGGAACCAGTAGTTGATGTATCAGAATACAATTTAGGACCTGGTACATTAAACGCCTTACCGAAAGGTGTAGACGTAAAGAGTGTTGATGCTTCCAACGCTCAATCTACTTTTGAAGTATTTAGTACTCAACTCATCAAACAAGTAGGTGCTGCACTTAACCAGCCTTACGAAGTATTGATGAAGAACTTCAACTCCTCGTATTCTGCAAGCCGCGCAGCAATGTTACAGGCTTGGGAAGAATATAAACTACGGCGTAAGTGGTTCGCTCGTGATTTCTGTCAGCCTATCTATGAAGTGTGGTTAATGGAAGCCGTAGCGAATGGACGAATAGAGGCACCTGGTTTCTTTGATGATCCATTAATTCGAAAAGCATGGTGCAATGCTGATTGGTTTGGACCGACTATGTCCATCCTTGACCCAGTTAAGGATATGAATGGTAGTACACTGCGCGTTGAAAATGGAGTTTCCACTCGCGAACGTGAAGCGGCTGAAATGACAGGGACAGACCTTGAAGAAAACATTGCACAACTTGCATTTGAAAAGCAACTCATGGAGAAATACGGCATGGGGCTAGCTGATGCGGGTAATCCTTCCGTTGGCTCTAAATCTGAAGCGAAAGGAGGTGAAGAGGATGAATAAATTTTGGTCTGTTAAGAATTTTGTAAAGCAAGATGGAACTGGCCAATCTGAGTTGATTTTATATGGTGATATTTCTGAGACTTCTTGGTGGGGCGATGAAATTACACCACGTGAATTTGCAAGTGACTTAGCTAGTTGTAATGGTAATGAATTAACAATGCGCATCAACTCTGGAGGTGGTGACGTATTCGCGGCACAAGCTATCCACAATATGATCAAAACCTATACTGGAAAAGTAACAGCACACATTGATGGCTTATGCGCGAGTGCAGCTACAATTATCGCATGTGCGGCTGATAAGGTAATCATGCCAAGCAATGCTCTGTACATGATTCATAATCCATCTGTATTTTTAGGGGACAGCTTTGACGCGGACGGACTAACTAAAATGGCGAATTATTTGGAAAGTGTTAAACAAACCATTGCAAATGTTTATCTAAGTCGTAGCGATGTTTTGACACCTGAGCAGATAAATACCCTTATGGATGACGAAACGTGGCTCACAGCGGATGAGGCGAAGTCCTACGGCCTAATTGATGAAGTAGACACGGCGATTACTGATAAGGCTGTTATGAATGATGGGATGGTTATCGTTAACAAAGTATCTTGCAAATATTCGGCCAAAAATGAAGCCAAAATCAAACAATTTTTAAAACATAAGGAGAAACCTATGACTGAAAACCAATTCATGGCAAGCTTAAAAGGTTTGCTCGGTATTTCTACAAACGAACCTGCGGAAAATGCAGCAGTAACAGCAGAACGTGAACGTGTTGAAACCTTAAACGCACTAAAAGGGAACAATGAAGTTGTCAATCGTTTAGTAGATGTGGCTGTTAAAGAAGGTAAAACTGTAGATGAAGTAACACCTTTCATCTCCGCCGTATCCGATATTCCTGTAACTGATAACAAAGTAGTCGACCAAATTCGACAATTGGTTATCGATCAAATGGAATCCGGTGCGGATGAAGTGGTACCTCAAGGTGCATCTACACCAGAAACCAATGATGCAGTAGCTAAAGCTAGTGCAATTGATGAAGTTGTAGCATTTGCAAATGCTAAGAAAGGCGGTAAATAATGGCGTATTTCGAACAAGTAAATGGCGTCGCAGCTGATTACCTATTAGGTGGTGGTGGTGTGCCTGTATTAACTCAAAATGTAAAAGCAGCAGTTGGTGAGTACAAACGTGGCCAAGTTCTTGAAAATAACGCTGGCACATTCCAAAAAATTGCAAGCGGTAAACCTGCGGGCATCGTGGTATCCGACACTACTACAACTACTGATCACAATGTAGTGACTGTATATGTCTCTGGTCGCTTTAATCGAGAAGTATTGGTAGTTGACAAAGCTTACAAAATTAATGAACATGAAGCGGATTTTAAAGACGCTCACTTATTCTTAACTAGCATTAAATAGGGGGAACTATATAATGGCAATTGATTTCAAAGATACATTATCTTTAATGCAAGCTGTAGAACGAATGAAAACTCCGGCAAGTTTCTTGCTTGATACTTTCTTCCCACAAGTTCCGGCAGTTGCAACTTCTAAAAAAATCGCAGTAGAAACTCGTAAACGTGGTCGCACTCTAGCACCTTTTGTATCTCGTGGCGCATCTGGTGTAAATGTTAAACGTGCCGGCTCTAAAATTGCTTTATATGAAGCGCCTATGATGGGCCCTCGTACAGTAATTGATCCTGAGCAACTTGACCAACGTGCATTTGCGGAAAATATTGTATCTACAATGACACCTGCGCAACGTGCGGCACAAATGCAAGCTGAAGATTTGTCTTATTTGCAAGGCACAATCATCAATCGTAAAAACAAAATGGCGGCCGATTTGCTTACCACTGGTAAATGCAAAATCGAAGGTTATGCTGATGACGGTGCGACTGTTCTAACTGATGAAATTGATTTTGAATTTGAACAAGACATCACACCTACTACTGCATGGGACCAAGCTGGTGCCGATATTTATGGCGACTTGAAAATGGCGTCCGAAAAAATTCAGGAAAACGCAGGAATCGTACCAACTGTATTAGTTGTCGGTAAGAATGTTGAAAAATATATTCTTGATAATGCATCTATCAACAAGATGTTGGCTATTCCTAATCGTGAAAACATGACAATGTTTAACTTTGCGCCTGAATACTTATCTCCACAAGTTCGATATGTTGGCCGTATCATGTCCTTAAACATTGATGTGTATGCATATCTTGAAACATATCAAGATGATGAAGGCAAGGTAAAATCCTTTATCGGTGATGATGCTGCGGTATTAGGTGTTCCTGGCCGTGGCCGTCAACAACATGCAGCAGTAACATTGCTTAACGATGACAACCAATTCACAACATATGCAGGTATTTATGTACCTTATTACTATGCTAATAAAGCTACACAAGAATTAACATTGTCTGTATACTCCCGTTGTGTATTGATTCCTGAAACTATCGATGATTGGGCTACTATTAAGACTAAATAGGGGGTAACCTACTTATGAAAATCAGAGTATTAAAGGGTTATTTAGCACACGAAGGCGAGATGTATGGTAAGGGCGAAGTAGTCGATATCAAAAAGAAAGCAGTCGCGTTGTCCTTGCTTGAATCTGATAAGTTTGAATCTGCTGAAGATGATCCTATTGAAGCGCCGAAGCCATTGGAAGTCGTTCCAGATGAACCGGAAGAAGAAATGGAATTACCTGAAGTTGATGCGGAAGTTACGGTGAAAAAATAATGCGATTTAGAGATTACCTAGAAAGCGATATTGACGATGTATTCCTAAATGAGGACGAATTCGCCGAAGGGCATGATCTAAATGGCACAGTAGCTAAAGCGGTTATTCAATCGCCAACGGCGAGAGAGTCATTCTTGTCGAATGGCTCTCACGTATCAAATGACGGATTGCACGGGGTGTCTGTATTTGTGCATTGCAAATTAAAGGACATCCCTGAAATTCCATCACAGGGGAACGTATTCCGATTAGACGGAGACGTTTACGTCGTTCAAAGTGCAATGGAAGAAGATGGGTTAGTATCCATTGAATTAAGAGCAGAAGCTAGAGGCGGTGTTGACGGATGGTTGAGCTAGAACTTGATAAAAGTGCAGTGGCAACAATTGAAAAAGCACTGGAAACGTTAAAAGAAGATAGAGTTCGACGTGTCTGCCAAGCCGCATCAAAGCGTGCAGCAACAACTGCAAGAAAAGCAGGCACGCAAGCACTACGCAATATCTATGCTATCAAAGGTGTATCGGTTGTAAAGTCCGGTGTATCTATCAATAAATTGAATGATGGCACAGAAATGCGTATCAAAGGTGGCTATACTAGCGCTCAAAAGTACTTCAAAATTAAATCACTTAAGCGAAAAGGTGTGTTTGTATCGATTAAAAAAGCTACAGAAACAAAGGTACCAAACGGCTTTGTTAGTGCATCCGGTATCTTTATGAAACGCCAAGGCAAGGACAGATATCCGTTAAAGGGAATATATGGGCCAGCCTTACCGCAAATGTTTGGTAATGAAACTGTTATGAATGCCATGCAAAAGGAAGGCATGGAAATGTATGAAAAGCGCTTATATCACGAATTAGAGCGCGCGTTAGGAGGTAACTAATGACGCCATTAGATGTATCAGATGGTATTGCTAAATATCTCATGAATGAGTTACGAAAGCTGAATGAAAGCAGTGATGTTACCGAAAGACCTATTCGAGTATGGAGCGGTTTCTTACCAAGAGTGGACAAGAATGAAGACAAGCGCAAATTATGCCCGGCCGTAGTAGTGCATCCGTACTCTGTTAGTGATGCAGATAGTTCGACGGTAGGTATTACTGTATTGGTAACTACTTATGATGAAGCCTTAACTGAAGGCCATGTCGGGCTATATCATCTATTAGAGGTAGTGCGTGAGCGGTTGTTATCTGATAATCCGGTAGCACTTAAATATGAAATTAAGGAGAATACCATTAATACAACGATTCCTGATGATCAACCATACCCTCAATGGGTTGGGTATCTTGAATTTGAAGTGTATATTCCTGTTATTCGTAGGAATCTAAATAAGATATTCACGGATAACAAAGTAATTGAATAGGAGACAACGATGAACCCTGTTGTATATGTTGGGCCTTCGTTCCGCAGTAGCCGGCTAAACCAATTCATGGTTTTTAGCGACGGTGCACCACTGCCGGAAGCGGAAGACCCTATTTTTATGCATTTATTCGTGCCTTTAGGTGAGCTTAATCAGGCAATGATTGACGTCAAAACACAAGGGACACAATTAAATGTATTTTATGTAAACGCATTGAAAAATTATAAAGGAGTGAAGTAAATGGCCTTTTATCATGGCGTCAAAACAAGTGAGCAAGCTACCTCTGTAATTGCTCCTGTCCAAACTACTGCCGGCCTTCCTGTTGTGTTCGGTACTGCACCTGTACACCTTACAGAAGACCCTAGTGCGGTAGTCAACAAGCCAATCATCTGCTACAGCTGGGAAGAAGCTGTTCAACAACTTGGCTACTCTGAAGATTGGGCACATTTCACATTATGTGAAGCGATGTACGCACAATTCAAATTGTATGGTGTAGCTCCAATTGTATTTGTTAATGTATTGGATCCTGCTAAGCACAAGAAATCCACTACAACAACTGCTACATTGGCAGAAAAGAAATGTGTAGTAAAAGCAGCAGTATTGCTTAATACATTAAAAGTATCTAGTGCTGGCCAAGCGGGTGTAGCTAACACAGATTACACGGCAGCCTTTGATGACAAAAATCAATTGGTTATCTCCGTTGTAAAAGGTGGAAAATTTGATACAGCTACTACATTGAACCTTACTTATGATGAACTTGATGTAGAAAACTTTGATTATAGAAATGTAATCGGCGGGGTGGATAGCAACGATAAAGCAACCGGCTTTGAATTGATTGATACAATTTATCATCATTTCGGCATTGTGCCAGGGCTTATTGCTGCGCCGGGCTTCTCTCAAAATCCTACAGTAGCATCCGTTATGAAGGCAAAATCTCGTGTCATTAACAACTTATTTAGAGCGACAACATTAGTTGATATCGATACTACGCAAGTTGTTAAATACACTGATGCTTATGAATGGAAGAAAGGTAATAGCTATACGGGCGAATCCGAAGTCGTATGTTGGCCAAAAGTTCGTAATGGCGACTATGTGTTCCATATGTCTACACACATTATGGGCATTATGGGTAAATGCGATGCGTCTAATAGCGATATTCCTACGCTATCCCCTTCTAATAAATCTATGAACATCACAGGTTTATGTTTGGATAATGGCAAGGAAGTTATGCTTACGCATTCTCAAGCGAACTTATTGAACTCTCAAGGTATTATGACGGCCGTTAACATCAACGGTTGGGTATCTTGGGGCAACTATACAGGTGCATATCCTGGCACAACTGATGTTAAGGATACATTCATTTGTGTACGTCGTTTCAATGATTGGGATGACCAAACATTCATCTTAACGTATTGGCAAAAAGTGGATATGCCTATCTTGCCACGTAATATCAAAACAATTCTTGATAGTGAAACAATTCGTCTTAACGGGCTTACTTCTCGTGGCTTTATTTTGGGCGGTCGTATTGAATTTAAAGAAGCAGAAAACCCTACAACAGACTTGTTGAATGGTATTATTCGCTTCCATAAATACCGTACACCACCAATTCCAGCGCAAGAAATTGAAAGCATTTCTGAATACGATGTTTCCTATTTCAAAACATTATTTCAAACAGTATAGAAAGGGGTAATTAATCATGGCATCTATCAACCAAGTGCCGGAAGTGCTTAATGACTTCCGTGTATATGAAGAAGGTTCTGACAACTGTTTAGGTGTTGCCAAAGTAGAATTACCTAGTGAATCTGTAATGACTCAAACTGTAAAAGGTGTGGGCATAGCAGGTGAAGTAGAAGCGCCAGTTATTGGGCACTACTCTTCTATGGAAACTAAACTTACTTGGAACACTCCAACAGAAACTACACACCGCCTTACAGGTGGACGCGGCGTGCGCTTAGAAGTACGCGGTGCTATCCAATGTTGGGATAGTGGTAAAGATAAATATGTAATTGTGCCTACACGTGCTGTTATTCGTGGCCGTGCTAAATCTAAAGAAAACGGCACATATGAATCTGGCAATACTATTGATGCAACGAACACAATCGAAACCACATATTTGAAATTAGAACAAAACGGTAAGGTAGTTCGTGAAATCGATAAATACGCATATAAGGATTCTATTTCTGATGGCACTGACTTCCTTGGCGATGTTCGTGCTGCACTCGGTATTTAGTCTGTAGAAAGGACGATCACTAATGGGTAAACAAAGTACTATGAACGAAACAACTGGTATTGAATTAGTAAAAGCAGGTCATTCCTTACAATTTGAAGGAATCAGCGGTTATACATTAATTAAATGTGAGAAGTCTGCAAAGAATGAAGATAGAACTATCACAGTTCCTGCATTATCCATGACGTATCAAGCACATGTAGCAGCTGCTGCATGCGGTTGTAAAGTGGATGATATTTATAGTCTTCCGGCTGCTGATTTTACTAGAGTGTGCTTAGAGGTACAGAATTTTTTGCTCAATTCCGAAAAATAACTGACCTAGAAAGGTATTTTACAGAGTGTGCGATTACGTGTAGTAAATACACAAGCACGCCAATGGATTACTTTGTTCGAGAGCTAGACGTGGATGAGTTCATAGTCCACGTTCAGCTCATTAGTGATGGTATCGAGCGTGAGAATAAAGCGATGAAAGGGAGAAAATAATGGCCAATAAAGTCTTAGAAATGGCGATTGCCATTAAAGGTAAACTCGACGGCGGGTTATCTTCCTCTGTATCAAAAGCATCTCAGGAACTCAACAAACTATCAAACGTAATCAAGGAACAACAGGCACAATACAGAAAACTGCAAGCTGTCTCACAAAAGTCGGGGAATGTTAGTGACAGGAATGCGGCTATTGCCGCTGAGCAAAAACTGAATTCTATGTTACAAAGACAGGCCCAGTTGAGGTCTAATATTGCAAGTCAGACTGCGCATCAAAATGCAATCAGCAAAATGGGAGGTGCAAGCCCTTTAGCAGGGGCAGCATCCGCCGCACAAGGTGCAAGTGCCGCAGTAAGCGGTGTTACAGGAAAGCTCGCAAATTTTGCTATGGTCGCAGCCGGAGGTTTTGGTATTGGTGCCATTATAGATAACGTTGTAAATGCGGGCGAGGCACTATATCAACTGTCTAATAAACTGCACATGACGACTGCCGAGACGTCACAATTTAAGAAGATTATGACGTTAAGTGGTGTTGATGTAGAAGCGGCGGCTAAGTCATTCGCTAAAATGGATAAGACTTTGGTTAGTGGTGGTAAAAGTGCCGAAGCGTTGCAGGGGTACCTCAGTCAATTTGGAGTATCTTTAACCGATGCAAACGGCAAGTTGTTGCCTATGAACCAACAATTGGACGCAATGGCTAAAGGTTACCAAAATGCGGTAGCACAAGGCCGAGGGCAAGAATTCATGCTTGAAACGCTAGGCGCTAAAGGCCTGGAGCTTACTAAAGTATTTGAAAACTATGCAGATGCACAAGCGGCCGCATCACAAATTAAAGGTGTTGGTATTGATCCTAAATCACTTCATGAAATATGGCTACAGATGAACATCCTGAAAGCGGAAGCTACGCAGGTTGCATTAGGCTTGGCACAGGCATTTATACCGATTGCCCAGCAAATATTACCGGCACTGATACCGGTATTACAAACCGTTGTAACGTTCATGAAGGATAATAAGGAAGCTATTGCAGCCGTAGTAACAAACGGATTGAAATTAGCCTTACTATATGGTACTGCCACAAAATTGGCATCTGGTATTACTACAATCACTACAGCTTTTAAAGGTGTAGAAACAGCTACGAGTGCCTTTAAAGCCGCTGGCGCATTAATAGGAGGACCATGGGTAATTGCTATCATGGCGATTATTGCAGCGATATACCTATTAGTAACTAACTGGGATGCGATTTGTTCTACATTAACATCTGTTTGGGATAGCGTATGCTCCGGACTAAGTTCGATATGGGATAGTGTGTGTTCTGCTTTAAGTTCTGCATGGAGCGCCATTATATCTGGTATTATGACTGTGATAAATGGCCTATTATCAATAGGAATAAGCGTGTTTAATGCGTTGAAAGCGGCAGTAATAGCCTACGTAAATTTATGGCTTAACTTACCAACGTACATTGGTATGGCCGTAGGATTTATTATAGGTATTATTTTGCGATTGCCAGCGATTATGGTACAAGTTGGTACTGCTGTTATATCTGCAGTTGTATCATTCGCCACAGAGTGTTATACCTTTGCGGTTACCACTTTTGGGGCTATGGTTGATGGGATTTATAACTTCTTAATTAATTTACCTGCCTACATGATTACATTGGGCGCTGAATTTGTAGCGGCGGTTATCTCGTTTGCTTCTGAAGCGTATGCTACGGCTACTTCTTGGATTAGTAATTTAGTTAATGATGTTATTAATTTCCTTGTTAACTTACCTAGTGCCTGTGCAGAGGCCGGAGCGGCGTTTGTAGCAGCTGCAGAGCAATGGGCAAGTGATGCCTATAATGCTGTGGTAAACTGGGTAAGTCAAATTCCGAGTGCGGTATCTAACGCAATTGCAGGGGCGTGGGCAAGTATTAAGGCCCAATTTAGTGGAGGTTTCACAGTTGGTGTTTCCGCCGCTGGAGGTAATGCGTATGCTAATGGTGGCGTAATTACATCTCCAGAAGTTGCATTGATTGGTGAGGCCGGATATCCTGAAGTCATTGTCCCTATTGATGGTAGTGCTAATGCGATGAATTTATGGCAAACGGCTGGGCGGATGCTAGGTGTGAGTGGGGCACAGACTGCTGCAGCACCTACTGTATCTCTAGCCCCTAGCTTACCTAAGACTTCAGCTAGTAGTAATAGCGGAGCGCCTGTTCAAATCACATTCGCACCTGTCATTAACGCGGGTAATAGTTCAACAGATGATATTATGTCAGCATTAGATGCAAAAATGCGTGAATTTGAACAAATGATGCGTAGCTATACCACTGGGCAACGGAGGTTGAGTTATGACTAGTTATACAACAATACAAGGGGATATGTGGGACTTAATCGCCTATAAGGTGTATGGTAACGAACGATACATCAATTTATTGTTAGAAGCCAATCAAAAGCACCGTAATACGGCAATATTTTCCGCAGGTGTTGTGTTAACATGCCCAGATGTTCCTCCTGATTCCTTACCTGAATTCTTACCACCATGGAGGCGATAGTACATGAGCTTACAAAAGAGCCTAGCTAAGGTCCAAAAATGGAAGAAGGATTTAACGCCACAAACGAAGTTAGCACGGCGGGCATGGTGTACGATTGGCTACCAACATTGGGGGAGTAAGGAATCAAAGGACATCACCGACGATATTAGTAAATACCTTCTTGATGTAACTTTCACAGATAACCTTTCAGGAACTGTAGATGATGTGGCTATTTCATTAGAGGATAGGGGTCGTCTATGGGTCGGTGATTGGTATCCTGTGAAAGGATCATTACTAGAAGTCGCCATTAATACAGTAGCATGGGAGAAATTAGGGGATGAACAATTTACGTTACCAATCGGCAAATTTGAAATTGATGAATTCGAAGGAAGTAGCCTTCCGGATGTAGTCAAAATCAAAGGTGTTGCTATTATCGGTAGCACTGACTTACGGGAGAAAAAGAAAGACAAATCGTGGAAAGATACAACGCTTAAAGCGATTGCTACCGAGAAAGCGAAAGATAATAAGTTAAAGCTATTGTGGGATGCAGATTTTGACCCACCGTTAAAAGATGCCTCTCAAAGTGCTGAATCAGACCTCGCATTTTTGCAAAAACTTTGCAATGATGCGGGGTTTTCTCTTAAGGTATCCACTGAACAGTTGATTATATTCGATGATTACAAATACGAAAATGTAAAGCCTAAAGTCATTATTCGTAGACCAGGTGGTCAATATCAACCTGTACAAACTAAAGAAGGTGAACAACCGCCTTTGATCATTACTAGGGCAATATCTTATTCGTACAAGAGTAAAACTCGTGAAGTATATCGAGCATGCCATGTGAAATATACAGATAAGGATAAGAAAACAGTGATTGAGGATACGTTTGAAGATCCTGACCGTAAGGGGCATACGTACCTTGCCGTGTTGGAAGTTAATGAGCAGGTAAAAGACAAGGCCGAGGCAACTAGACTTGCTAAGAAGAAGCTTAGAGAAGCTAATAAAGAAGCGGATACAATGTCTTTTAGTTTCCCTGGGAACCCTCTTATTATGGCATCGGTTACTGTTAAGCTCGAAGGTTTTGGTGTGTTCGATGGTAATTATTTAATTACGAAAGCGACACATACATTAGGGGCCAATTATTCAACGTCGATTGATGTAAGGAGGTGTTTAAATGGCTACTGATATATTATCTGCATTAGCAGATATGATATTCATTGGAAATGTTTCAAGTACAATTCCTGAAGAAGGAAAAGCCGTTGTTACACGCCTTGATAGAGAAGGTGTTGTAACGGCGCCGTTATCTGTCATTAATCGAGGTGCAGCACACGATAAGGACTATTGGATGCCAGCTATTGACGACCAGGTATTATGCATTATGCTACCAAATCGGTCTGGTCGTGGCTTTTCTGATGGATTCATTATTGGAACATTCTTTAGTAGTGCGGATCCAACTCCAGGTGGAGCAGATAATGGTAAACGTGTGCTCACTGTTCCTGGAGATATGACACTCAATGTTGGTGGCACTTTATCAATCAATGCAAGTAGTGGTGATGTAGTGGTTAATGGTATTTCCTTAGTTCATCATGTGCATGGCGGTGTAGTGTCTGGCGGTTCTACAACAGCCGGACCAAAATAGGAGGTATAGATGTATATCGGATATTTAGCGGATATAGTATTCTATACCGCATTAGACAATGTTCTCACTGTATCTGACGTAACGCGTTCAGGTAGTGCTAGATGGGAGAAGCACAATCTGATGTTAGAAAAGCCGGTTAAACAATTTAGTGGGCCGGATGTAGAACAAATCACTTGTAAAATTCTTATTTCTGCATCGCTTGGACAATCTCCGGATAGTACTGTTAAGAAGTTGCGAAAGTATCGTGATACAGGGGCCGTATTACCGTTTATTATCGGTGGTAAGCCTGTTAGCCAAAACTACTTTGTTATCATGTCTATGAGCGAAGATAATCTATTCACAGATGCCTACGGTAAGACACAATCCATTGAGGTATCTCTAACTCTTGAAGAATACCCGGACAAGAACAACGTAGAGGAAAAATCTCTTCTTAATAAATATGGTAAAACATTTAATCAGGTTAATACGATATTACGGAGGTTCTAGCCATGCCAGCAACGTATGAAATTAAACCAGTTACGGACAATAGGATATCGCTAGCACCTGAAAGTGAAGTTGCTGAGATTTTGCAGAATGTGCAAACGATTATTTCTACTGTTCGTGGTAGTGTGCCACTAGATAGGGAGTTTGGTATTGATGGCCGTATTATTGATATGCCTATCCATCAAGCTCAAGCGCATCTATCTAATGACATATTCCAACAAATTAAACGGTACGAACCGCGTGCCAAAATTAGTGATATATCATTTACCGCCACACATAATGGGGCGTTGATTCCGAAAGTGATGGTGACTATATGAGATTATCTGATTTACCTAATGTTGAATTCTTTAACACAGATAAAGAACACGTTCAACAAAAGGTATTTGATATTTACACAACAATAACAGGGCGAACCTTGGGAGAGGGCGACCCTGTTACTTTATTTTTAAATGTAATTTCGGAAATTATTATCCGATTATTAAACGATGCCAATTATGCAGCGAAACAAAATCTGTTAGCATATGCAGAAGGTGATAATTTAGATCACGTTGGAGCTGTTCCTGCTGCCGTTGAGCGATTGCGGGCAACAAAAGCAACTACGACTATCCAAGCTACCTTGTCAGCAGTGCGTACGAACTCTGTTATTATTCCAAAAGGTACAAAAATATCCACAGCAGGTGGCGAATATTTTGTTACTGTTGAGAATTTGGTAATTCTACCAGGTCAACTCAATGGGTCCGTAAAAGCAGAAGCACAACGTACAGGCGCACAAGGTAATGGGTTTAAACCAGGTGAAATAAGTACAATTATTGACCCTATAGCATTTGTGGATACGATGAGTAACACCACATTGTCTGAAGGTGGCTCTGATACAGAGGATGACGAAGCCTATCGTGAACGTATTCATGAGGCTCCTGAATCATTCTCCGTGGCGGGCCCTGAAGGTGCCTATGAGTATTTTACAAAATCTGCATCACACCTCGTGGCCGATGTAGGTGTATCCTCTCCACATCCTGGGGAAGTTAATATCTATCCATTACTATCTGGCGGTGGTATTCCAGGGCAAGAATTGCTTAAGACTATTACGGATTATTTGTCTGATAAGAAACGTAGACCGTTAACAGATAAGCTAACTGTATTAGCCCCTACTACTACGCAATATAACATCGATGCTAAGTACTACATTGAAAAAGGTGCCGATGCCACAGTGGTAAAAGCTAAGGCAGATAAAGCCGTCAATGACTATGTAATTTGGCAAAAATCTAAATTAGGCCGTGATATAGTGCCTAGTCGATTGGTGCAAATGCTCATGGATGTATCTGGAATTAAACGCGTTGAAGTGACTGCCCCTGTATTTACTCCGATTGCAGAACAAAGCGGTGTGGCAGTAGCCAATACAATCGCCGTAGTGCTTGCAGGAAGTGAGGAAGAATGATACGTGATAGTAAGTATACCAGTTCAGAACATCTTCCCTCCTCAATCGATAAGGAGCCAATTAAAGCCCTTGCTAAAACGTGGGATGATGCGTTAGCCGAATTCATGAATACGAATACATTGCTATTGTGGTCATCCGTTGATACTGAATCTGAGAGTGTCATTGATCATTTAGCGTATCAATTACATGTAGATGATTACGATAGTGGATTACCAATAGCAACTAAGCGTGAACTAGTGAAGAATTCAATTGATATTCACCGCCATAAAGGTACACCATACGCAGTCGAAAAGGCTGTACAGACTATATATTCTGATTCGAAAATAGCAGAATGGTTCGAGTATGATGGCAAGCCTTATTATTTTAAAGTTACGCTTATTACAGCACCATTAACCGGTAAATCGGATATTGTTAAGCTTATACGCGCTATCAATACCGCCAAGAATGTACGATCCTGGTTAGAGGGTATTGAATTCATTCGACGAATTAATTTCAATAAGTATTTCGCTGGGTGGTGCGGTGTGTCTAAGAAAGTGAATATCAAGTGTGATTTTACGAATGCATGGCGCATTAATTTGAATACCCATGTAACGTCTTATACAGTTGAATCAAAGAAAACGAAGATTAATGTAGCGCTAGATAATAGCGTTAGATAGGAGGAATATATGGCAGAATGGTCAAATGCAACCATGACCGATGTTGGTGCTGCTTTGCAAGCAAAGGTAAATGCGGGCAAGACTAAACTGACATTTACGAAAATCAAAGTCGGTAGTGGTGTTAATGCAACGAATCCATTGGCATTAACTGATGTAATCTCCTCTAAATGGGAGACTACTAATTTTGTAGTTAAGCTAGAAGGTAAAATTGTAAGCGTTGATACAGTTATAACTAATACTGGCATACATGAAGCTTTTCGAATGTCTGAAATTGGGTTATTTGCACAAGATCCTGATAAGGGCGAAATATTGTATGCATACCTTACGGACCCTGAACCGGACAGAATGCCGGCAGAAAGTGGCTCAGTAGTTGTATCTCAAGAATTAACCATCGGAATGGTATTTAGTAATACAGGAAATGTATCGCTAACTGTTAATATAGGTGCGTTGATAACACGTGAGCAGTTAACAGAAGCAGTTAAACAACATAACACAGATATTTCATCTCACCCTCCTATTACAGACCAAATTAAAGCAATCCTCGGTAGTGCTAACTGGAAAGACTCTCCGGCAAGTACGCTTGTTACAATTAAAAGCTTACTAGGCCAAGGTGCTATCGTGGCATCTAAACTCGATGCTAATGCGGGCTTTGTTAAATTTGCGAATGGTTTCACTATCCAGTGGGGATTAACTTGGTTCTTAAATCAAAATACATATTGTGATATAACATTGCCTATTACGTGTAAGGTGTTAGTTGCATTGTGCACCGATGACTCCGCAAGTACAAACACAAGAGGGGATGAGTTTTATGTGTCTTGGAACAGTGGCTTCTCAAATAATAATAGAGCTTCTATACGCTTTTTAACTAACCGAGGAAATGCAGGTAACTTTACCTGGATGTGTGTAGGAATTAGCTAATTACCTAATTACCTACTACAATGGACATCCCCCCAGGCCGTCGTTCTATACTCACTTATTAAACTCTCTCCAGTGGGGAAAAGTTTTTAACGCACAGCAAAACTCGTATATTAGTTATCCAATAGCGTTTACTACAGTATTTAGTATTTCAGGTACAGATATAAATACTGAAGGGGACCCTCTGGTAATATCTATGTTTTTAACAGATAATACAAGATTTATGTTAACAGGTCGGCGTATAGTCCTTGGTAGGACTACTTTGTGGTGTAATTGGATAGCCGTTGGTATATCCTAATACCCAGTGGGGAGTTGGTGGCCAAGATAATGTCGTAAAAACGGAAGTAACATTCCCTATTAGATTCACAAGAATATTCATGGCAAATGCGATTGATGCATATTGGAGTGGGTCAGATACACCAAGATATTTTGCAAACTCTGTAAGCGAAAGCAACAATACAAAAGCTGTATTTGTGGCGAGTGATAGATATGCTGCATCCTATTACTGGTTCGCACTAGGGATTATTTAATTACCTACCGCAATATATCTGCCCCATGCCGTCGTTTTATTACCTGAGTCTAGCGCAGCTTGAGAGAATATTTTAAAGCTGGATCTAGTGTATTCTCTAAAAGAGTGAACTTGGTTATCTCTGTTGTTACCATTCACGTCATTACCAACTACTACGTAACACGCATTATCAAAGGAAACGGGGAATGAGAATGTATTTCCTATCGGCACATTATTAAAAGCTCCCCACTGGGGAGTTATTTTAATAATTCAACTGTTCTACGTAGTTCACGAATAGTTTTATGCGTATATACCCTAGTGGTAATATCGCCTTGTTTGTGGCCAAGCAATGAACGTAAAGCGTTAGGCGGTGCGACCGAATCAAGTAAACTTGCGAATGTGTGCCTGGTATCATGGATAGTATGCTTACAATTTAACTGTTTCATAATATCTTTGAAATGCTTACGGAATGTTGTGTAGCTTATAGTAAATAGATACTCATCAGTATCTCTATATAACTGTTCAATTAACGGCATGATGCGATAAGACTTAACAGCGCTATCAGAAATAGACTGAGAGTGAATAGGCAGCCACTCGTTAAATAGTTGCCTTAATGTAATGGTATTGCGTTGTCTACGTTTTAGCATAACAGCGTAACGGCGCATAATTTCACCTCCGAAAGGATACTACTATGAATCAATATGTATTTATTTTAAATGACAAAGGGGAGCGTATTACATCCCTGTGTGATAACACATTGAGTCGTGATGATATTATGGCGCAAGCTGAACACGAATACCCAAATGCACAACATGTGTATTCCGAAAATGGGGATGCAATGCTTGATGAATTCATGGCCGGTAAAGTGTATGTAGACGGAAAATTCGTTGCGCCTGATCCGTATGTTCCCACAAAAGAAGATAAAATTAACACTATTAAATCTGAGTACGAACCGCGATTTAAATCTTTAGAAGAAGCTCAACGCCGTTTGCTATTGATGGGCAAGCCTACTACGGCTATTAGCGCACAATATATTAAATTAAATGACGAAATGGTAACACGTATTAAGGAGGTGCGATAATATGCCTAAATTTATCGGAGAAAGTAAAGTACCGGTTATGGAATTCTGTGAGTACTGCTGGGAAGTACTTAACGAAGACGGTACTTGCCCAACTGAGGGCTGTGTTCATAACGAATTAATGGACGAGGAGCACAAAGATGAAACTACCGGTTCTACACAACCTTGATGCAATCAAAGGGGAAGTGATTTCTCTAAATATTGGGTATAACAATCTTGTTGATGAGACAAATCTCTTTGCTTGTGTTCGTAAGTGTCCATACGACGAAGAATATAAAGTGAAGTTTAGTATCAACGTATCTACTGATGCTTTGAAAGATGATGAAGCTTGTAAAATCACTCTTTCTTTAGATACAAATATGCTCGAAGCTGGTAAATACCAATGGGATTTGTTCTTATGGAACGGCGACCGTCCTATTAAATGCCTTGTTAAGGGTCAAGTTAATGTAATCGAAGGTATCAGTAATAGGGGGAAATGATATGAGCGAAGAAAACGTGTATTTGAAACCTTCTCCTGTTGATAGCATCCACATCAATGACACCGGCGAAAGTATTAAAGTCAAAGACAATACTCAGCTTGTTAAGTTGCAAGGCCCAAAAGGCGACCCTGGTCCTAAAGGTGAACCTTTCAAGTTTAGTGATTTCACTCAAGACCAACTTAACGCACTTAAAGGTCCAAAAGGAGACCCTGGACTGCAAGGACCTCCTGGCCCTCCTGGACCTCCAGGTTCTGGTGGTGGCACTGGTGGAGGAAATGTCGATTTATCGGCTTACGCTACTAAAAAAGAGTTAAATAACTATTTATCTAGAACAGACGCCAATAACCATTATGCTCAAAAGGGCTGGTCTGCTCAAACGTTTGCCTATAAAGGTGATTTAGGTGCTTTTGTTAGGAAATCAGAGATTGGTCAATACGCATTAACGCCTGGTGATGCTTCTAGTCGTTATGTCAACAAAATAGAGGGACAATCCTTTGCTAAGTATTCCGATTTAAATGGCTATGTAAAGAAATCTGAAATCAGTCAGTATACGCCAAGGGCCACAGCCGACAACGCTCATCAGCTATTGCTAAATGGTAACGTATGGTGCGAGAGTACCAGTATTGATGATGTACTTACTGCTTTAATTGGCAATATGGGTAAGCCGTTTCCTCGGACTGAATTTAAGCCGTTGACTATTCCAAGCGTAACCAAGGGGCAACAGGTTGTAGTAGTAACAGGTGAACCGCATTACAGTGTTAAGGTAGTCGGTAACGCTACACCTTTCACGCTCGACAGTACTGGGGCATGCACTATTACAATTCCACCTCTAGGCGAAGATGATATAAAACTCACTTATCACAATTTCACAGGTGCAAAAGTTGCAGAATACAAAATTGCTGGTGTTCAAACTGATGCAGTTGCTGATGAAGAATATACCGAAAATGGCATTGTATACAAACGCTATGGGGATATCTTGAAAATGAATATTTCAAATAATACAGTTAGAGGCAATTTCAAAGATAACCCTAAGAATTGGAATGTTACGAAAAAGGTAATTTATGCCAATAGACCAGCAACGCTTAATTTAGGAGATAACTATGACTCATATGGCCCTTACTTTGTAGAAACTCCTGAAAACGTAACGTTTAAAGGGGCTAATAACAATATGCGGCTAACAATAGCTACATCAACACAGGCATCCAAAACGCTGGCCTTTAATTTGAATACCATTGAATGGAGTGCGGCTAACAATAGCTACATCAACACAGGCATCCAAAACGCTGACCATTTATAATTAATCAAACCACAGGGAGAACACATGCAAGAATTAACTGATTTCATGAGCGAGGCTTGGCGGACATTGACGGATTCGTTTGTACTCAAAGCCTTGTTTGCATGTGTTCACCCTACTTAACTATCACATTTAGGGGGAGTGAATGGATATATTGAATGACATTTTAGTAATGCTGATTAGCGGTGTGTCACATGAGCATATTGTCAGTATGGGCGTTATCATCATATTAACAACTGTACTGCTATTCATTGACGCAGCGCAACGTATTACGACGGAGGTGCTTAGGTATAACAAGGATAATCACAGAAATAATACGCCTATAACATTACTTACAACGCTCGCATGGTATGGATGGGGTAAGGGTGGGTATGTTGACGCGACTACAGGCCTGAAACGTAGGTACCTGATGAGTGAACGCTTACGATCCGATTTGCTAACGAAGTTATGCGTCCAGTACCCCGCGTGGATGGTCTTATCGGTAGTATTTGAATCGCTACCGGATATTCCGATTCCGAATACTGAACTATTCCTGGACCATATCTTTTCATTCCTATTCATGTTAATTCCGTTCTTCTCAGAATGTTGGTCCATTATTGAGAACTTACGTGAAATGGTTGAAGATGACCTCGTCGACTTTGGAAAGGTATTTCATGGCGTACTCGAGATTATCAGAGCATGGAGGGGTAATGGATAAGTTAGCTATCATTAACCGCATCAAGCGGTCATATCAGTCCATCCGAATAGCTGGCATACGGCCAACTGGCGTATTAGCGACGAGGGCATTAGTCCTCGTCATGCTAGTACCTATGGTGTTAGTCGTTGCCCAGTATGTATTATCAACGATTAGAGGTTATGTGTCACCTGAAGCGAATCAGCTTATCGATAAGGGTATTCTTATCATTGACCACATATTCGTGCCGTCGGTACTTATGTCAATTGTAGGGCTTTGTGGCATGTTCATCGACAAAGACCATAACGGGATACCAGATAAGTTAGAGGAGCCTAATACGTTACCGGTGAACAGACCAGGTATTCAGCAATTATCGGATGATATTAACCATGACGAGAGGGGGAAATAAATGTTTAGACAAATTACAATGGACGAGTTACAGTCCTTAGCGCTAAAAGCATATGGCCAAATTGAAAAGGCATACTACCATTGGACAGGCGTAAAAGGTGGTAAGCACTTCAAGGATTACCATATCAACATCGACCGAGATGGTACGATGTGGACCGATATGGAGGCATTAACAGATTATAAGGAACACACTTACATGCGCAACAGTAATGCCGTAGGCATAGCTATTGAAGCATGTTGGGATGCAGTAAGTGAAAATAATTTAGGAAGCGAACCACCAACCAAAGCACAGTTAACCACTATGACACAGATTATGGCAGTGCTCACTATTAACGCGGGTGTACCACTTGACATACAACATCAAATGACACACGCTGAAGCGGCCGATAATAAGGACGGCCTCGACCTCTATTATTTAGATCCGACTGGATACCCTAACAATACTTACGGCCCAGACTCCAACGTTGACCGATGGGACCTCTTAGTGTGCCATGCAGGCGACGAACGATGGAGCGGGGGCGACTGGTTACGCGGCACCGCTCGATGGTGGGGCGCACAGTGGGGTAGTAATATTTAGGAAGGAGTTACCATGTATGAAACTATCAAGACGAAAATTGTATCTGCGTTTACTCTTAAGCGCGTTATTTGTGGTATGCTTAGCGTTCTTCTCATCGGTTTCGCATGCAGCCTCATCGGAGGATACATCGACACAAGAGCCGACTATCAACGTACCCGTGAGCAGTTGGAACGAACTCGAAGGGCGCTTGATGAAAGCAGAAAG
>CAUPZH010000021.1:0-20639 GCA_963515865.1 uncultured Veillonella sp.
TACTTCTTAAATAAATCTTTAGGAGGTTGTGTCACAAATGTTTGACTACTATAGAAATATTCTATAGAAGTTATAAAATATATATTTCCCAATGCATACATATGTGGTATAATCTCTATATCTTTCCCATAGAAAGACTGTAGGCGGTAGCGCGAGGTTACCAATGTAGTATAGTAGAAAGGAGATTTTTATGTGGAAAAAAGGACTGGCCCTGTTGGTGGTCTGTCTGGTGGGATTCTTACTATGGCATGAATCTTCACTAGAAGCACCAGGAGGAGGCAAGATGTACCGAGTAGGTATCTTGCAATTAGCGGAGCATCCCGCACTAGATGCAGCCAACAAAGGTGTTGTAGATGGATTACGGGAAGAGGGATTTGTAGATAATGTGATTCTTGACCATCAAAATGCTCAAGGAGACCAATCGAACCTCAACACCATTGCCCAACGATTTGTGGCCCGTAATTCCGATTTAGTAGTGGCTATTGCAACTCCAGCGGTACAGGCTATGGCGAATGCTACGAAGGACATTCCTGTATTAGGCACTGCGGTTACGAGCTTTACCACAGCGCGACTTGTAGATAGTGATGAACATCCAGGTGGTAATGTATCGGGTACCACAGATATGGTGCCTATGGAAAAACGAGTGGAATTAGTGCATCAATTATTACCGAATGCGAAAAAAATCGGTACTATTTATTCATCCAGTGAAGTGAATTCACAATTACAAGCAGAGAGTTTTCGAAAAGAAGCACAAAAATACGGTATGGAATTAGTAGAAATAACCGTCTCCAACGTGAATGATGTGCCGCAGGCGGCGAATCAATTAGCTATTATGGGTATTGATGCAGTATACTTTCCAACAGATAATATCATTGCTTCATCCTATGCGAACATCGTCACTATATTTAGTAGTGCTAACTTACCAGTGTTTCCCTCTGATGAGACATGGTTAAAAACAGGTGGACTAGCAGCCTATTCTGTAGACTTTTATAAATTAGGTGTCCAAACAGGGCATATGGCAGCCCGTGTACTTCGTGGTGAAAGTACACCGGATAGTATGCCAATCGAAATGCAAGAGTCTATTAAATTTGTATTCAATCAAGAGGAAGCAGATCGCTTGCACATCCAAATTCCAGAGTCATTGCGACAACAGTAGTATAGTAGTGGGGGCAACCCCGAGTAGGAGGATCTATGACAAACTTAATTATTAGTACCATTGCACAAGGCCTATTGTGGGCATTGTTGGCATTGGGTGTATTTATTACTTTCAGAATTTTAGACGTAGCAGATTTAACAGTAGAAGGTAGTTTCCCTATGGGTGCTGCTATTTCTGCGGTATTGATTACCATGGGTGTCAATCCTTGGTTAACAGTAGTGATAGCAGGTATTGGTGGTATGATTGCCGGTGCTGTAACGGGCTGGATACATACCAAATTAAAAATTCCCGCATTACTAGCTGGTATCTTAACAATGATTGCCTTGTATTCTGTGAACTTACATATTATGGGGAAAGCAAACATTTCCTTATTACGCATGGATACAGTGTACTCCGCCATTCATAGCATGGGCATTTCCAATGCGGTGGCATTGACCATCATTGGTGTAGTGGTTACGGTAGTAGTGGGATTATTTTTATTCTGGTTCTTCGGTACTGAACTAGGCACATCGATCCGTGCCACAGGGGTAAATCCACAAATGATTCGTGCCCAAGGGGTGAACACAGACACTATGATTGTTCTTGGCTTATTATTGTCCAATGGATTCGTAGCTGTATCTGGCGCTTTAATTGCCCAATCCCAAGGCTTCGCAGATATCGGTATGGGTGTAGGGACTATCGTGATTGGTTTGGCATCTGTTATCATCGGGGAAGTACTATTTGCTTCTTCTTCGGTAGTGCGCAAACTATTCGGTAATTCTTCCTTCGTGTTGAGCTTAGTAGCCGTTGTATTCGGTTCCATTATTTACCGTATTGTTATTGCTACTGTGCTATACCTAGGTATGCCTCCAAATGATTTGAAATTATTTACCGCTATTTTAGTAGCTCTTGCCTTATCTTTACCAACGTGGCAAGGTAAATTTCGTCGTGGTTAAGAGGGGGTATACACATGTTGGAATTAAAAGGAATTGTGAAAGCCTTCCATAAAGGCACTGTGAATGAAAAAATAGCTCTTCGTGGCATTGATTTACGATTAGAAGATGGAGATTTTGTGACTGTTATCGGTGGTAATGGAGCCGGTAAAAGTACGTTGTTGAACTCCATCGCTGGGGTATTCCCCGTCGATGAAGGCACATTACATATCAATGATGTAGACGTCACTCATATGGCGGAATACAAGCGAGCCAAATACATTGGTCGCGTCTTCCAAGATCCTATGTTGGGCACAGCAGGAAATATGCAAATTGAGGAGAATATGCTTCTCGCCTTGCGCCGTGGCAAACAAATGGGATTGTCTTGGGCTTTTAAAGAAAATGAAAGAGAATTGTTTAAGCAACAGTTGGCACGTTTAGATTTGGGTTTAGAAAATCGTTTGTCATCCAGTATGGGATTATTAAGTGGTGGTCAACGTCAATCCATTACCTTGTTGATGGCCACAATGTTAAAGCCAGAAGTACTGTTACTAGATGAACATACGGCAGCCTTAGATCCTAAAACGGCAGAAAAAGTATTGCAGCTCACAGATGAATTGGTAAAAGAACATCATTTGACTACCTTGATGATTACCCATAATATGCGTGATGCCTTACGATTTGGCAATCGTTTGATCATGATGGATAATGGTAAAGTTATCTATGATGTACGAGGAGAAGAGAAGTCTAGCTTAACGGTACAAGATTTATTAGAGCGCTTTGAAGTAGCCAGCGAAAACACCCTCAGTGACCGCATGATGTTGGGCTAAGTACTTTACTTTTACCACAAAGTATAGTATTATAGATACCGATGTATTAGCCTAGGCGAGGTAATTGAGTCTCCGCCCATTACTTTGGCCTATGGAATTGTAATTTTTAGGAGGACATGAAACATGTTAACTACAGAAGCTAAAGCAGCTATTATTAAAGAATTCGCTGTTCACGAAGGTGACACTGGATCCCCAGAAGTACAAATCGCGATTTTAACTAACCGCATTGTATACTTAACTGAGCATTTAAAAGAGCACAAAAAAGATCATCATTCCCGTCGTGGTCTTCTAAAATTAGTTGGTCAACGTCGTAACATGCTTGACTACCTTCGTCGTAAAGACATCGAACGCTACCGTGCGATCTTAGAAAAATTAGGCTTACGTAAATAATTTTACGTACTTACAAAAAGCGGCTTCGGCCGCTTTTTTGTTATATATGAAGATATTTTCACAAAATGATTTGCAATATTGAAAATGAATGGTATACTAATAGGAAACTTAATGTTTGTTTTATAGTAAGAAGGGAAGTACGAATGAAACAAGTTAAACGAAATGCAACGCGGTTACTATTATTATCTATGGTTACGGTAGCGTTGGGCAGTTATACAGGGTATGCTCATGATGCGCAAGCGGTAGAAGAAACAGTGATCTTGCCAGATGTAACGGTAACGGCAACGAGAACCTTACAAGATATTTCAAAAACGCCTAGTTCTATTTCTGTGGTGACAGCGAAGGATATTGAAAATCGAAAAGTGGATACGGTTGCAGATGCGATACAATTATTACCAGGGGTGTATAAAAGTCAAGCTTCGGCAGGTGAAATACAAATCCGTGGATTCGATTCTAAAAATATATCGGTACTCGTTGATGGCGTGCCGATGAATAATTCTTTCAATAATAAGGTGGACTGGGAAGTGATTCCTGTGCATTCCATTGAACGCATTGAATTAGTGCGTGGCGCTAGTTCCTCTTTGTATGGTGGCAAGGGTGTTGCAGGTGTGATCAGCATCAAAACAAAACAAGTGGCACCAAAAGCTGATCGCAAGGAGATTCGTTGGCATGGCAAGGTGAATGGCGGAACTTATGGTACTTGGAACAATGAGCTAGGTTTTGATGCGCGCGTGTCGGATAAGGTAGCCATTGGTGTCTCAGCAGAGGAGCGCCGTACGAATGGATTCCCTGGATTTTTCGTGACCGATAAGAGTAAAGCCATTACTAGTAAGGTAAAAGCGATTACACCAGATATGCCGTTGGAAATATTGAAAAGTGGTAAATATGTGTTAGGGAATCGTGGGGATAAATCTTTGCATAATAAGAATTTGTCTGCTTATATTACGATGAACCTAGGCGACAAAGAAACGCTAACCTATCGCTATGTATATGCGAACCATAAGTACTCTTACCACAATCCAATTAGTGCGGTTACAGTAAATGGAAAGACCGTTTTTACAGGGGATATCAAGGTTAGTGATAAAAAATATGTATCTCTTAATGGCAATAGTTTCTTAGGCCATGATGCAGAGCGAGAATATCATTCTCATAGTTTGCAATATAAAAATGAAGCGAATAAATTGCAGATTTCTTTGGGCTATTTAGATAAAAAGAAAGATGGTTATTCTGTGCCAGAAAAAGCTACAACTGGTGATTATGAAGGACCAGGTTCTCACTCCTTCTATCCTGGAAAAGCATACAATCTAGATGTACAAAAGGCATGGAAGGCTCAAGGAAAACATCAAATTGTAGGGGGATTGAATTGGAAACAAGAACGGTTTGATCAAGAAAAGATTTCTTTACAACATTGGCGTGATAAAAGCTCTAAAGATACTAAGGTATTCCCTAACGGCGTGAGTGAAACGAATACAGGGGCATCTCGCACAATGGCAGTTTTTGTACAAGATACATATCGCCCTAACGATGATTGGGCTATTTATGCTGGACTTCGTTTAGATCATTTTAAAAAGTACGATGGATCCCATGGGGAGTATAAAAAGGAAACGAAATCCTATGATGTAGTACACCACAACGATGGTTCTTATATTGAAGTGAGTCCTAAGTTGTCTGTAGAACGATACCTTGACGATTCCACTAACGTCTACGCATCCTATGGTCATTCTTTTGCGCCGCCAACCTTGTACCAAGTGTACCGTTACGGCAAAACATCTAAAACTCCTATTTATGCAAATCCAGAGTTAGATCCAGAACATTCTGATACTTTTGAACTTGGTTTGAAAAAAACTTGGAATGAAAGTACAAAATTAAATGTAGCAGCTTTTTATGTGAATACAAAGGATAAAATTCAATATGTGACATTTAAAAAAGCGGATGGTACAGATAATTACAAAAAATATATCAATGTAGGATCAGAAACACGCCGTGGTGTGGAATTAGAACTTCGTCACAAGTTGTCTAACAAATGGTCTGTCTTTGGAAACTATACATGGCAAATGGGATATATAGAAAGTAAAGCTTTGGCCAATACAGATCAAAGTGATGGAAAAGAACAAAACTTTGATATTCCAAAACATCTATTCCATGGTGGTTTTGAATACAGCAGTGGCAAGTGGAATGCCTTGTGGGATATGCAATACGTTAGCTCCCGCAACAGCAAAGATACCGCAGGTGGCGAGCCAGAGTCAGAAGATGCGTACTTCTTGACTAATGCGTCCGTAAATTATAAAGTATCCAAAGAAGCGACATTGCAATTCGGCGTACAAAATATCTTCAATCGTGAATACTATGCGAGAGAAGCAACAGGTGGCCGCACGTATAATGTAGGTATGAAATTCAAATTCTAATACAATATAATATTAATAATATGAGACGTTCCGACGAGGGGCGTCTCATTTTGTTACCTACTAGATGTTGTATAACCAATTGGAATAGCACTACCATAGGCAATGGCTCTTACCAATGGTATACTAAAGAGGATATAAAGATATTCATAGTAGAGGTCCAAGTGATTCGTAAGGGGAGTATGTATGAATGATAAGCGAAATGTACTAGCAGGACTTGTTATGGCATGTTTGAGTACTGTACCATTTGTGTATGGAGCGTCGGCAGAGATAGGCTTTCAACAGGTTGTGACGCAACCGGAGCTCATTGAAGTAAGCACAGCGGGGCGAGCTGTGGCGATGCGCAAATACCATGAGGTACTCAACTATCCAGAGGGGCTACATATTAAGGTAATTGGTGTAGGGTATGACACGGTGCAGCAGAAGCATCATAATGTAACTGGTATTTATGTATTGGATGGTACGAAGTTAACTGTCCACAAGGGCTTGCAAGTAGATCTAAGTAATGGTCATCCCTATGACCAAGCGGATGAAATGGCTCATTATTACATGAGTGGCATCTACGCAGGCTTTGGGCGTAAACAGATTGATGACCCTAAGTATGACACACAGGTTATTGTTCACGGGCCTACTGTGATTCATGCCATTGGAAATGGTGTACAGGCCAACAAAGATAGTTATATTACATTAGATGGTCCTGTGAAAATTGAAACTGTGCCATTTGAGCAGGCAGATGTGTATGCTGCTATTGTCGAAGAAGGTAGCATTGGCATTGGTACTAACCGATTAGCTGATACCTATACAAGCACAATGATTTCTTCTGTGGAGCAGGTTGATCAGTATCCGACAGTACAAGTGACTGGTAATCTTGGTGTGCTTAATAAAAATTATGGGTTGAACCCTAATCCAGGTCGTCATGGCTCCTATATCGCGATGAATCTTGGCACAAAGGACTCCAATTGGACTGGTGGAGCTTTAAATGAATTTGCTGAAAGTGGCATTAATCCTCATCAATCAGGTATTACCTTAGTATTAAAAAATAATGCCGCTTGGCATCATCAGTGGATTGGAGCTAAGCGACATCGTACTGGTCATGAAGAACTGCTGTTGGCTACAGGAAAAGGATATGCTTTCACAGGAAGCCACATTCAAAATATCATTGGTGGGGATACTCCAGAAACGGCGGGTATCATATACCAAGAAGATGTATATCCTATCGTAGTGGATGTATTAAAAGGGTATATTAAAGTAGTAGACCGTAGACCTGCTACAATGGATAGAAGCGCACCAATCCATGTAAGAAGGAATGAAGGAACGTTGACCATTCTCAAATAAGTATGCATATTTTGCATAGTAATAAAGAAAAGCTTGCATACTATTATCATTTTAGAGTATAATTGTATGGAAGTATTATTACTTGGTCATAAAAGGTGGTTATATGAGTCGTATAAAGAAGGAAGAACGACAACAGTTATTGCGCGAAAAACTGAATATAAGTCCCTTCACGACAGATGAGGAATTGGCCACATATTTTGGTGTCAGTGTTCCTACCATTCGATTGGATCGGTTGGCTCTGGGCATTCCTGAATTACGTGAACGGATTAAGGCTATGGCACAGGAGCATTCTGATGACCGACAGCATATAGATCGGGCAGATGTGGTAGGAGATGTCATTGATTTAGCAGTAGGACAATACGGCATCAGTGTTCTTCGCACTACAAAAGATATGCTGGATCGCTCTGGTTACGTAGAGGCACAATATTTATATGCTCAAGCGAACTCATTGGCGAGAGCCATTGTAGGAGTACCTACGATGATTGCTGGAGTTGGGAATATTAAGTATAAAAGTCTTGTTAAGAGTGATGTCAATTTAGCGGCGAAAGCAGAGTTAGTGCGACAACGAGGAGAAAAATTCTTTATAAAAGTAACAATCAAAGATAACATAAAAGAAGTGTTTCGCGCTAAATTCATTATGGAATCTGTGATAGAATAAAGGTGAACTATGAAGATTGCAGTAGATGCTATGGGTGGCGATTTTGCTCCCCTCGAAATAGTCTTAGGCTCTATTGCCGCTGTGCACGAATATGATACTATGGATATCGTGCTTGTCGGTGATGAAAGTAAAATAAAAGAAATTTTAGAAGCAGAAGGTGAACTGGAGAATCCAAGAATTTCCATTCATCATGCTAGTGAAGTCATAGAAATGCATGAGCATCCTAGTATTGCGTTACGCAAGAAAAAAGATGCATCCATTGCGGTGGCGACACGGTTGGTTCGTGAAAAAATTTGTGATGCGGTGATTGCGCCAGGTAGTACTGGGGCGGCCGTGGCATCAGCTTTACTAGGATTAGGAAGAATCAAAGGGATTGAGCGCCCTTGTATTGCTACACCATTACCAACAGCGAATGGCGTGACAATTATGCTAGATTCTGGTGCTAATGCGAATAGTAAGCCAAAACATCTAGTGCAAGGGGCTATCATGGGATATAACTATGCGCAGTTGTTACTTGGTAAACCTAACCCAACTGTGGGCTTGTTAAATATTGGCGAAGAATCCACAAAAGGAAATGAAGTTGTCTTAGAAACCTATCCGTTACTACAAAAACTAAAAACAATCCCATTTAAAGGGAATGTGGAAGGCCGTGATATTCCAAAAGGGACGGTAGATGTAGTAGTATGTGATGGATTTGTAGGTAATGTGGTGCTAAAATTTGCAGAAGGTCTTGTATCAGTGGTACAAGATATTCTAAAAGAAGGCATCAAACAAAGTAGCATTATCTCTAAACTAGGAGCCTTATTGATTGTTCCTGTGTTTAAGAAAATAAAAAAACGACTAGATCACACAGAAAATGGCGGAGCACCTCTATTAGGGGTAAATGGTGTATTTATCATTTGCCATGGTAGCTCTAAGTCTAAGGAAATTATGACAGCCATTAAAATTGCTGGAGATCTAGTAGAACGGAAATTGATTGAACATATTTCCTCAAGTATTGAAGAAGAAGGGACCCTAACATATGACAATGCTGAATAAGCCAGTCGGAATTATTGGTACCGGTAGCTATGTGCCAGAAAAAGTTCTTACAAATGCAGATTTAGAAAAAATGGTAGATACTAGCGATGCTTGGATTCAAGAACGAACAGGCATTAAAGAACGTAGAATTGCACCAGAAGGTGTAAATGCTTCAGATATGGCTACAGAAGCGGCAAAAAAAGCCTTAGAAGCTGCTAAGTTAACAGCAGAAGATATCGATTGTATTATTGTTGCCACCTTAACAGGCGATATGGCAATTCCATCTACGGCATGTTTAGTACAAGCGAATCTAGGAGCTACGAAAGCGGCAGCCTTTGATTTATCTGCAGCTTGTTCAGGATATGTATACTCTTTGATTACAGCTAGTTCCTATATCAATGCGGGATTGTTTAAAAATGTCCTCGTAGTAGGCGTTGAAGTATTATCTCGTGTGGTAAACTGGGAAGATCGTAATACATGTGTTCTATTCGGTGATGGTGCTGGGGCTGCTGTAGTGTCTACAGTAGAAGAAGGCTATGGCATGCTCGGTATGAATATGGGGGCTGATGGAAGTGGCGGAATGCATCTATGTATTCCATCTGGAGGTACCGCATTGCCACCGACTACGGAACGTCGTGAAGAGGGGTTAACTTTCATTCATATGAATGGACAAGAAGTATATAAATTTGCTGTAAAAACAATGGGCAAAACTGTATTGAAAGCTCTAGAAATGGCAAATATGGAAGTGGAAGAATTAGACTTCTTTATTCCACATCAAGCGAATACTCGTATTATCAAATCTGCAGCAGATCGTTTGCATCTGACAGAAGATAAAGTATTTATTAATTTACCTAAGTATGGAAACACATCAGCAGCATCCATTGCGATTGCTTTAGATGAAGCAGTGCGTGCAGGAAAATTACAAAAGGGTGATAATCTTGCCGTTGCTGGATTTGGTGCAGGATTAACTTGGGCAAGTCTAGTAATGAAATGGTGCTAAGGAGGACAAGATGATTAAGACTGATATTTGTGATTTATTAGGGATAGAGTATCCCGTGCTTCAAGGTGGTATGGCTTGGTTGGGTACAGCTGAATTAGCAGCTGCTGTATCTGAAGCAGGCGGTTTGGGAATTATCGGAGCAGGTCATATGCCTCCAGATGTATTCCGTGCAGAAATTCATAAATTGAAAGAGCGCACAAGCAAACCATATGGCTGTAACATCATGTTGATGTCTCCATTTGTGAATGAAGTTATGGAAGTTGCTTTGGAAGAACGCGTACCAGTTATCACAACTGGGGCAGGTAATCCATCTACATGGGTGCCAGCTTTCAAAGAAATCGGTACAAAAGTAATTCCTGTAGTAGCATCTGTATTATTAGCTAAACGTTTACTTCGTGGCGGTATTGATGCAGTTATCGCAGAAGGCACTGAATCTGGTGGTCACGTAGGGGATATTACAACTATGTGCTTAATCCCTCAAATCGTAGATGCAGTGGACGTACCTGTTATTGCCGCTGGTGGTATTGCTGATGGTCGCGGTATGGCAGCAGCCTTAGCATTGGGCGCTAGTGCAGTTCAAATGGGTTCTCGTTTCGTAGTATCTGAAGAATGTATTGCCCATGAAAACTATAAGGAAGCTGTATTGAAAGCAAAAGATCGTTCTACAGTGATGACAGGCTTGACAACAGGTCACCCAGTTCGTATCATTGAGAACTTATTAGCTCGTAAATATCAATCCCTTGAGTTCAGCGGAGCACCAAAAGAAGCTCTTGAAAACCTAGGTGCTGGTACACTTAGAAAAGCGGCTATTGAAGGGGAAACTAAAAATGGTTCCGTTATGATTGGACAAATCGCAGGTATGTTAACTGATATTAAACCTTGCGCTACAATCATTCAAGATATTGTTCGTGAAGCAGAAGAAGTAATGTTGAACTTAAAATCTGTTATCCGATAAGCAGGAGGAAGCCTTATGAAAACAGCATTTGTATTCCCTGGTCAAGGGTCTCAAAAAGTAGGTATGTTGAAAGATTTGTACGAAGCGTATCCTATCGTAAGAGAGCGTTTTGCACAAGCAGATGAAGCATTGGGATATTCCATTTCACAATTATGTTTTGAAGGTCCAGATACGGAATTAGTAAAAACAGCAAACACACAACCTGCCATTTTAACAGCTAGTGTGGCATGCTATGAAATTTTAAAAGAGAAAGGCTTTACACCTGATATCGTAGGTGGTCATAGTCTTGGTGAATATAGTGCCTTGGTAGCAGCAGGCGTTCTTGATTTTAAAGATGCTGTTTACGTAGTGCATAAACGTGGTGAATATATGCAAGAAGCGGTGCCATTGGGTGAAGGCGCAATGGCTGCGATCTTAGCATTACCACGTGAAGAAGTAGTTCGCATCTGCGGAGAAGTGAATGATACTGTAGGATCTGTACAAGCAGTTAACTTTAACTGCCCAGGACAAATTGTAATTGCTGGTGCTACAAAAGCCGTAGAAGTGGCAGCTGAAAAAATGAAAGAAGCTGGTGCTAAACGTGCTGTTATGTTACCAGTAAGTGCTCCATTCCACAGTCGTTTGATGGAACCAGCAGCAAAGCGTTTGCAAGAAGAATTAGACAAAATTGAAGTGAAAGATGCTCAAATTCCTGTGGTAGCGAATATTACTGGGGAAATCTTAAAAGATGGAGCTACTATTAAAGCGGCCTTAGTAAAACAAGCAGCAGCACCAGTACTTTGGGAAGATTGTGTAGCTACTATGGTAGACTTCGGTGCTACAAGATTTGTAGAAGTAGGACCTGGCAAAGTATTAACAGGTTTCACTAAAAAAATTAATAAAGCAATGGAATTAGCCAATGTTGAAGATGAAACATCCTTAGCAACAGCGATTGCATTCTTACAAGGAGAATAATATGAATTTAACAGGTAAAGTAGCATTAGTTACTGGTGCATCCCGTGGTATCGGTCAAGCCACTGCTATCGATTTAGCAAAAGCTGGAGCAGATATAGTAGTAAACTTTATTGGTAATGAAGCAGTTGCACAAGAAACTGTAGAAGCCATTGAAGCATTAGGACGTAAAGCGATTAAAATTAAAGCTGATGTGGGTAATGCTGAGGATGTACAAGCTATGGTGGATGAAGCAGTAGCTGCATTTGGTCATATTGACATTCTTGTCAATAATGCAGGCATCACTCGTGACGGATTATTGATTCGTATGAAAGATTCCGACTGGGATGATGTATTGAATATCAACTTAAAAGGTGTATACCTAGTGACTAAAGCAGTTGCTAAGCTTATGGTAAAACAACGTGCTGGTCGTATTATCAACATGACATCTGTATCTGGTGTTACAGGTAATGTGGGTCAGGCCAATTATGCCGCTGCTAAAGCAGGGGTAATTGGCTTTACAAAAACTTGTGCCAAAGAATTAGCCGCTCGTGGTATTACAGTGAATGCAGTAGCACCAGGATTTATTGAAACAGCAATGACAGATGTTTTACCTGAAAAAATTAAAGAAGGTATTGCAGCGACAGTGCCGTTTGGTCGTATGGGTCAACCGGAGGAAATTGCTAGTGTAGTAACATTTTTAGCGTCTGACTTTGCAAGTTATATTACTGGCCAAGTTCTCAATGTAGACGGCGGAATGGTGATGTAAACGCAAGATCCTATACATAGACTACGTGAAAGGAGGTGTATGTAATGAGCACATTTGACAAAGTAAAAGCTATTGTTGTTGAACAATTGGGCGTTGACGAATCTGAAGTGGCTATCGATTCCACTTTCATCGATGATTTGGGCGCTGATTCTCTTGACATCGTTGAATTGATCATGGCATTTGAAGAGGAATTCAATATTGAAATCCCTGATGATGTTGCTGAAAAAATCAAAACTGTAAAAGACACAGTTGATTACATCGATTCTACAAAATAAGTCTTAGCACTTATGCACCACGAAAGGGGGCTTAGCCCCCTCAGTGGATGTGCACATAGGAGGAATAATAGTGAAACTCCCTGAACTTCGAATAGGGAAATTGGTAGCCAAAGTACCGGTAATTCAAGGTGGAATGGCAATCCGATTGTCTACAGCTCGGTTGGCTGCAGCAGTTGCAAATGAAGGTGGTATCGGCCTGATTGCAGCATCTGGCATGCCTTTTGATGAATTACGATACGAAATACAATTAGCAAGAAAATTATCGCCTACGGGCATTATCGGTATAAATGCAATGGTAGCCGCTACAGAATTTTTAGGCCTTGTAAAAACGGCCATTGAAGAGGGCATTGACCTTGTTGTAGCTGGCGCTGGATTTTCCAGAGATATGTTTGCTTTAGGACGTGAATCTGGTACACCTATCGTACCTATCGTATCCACGCCTAAATTAGCTCGTATTTCTGAAGGATTAGGAGCCTCTGCAGTCATTGTGGAAGGTTGTGAAGCAGGTGGTCACTTAGGTACAGACCGCTCCTCTCGTGAGTTAGTACCAGAAGTAGTAGCAGCTGTAAAAAACATTCCAGTCATTGGTGCTGGTGGGGTTCTTGATGGAGCAGATATTGTAGAGATGATTAAACTTGGCGCTAGTGGTGTACAAATGGGAAGCCGTTTTGCTGCTAGTGTGGAGTGTAATGCCTCTGATGAATTGAAAAAAATGTACGTTCGTGCAGATGCTCCAGAAGATATTGTCTTGATTCAAAGTCCAGTAGGACTTCCAGGACAAGCGTTGCGTAATAAGTTTGCAGAAACAGTATTAGACGGTACAGTACCGCCACCTACAGAGTGTCATCGATGCTTGAAGCATTGTTCTCACAAGTTCTGTATTATTAAAGCCCTTTCACGTGCTCAACAAGGAGATGTGGAAACGGGATTAGTATTCTCAGGTAATAATATGCGAAAAGTAGATTCCATATTACCTGTGAATGAGATTTTTGCTCGCCTAGTTTCAGAGGCAGCAGCCATTGATTAAATGAGATTATAAAGAGGTGGAATAATGGAAAGACGTGTTGTTATTACTGGTTTAGGTGCTGTGACACCAGTGGGAATCGGTAAAGATGACTTTTACAATGCATTGCTACGTGGCGAATCTGGTATCGGTCCAATTACTCGATTTGATGCAAGTGATTATGCAACTCGTATTGCAGGAGAAATTAAAGATTTTGATCCAACACAATTTGGAATTGATAAAAAAGAAGCGCGCCGTATGGACCGCTCTGCAGCATTTGCCATTGCAGCGGCAGTGCTTGCGCAAAAAGATGCCGATTTAGATTTAGACAAAGAAGAAGCAGATCGTTGTGGTACTGTAGTTGGTACTGGTATCGGCGGTATTGATTCTATCCACGATGTATATGTGACTTTATTTGAAAAAGGTCCAGGTCGTGTAAGTCCATTTGCAGTACCTATGATGATTGCCAACATGGTATCTGGTCGTGTATCTATCCAATTAGGACTGAAAGGACCAGTAGAAACTGTTGTTACAGCGTGTACTTCTGGTACTAATGCGATTGGTGAAGCATTCCGAATGATTGCACATGGCCAAGCAGATGTTATGTTCGCTGGTGGTACAGAAGCGGCAGTTTCTCCAGCAGCAGTAGCTGGTTTCGCATCTATGAAAGCTATGTCCACACGCAATGATGAGCCTACAAAAGCATCTCGTCCATTTGCAGCTGACCGCGATGGATTCGTAATGGGTGAAGGCTCTGGCATGATCGTATTGGAAGAATTAGAACATGCAAAAGCACGTGGTGCGCATATCTATGCAGAAGTTGTAGGATATGGTACTAATGGTGATGCATATCATATTTCTTCTCCTGCACCAGGCGGCACACAAGCCCGTAAATGTATGGAATTAGCATTAAATGATGCAGGTATTAAACCTGAGGAAGTTGACTATATCAACGCTCATGGTACATCTACATCCATTAATGATGCAAATGAAACTTTGGCAATTAAACAATTATTTGGAGATCATGCTAGCAAATTAGCAGTAAACTCCACAAAATCTATGACAGGTCACTTATTAGGTGCGGCTGGTGCTATTGAAGCCATTGTTATGGCAATGGCTATTGAAACTGGCAAAGTGCATCCAACAATTAACCTAGATAATCCAGATCCAGAATTGGATTTAGATTATGTATCTGACGGAGCTCGTGATATGAAAGTTGATGTAGCTCTTTCCAATTCCTTTGGTTTCGGTGGACACAACGGTACTATCGTTGTTCGTCGTTATGAGGCATAATTGTGAGTGCTCCTAAAAGTAGCAAAGTAACTAGCAAGGCTCGTGAAGAATCACTTCACGAGCTTATTGCGAATTTACAATTGCCATTACAAAATATAGGCACTTTGAATCGTGCTTTGACACATTCTTCCTATGCGAATGAACATAAATTATCTCATGAACATCATAATGAACGTTTAGAGTTCTTAGGGGATGCTGTGTTAGACCTTATTATAGGAGAATATTTATTTATTACATATCCAGAAATGACTGAGGGTGAACTGACTCGTTTAAAAGCTTGTACTGTATGTGAAGGTTCTTTAGCTGCATGTAGTCGTACCTTGGAATTAGGTATCTACTTACGATTAGGTAGAGGGGAACGTCATTGCGGTGGAGCAGAGCGAAACTCTATTTTAGCAGATACTTTTGAGGCTGTCTTAGGAGCTATCTATTTAGAGTGTGGTTACGAAGTGGGAAAACAGTTTGTTTTGAGTCATTTGCATGGATATCTCCAAATGGCACTTTCAGGAAAAGTAGGAAAAGATTTTAAAACATTGCTCCAAGAGTTGGTACAACAAAAAGGAGAATCTGTGATACGGTATCATGTCATTAATGAGGAAGGACCGGATCATAATAAATTTTTTACTATGGAAGTGGTCGTTGATGGAATTCCATCAGGAGTAGGTTCTGGACGAAATAAAAAAGTAGCAGCTCAAGCAGCTGCAAAAGAGGCTTATGAAAAGCTTATACAATAGTAAGGATTGAGGGGTGGGGAACCACTCCCTTTTTCTTTGATAAGAGTAAAATGGATTATATGGTTGTGATACCATGAAACTGACTGTCATGATACAATAAATGAGTACCTATTAAGTACTGATAGGATTGTCATATATCAATTTGTATGATGTAGTTTATAAAGAATTGTTTACATACACGAAATACCTATAGTTAAGGGGGATCCTATGAGGAAAGTAAAAAAAGAGAAAACTAGACTACTTCCATTTTTTATTCCTCATATTGGGTGCCCTTATATTTGTGTATTTTGTAATCAGCCACGTATTTCTGGACAACAAGACATGGTATCGGTGGATACTATCCGTAGGTCCATTCGTGAGGCAATATCTGAACAAGGTCACAAAGGACAATGGGAAGTGGCATACTTTGGTGGCAGCTTTACGGCGATAGCGCAAGAAGTACAAGATAAGCTGCTAGAACCTGCTACAGAAGCATTTCAACAGGGATTAATTCAAGGAATCCGCTTGTCTACTCGACCTGATGCCATCAGAGAAGATCGATTGAAAGAACTCTATGCCAGTGGTGTAAGAACCATTGAATTAGGGGTACAAACATTAGATGAGGATATGCTTGTAGATGCTAAGCGAGGGCATACGGTAGAAGATGTAGAACAGGCGTGTAAGATGATACGTGAACAAGGGATAACCTTGGGTATACAATTGCTTCCAGGCTTACCTGGCGAAACCTGGACTACTTTAGTAAAAACAGCGGTGAAAGCCGGTCAATTACAGGCTGACTTATGTCGCATTTATCCCGTAATTGTTATTGAAGATACCGAACTAGCTGATCGTGTCCGTGAAGGTAGTTATGTACCATTAACAATAGAACAAGCGGTAGCCTATAGTTCTTTTTTAAAATCCTATTTAGAAGGCAAAGGTACACAGATCATACGTGTAGGATTACAAAGTACAGAAGATTTTGACGCTGGTCGTGGTATTGTAGGAGGACCCTATGCTCCTGCCTTTGGAGAATTGGTAGTCAATTATGAATGGCTTCAAGCTATCCAGCAGACCATAGAAGAACACCTAGAAGTATTTGGTGTGATTCATAAGGTCATTGTAGAATATCCAAGACCTTTCACATCAAAGATACGTGGATTGAAGAACAGAAATATAGAGTACTTTGAACAGGAATATAAGCAGATAGAATGGACTTGGCAAGAAAAACAGGAAAATAATCATACTGGAGTATTGCATGTCATGATAGATCATATACTATATAGCTTGGTTCTTTAAATAGCGGGCTATGATTATACAACAATGGATTAACTAATATTCTGTAGAGAGAGTATGTGATGAGAGGTGGAAAATAGGTATCAGATTAGGATATAGTATGAACAATATGTTATGCTGTGTAAATTTGAAACATACCTATGTATACATAGAAAGGAAGCAGTCATGCAATTATTGCGACTAGAAATGAAAGGATTTAAGTCCTTTGCGGATAAAACGGTAGTGTCTTTTTCTCCAGGCATGACTGGGATTGTAGGCCCTAATGGTAGTGGTAAAAGTAATATTACTGATGCGATTCGTTGGGTATTAGGGGAATCGAATGTACGCCATTTACGTGGACAAAAAGCGGAAGATATTATTTTTTCTGGCACAGAAGCTCGTCGCCCTCACAATACGGCAGAGGTAAACTTAATTTTTGATAACAGTGATGGCACTTTGGGAAAAGAATTAGCAGAAGTTGTTATCACGCGCCGTATGTATCGCAATGGTGAAAGTGAATTCCAAATCAATAAGAGAAATTGCCGGTTAAAAGATATTCATCTATTATTAGCTGATACGGGCTTAGGTAAAGATTCTATGGCCATCATCGGGCAGAATCGTATCGATGCTATTTTGAATAGTAAACCAGAAGAACGTCGCTTAATATTTGAAGATGTGGCAGGTATCTCTCGCTTTAAAATGAATAAAGAAGATGCTATTCGGCGTATCAATAGTACAGATCGTAATATGGAACGATTAGATGATGTGATGAGTACGCTAGGAGATCAATTAGTAGAATTAGAGGCGAAAGCTAATGTGACACGTGAGTACAATACATTATCACAGGATAAACGTAGCTATGATGGAGCTATAGCTTTTCATGAATATAAAACGGCGGATCGTTTATTTACACGCCAAGAAAATGAAAACTTATCCTACCTTCGTGAGCAAGAAGAATTAGAAGCTAGTTTAGATACCATCCAAGAGACCTATACGACTACACAAAATGAGCTTCAATTATTTCGTGAAACCCACCAAAGTATGGAAGATGAATATGCCACTTTACAAGGTAAATTAGGGGAACTGACTGGACAAATTGAAGTGGCTCGCTTAAAAGAAGCCAATATGGTAGAAGAGTTAAAAAATGGAGAAGAAAAGTTAACAACTTGGAAGGAAGAACTGAAAGTTAAAGCACAACAATATGATTGTGACTTGGCATCTTTGAAAGACCAAGAAAGTAACTTAACATCCATTGGACAAGAGGTAAAACAAGTGGAATCTCATCTGCAAAGTACACGAAACTCTCTTAGTCAAGTGAAGGCTAATTTAGATGGTATGCGCGTTGCGGAGCAACATGCTCATGAGCGTCATATTCGTGTTGTTCGTGAGTTGGAAGAAGCTCGCCATCAATTAGCACGATCGGAAGAGTTAGAAACACAAAAGAAAGATGATGCACAACGTTTGAAGGCTACTTTACAAGATATAGAACAATCTGTAGAAGAAATACAAGCACAATTAGAGGCGCAACAACAGGTTGTTAGTGAAGCACAGGAAGCGTTGACTACAGCACGTAAATCATTACAACAGCTAGAGGATACACGCCGACAAAAAAATCAGGAATTAGTAGAAGTACAAAGAACACTGCAAGCTAAAGAAGGTCGTTTAGAACTGTTACATAGTTGGGAAGAGCTGCATGAAGGTTATTTGGAAGGCACAAAACATGTATTACAAGCGAAAGAAACTTGGTCTTCTCATATTCGTGGAGCTATTGGTGATGTATTCACTGTAGAAGAAAAATTCTTAGTGGCCATTGAAACTGCTTTAGGTGGTGCTATTCATCAAGTTATCACAGAGACTGCAAAGATTGCTTCTGAAGCAGTACAATACTTAAAACGCACACAAGGTGGTCGAGTTACGTTTTTACCGATGGATATGGTACGAGGAAAACGACTCGATCATAAAGCCTTAACATCGCCTTATGTATTGGGATTAGGTGTAGACTGCATTCAATTTGATACACAATATACAGGCGTATTTAATCAGCTATTAGGGCGTACTCTTATTGTAGATACCTTGGACCATGGATTAGCATTGCAAAAAGAATATCATCAACAATTGCGGATTGTTACCTTAACAGGAGAGCAATTGCAACCAGGTGGTGCTCTAACAGGTGGTGCTACAAAACGAAAAAAAGTGTCTATCTTGTCCCGTAAAGAAGAGCAAGACACATTACAGCAAGATATTCATGTATTACGAGATACAGCACAGGTGTTACAACAGACTTTACAAGGACTAGACAAAGAAATAGAAGCTTTAACACAGTCTGGTAAGGGATTACGTCAAACCTATGAACAAGAAGAATTACAGTTGCGTAGTTTACAGCAAGAGCAACAACACTCCCAAGGAGAACAAGTTAACTTAAGTGAAATGGTGCAGACCTATCATGAGGAGCTACAAAAGGTTCAAGAAAAGCAAACTACCTTAGGAGAGAATATCAAAAGGCTGGCAGATGAACTTTCACAGTTAGAGAATCGAGAAGGACATCAAGAGCAAGTCGCTACCTTAGTTGCTCAAGAGCAAACTTTACAAGACCGAGAACGTGAGCAAAATGAGGAACTGCAAGGAGTACGCTTACGATGGGAACAATCTAGATTGTTGTTAGAACAAAGCAAAAAAGAATTAGCTCAATTAGAACAACATATCAAAGATAAGGAAGTAAATATTGCAAGCTTAGATAGACGATTAAGCCAATTAGGTGAGGACGTTATACGCTTAGGTGGCGAACCAGCTTTAGCATTAGAATCAGAAAAACAAGCAATAGAAAAACGGGTAGCAGCCATTGGAGAAGCTCGTAAAGGTGGACAAGAAAAAGTACGTACCTGGGAATTGCAATTAATTCAATTGCAAGAAGAACGAAATCAACAAGAACAGCGTCAACGAATTGTGCAGAAAAAACTAGTGGACCTACAAGAAGGGTTAACAAAATATCAACTACAAGGCGAACAAGCATTGGAACAATTGGGAGCTTTAGGGTATACTAAACAAGAGGCACAGAATATACAGTTAGGTGGCTCCGTACATGAGTGGAAACAACAACAGGCGAACTTAGCAAAACAGATTGAAAGCTTAGGAGCTATCAATCCTAATGCCATTGTGGAATATGAAGAAGCGAAAGAAAAGCTAGCATTCTATCATGCACAAAAAGAGGATTTAGTGATAGCTAAAGAACAACTTGAAGGCGTTATCGCTGAAATTGATGGGGCTATGTCTGAACAGTTACAAGGTGTTTTAAGCGATATTCGAGAGAAATTCCAACATGTATTCGCTCAATTGTTTGGAGGCGGTACAGCGCAGATTGTAGCGTCGAATCCAGAATTAATTTTAGAAAGTGGCATTGATTTTTATATCCAACCGCCAGGAAAGAAGCGCCAACAATTGAGCTTATTATCTGGTGGGGAGCGAGCGTTGACGGTCATTGCATTATTGTTTGCATTGCTGGATTATCGACCAGCTCCATTCTGTGTACTTGACGAAGTAGATGCCGCTTTAGATGATGCCAATGTGGAACGATTTAGCCAATATTTGCATAACTTGGGGGATGCCACACAATTTATCGTGGTGACCCATCGTAAACGGACTATGGAATCAGCTCATGTCTTACAAGGGGTGACTATGGTGGAACGAGGTGTATCACGTTTATTAACAATAGCCTTTGATGAAGTAAAGGAGA
>CAUPZH010000022.1:0-19438 GCA_963515865.1 uncultured Veillonella sp.
TAGTGATTTTGTCTTCTAAATCTGTTTTAGCATCGGTGATTTTACCTTCTGCTGCTGTAATTTTACCTTCTAGGTCTGTTTTTGCAGTTCCTAATTTACCATCTGCATCAGCAATCGCTGCTTCTTTTGCTTTAGTGATTTTGTCTTCTAAATCTGTTTTAGCATCAGTGATTTTACCTTCTGCAGCAGTAATTTTACCTTCTAGGTCTGTTTTTGCAGTACCTAATTTACCATCTGCATCAGCGATCGCTGCTGCTTTCGCATCATCAATTTTACCTGTTAGCTCTGTTTTTGCTTCATTAATTTTTTCTGCAGCTTTTGTACCTGCTTCTGTAACAGCTGCTTCTCTAGCTCCATCGATTTTACCATCTACTTTAGCTAAGTCTTCTGTATTTTTTGCTACCTTTGGTTTCAAATCATTGATAGCCGCTTCATTAGCATTTGATTTTTCTGTATTCGCTTGGATTTTACCATCTCGTTCTGTATTAGCTTCTCCACCTGCAGTAGATCCCGCTTCTAAAGCTTGCACCTTACCTTCCAAAGTCGTTACCTTTGGTGTTAGTGCATTAATCGCCGTTTCGTTAGCTTCAGATTTTTGTTTATTCGCAGCAACTTGTGCATCACTTGTACTATCTACAGTATTTTGAATATTAGAAATCGTAGCATTAATTGTACGAATATTGGACTCTACATCTGTTAAACGTGACTCTACATCATCCGCCGCATTCACAGCACCTACACCACTTGTTAATACCAACGCAGCTGCTACGATCGCCGCTTTTTTACCATTTGATTTAGCAAACTCAGATGTTACTACATAGCATTGTTTTGCTGCGCTATAGACAACTTTAAAAATTTGATTCATGATAACCATTCTCCTTTTACTTGCTGACTACTTATTACATATAACGCTGATAAAGTGTAGGTATCATAACTGATAATTTCCGCTACAGTTTCATCTTGTCTTCATAATAGCAAGTTTAATTAAGTAAATCAATAAAAAATTTAAAAATCTCACCCCCCCCCCCCGCATTTCTATTGGTTATATTACATATAACCAATTTTTATTTTAATATTATTCTCATTTACTTGTGCTATATTATATTTATTTTTACATCCATCTATACCTTAATGGTCACATCAGAAAATACTCGTTCTCTCTATAAAATAATCTCATTCCATAACCACTATAGATACTAGCATGTAATTTATTGTTATTTCTGATATACTTACAGATATACAACTTTATGAAATAAACCACTCACTATAATCCATGAGTACTATGATGACACCTCAGATGATAAAGGAGTTTTTATGCGATACAACACACGAATGACTAAAGAGCAAGCCAAAGAAATCTATGCTGACTTAGGGTATCTGTCCCAACCTTTCCCCTATGCGTCTGCTCCATACCTTGAAAGTTACGCTCGTCTATTAGGACTTTCACCGGCCCCTGCTAGTACAGCTCGTATTTTGGAAATCGGATCTTCCTACGGCGGTAATTTAATATCCCAGGCCCTGTTCTATCCGCAGGCGACTTTCACAGGCATCGAAATTGCCCCGACACAGGTGAGCGTAGGCAAGACCTACATCGACCAATTGGGCATCACGAACCTTGACTTGTTAGAAGGTGATGTGAATGAAAGTCACCAGCACCTCGGCACCTATGATTACATCATTGCCCATGGTTTCTATTCTTGGGTGGACGAGGACACAAAGGATAATTTTCTTCGCCTCTGTAAAGAACACCTCGCAGAAAATGGTATCTTGTACATGTCCTATAACACCTACCCAGGTTGGCATAAGATGGACAGCATTCGCGCTCTCTTGGAGTTTGCCAACAAAGGTATCGACACATTAAACCATCGTGAAAAAGTACGCCACGGTAAAACAGTGTCCAGTAAGCTAGGCGCTCTCATGCTTGAGTACGATACGGTAAAAAGCCAACAGGCATCATTTTTGCAGTCCTTACGTCAAACATTGCAAAAGCAAGATTGCTATGTAGGGCATGACCATTTAGAACCAGTGAACACGCCGGCGTACTTTCACCAATGCATGGACCATATGGCAGAGCATGGATTCACCTACCTCTGTGACTGCGATTTGAATTTATCATTCCCCGATGTGTATGACGAAACATTGCGCACTAAATTAGAAGAGCTAGCCCCTCATGATCCATTGGCACGAGAACAGTACATTGATTTCATGCTGAACACAGCATTCCGCAAATCTTTATTCACCCACAAGGGAGCTACGCCAAAACACATCACAGAAACATCTGTCACAGATGCAGACTTCCACCGTAACTTGGAGCAATTCCTATTCACCCTACGCATTCCATCGGAGCATTTAGAGCCCATCTTTGAAGACTTAGCAAAAAGGATGGATAGCTCTGTAATAGATGCTAATACCGTATATGTACATGGATTGGCTACCGATAGTGATACTAATCCTACTAATACATCTAATGATAACTCTAGCAATACTTCTGGTAATGCTGATTATACTGAATCTATAGCTAAAGGCTTGGCAAAGTTATTCCAACAAGAGGGTCCTCACTTCTATGTAAAAAACAATACATTAGTGACCTATACAGGAGAACATGTAATCCCTGATATGTGCTTGCCATTGTTCTATCAATTCTTAGTGGAACACATCATTCAAGGCGGTATCACCCTATCCATGTTGGAAACAGAGCAGCCTTTCAAACATCATATTTTTGAAGAAAAGAAAAGCTATATCCCTGAGCGATATATTCCATTTGTAGAGATTATGCCACAAGAAGGGGTGAACGCCTATATCTATCCTGGCAATCGCTACAATGACCCTATTTCCGATTTTAATGAAGAAGATTTAGAGTTCATGAAACTCCTCAGCAAACCAACTACGAAACATGATGTGATGTGCAAAATCTACGAGGCTATGACAGAAGAAAGCATTACCCCTCTAGCTTTGCAACAATCCAACAAATACACCATGATCCTTGCTTTCTACGAAGAAATGATTCGACGTATGGAATACTTCGGATTCTTAGAAGTGGACGAAACACAATTTAGCTAATCCACGACAAAGCAAGGTCTACTATATGATTCTGTCTTGCTACTAGCCATATGAATCATATACTACGACAATTTCAAATACATCTATACTACAACAGCGACTCCATCCCACGGGACAGAGTCGCTGTTTTCATGTATTCAATTCATTTTATTTCGCCTCTATACTACATGTTACAAAGCCCAAAGAATCCCGCTATCCAACTACAAACGGTTCTCTATTAGGTAAAGCTTCTATATGCCATAGAAAAGCAAAAAAGGCTGCAACAGAATGAGTGAAACTCATCCTATCACAACCAGATTGCTATTGATTATACAAGCTCAAGAATAGCCAATGGAGCTGCATCGCCTTTACGAAGGCCAAGTTTGATTACACGAGTGTAACCACCGTTGCGCTCAGCATATTTTGGAGCAATTTCATCAAATAATTTTTTTACTGCATCTTCGTTCATAAGAAAAGCAAGAACTTGACGACGAGCATGTAAGTCGCCACGTTTGCCCAATGTAATCATTTCATCAACATATTTGCGAAGCTCTTTTGCTTTTGCTTCTGTTGTTTCAATGCGTTCATGTACGAAGAGAGATGTTACCATACCGCGGAACAACGCTTTACGAGCGGAACTGTTGCGGCCTAATTTTCTGTATGCCATTAGTCTTTCTCCTCTTATTCGCTTTGAGATGTTAAGGAATCATTACTCTCATTGTAAGATTGTAATTTCTCTAGAATTTCTTCTACAGATTTTTTCCCTAAATTGCGGATTTTTCCTAATTCGTCTTCTGTTTTACCAGTTAAGTCACCGATAGTATGAATGTTAGCGCGTTTCAAACAATTGAAAGCACGAACAGACAACTCAAGATCTTCAATAGGAATTGTCGTTGGTCCTTTAGGTTCAGCATCAATATCTCCACCTTCTTGACCATTTGCACTTGTTAATTCTGCTTCACTTTCCCCTACATTAATCATATCATGAGAATGAGCTAGTCGAGTAAAGTTTCCTAGATAGGAAATCATGATTGCTGCAGATTTAGCAATTGCATCAGATGCTGTAATAGAACCATTTGTCCAAACTTCTAAAGTAAGCTTATCAAAGTCCATTTCGTTGCCCACGCGGACATCGCTGACTTCATATTTTGCTCTTAGAATTGGCGAGAAGATAGAATCAATTGGAATTTGACCAATCATATCATCTTCACGTTTATTCTTAGTAGATGGTACATATCCTTTACCGCGTTCGATACGCACATCCATTACAAGATGAGCTGCTTCATCCATTGTAGCAATTACCAATTCTGGATTTAAGACTTCGACTTCAGGAGGCATGAATTGAATCAAGTCACCTGCTGTTAATACTCCATCTTTACGAACATCGATATGTACATCCATCGGTACAGGTGCTTCCTCTTCAAGACGAATGCACAACTGTTTAAGGTTCAGAATAATATCGGATACATCCTCACGAACACCTTCAATCGTAGAGAACTCATGAAGTACTCCGTCAATCTTGATGGAAGTAATTGCTGCTCCATCTAAGGATGAAAGCAAAATGCGACGCAAGCTATTACCGAGAGTAATACCATAACCACGATCCAATGGCTCGCATACGAATTTACCGTAGCGGCCATCTTCAGTCATTACTACTTTCTCGATTCTAAGTTTTTTTTCTTCGCTCATCAGGTATACCCTCCTCTAAAACTTGTCACTTTTCTAAGTATATAGCTCAGATTATACGCGACGACGTTTTGGAGGACGACAGCCGTTATGAGGAATTGGAGTCACATCTTTAATGCTTGTTACTTCAAGACCAGCTGCTTGCAACGCACGAATCGCTGCTTCACGACCAGATCCTGGACCTTTAACAAATACTTCTACAGTGCGAAGACCGTGTTCCATAGCTGCTTTTGCCGCTTGTTCAGCTGCCATTTGTGCTGCAAATGGAGTGGATTTACGGGAACCACGGAAACCTAGACCACCAGCAGATGCCCAAGAAAGAGCATTACCGTTTACGTCTGTTACTGTAACGATAGTGTTGTTAAAAGTGGAGCGAATATGCGCTGCACCAGATTCGATATGTTTCTTTTCTTTTCTTTTGGATCTAACTGTTTTCTTAGCCACAATATCCCTCCTTTATTATTTCTTCTTACCTGCGATTGCTTTACGAGGACCCTTACGAGTACGAGCATTTGTCTTCGTACGTTGACCACGACATGGAAGTCCCATACGATGACGTTTACCGCGATAGGAGTTGATTTCAATTAAGCGTTTAATGTTAAGTGCTTCTTCACGACGAAGATCACCTTCTACTTTATACTCTGCATCAAGAAGTTCACGGATTTTAGCTACTTCATCTTCACTTAAATCACGAACGCGAGTATCTGGGTTGATACCAGTTTTAGCTAATACTTCTTTAGAAAGAGTAAGACCGATACCGTAAATATAAGTTAAACCAATTTCCACACGTTTGTCACGTGGTAAATCTACACCGGCTATACGTGCCATCTATTCATCCACCTCCTATCAATTATCCTTGTTTTTGTTTATGTTTTGGGTTTTCGCAAATAACCATTACACGGCCTTTACGTTTAATAATTTTACATTTTTCGCATATCTTTTTAACTGATGGTTTAACCTTCATAAGTACCTCCTTTGTGGATCCTATGCTTACTTAAAGCGATAGGTGATGCGACCACGGCTTAAGTCATATGGTGTCAGTTCCATAGTAACTTTATCACCAGGAAGGATACGGATAAAATTCATACGCATTTTACCTGACACATGAGCCAAAACCACATGACCATTTTCCAATTCTACTTGGAACATAGCATTCGGTAATGCCTCAACGACCGTACCTTCCACTTCAATAACGTCTTCTTTTGACATATCTTTCATCCTCCGGTTACTGGTTATTGTATTAACCTCGGTGTATCACGCATAGTAAGAATTTCTGTACCCTGTTCAGTAATAGCTACAGTGTGTTCAAAGTGTGCAGCTGGTTTACGGTCCATTGTGACCGCTGTCCAGTTGTCTTCAAGCACTCTTACTTTGTGCGTGCCCATAGTAATCATTGGCTCAATACAGATGACCATTCCTGGTCTAAGTTCTGGACCTTTGCCCTTAGTACCATAATTTGGAACTTGTGGATCTTCATGCATGCTTTTTCCTAAACCATGTCCTACAAAATCTCGCACAACACCATATCTATGACGTTCTGCATGAGATTGTACGGCATGGGAAATATCTCCTACATGATTACCCGCTACAGCTTGTTCAATCCCTTTAAAAAGACATTCTTCTGTAACTTTTAGCAATGCATGTACTTTAGGACTTACTTCTCCTACTGGAACAGTAATCGCAGAATCTCCATGATATCCATTAATGGATGATACTAAATCAATGCTGATGACATCGCCATCTTTTAGTATACGAGATGCACTTGGAATCCCATGTACCACTTCATGATTTATGGAAGCACAGATAGTTGCTGGATACCCATAGTAACCAATGCAGCTTGGAATTCCTCCATGACTGCGAATATATTCTTCGGCAAATTGGTCTAACTCAAGCGTTGATACGCCCGGCTTTACTAGTTTAGCAAGCTCGGTTAACGTCGCTGCTGTCAGTTGAGATGCCTTTCGGATATGCTCAATTTCTTCGGGCGATTTAAAAATAATCATTGATTATTTCTCCAAAGCCGTAACGATATTTGCAAATACTGTGTCCACATCCTGTAAGCCGTTGATTTCTACATATTGACCACTATTACGGTAGTAATCGATCAATGGTTTAGTAGACTCTTCGTATACAGCAAGACGTTTCTGTACTGTTTCCGGTTTGTCATCATCACGATTTTCAAGACGTGCTCTTTCACTGATGCGTCGAACCAACTCTTCAGAAGGAACACTCAAATTAAGTACAGCATCAAGAACGATGTTCATTTCTTTTAAAATCGCATCCAAGGAAACAGCTTGTGCTGTAGTTCGAGGGAAGCCATCTAAAATGAAACCTTGTTTACAGTCATCCTTGGACAAGCGTTCACGAACGATGCCAATGGTAACGCTATCTGGAACAAGTTGTCCAGCATCCATATATTTCTTAGCTTCTAATCCTAATGGAGTAGAGTCTTTCACAGCGGCACGGAACATGTCACCTGTAGAAATTTGAGGGATACCATATTTTTCAATCAGACGAGCTGCCTGCGTGCCTTTACCAGCACCTGGAGGTCCCATTAATAAAATATACATATCATAATCTCCTATTTCACAAAGCCCTTATATTGGCGTGTTAATACTAAAGATTCTACTTGTTGCATTGTATCTAATGCTACGCCCACTACGATAAGTAGTGCTGTACCACCAAAGTACACACCTTGAATGCCTGTCAATCCACCAATCATATTCGGTAAGATTGCAACGAAAGCTAAGAAAAATGCACCTACTAGTGTAATTCGAGTCATTACTCGGTCTACATAGTCAGCAGTCGGTTTTCCTGGGCGAATACCTGGGATAAAACCACCGTGTTTTTTCATATTATCTGCCATATCCGTAATATTGATTGAGATAGCTGTATAGAAGTATGTAAAAAATAAAATCAATACAGCATACAAAATAGTTTGTATCGGCGTTCCCCATTGGAAATAACTTGCTACAGTTTGTACCCAAGGTACTTGTACAAATTGTGCCAATGTAGCTGGGAACATCAATATGGATGACGCAAAGATAATTGGGATAACCCCTGCTTGATTGACTTTCAAAGGCAGGAATGTTGAGTGACCACCATACATTTTTCGTCCTACCACACGTTTAGCGTATTGGATAGGGATACGACGTTGGCCTTGTGTCACAGCAATTACAAGAACGATCATAGCTACCGCGATGATAGCAAATAGAATCGCTTGAAATACATTAATTGTACCTACTTGTAGGTATTGGTATATAGTTTGAACCCCATCAGGGAATCGTGCTACGATACCAGCAAAGATAATGAGTGAAATACCATTACCTATGCCATGAGCTGTAATTTGTTCCCCCACCCACATCAACAAGCATGTGCCTGCTGTTAGGATGATTGAAATCAAAATGACAGACATGAAGCTATTGTCTATAAGCGCATTGCTTGCACGTAGTGCATAGGTCATACCAAAGGCTTGGATAAAGCCAAGGATCACTGTGCCATAACGTGTTACTTTTGCAATTTTTTTACGCCCTTCTTCTCCATCTTTACTCCATGCTTCAAATGTTGGTACTACAGCCCCTAACAATTGCATAATGATTGATGCATTGATATAAGGTGTAATACTCATTGCAAAGATAGAGAATTTACTTAACGCACCACCGGCGAACAAATCTAGTAAACCAAATAGGTTACCACTGGTGAATAAGCTTTCAATAACAGATGCCTCTACGCCAGGTACCGGGATATGGATACCTAAGCGAAAGACAATGAACATAAGTAATGTATAGACTACTTTGTTGCGTAATTCCGTTACTTTTGTGATGTTCAAGAGGCTATCTAGCACCCTAGATCACCTCTACTTTTCCACCTGCTGCTTCGATTTTTTCTACTGCAGATTTTGTAAAGCCGTTAGCGATAACAGTTAATTTACGTTCTAAAGTTCCGTTACCAAGGATACGGATACCATCACGTACGTTTTTCAAAATACCAGCTTCAATAAGAGCTACTGGATCTACAGTTGCACCGTCTTCGAAACGATTCAATTGGGATACATTAACTTCTGCATATTGAAGTGCAAAGATATTTTTGAAACCACGTTTTGGTAAACGACGATAAAGAGGCATTTGGCCACCTTCGAAGCCAGTGCGCACACCGCCACCACTACGAGAATTTTGACCTTTTTGACCACGACCGGAAGTTTTACCTAAACCGGATCCAAGACCACGACCTACACGAGTACGAGTTTTTTTGGAACCTGCAGCCGGAGCTAATTCATGAAGTTTCATTCGTGCACCTCCTTATCTATTATACTTCTTCTACTTTTACTAAATGTCTAACTTTATGAAGCATACCTTCGATTTGAGGTGTCACTTCTTTAACTACTTGGGAGTTAGTTTTTTTCAATCCAAGAGCTTTAACAGTCGCACGTTGATCTGCAGGACGACCGATTAAGCTTTTTGTTAATGTTACTTTAACTTGTGCCATTATTGGTCTCCTTATTAACCGTAAATTTCTTCAAGAGTTTTGCCACGAAGTGCCGCCACGTCTTGAGCTCGTTTCAATTGAGCTAAACCTTCTAGTGTTGCGCGAACCATGTTGTTAGGATTAGAAGATCCTAAGGATTTAGTCAAGATGTTACGAACACCAACTAATTCCAATACGGCACGAACTGGGCCACCAGCGATAACTCCAGTACCTTCTGCAGCTGGTTTCAAGAATACGCGACCTGCGCCGAATGTTCCTGTAACTGTATGAGGGATTGTACCATTTTTAATAACAACATGAATAAGGTTTTTCTTAGCATCATCAATGCCTTTACGGATTGCATCAGGTACTTCCGCAGCTTTACCTAAGCCAACACCTACATGACCGTTGCCGTCACCAACAACTACAAGGGCGCTGAAGGAAAAACGACGACCACCTTTAACAACTTTGGCTACGCGGTTGATGAATACTACTCTTTCTTTAAGATCAAGAGTTGTGTAATCAATTCTTGCCATGTCTATAGTTCCTCCTTCTTAGAATTTTAAGCCTGCTTCACGAGCACCTTCTGCAAGGGCTGCTACACGACCATGATAAATGTAACCACCGCGGTCGAATACTACTGTATCGATACCTGCAGCAATTGCTTTTTTCGCAACAGCTTCACCAACTGCTTTAGCAGCAGCTACGTTACCGCCGTAGGAAAGATTTAATTCTTTATCTTGAGAGCTAGCAGATACTAATGTTTTGCCAGCTACGTCATCAATGACTTGAGCATAAATATTGCTTAAAGAACGGAATACGTTCAAGCGAGGACGTGCAGCCGTACCGGAAATGTGACGACGTAAACGTAAATGACGTTTTGCACGAGCAATTTTGCGTTTGGATGTTCCTGCCAAGATGTCCACTCCTTTCTAATGTAAACTGTTATTACTTACCTTTAGCGCCAGCTTTACCTGCTTTACGACGAACAACTTCGCCTTCGTAACGGATACCTTTACCTTTGTAAGGTTCTGGTTTTCTCCATTTACGAATATCAGCTGCTACTGCACCAACAACTTCTTTGTCAGCACCAGAAACAACGATTTTATTAGGAGCTGGGACATCGATTGTAATACCAGCAGGAGCTTCCATCTCTACTGGATGGGAGAAGCCCAATGTTAAAGCAAGTTTGTTACCTTGCTTAGCCGCTCTGTAACCAACGCCATTGATTTCTAAAGTTTTAGTAAAGCCTTCATGTACGCCTGTTACCATGTTAGCAACAAGAGCACGAGTTAAACCGTGTAAAGAACGGTGTTCTTTTCCATCGCTAGGACGAGTTACTGTGATTACATTTTCTTCAACAGCAATGTTAATATCCGGATGGAAAGTACGAGTTAATTCACCTTTTGCACCCTTAACTGTTAACGTATGCTCGTTTTGAGTTACCGTTACGCCAGCTGGGATCTCGATAGGCATTCTACCGACACGTGACATTCTTTCTACCTCCTATTGCTATGATTACCAAACGTAAGCGATTACTTCGCCACCTAAGCCTTCTTTACGAGCTTGTTTGTCGCTCATAATGCCTTTAGATGTAGAAATAACTGCGATACCTAAACCACCTAAAACGCGAGGAAGTTCTTCCTTTTTCGCGTATACACGTAGGCCTGGTTTAGAGATACGTTTAATACCGGTAATTACTTTTTCATTATTAGAACCATATTTCAATGTTACTTTTAAAGTAGCATGTTTTTCATTTTCAATTGTTTCAACTTCCTTAACGAAACCTTCGTCTTTAAGGATAGCTAAAACAGCAGCCTTCATTTTAGAAGCAGGGATTTCAACTGTTTCATGAAGTGCAGAGTTTGCATTACGGATGCGAGTCAGCATATCCGCAATCGGATCTGTCATTACCATCTTCTAAAAACCTCCTCTCGTTATCCTATTACCAACTAGCTTTTTTCACGCCAGGGATTTGTCCTTTGTACGCCAATTCACGGAACGCAATACGGCTAATACCGAATTTACGCATATAACCATGAGGACGACCTGTTAAGTTGCAACGGTTGTGCAAGCGTGTTGGGGATGCGTTGGCAGGTAATTTGGATAAACCTTCATAATCGCCTGCTGCTTTTAACGCTTCGCGTTTTGCTGCATATTTTGCAACGATACGTGCACGTTTTTTCTCACGTTCGATCATAGATTTTTTAGCCATCTATCGTTTCCTCCTAATTATTTTTCAAAAGGCATGCCGAATTGTGCCAATAATTCACGAGCTTCTTCGTCAGTGTTAGCTGTTGTTACGAAGATAATATCCATACCTGTTACTCGTTCTACTTGATCGTATTCGATTTCAGGGAAGATTAATTGCTCTTTTAGGCCCAATGCATAGTTACCACGACCATCAAACGCTTTAGCGCTGATACCACGGAAGTCACGCACGCGAGGCAATGCCGCATTAATCAATTTATCGAGGAATTCATACATGCGTTCGCCACGAAGAGTTACTTTTGTGCCAAGAGGCATACCTTCACGAACTTTGAAGTTCGCAATGGATTTTTTCGCGCGAGTTACGACTGGTTTTTGACCAGCGATAATTTCTAAATCTTTAACAGCTGCGTCCAATGCTTTGGAGTTACCAACAGCATCGCCTACGCCGATATTGATTACGATTTTTTCTAATTTAGGAATTTCCATTACGTTGCCATATTGGAATTTCTCTTGTAAAGCCTTCTTAATTTCAGAAGTATATTTTTCTTGTAAACGAGACATTTTGTAAAAGACCTCCTTTCCTTATCAATTAAAGTTTAGCGCCACTTTTAACAGCTACACGAACTAAAGAACCATTTTCCTCAACTTTTTTAGTACGAGTTGGAACTTTTTGTTCAGGATCTAACACCATTACGTTGGATACATGGATTGTACCTTCTTTTTCAATGATGCCACCTTGAGGGTTCGCTTGGCTAGGTTTTGTATGACGTTTAACTAGGTTAAGACCTTTTACAGTTACTCGTTCTTTTTTGATATCAACAGCGATGATTTCGCCTTGTTTACCTTTTTCCTTGCCGGAGATAACAACAACTGTATCACCTTTTTTAACATGTAGTTTTTGGGACATGTTGAGCTCCTCCTTCTTATAACACTTCTGGAGCAAGGGAGATAATTTTCATGAAGTCTTTTTCACGAAGTTCTCTTGCTACAGGTCCGAAAATACGAGTTCCGCGAGGGCTTTTGTCGTCTTTAATAACTACAGCAGCGTTCTCATCGAAACGGATATAGGAACCATCTTGACGACGGATGCCTTTTTTAGAACGAACAATAACGGCTTTTACTACGTCGCCTTTCTTGACAACGCCACCGGGTGATGCATCTTTTACAGAAGCAACGATTACGTCACCAATATTGCCAAATTTACGGTAAGAACCGCCCATCACTTGGATGCACATAATGCGTTTCGCACCAGTGTTATCGGCAACATTCAAAATTGTTTGTTGCTGGATCATGACTTTTCCTCCTTACATCACTGATTATTTTTGTCTTTCAATAATTTCTACAACTCTCCAACGTTTATCTTTAGATAATGGACGAGTTTCTACGATTTTTACGATATCGCCAACTAAGCATTCGTTATTTTCATCATGAGCTTTAAAACGTTTGCTTGTTACCATTGGCTTGCTATATAATTCGTGAGGTACTTTACGATCGATTTGTACAACAACTGTTTTGTCCATTTTGTTGCTTACAACTTTACCTACACGTGCTTTTCGTACATTTCTTACTTCTGCCACGACTTTAAGCCTCCTATTCAATCCAAACAAAATTTGTTATTATGCGTTACCTTTAATTTCTTCTTCTCGTTGTACAGTTTTGATACGAGCGATAGTTTTTTTAACTTCACGGATACGCATTGGATTTTCTAATTGACCAGTAGCGAGTTGAAAACGTAGGTTAAACAACTCTTCTTTCAATTCGGAAACTTTAGTGTTCAACTCGGCAGCGCTCAAATTGCGAATGTCATTAACCTTCATTTACGTCACCACCCAATTCTTTACCCTTAACAACGAACTTCGTTTTGATTGGAAGTTTATGGCTTGCAAGACGCATAGCTTCACGAGCCACAACTTCTGGTACGCCGTTCATTTCAAACATTACACGTCCTGGGCGAACTACTGCTACCCATTTTTCTGGAGAACCTTTACCGGAACCCATACGAACGCCTGCTGGTTTTGCAGTGATTGGTTTATCAGGGAAAATTTTAATCCAAACTTTACCACCACGTTTAATGTAACGTGTCATAGCAATACGGGCTGCTTCGATTTGACGGTTTGTGATCCAAGATGGCTCTAATGCTACTAAACCGAAATCACCATGAGCAACTTTGTTACCACGCATTGCACGGCCTTTCATACGACCGCGGAATTGTTTACGATGTTTTACGCGCTTTGGAATTAGCATTAGTTGTCACCTTCTTCCTTTTTAGATGTTTGTTTAGCTTCTGGCAAAACTTCACCTTTGTAGATCCATACTTTAATACCGATGCAACCATATGTTGTATGTGCTTCTGCTGTTGCATAGTCGATATTAGCACGAAGTGTGTGAAGTGGAATGGAACCTTCACGGTAAGATTCGCTACGAGCGATCTCTGCACCGCCAAGACGACCGGATACCATTACTTTGATACCGTTAGCGCCTAAACGCATAGTGCGACCTACTGCTTGTTTCATTGCACGACGGAAGCTTACACGGCGTTCCAATTGGCTAGCAATGCTTTCAGCAACAAGTTGAGCTTCCATGTCTACTTGTTTAATTTCAGCAATGTTTACATCGATTTGTTTATCTGTAAAACGTTTCAATTCTTTACGGATATCTTCGATACCTTGTCCACCTTTACCGATAACCATACCTGGTTTAGCAGTGTGGATAGTTACTTTAATACGTTTATTTGTACGCTCAATTTCAATGCGGGAAATACCAGCAATGAAAAGTGTTTTCTTCAAGAAGGTACGAATTTTTACGTCTTCATGAAGGTTAGATGCGAAATCTTTATCAGCATACCATTTTGCGTCCCAATCTTTTACGATACCAACACGCAAGCCATGTGGATTTACTTTTTGACCCACTCTGTTTCCCTCCTTCGATTAAGCTCTTTCTTTAACAACTACTGTTACGTGGCTAGAACGTTTCAAAATTTTGAAAGCCTGTCCACGGGAACGAGGATGAATGCGTTTCATTGTTGGACCTTGATCAACGAAGATCTCAGACACATAAAGATTTTCTACATTCATGTCAAAATTGTGTTCTGCATTTGCGATAGCAGATGTCAAAACTTTAGTTACTACATCGGCGCCAACTTTCGGAGTAAACTTCAAGATGGCAAATGCTTCGCCGATGTTTTTACCGCGCACTAAATCTGCATATCTTCTGTAATGAATACAGGTACATGTTTGCGACCATCATGCACAGCAATCGTATGGCCTACAAATTGTGGGAAAATAGTAGATGCACGGGACCAGGTTTTTACTACTTTTTTATCATTAGTTTCATTTAAGGCATCAATTTTTTTCAGAAGAGATTCTGCAACAAAAGGGCCTTTTTTAATTGATCTGGACACTGTTATATCTCCTTCCTATATCCTATTTTGTACGACGTTTAACGATTAACTTGCTAGAAGCTTTTTTCTTGTCGCGAGTTTTAACGCCATGAGCTGGTTTACCCCAAGGTGTAACAGGATGTTTACGACCAACTGGAGATTTACCTTCACCACCACCATGTGGATGGTCACAAGGGTTCATTGTAACACCGCGGTTGCCAGGACGAATGCCTTTCCAACGTTGACGACCAGCTTTACCAATAGTGATATTTTCATGGTCAATGTTAGATACAACACCTACTGTAGCACGGCATTCTACACGTACACGACGAAGTTCACCAGATGGTAAACGAAGTAATGCGTAGTTGCCTTCTTTCGCCATTAATTGAGCGGAAGTACCAGCAGAACGAACAATTTGTCCGCCTTTACCGATTTTCATTTCGATGTTGTGTACTTGAGTACCCAATGGGATATTAGCCAATGGTAACGCATTACCTGGTTTAATATCGGATTCAGGACCGGAGTAAACTACATCACCCACTTTAAGACCATGTGGAGCAATGATATAACGTTTTTCACCATCTGCATAGTTCAACAATGCGATACGAGCGCTACGGTTAGGATCGTATTCGATTGTAGCTACGCGAGCTGGGATATTATCTTTAGTACGTTTGAAGTCAATAATACGGTATTGACGTTTATGACCGCCACCTTGATGACGTACTGTCATTTTACCAGTGTTATTACGACCACCTTTAGAAGTTACTTTTGCGAGCAAGGATTTTTCAGGTTTGCTTGCTGTAATTTCAGTAAAGGCAGACACTGTCATAAACCGACGACCAGCGGAGTACGGTTTAAATGATTTAATTGCCATTATTGGGCCTCCTTACTAGACTCTTATACACCTTCAAATAATTCAATAGTTTCGCCCGCTTTAAGAGTTACGATAGCTTTTTTGTAATCGCTACGTTTACCCATTGTGCGACCCATGCGTTTAGTTTTTCCTAATACACGGATAGTGGCTACTTTTTCTACTTTTACGTTGAAGATAGATTCAACAGCTTTACGGATTTCTACTTTGTTCGCAGTCAAAGGAACTTGGAAAGTGTATTTGTTTTCTTGCATTAACAAAGTTGTTTTTTCTGTAATGATTGGACGAATTAATACATCAAATTTGTTCATTATCCAAGCACCTCCTCAATTTTTGCAATAGCACCTTCAGCGATGAAGAGTTTGTCGTGGTGCAATAAATCGAAGATATTGATGTTCGTGTATGGAAGCGCTTTTACACCTTGAATGTTACGAGCGGATAATTCCACATTTACATCACCATCAGTGATGAAAAGAACTTTTGCGTCACCAACTTTGAAGTTGTTAAGAATATTTAACACATCTTTAGTTTTAGGTGCAGCTAATTTCAATTCGTCGATTACGAACAATTCGCTGTGATTTACTTTATCAGATAATGCAGATTTAACTGCTAAGCGTCTAGCTTTACGAGGCATAGCTTTATAGTAGCTACGTGGTTGTGGACCAAAAGTGACACCACCACCTACCCAAATTGGGGAACGGCTAGAACCAGCACGAGCACGGCCTGTACCTTTTTGTCTCCAAGGTTTTTTACCGCCACCGCGTACTTCTCCTCGAGTTTTAGTTGCATGTGTACCAAGTCGTTCGTTAGACAATTGACGAACTACGGCTTGATGCATAACAGCAGCGTTTACTTCAACACCGAATACTGCATCATTCAACTGGATTTCTCCGACTTTAGCGCCGGACATGTTGTATTTAGTTACTGTTGGCATTATGTATCCTCCTTTCGACAATTAGTTATTTAACAGGTTTTACTGTGTTGCGAACCATCACTAGGCTACCTTTAGCACCAGGGATGCCACCTTTGATTAATAAAAGGTTACGTTCAGTATCAACTTTTACAACAGATAGACGTTGTACAGTAACTCTGCCACCACCCATTTGTCCAGGAAGTTTTTTACCTTTAAATACTTTACCGCCGCCACCGGAGATCATTGGACCGATGGAACCTGGTTCACGATGAGATTTGGAACCATGAGTTTCAGGACCACGGCTAAAGTTATGACGCTTAATTGTACCAGCGAAACCTTTACCTTTACCTGTACCCACAACATCTACTAGCTCACCTTCTGCGAAGATATCAGCTGCCAGAGTTTGGCCCACTGTGTAATCAGTTGCTTCAGCAAGGCGAAGTTCACGAAGATATTTAACTGGCGCTACGCCGGCTTTATCGAACTGGCCTTTTACAGGTTTAGTTAAATGTTTTTCTTTAATGGAACCGTAACCAAGCTGTACTGCATTGTAACCGTCGGATTCAACAGTTTTTACTTGCACTACTACGCTAGGTGTAGTTTCCACTACAGTGACAGGAACTAGTTTGCCTTCAGTTGTGAAGACTTGAGTCATTCCTAACTTTTTACCCAAAATAGCTTTAGACATAATCGCACCTCCTTATTTCTTATAATTTTATTTCAATAGATACACCAGCTGGCAAATCAAGGCGAGTGATTGCATCTACTGTTTTCGAATTTGGTTCAATAATTTCTACTAAGCGTTTATGTGTACGCATTTCGAATTGTTCACGGGAATCTTTGTTAACATGTGGAGAACGAAGAATCGTGAAAATGTTTTTTTCTGTAGGCAATGGAATTGGTCCAGAAACCAATGCGCCATTGCGTTTTGCAACGTCTACAATACGTTGAGCACTTTGATCCAATGCTTTGTGATCATATGCTTTCAAGCGAATACGGATTTTTTGTTGTTTTGCCATTGTTATATATCTCCCTTCGTCCATTTCCAGAATGAACTGCTCCATAGAAATTCTCCCTCGCAAGGGCAACCTTCTATATCATAGTTTATACACAACCTAAGAGCGGCAGGTTTGCCGCTCCTTGATTGCACGGTTTATATAGATAATCTTTCAGTCAGATTATGCTTCGATAGCTGTAACAACACCAGCGCCTACTGTATGGCCACCTTCGCGAATCGCGAAACGTAAACCTTCTTCAATAGCGATTGGAGTGATAAGCTCGATGTTCATAGTGATGTTATCACCAGGCATACACATTTCTGTACCTTCTGGCAAGTTGATAACGCCAGTTACGTCAGTTGTACGGAAGTAGAATTGTGGACGGTAGTTGGAGAAGAATGGAGTATGACGGCCACCTTCTTCTTTAGTCAATACGTATACTTCTGCTTTGAATTTTGTGTGTGGTTTGATGGAACCTGGTTTAGCCAATACTTGACCACGTTCGATGTCTTTACGATCAACACCACGAAGCAATGCACCTACGTTGTCACCTGCTACTGCAGAATCCAACACTTTACGGAACATTTCAAGACCTGTTACTACGTATTGTTCAGCTTTTTCTTTCAAGCCTACTACTTCAACAGTATCACCAACGTTTACTTGACCACGTTCAACACGGCCAGTTGCTACTGTACCACGACCAGTGATTGTGAAAACGTCTTCCACAGGCATCAAGAATGGTTTATCAGTATCACGAACTGGTGTTGGGATGTAGGAGTCTACAGCGTCCATCAATTCGTCAATTTTAGCTACATATTGAGCATCGCCTTCCAAAGCTTTCAACGCGGAACCTACAACGATAGGTACTTCGTCGCCAGGGAATTCGTAGGAAGAAAGAAGTTCACGAACTTCCATTTCTACCAATTCGATCAATTCTTCATCGTCAACCATGTCAGCTTTGTTCAAGAATACTACGATTGCAGGAACACCAACTTGGCGAGCCAACAAGATGTGTTCGCGAGTTTGAGGCATAGGGCCGTCAGCTGCGGAACATACCAAGATAGCGCCGTCCATTTGAGCCGCACCAGTAATCATGTTTTTAACATAGTCAGCATGGCCTGGGCAGTCAACGTGTGCATAGTGACGAGTATCTGTTTCGTACTCTACGTGTGCAGTGTTGATTGTGATACCGCGTTCACGTTCTTCTGGAGCTTTGTCGATCATGCTGTAGTCTTGGAAGTCAGCTTGACCTTTTTCAGCAAGAACTTTAGTGATTGCTGCTGTTAAAGTAGTTTTACCATGGTCAACGTGACCGATAGTACCAATGTTAACGTGTGGCTTATTACGTTCAAATTTTGCTTTTGCCATTTTGAATTGTCCTCCCGGATAATTAAAACTTTATATATAGTAATCCTTTGGGGCTATACGCCCCACTAGATACACTTTTGATTAGCCATTTTTCTTAGCTTGAATTTCTTCAGCAATTTTCTTAGGCACTTCTTCATAATGATCGAATGTCATGGAGTAGTTACCGCGACCTTGTGTTTTGGAACGAAGGTCAGTAGCATATCCGAACATTTCGCTCAATGGAACATATGCTTTGATATGTTGGGAACCGTTGCGAGCTTCCATTCCATCCATACGGCCACGACGGGAGTTCAAATCACCGATTACGTCGCCCATGTATTCTTCAGGAACTTCTACTTCAACAGCCATGTATGGTTCAAGTAATGCTGGATCAGCTTTACGAGCACCCTCTTTGAAGCCCATGGAACCTGCAATTTTGAAGGCCATTTCAGAGGAGTCAACATCATGGTAGGAACCGTCAAATACGATAACTTTGATGTCAACCATTGGATAACCAGCGATAACACCGG
>CAUPZH010000023.1:0-19116 GCA_963515865.1 uncultured Veillonella sp.
AATCACCCAATGAATATATAGCAGAGTACTTCTTAAATAAATCTTTAGGAGGTTGCGTCACAAATGTTTGACTACTATAGAAGTGTTGGTTGATATAGGGTCTGGATTGTATTGAAGAATTACGATAGATACGGTATAATGAAAGAGATATCTCAAGATTGAGAATGCAAGCTTCATGGAGTATAGTCATGTAAGTTTTGTTCATAGAATTGTATATATAGGAGAGTCCAATGAAAAAAAGTACATTAGCTTTGGTAGGCGCTATGGCATTTGCTACAACCTTTGCAGTGGCACCGCAAGCACATGCTGAAATCAATGAATATTCTAATCTAAATGATAAAACAGTAGTGGTGCGCCAACCTGGTCAATCTATGGTATTGTCTATGCGTGAAGTAGCAGGTATCTTTGTGGGTCGTTATGTAAAAGCAGCGGTTAGCTCGATTACATTAGATCCATCCAAAGGCAATTACCAATATGTGGTAGTAGGTTACACGCCAAAGCAAAAAATTACTATCGACGTGGATGTGATTACTGGTAAAGTAGTACGTGAATTCCGTTCTAGCAAAGCGAAAGATGTAGCCTCCAAAGTGTTCAATCCGTTGAAAGTGATTTCTCCAAAAGAAGCGGAAGTAGCAGCTCGTGGATTAGTGGGAGAAGGCTCTTTCACTAGAGGTTGGGAAATCAAGGCGGAAAACAATGAAGTGGTATATATTGTTCGTACCCAAGATACAGATGAAAAAGAATATAGTGTAAAAGTAGATGCTGTCACAGGGAAAGCGCTTGAAAAAGGGGCGCCGATTGACTGGGCTAAAATCAAAGCAGACCGTTTGCGTAATGATGGTGTAGGTAAACCGTTTACATTGCAACAAGAACCAGAAGATACTGAGGCAGATCCTACTAAAACACTGTAATAGGTGATGTATGACGTATAATAATATTTTATTTACTATCGAAAATAATGTGGCTACCATCACATTTAATCGTCCAGAAGTGCAGAATGGTTTTAATGTACCGATGTGCGAAGAAATTCTTGATGCAATTCGTATAGTAAAAGAAACGGACGAGGCTCGTGTGTTGGTGTTCAAAGCAGAAGGCAAGGTCTTTTCTGTAGGTGGAGACTTAACGGAAATGAAACGAGCTGTAGAAGAAGATGATACAGAGTCCTTGTTTGAGATTACTCACTTGGTGATGGAAATTTCTTTAGCTATGAAGCATTTACCAAAGCCTGTTGTGATGTGTACCGACGGTGCTGTGGCAGGGGCGGCTTTCAATATGGTGTTGGCTGCGGATATGTGCGTGGCATCTACGAATAGTCGTTTTATTCAAGCCTTTGTCAATGTAGGACTAGCACCTGATGCAGGTGGTATGTACTTGCTAAGTCGTGCGGTAGGTATCAACCGGGCTATGCAACTAGCTATGACAGGGGAAGCGGTAACAGCAGAAAAAGGTAAGGAATATGGCTTTGTCTATAAAGTGTGCGAACCAGAGATTTTGGAACGCACTACGAATCGCTTAGTACAGCGATTGGCAAAAGGACCAGTTAATTCTTTCCGTGCTATGAAACAAATGATGTGGGCTAGCTTCTTCACAAACTTTGAGGAATATGCGGAATTAGAAGTGAAAATCCAAAATTCCTTAGGGGAAACAGAAGACTTCCGCGAAGGCGTACGGGCTTTTGCTGAAGGAAGACGACCAAAATTTAAATAGTGCATCTGATGATGTAAGTATGAAAAGAGCTATTACGACAAAGTAGAGTCGATAATAGCTCTTTTAGTATTTAGGGATATGTATGTTTGTAGGAGATGATCTGAGTAGAGTGTGTTCCTATACAAAACGAAAGATATAGTTCAAAAGTAGCGGAATAAAAAAAGGACCCTTCCAGAGAAGAGTCCTCATATATGTGATTAACGGTCGCCGTTAAAAATGGAGTTTTTAACGATTACGTAGTCAACTTTTTTGATCGCTTGTAGTGTAGTACCACCAGCATAGGAGATAGAAGATTGTAAATCTTGTTCCATTTCAGTCAATGTATCGAAGATACTACCTTTGGACTGAATTGTGATTTTTTTGCCCTCTACATTTTTGCGTTCCCCTTTTTGGTGTTCAGAAGCACTGCCGAAGTATTCTTTATAAGCTACGCCGTCAATAGTCACTTCTTTACCTGGGGATTCGATATGACCAGCGAATAAAGAGCCAATCATGACAAAGGAAGCGCCGAAGCGAATAGATTTTGCAATGTCCCCGTGGTCACGGATACCGCCGTCAGCGATGATAGGTTTTGTAGCCGCTTTGGCACACCAACGAACAGCGGACAATTGCCAACCACCAGTACCAAAACCAGTTTTTAGTTTTGTGATACATACTTTACCAGGTCCGATACCTACTTTGGTAGCATCAGCACCAGCATTTTCTAGTTCACGAACTGCCTCTGGTGTACCTACGTTACCAGCGATAACGAAGCTTTCAGGAAGTTCACGTTTAATGTGTTGAATCATGTCGATAACGCTGTTGGAATGACCGTGAGCGATATCGATAGTAATATATTCTGGGCATAGATTTGCTTCTTTTAATTCCTTCACGAATTCAAATTCCTCTGGTTTAACACCGATGGAAATAGATGCAAATAAACCTGCCGCATGCATGTCTTTTACAAAAGCCAAACGTTTTTCAGGTTGGAAGCGGTGCATGATATAGAAGTAGTTTTTAGCAGCTAATTCTTTGGCTAACTTTTCATCGATGATAGTTTGCATATTAGCTGGCACAATTGGTAAACGGAATGTACGATTTCCCAGTTTCACAGTTGTGTCACATTCGCTACGGCTAGATACGATACACTTGTTCGGTATCAATTGCACGTCTTCATAATCGAAAATGTTTGTAGTATTGATCATTATTTATTGCCCCCTAAATAGACAGAATTAGGATTACGACATAATCCTTATCTATTATACATAAGACCTCCTATCTTGGCAACAAGGGGATAGATATACTTAGTCATCTTTGATATGCTAATTTGTACTAGAGGAATACCGTGTTTTGTGAAAAAACATATAGATAAAAATAGATTAAAAGTGATACAATATAAGGAATAAATAAAAGTAATTTGATAATGTATTTCAATGTATCATAGTGTGAAAAGGAGATAGATATGAGTTATACAAGTTCAAGCAAAACAAAAATGTTAGTAGAAGGCGGTCTAGTCATCGCTATGGCTCAAATTTTAAGTATGTATGTCATCTATCAAATGCCACAAGGTGGCGCTGTGAAAGCAGCTAACTTGGTGCCATTGTTAATTTATGCTTATCGTTGGGGTGGTCGTGCGGGCATCTTAACTGGTATTGCCTATGGAATTGTTCACTTCCTATTGGGATTTAAATTTTCGATTCATTATATGAGTATCGTATTGGACTATATCTTAGCCTATGGTGCCATTGGTATTGCTGGTTTCTTCGGCGGTTCTGGTACAGTGAAAGCTTTCTTTGGCGCTATCTATGCGATTTTAACACGTTTTGCTATGTCTGCCATTAGCGGTGTGGTCGTATTTGGATCTTATGCACCAGAGGGAACAAGCCCTTGGATTTACTCCCTAACGTACAATGCAACGTATATGTTGCCAGACATGGTGATTAATTTAGTGGTATTAGCTTTGTTATATGTGCCAGTGATGCGTGGATTAGGTCGTGTGAAACCCGCTCATAAATAAGAAAGCATCTAGGACAGGAGATATATATGATTTCTGAATTAGGAATTATTGTGTTAGCGGGTGGACTTAGCACTCGTATGGGAACAGATAAGACGAGATTGCCTTGGGGTAGCACAACTTTATTAGGGGAAATGCTCCGCAAGGCGGTCCTTACAGAATGTGGAGAAATTTTAGTTTCCATCAATCGAGAATTAGAAGAGTCAGAGGCACATATTATTGAAGAGGCTCGTTCCTTTGGTCGAGATATTCAATTAGTGCCAGATGCGATTGCTATGAAAGGCCCTTTGAGTGGATTGCAGTCAGCCCTTTCCATAGGTACTCGGGAAGCCTATATCGTAGTGTCTGCAGACATGCCATGGTTTTCCTTTCACTGGTTGCCATCTTGGGAAGTACATATAGATTCATTTTTACAAGGGGAATTATTAGCTATGGTTCCTTATGTAGGGCTGCAAGAGTACGAACCTTTGGCAGCTATTTATAAACGGTCTGTACTAGATACGATTCAAGAGGCTTTAGAAGGTGAAGATGTCTCTATGCATGGTATCTTAGAGAAGATTCCTTATATGGAGATGGACATGATTGAGGAAGCAGAGCTATATAGCAATGTGAATACACGTTTATCCTATAAATTGGCGAAAGCGAAGGCAGTCAATCGGGAGCGGTCTGTACCGATTGTGACCATTAGTGCGAGCCAATCTAAATCTGGTAAAACAACGGTGGCTACAGCGCTGATTCATCAGCTTTCACAACGAGGCATCGTGGTGGGAATGGTGAAAAGCGATGGACACGGATTTTCCATGGATAAGGAAGGCACTGATACGTGGAAAGCTAGCCAAGCCGGAGCGAAGGCGGTGGCGATAGCTGGACCCAATGGATATGCGATGATGGTCCATGGTGAAAGTATGCAACGACAGCAGCAACTCATTCGTTTGGCCAATGAGATGCCAGTAGATTTGGTGCTCTTAGAAAGTAGAAGTCATGGGGTGGCACCGATCATTGAGGTGGTCCGTGCCAACCATAATGATACACGGTTACCACAATTAGAGGATATTGTGGGCGTAGTTACAGATATAGATGATACATTAGAAGGAAATACGATCTGTGAGCAATTTAGTTTCAGTGAAGAAGATATGGAACGATTAGCAGATTGGATTGTAAAGGAGTTGTTATAATGCAAGTAGTAAGCGTAGAAGAAGGCTTGCATCTAGTGGAATCTCCTTTTATAGATAGTGGGTATAGAGTAGAGGTAGAATCTGTACCGATTGGACAGGCCTATGGCAGAGTACTGGGTGCAACGGCTTTAGCACAGATGAACTATCCTCCTTTTAGAAAATCTGCCATGGATGGCATTGCGATTCGATATACACCAGATACAAGGACCTATCGGATAGTAGATACCATTGGAGCAGGAGAGGTCTTTCAGGGGCAATTGGCACTCGGTGAAGGGATTCAAATTATGACAGGCGCCATGGTGCCAAGTACAGCAGATACGGTGGTAGTAAAAGAGGCGCTAACTTGGATTCATGAGTCAGAAGTAACGGTGCCTAGCCGAATCGAAGTGGGTCAACATATTATCCTCGAAGGGGAAGATATACAAATTGGTCAAGAATTATTATCTGCCGGTACTGTGTTGGAAGCAGAACAAGTAGGTATTTTAGCTGGGCAAGGATATAGTGAAGTATCCGTATATCGCAAACCGAGAGTGATTGTCTTAACCACAGGTCGTGAAGTGCAAGATCCGACAGAGCCACTTCTAGAAGGGCATATTTATAACTCTAATCGATATTTATTAGAAGGAACGTTACATGCTCTAGGTGTTGATGTGGTAGGAGTAGCCCATCTGTCGGATGCACCAGGTACAGTAGAGGATAATATTGTTACCGTACAACATATGCTAGATACATTGGGACCAGTAGATATGATGATCAGCACCGGAGGTGTATCCGTAGGGGACTATGATACCATGCCAGAATTATATGAACGATTAGGAGCTAATACCTTGTATCGACGATTGCATATGCGACCAGGTGCGGCATCTTTTGGCGGTATCATTGCTACTGAGGGGCATATTACATGGTGCATGGGCTTATCTGGGAATCCTACGGCAGCGATGAATCAGTTCTATTTGTTGGCGTTGCCTGTATTAGAGCAGTTGTCTGGACGGACCGTTATGACTAGTTGGATAGAATGTCACCTAGGTGAAGTTGTAGATAGAAAACATCCTCTTGACCGTTATTATCAAGGGCATATTAGATACGAAGCAGGGTCCTGCTGGGCATACCCTAACTTAGGGATGACATCGGGAGGCTTAAAATCTTTATCTGTAGCTAATGGTTTGATTAAAATCCCAGGTAATAGTGATCGCTTAGAAATAGGAACATTAGTGAAAGTGTTGCCTTTCACTCGATAAAAGGAATAAAGAAACAAAAATATGAATAAATACCCTGTTTTATGGGTATTAATCTTGTAGGATTAGAAAAAATCTGCTATAATAATTCTATAGAATTTTATAAGCAAGGTCTGCAAAGAGACACATCGTACACGTACCCTGTGCCTCTTTTTGTATGGTCTTTTAAAGGGTAGTATTAAGAAAAAGGAGATTCTATGGCAGCACTAAAAAGACTTGGATTATCTGGTTGGATTGTCATTGGCCTATTAGCGGGCGTACTAGTAGGTTCAGTAGCACCAGATTTTGCAAAACAATTAAAACCATTAGGTGATGTATTTATTCGTATGATTAAAATGATAGTAGTACCGTTGATTTTTAGTTCCCTTGTAATGGGTATCGCTGGTACCGGTGACTTTAAGAAATTAGGGCGCTTAGGGGGTAAAGCCATTTTATGGTTTGAAATTGCCACTACGATTGCATTATTTGTAGGTTTATTTGTGGTTAACGTATTTGAACCGGGTGTAGGAGTGAATCTAACAGCTACTGGTAATGCTGTAGATATTGCCAATAAAGCAGCTGCGAAAGGCGAAATGGATCATATCCAAATGTTGGTAAACATCATTCCAACGAATATCGTAGATGCCATGGCTCGTGGTGATATGTTGCAAATTATCTTCTTTAGCTGTATGTTTGCTATTGCAGCAGCTAGTATTGGTAAAGAAGGGAAACAAATTGTTGAACTTTCCAAGGATTTGGCACATATCATGTTCAAAGTAACACACTATGTGATGTATGTGTCTCCTATCGGTATCTTTGGTGCTATTGCATACACAGTAGGTAACTTTGGCTTAGGTATGTTAGTGCCATTGTTAAAACTTGTGTTTACATTATATGGTGGCTTAGCATTCTTCTTAATTATTGTGATTGCTATCGGTTCTTTCTTTACAAAAGTTAACTTATTCAAACTTGGTAAAGTGTTGAAAGAGCCAATCGTGTTAGCATTCTCTACTGCGGCTTCTGAAGCAGCGTTGCCAATTGCGATGGAAAAATTGAAAAAAGTAGGCATTCCAAACCAAGTGGTAAGTTTTGTATTACCTTTGGGATATACATTTAACTTGGATGGATCCACATTGTACTCCTCCTTGGCAGTTGTATTTATCTCCCAAGTGTACGGAGTGCCATTCCCTATTGAACAACAATTGTTAATGGTATTAACATTAATGTTGTCTACAAAAGGGATTGCCGCAGTACCGGGTGCATCCTTGATCGTCATTGCCGGAACAGCAGCAGCCTTTGGCTTGCCAGTTGAAGGATTAGCCTTAATTCTTGGTGTAGACCGTATCCTAGATATGGCTCGTACGGTATGTAACCTATCTGGTAACTGTTTAGCAGCGGCCATTGTAGGTCGTTGGGAAAACGAAGTATCTGCAGAGAGATTAACAGAGTTAATCGAAAATCCATTGACGGATGAAGAAGTAGAAGCGTTAGAACAAGCAAGCTTTGAACACGTTGGTAAACAACAAGCATAATGAGTTTTGTTGATAGCATTGAAATAGTATATAAGGGGTTGTAACAAAATAGCTCCCAATAAAACAGAGGAAAGTTGATCAAAAAGTATCAACTTTCCTTTGTTTTTTATATTTTATAAGAAAATATAAATATGTACATTTTGTTATAGGGTCTTTTGACATATTGTGATAGTAGACTATATAGTTACGTATAAAGAAATAGGGAGGTAGAAAGGTCCTGGGAATGGTGCAATAAAAAAAGTCAGCAGGACAAGAAAAAATACCATGTCCATCGCTTAGATGTTCATGGTATTTGTTGATAGAGTTCTTTAGGTCGACTGTAGGGAAGAGTAGAGGAGAAGACCTAAAGATGTGAATGAAGGATGTATATTTGTGCACGACATACCGTAGAGGTAGCATGGTAGAGGTAGCTGGTTATGTCGCATACATATATTATGAGGCCCTATAAAGGAGTTGAGGAGTTTATAATATACGCACATCACTTCACAAGAAAGAGAGTATCAAAGTGTTGTTACTCTTTATGTGTAGTATAAACTAGGAACGTCAAAAGAATGTCAAAATTAAAAAGTTTTTATAAAATTTTTTTTGAAAAAATATTTTTGTATCTACTAATTGTACTATTGTATCTCTGTAAAGGATTTGCTATAATACTTTCTATAGAATTTTAGGATAGGTTCTGAAAGAGACATTCTGTACTTGTACACCATCGCCTCTTTTTATATAACCTAAGCAAGTATTGGTATGTAAAAAGGAGATTCTATACTATGTTAAAGAAAATTGGACTATCCGGGTGGATAGGCATCGGCCTTTTGGCTGGTGTGCTAGTAGGTGCAGTGGCACCAGATTTTGCGAAACAATTAAAACCTTTAGGTGATGTATTTATTCGCATGATTAAAATGATTGTAGTACCTTTAATTTTTAGCTCCTTAGTCATGGGTATCGCTGGCACAGGGGATTTTAAAAAATTAGGTCGTCTTGGGGGAAAAGCGATTCTATGGTTTGAATTAGCTACTACGTTGGCGCTATTTATTGCATTGTTTGCTGTGAATGTAGTAGAACCCGGAGTGGGTGTGAATTTGACAGCTAGTGGTGGCGCTACAGAACTCGTTAACAAAGCAGCATCTAAAGGTCAAATGGACCATGTGCAAATGTTAGTGAATATTATTCCAACAAATATCATTGACGCCATGGCTCGTGGAGATATGTTACAAATTATCTTCTTTAGCTGTATGTTTGCTATTGCAGCAGCAAGTTTGGGTAAAGAGGGAAAACAAATTGTAGACTTATCAAAAAGTATAGCCCACATCATGTTTAGAGTAACTCATTATGTCATGTATATTTCTCCTATTGGTATTTTTGGTGCTATTGCGTATACGGTAGGTGCCTTTGGGATTGAAATGCTGATTCCATTATTAAAATTAGTATTTACTTTATATGCAGGGCTAATTGTGTTCCTTGCTATCGTACTGGGTATCGCATCGGCTTTAACAAAAGTGAACTTATTTAAATTATTCATCGCATTGAAAGAGCCTACTATCTTAGCGTTTACCACAGCCGCATCAGAGGCAGCTTTACCAATTGCTATGGAAAAATTGAAAAAGATGGGGATTCCCAATCATATTGTAAGTTTTGTACTTCCTTTAGGTTATACATTTAACTTAGATGGCTCTACATTGTATTCTGCATTAGCAGTTGTATTTATTGCACAAGTGTATGGCGTGCCATTCCCTATTGATCAACAAATTTTAATGATGATTACCTTGATGTTATCTACTAAAGGGATTGCAGGGGTACCAGGAGGCTCCTTGATTGTAGTAGCAGCTACTAGTGCAGCTTTTGGACTGCCAGTGGAAGGCTTAGCTTTAATTTTGGGGATAGACCGTGTGTTAGATATGGGTCGTACTGTATGTAACTTGTTGGGTAACTGCATTGCGGCGGCTATCGTAGGCCGTTGGGAACACGAAGTATCTGCAGAAACATTGAACCGACATATCGAGCATCCATTAACAGATGAAGAAGTAGCAGAATTAGAGCAAAAACACTTAGAAGCTATGGCGGACACGCATGCATAATAGAATGTAAATAAACACCATATATACCAGTTCTGGATATATGGTGTTTTTTTATAACTTGTTATAGAAAAGGAAAGTGCTTTCAGTGTAATTATTGATAGACGAAATATGGTAAATCGTTGTATGATGTTCGTAATAGACTATTTCTTTACTATAGTACTAGTGAAAAGTGTTGGAATTCTTGAACAGTAAAGAATTGCTGTAACCTGCGTTATGGTCATGCAAGTGCATAGCGATGTATAAGGAGGGAGACTCATGTTAAGTGATATTGAAATTGCCCAACAGGCACAAATGGAACCTATTGTGGAAATTGCAAAACGATGCAATTTAGCAGAAGATGAATTAGAATTATATGGAAAATATAAAGCAAAAGTGTCCTTTGATGCGATGGAACGATTACAGGATACGCCGAATGGTAAGCTGGTACTAGTTACAGCCATCACACCTACACCAGCAGGAGAAGGCAAGTCTACCACTACTATTGGATTGACACAAGCTTTGCAACAAATTGGTGTGAATAGTATTGCTGTATTGCGTGAACCATCCTTAGGACCAGTATTTGGTGTCAAAGGTGGTGCTGCTGGTGGTGGTTATGCTCAGGTAGTGCCAATGGAAGATATTAATCTTCATTTTACAGGGGATATGCATGCCATAACGGCGGCTAATAACTTGTTATCAGCAATGATTGATAATCATATTTTCCAAGGTAATGCACTACAAATCGATGTGCGTCGTATTAGCTGGAAACGCGTATTAGATATGAATGATCGTGCTTTACGTAATGTGGTCATTGGCATGGGTGGCCCTATGAGTGGCGTGCCAAGGGAAGATCATTTCATGATTACTGTAGCCTCTGAAATCATGGCTATTTTATGCTTGGCTCGTGATTTAGAGGATTTAAAAGCAAGATTTGGTCGTATTGTAATTGGTACAAACCTATCTGGAGATCCTGTATTTGTTCATCAATTAGGTTGTGAAGGAGCGATGGCACTACTTATGAAAGATGCTATCAAACCTAACTTAGTACAAACCTTAGAACATACACCAGTATTGATCCATGGTGGTCCATTTGCGAATATTGCTCATGGATGTAACTCTATCATTGCTACCAAGCTAGGCTTAAAATTAGGCGATGTAGTCGTTACAGAAGCGGGATTTGGGGCGGATTTAGGAGCAGAGAAATTCTTACATATTAAGTGTCATTATGGAGACATCTTCCCTGATGCAGTGGTCATCGTAGCTACGATCCGTGCCTTAAAAATGCATGGAGGAGTGCCAAAATCAGAATTAACCAAAGAAAATGTAAAAGCACTAGAACGGGGCTTTGTGAATTTAGGGAAACAAATCGCTAATATGAGAGCCTTTGGATTACCAGTATTAGTGAGTATTAATAAATTTGCTACGGATACACCAGCTGAAATCGATGCATTATTGCAATTATGTGATCATTACGGTGTAGATGTAAGCCTTAATGAATGCTGGGAAAAAGGTGGAGCCGGCGGTATTGATATGGCAAAACAAGTGATGGGTATGTTGGAAGGAACAGATATCAAGCCAACTGCTTTATACGATGTGAAAGATAGTATTCCTAATAAGTTAACGGCTATTGTAAAAGAAATTTATGGTGGCAATGGTGTAGAATTTACCAGTGTAGCGAAAAAGCAAATTGCTCAATTGGAAGAATGGGGATTGGCAGACTTACCGGTATGTGTGGCAAAAACACAATATTCCTTAAGTGATAATCCGGAGTTACTAGGAGCTCCTACAGACTTTACGATTACTGTGCAAGATGTACGAATTGCCAATGGGGCTGGATTTATTGTGTGTCAAACAAGTAATATTATGGTCATGCCAGGATTACCGAAACAACCAGCCGCTCTTGGTATGGATGTAACAGCAGAAGGGACTATTAAAGGATTGTTTTAGGAGGAATGATGGAATTACATAACGCATCTGTATTAGAGTTTATTCGTGACCTTGGTTCTAGTGCACCAGCCCCAGGAGGTGGCAGTGTGGCGGCGATGAATGGCGCCATGGCGGCCGCTTTAATTGAAATGGTAGCGAATTTAACAATTGGGAATGCAAAATACGAAGCGGTCCATGAGGAGATGAAGGCTATTCAAAAAGAAGTAAGCCAAGTCAAAGAAGACTTTGTTCACTATATTAATAAAGATAGTGCTGCTTTTATGGAGTTGATGGGAGCTTTCAAATTACCAAAAGAAACGGATGAAGAAAAAGCGTTTCGTAAAGCAGAAATACAACGTACGACAAAACAAGCTGCCTTAGTGCCTTATGAAATTGGTAAATTAGCATATACTTTATTGCCCTTGACGAAAACAGTCATTGTAAAAGGAAATACCAATGCCATTACGGATGGGATGATTGCTGTGATTAATGCAAGAGCTGCTGTAAAGAGTGCCTTTTTAAATGTAAAAATCAATTTAGGATCTATACAAGATGCAGAGTTTGTACAACAATTGGCAGATAGCATGGAAGAGATAGAAGCTGCGTTAGATGCAGAGGAACAACGATTGTTAGGTCTTGCTAAGGTATAAGACCCATCATAATGGAATGAAGGAAATCATATGGGGATAGAAATTCATTTATTAGGGACACCACGGATACAAGTAGATGGGAAAGATATCTTTTTTACCTATGGAAAAGTACAAGCGCTCATTTATTATATGGTGGTAAAAGGAGTAGCCCTCCGGGATGAAATTAGCGGTTTATTGTGGCCGGAAAAATCGGAGGTCAATGCCAGAAAAAACTTAAGAAATGCCATTTATGAGGCAAAAAAGCTATTGGGGGCAGATGTATTTGTATCACCGAGGAACGCTGTATTACAATGGAATCCTACGGCACAAATCTATGTGGATGTACATCAATTTCAAAGGAACCCTAAACAATATATAGATATTTACAAAGGGGAATTTTTACAAGGATTTTATGTAAAAGATGCAGTGGCTTATGAAGATTGGTATTTAGGGGAACGAAGTCGTCTTAAATCTATGTACATGGAGGCGGTCTATGATTTAGTGGATGCAGGGATTGAGGAAAAAAATATCGCCTGTATTGAGCGATATATTCCTGTCCTATTGTCCTATGACCCCTATAACGAAGAGCGGTTTAGTGCGATTTTGGAACTGATTATGAGCCAAGGTTTCACGACCATGGGGAAACAGTTATACCATCAACTACAATGTATTTACGCGGATGATTTAGATGAAAGTGTACCTAACTCTCTTCGAGAAGCCATGCATTTATCAAAAGTACAAAAGCAAGAGGCAGTGTCCTTTGTAGAACACACGATGTTGAAGGGCCGTGATGCAGAAGCAGGAGAGGTGCAGAAGTATTTGCACTTCTTTGAAGATACTCCCTTAGCTTTGCGTATCACAGGAGACACTGGAAGCGGTAAAACGAGCCTCGTAGAATATATACGAGATAAAGTAGAGCCCTACCGATGTGTGTTAGATAGCCAATGTTATGAAGAGGAACAAGGCTTGCTGTTGCATGCGTGGATTCCTATTGTGGGAAAGATACTTGAAGAAATCGAATTACAAGGTCTGGAAAATATCGAATTACGGCGTATTTATGAAATCTTTCCACAGTTAGATCGACGTATGGCTCGAGACTTGGGCTTTTTAGAAGTAACGGAAGCATTGCCTTTTGATGTAGTGTACCAAGCAGTATCAAATCTGCTAGAACAGGTATCGGAAGAAATTCCTTTTACATTGATTTTTGAGGATGTGCAATGGATGGACTCCTTAAGTTTTTCTTTATTGAGTTTATTGCTGTTACATCATAGGTCTGAACGTCTTATGATCATTGTCACTGACGTAGAGGAAGTAAAAGGCATGCATCAACGAACCCTGCAAAGTTTAGAACAGCAGAAAGCATTGCAAAGTATTTCCTTATTGCCTTTACCAGATGAACGGATGCGAGCTTTTATCTTAGACCGAGAACCTACGTTACAGGACACAGATATAGTGGATCAATTAGTAGAAGTCAGTCGAGGCAATCTATTAGTGCTGATAGAAAGTATGCAACTATGGAAAGAATATGGTTCTATTTATGGTTTGACTAAAGATATGGAACTGCTCTATAGCAAGAAATGCGATACTTTATCTGAAGAAGAACGTAAATTGGCGGAGTTTATCAGTTTATTCTATAATGAAGCACCATTAGGGATGATTGAACAATATATGGGCTTAGATAAACTACGTCTGTTGCAAACATTAGAGGAGTTAGAAAGAAAAGGATTCATTGATTACCGTACACAACATGGTGAAGTGCAATATAGTTTAAAGCAATTCAAGTGCAAAGAGTATTTACGAGATCAAATGGCTATCGATCGCCGTCAAATTTTGCATGCCTATTTGGGAGAAGCCTGGGAAAAACGGTTAACACACTCCAAGGAAGATATGATTCGCTATAAGCAACTAGAATTTCATTTCCGTGAAGCAGGACAATACCAAAAAGCTTTAATGTATAAATTAAAATCTTTTATGCATTATTTAAACTTTAATAAAGATGCCTCTCCAGAACTTGGGGTAGGGGAATTATCCTCTGTCTATGCAGGGTATTTTATGGGAGAAGTAACGGGTAAAGCCTTGCAGGAAATAGAAGATGAGTTAGCTCATGTGTACACATTGTATGGAGATGTGCCAGAGGTGCGGCCCCTAGAATTGCCTTACCTATACGGAGCAGGTAAATATTACATGAGTATCGGTGATAAGGAGCGAGGTTTAGGATACTTTCAAGAATTATTAGAGGAAAGTACGGAACAAGAAGCATCGAATTATAAGTTGAAAGCCTATAAAGAGATGATTTATTATCACTTGCAAATGCGGCATGTTCTAGAGATACATCAATATACCACAAAGGCTCTTGCGTTGGCAGAGCAGTACCATTTCAAAAAGGAGATTGGGGTTATATTAAGACTGAAAGCGTTGGCTTTCATTATGGAAGGTCAGCCAGAACAGGCAATTCCCCTCCTAGAGGAATCTATACGCTTATTCTCGGTAACCCAAACTGTGGCTCGCAGATATGCTATTAATATCGGGGCTGCCTATAACTACTTAGGAGATATTGAAAAAAGTCGGTCTCGTCTGGAGACGGCATTAGAAATGTATCAAAAAGCGCTAGACTATTGTGATCAAACGGAACTATATAGTTCATGGATTGTATTTGCCACCAATGCGGGTATGACTGCCTTTGCATTGCAGCAATATGAATTAGCATCTACGTACTTTCAAAAATCCTATGAATTATGCTTGCAATATACCATAAGTCGACGAAGACCGACTATTGAGGCATATCTTGGTTTATTATCACGAATTAAAGAAGATACGCAGACAGCTGTGTCCTATTTGGAATCTGCCCAATCTCATGGCGTAGTAGAGCAACATGGACAAGAAGTTGGTCGTGTGCATTGGGCCATTTGTTTCCTCAAAACTGAGTATCCTAGTGCAGAGGTGAATCAAGCTTTTTCTGAAAGTTTGGACACCTATGGTACAATAGCATTGCAACAATTAGATGGCTATGGAGATGTGTGGGAACGGACGTACCTAGAACAGTTGCTTCAAGCCGAGTAAGTACAAAAGAAGGAGATCCTAAATGGATATAGTGTTAAACCCCATAGTGTTATCAGTCATCGCCATGTCAATTCTGTGTTTGCTGCGATTTAACGTGTTATTATCGGTTATCGTAGCTTCCTTAGTGGCAGGCCTAGCAGGAGGGATGACGGTAACCACTACCATCGAATCCTTAATCGGTGGCATGGGTGGCAATTCTGAGACTGCATTTAGTTATATTTTACTGGGCGCCTTAGCCATTGTTATTGGTCGATCTGGGCTAGCCACAGTAGTCACCAAAAAGATTACGAATATTGTAGGCACAAAAAAAGTGGCATTTACATTGCTCATCGCCTTTGTATCCTGTTTTTCACAAAACTTAATTCCTGTGCACATTGCCTTCATTCCTATTTTGATTCCACCCCTATTAGTGGTGATGAATCGTATGAAAATAGATCGTAGAGCGGTGGCGTGCGCCTTAACATTTGGTCTGAAAGCGCCGTATGTATCATTGCCAGTTGGCTTTGGTTTGCTATTCATGACCATTATCAAAGATCAAATGGTAGCGAACGGTGTGAATGTATCGATTTCCGATATAGCTTCTGTTATGTGGATTGGTGGCATATCCATGGTGGTAGGATTATTGCTTGCCATTGTGTACTATAGTCGAAACCGTGACTATGAAGATATTGCGGTGGTGCAAGAAGAATCTACAGAGCATACAACTCGTATGACGGCGGATTGTTGGAAAGGATTAGCGGGAGCAGCGGTGGCTTTTGTGGCACAACTGTATTTTAAATCTTTGCCGATTGGAGCGTTGGCAGGGCTAGCTGTATTCTTTGCTACAGGTCTTATCAAATGGTCTAAAATGGATGAAGATGTGGATGGTGGTATTCGCATGATGGGGACCATAGCATTTGTCATGTTAATTGCTGCAGGTTATGCGAATGTATTGCGAGAAACGAACTCTGTAGAACATTTAGTATCAGCCACAGTATCTATTATCGATTCCAAACTAGTGGGAGCTATCGTGATGCTTATCGTTGGCTTGCTCATTACTATGGGAATCGGTACATCTTTTGGTACCATTCCGGTTATTGCATCCATATATATTCCTATGGGTTTGCATTTAGGCTTTTCTGTGCCGGCTATCATCTTATTAATCGGTATCGCAGCAGCCTTAGGAGATGCGGGATCACCTGCATCGGATTCTACATTGGGACCTACATCGGGGCTTAATGCAGATGGACAACACAATCATATATGGGATACTTGCGTGCCAACATTTATATTCTATGACATTACCTTGCTAGTAGGTGGTGTCGTAGGGGCATTGCTGTTATAAAGTAAAAGGACTGTAACTCATGTAGAGTCGCAGTCCTTTTGTATAGGCTCTATACCATATTATGATTTTATACTATATTTTGAGGTGGTTCTCCGTATAAGCGAGTCATGCCGGATTTTGTAACCAGCCAAATGCGTTTTGATTGGCGTGCCTCTACTCCGATATGAAAGCGTGCAGGCTTGCCATTACGACTAATACAGGCTTGGCGAAGTGAATCTGTAGTTTTTCCCCAAGCTTCTGCAGCTTCTTCTAGAGTTAATACTTCATCTAAAGCATTCATTATTTTTTTACCCTTCCCATAACAAATCCCCAAACGGCATAGAAAATGGCGACTTCAATCATATGTTTGTTCCAGTCAAAAATAAAAGTCATAGCGATTGCTAATACGATCATTGATAAGTATCGTTTCATTGTATACCTCTTTCTTAATAGTTAGTGCAGAATACTAGTTTACTTTGCTATAAATTAGCATTAAATTAGGCTATTTAATTAATAAGGAGTCTGTAGCGATGCACCAAATAAGGGAGATACAGGTTAGTGCTGCAGTAAAAAAAGTATCTGATGTATGCCAATATAGATAAATAATCGGAAGTAAAGATAGCCATTGATAGAAAAATTGTTGTCTCATTGATGTGTCCTTTTCATGATATAGGTTAGATGTATTATACAGGAAATTATTGACTGTATATAGTGGATTGTGTTTAAATAGGGAAAATGATTTATTTTAATTTCCGAGTCCCATTGCTGTTAAAGTATAGCATATGTATGGGATCTAGAGAATTAGAGATTAATTATAGTAATGAGCAAAATAAAAAGATGATATTTACAAGAGAAGGTGCAAAACATGACTGAAAATAACAATGGTTGGGGTGGTGTTCGTGAAGGAGCTGGTCGAAAAGCTGGATGGAGAAAAGGATTCTCTGAAGAACGAAAACAACGGCAAGTACGAGCCCACGAAGATGAATGGGAAATGATTAAAGAGTTCGTGCAAATCGTAAAGAAAGACAAAGAACGAGCACAACGAATATTAGAAACAGAATAAAAATATTCTTGTTATTATCAGTATCATGTTTTGTTAATCGTATTAGGGGTGCCGTAATGAAACTTGAAGATGTAATGACCACACAAGAAGCAGGTGACCGTTGGGGAATTCCGGCTGACTCAATTAAACAATGCTGCCTAAAGCGGTATGCTAATAAGCAGTTTACAGATGAGGAATGTCGTAAGTCAGGTAAATCATGGCTAATTACGGTAGCTGGTATGACACGACTATATGGTGAAGAAAAAAGTAAATAATTTATTTAGAAATAGAATAATACCAATATACATCTTTTTGGTAGCCTAACTAGATATGATTACGTAGGAGCTATTGATATTTCAGTAAGTGCGTTTGTAATTGTTTTGCAGTATAGCTTTAATTTGTTATACCATTCTACTGCTTTACTTATTACGTTTTCGTGCGTTTGTAATTGTTTTGCAGTATAGCTTTAATGGTATATATAGTATCGGACTTGTGAAAGCATTTGTAGAAGCAGTATATAAAGTTTCCTAGTAGAAAGAGCCACATTATATATTCAAAGTATTGGATTATAAATGAATGTAATCCTACTAATGCTAATACAGATAAAAGCATAAATAGTACAAAGAACAACAAAAAAGTACATAAGGCGTATGTGCCTAGAAGCATCGCTCCCGTTACTGCATTATATACCAAGACGTTTATAAAACGTACAACTATTTGAAATGGCATGATAGGCTGTCTCCTTTTAGAAATTTAGTAGTTACACTAGTAGATGAAATAAAGATGAAAGTAAATAAACTTATACAGCTATTAGAGCAGTTAAATATCCCTGAATTCTTTTATAATATTAATGACGATGGCACAGAGAACACTCCTGACACAACTATACTAGAATATACACCTAGAGGTATATCAGTGTATTGGAGTGAATGGAATGTTATTTATGACCAGCGTTACTTTGACAATGAAGATCAAGCAGTAGATTACTTTATACAGCTTCTGAATAATAGTTCTCCGCAATTTAAACAATTTCATAAAGAACATCAAGATATGTTTTAAGGACTTTATTTAGAGGAGGGATTTTGATATGACTATTATGGAATTAAAAGAGTTTTTACTAAAGATTGGTGTTACTAAAATGTTATACAATATAGAGAATGATGGGTCAGAGGTTAGTTCCGGTGGCGTTGTATTAGAAAGTACTCCGAGGGGGATTTGTGTATATTATACAGAGCGGTATGTAGATTATGAATTGAAATATTTTCAGAAAGAAGAGGATGCAGTTAAACATTTTCTTTCCCTATTAGAAGGACTAAGTATTAGTTATAAAAATATTTAATGAAAAGCATTCAATCTAGGTGACTTTTATAGCACCTCAAAGGAAGTGGGGGTAAAACAAAAGAACCGCACTGTTGTGCGGTTCTAACTATGGTGGAACACCAGGGGTTCGAACCCTGGACCCTCTGATTAAGAGTCTTTATATT
>CAUPZH010000024.1:0-17598 GCA_963515865.1 uncultured Veillonella sp.
GCGCCTGCCTTACAAGCAGGATGTCGGCAGTTCGATCCTGTCATCGTCCACCATAGCTAAGAACCATCCGAATGGATGGTTCTTTTTTTATGTCGGCATTTGTGTCGTCACTTATGATGCTATGTAGCCTGTGGCGTTCTTAACTTAATGGCAAAAGGGAAGAGCACGGTATACCCCTCTCAAACGGCATTTCATGATGTTTGTTTGGGGCACACCGTGCTCTTCTTGCGTTTGTGAGAGTTAGGTAGTAAGGGAACGTCACAAGGTTACTACGCCTAACTGCGTTCCTCAGGGGAAGGTTACTAAATAGTAAAAGGGAAGAGCACAGTATACTCCTCTCAAACGGCATTTCATGATGTTTGTTCGGGGCACACCGTGCTCTTCTTGTGCTTGTATGATTTAGGTAAAAAGGAACGCCACAAGGCTACTACTCGTAACGGCGTTCCTCAGGGGGAGGTTACTAAATAGTAAAAGGGAAGAGCACAGTATACTCCTCTCAAACGGCATTTCATGATGTTTGTTCGGGGCACACCGTGCTCTTCTTGCATTTGTGAGAGTTAGGTAGTAAGGGAACGCCACAAGGTTACTACGCCTAACTGCGTTCCTCAGGGGGAGGTTGTTTTGGACTTCGTTGTGATTTTCTGCGTGTAGGATATTGGTATGAATGCCATAAGGTGTAACTGTATTATGGTATTGTTTCAATGAGAGTATTATAAGGTTATGTATGGTCATAAGTTGGGGAGTTGGTGTATATTTTAGGTAATATAATTAGAGAAAAAATCTAGGAGGGATAGCTATGAGTAGATTTGTACAGCCAGATAAAGAGGCGGAAAAAGCATTTCGGAAGATGGTGAAGGATAGTATTCTATTGATGATAGCATCGTTATAATAAAAAGCCGTAACACAATGTACTATTGGGTCACAGCTTTTATATTTATTCGTTCGAAAATAATACACATTATGACGAACATATGTTATACTGTTAATGAAGAGTAAAACGTGGTTTAGGTTCATCTCCGAAAGGGGGTGATGCTATGTCAGTATTTGAAATACTTTCCCTAGGGATTAATTTCTTAATGCTCATAGTAGCGATTATCACCTTATATGTAATGCTACAGCGTAAGTAGTGTTCTTATAAAAGAAACCGTGCCTAATGTAAAGAGAAGTATCTCATCACGTTAGGCACAAAAATCAATTTTTTGATGAGCCTAACGCGCCACACGTTTTGCTCTTCTTTGTATATAGGATAGCATATTTTGCAAAAAAGGTAAATGCAATCGTCTTTATATAAGGTCAAATATGGTAAAATATAGGTAGAATAGCAGAGGAAAAGATAGTATAAAGTGGGAAACCGTGAAAAGGTTTTTTGCTATATTTTGACCAAATTATGGATAGACCCAATAAGGTCTAAAAGATACGTATTGGAAGATGACTTAGGCACCAATAACTAAGATGAAATGGAAAATCTATGAAAGATAAACGAACGTTAACATATACAATTGAAAATACGATAGCACCGACGTTAGGGGAATGGCTAGGTATTCATCAATTTCCTCGGAAAACGATGAAAGAACTCTTCGGGGCCAAGGCTGTTCGATTAGATGGACAACTGTGTACGGCGAAATCTGAACTTTCAAAGGGGATGGTATTAGAAATTATCCCTTTAAAAGAACGCATCGACCACGATCCAATAGAAATGCTCTTAACAATAGTCTATGAAGATGATGATATTCTTATTGTAGATAAAGCATCGAGGATAACGATGAATTCGAAAGGACAAGTATCCTTAGCGAATGGGGTAGCCCACTATTTTAAAGCACATAAGATTTACGGAAAAGTGCGATTCTTAAATCGTTTGGATCGAGATACGTCTGGATTGGTAGTAGTAGCCAAGCATGGTTTGGCACAGCACTTTTACCAAATGCAGATGGATGACAATCGGTTGGAAAAATGGTACCGAGCGACGGTACAAGGGCGATTGGCACAAACTCATGAGGTACTAGAACTACCTATTCGTAAAAGTGCAGATGGCATCCATCAAGAGGTACACCCAGAGGGTGTGATGACGAAAACGGAATATGAAGTGCTACACTATGATGCGGCACAAGATACAACAGACCTGCGCATTCGCTTGTGGACGGGCAAGACGCACCAAATTCGGGTGACTATGGCGCATATAGGACATCCCTTGGTACATGACCCGTTGTATGCTGATGAGGGAGTGCTGGAATCCAGACAGAGTACAGTGGAAAATGATGAGGCACAATGTTACAAAGGCTTACAGCAAGAGGTAACAAATACGGCAAAAGGACAGGTAAAAGACATAGTTAAGACTTTTGCTCTTAGAGCCTATCGCTTAGTGTGCTACCATATGCGAACTGGTGAGCAAATAGTAATCGAAGTGTAATAGCTTTGTATGGTTATAGCTGTAGTTACTATCAGTAGACCAAGGCAGAGCGGTACAGTATAAAATACGTGGATAAACTGTGTCTATACTAATATAACCCTTACAATATTAGAAACGATAAAAAACGAAAAGCGCGAAAAAAGCACAAAAAAAGCACAAAAACTAAAATCGTGTTCGAAATCGCGTTTTTTTGTGCGCAAAAATTTTAGAATCGTGCTTTTTTTGCTTAATATTTAGTTTCTATGTGTGATATTAAGATTTTATTTAATCATACTTACGTTGTGTATTTATAGGAGGTACGGCTATAGATTTCTTTATGCAAGCATGGCACTCACCACTATTTATGACAGATGATGCAGGCCCAACCAGTTTCAGAGGTAGTGGATATATTTACAAAACCAATAGTTCTAGCTGCGGTAATGAGCTCTTGCTCTTCTCCCTCTTGAATGCCACTCATAATGAATACGCCCTTAGGTTCTAAACAACGGTAGGCATCGTCTAATAAACGTAACAAGATAGGGGTAATAATGTTAGCCACGATGAGAGAGACTGTTTCCGTTACACCTTCTAATAAATTATTTGTTTGTACAGCTACTACGGATTCCAGTTGATTCATTGCTACATGGTTACGAGCATTCATTGTAGCTGTTTCATCAAGGTCGAAGGCTGTCACAGAACGAGCGCCGAGAGCACCTGCGGATAGAGCGATGATTCCCGATCCCGTTCCTACGTCAAAGACCGTACTGTCAGGAGTGAGATATTGCGCCATGGCTTGGATGGCTAAGCGTGTGGTGGGATGGTCGCCGGTGCCAAAGGCGAGGCCTGGTTCGATGCGGATGATGCGTTCGTCCTCGCGAGGGGTATAGTCCGCCCAATCCGGAATAATCGTCAAATGCTCCGTCATCGGAATAGGGGGATATTGCGTTTTCCAATCGTCCCAGCCCGATTCGTCAGCCATTTGGATTGACAGCGCGAGGGGACCGAAATCCATGGTGAAAGTATTTTGTAATTGCTGGAGTTCACTTTTTATGAGAGTCTCTAATTGGTCAACCTCATATAGGCTGGGGTCTATATAGGCTTTCACAATGACGTCCGATGAATCGTAGAGCTCCTCACGGTTTGGTTTAATAATGCCGAATCCATCATCGGTCAGTTGATCAAATTCATAGGGATCTTCCGTATAGACCCCTTCTGCGCCTAGTGCGAGTAATGTATCTGTTATAAGTTCAGACGCTTGGTGCGTCGTGGTCAGTGTAATTTCAATCCAAGCCATTGGGTACCTCGAAAATAAAATGCAAATAAAACACAAATACAACGTAAATATAGTGTATATATAACATAACAAAAGCATAACGTAATCATAAGCGGTTATATTATCATGTATACTAACGTATCTGTAGTTCGAAGTCGTGTTCACCGTTACTAATGACGACGTTAGTTATCACTAGTATACTATCATATCTGTCATACTTAGCGAAACCGCTTCTTGTAGGAAATTCTAAATATAGTACTATCTAATACATAGGGAGCACTTTCATTTGCAAAAACTGCGATTTTTTCCATTGAAGAAAAATTCATTTGCAAAAAGTGCGAAAATTTCCATTGAAAGTTTGCATTGTTACCAAGGTGGGAAAAATGCTATATTTTAAACTCAATGTAGATATACTCAAGTCATGCTAGAGGCTCACAAATTCATAGTAATGGGGATATAAGAAAAGGATAGCCGAGTCAATCTCAGCTATCCTTTTTGCGTTACATATTATTTTTTCTTAAGTTTGTACGCAATGTACAGAGCACCAATCCAAACGGGAATGATGTAGATGGATGTGCGCATGGAATCCATTGTTAACATAACGCCTACTGCCATAGCGATGAAGGCAAAGCAGAAGTAATTTGTAAACGGATACAAGATGGATTTGAATTTCAATTCATCAAGGCGACCCTCACGAGCAAATTGTTTGCGGAATTTAAGGTGCGTCACTGGAATGATGAACCATGCAATGATGAGACCAGCTACGATGATAGCCAATAATTGTAGGAACACATCACTAGCACTTGGGAAGATGTATGTTAAGAATACAACGATCAAGGCTAAGGCTGCACAGAACAAGGTAGCGATCAATGGCACTCCTGTAGCTGTTAAATTCTTGAAGATTTTAGGCGCATCACCAGACAACGCCATACTATGTAAAATACGAGAATTACTGTATAGCAAGCTATTGTATACAGATAAGGCAGCCACAACAACAACGAAGTTTAAGATATGCGCTGCTGCGGGAATGCCGATGTTCGTAAAGATTTGAACAAATGGGCTTGCATGTGTTCCTAGTTCGTTCCATGGAGATAGTGCCATAATGACAGTCATTGTGCCTACATAGAAAATTAGGATACGAGCTAACAACTCGTTAATCGCTTTCGGTAAAGTTTTCTCAGGATTTTCAGCTTCCCCAGCAGTGATACCAATGAGTTCCACCCCACCAAAGGAGAACATCACCACAGCGATAGAGGCGATGAAACCATATGCACCATTCGGGAATAATCCGCCGTGAACCCAAAGATTAGAGAAGTTTTGCGGGAATGTACCCATATCTCCGAAGAAGATGAGGAAGATGCCGAAGCCAATCATAGCAATGATAGCCACCACTTTAATAAGTGATGCAAAGAACTCTACTTCTCCATAGGCTCGTACATTGATGAGATTGATTACGGTGACTAGTGTAATACAAGCTAGTGTAGTAATCCAATGGGGAATACCAGGTAACCAGAAATCGAGGTATACGGAAATGGCAGCCAGTTCTGCCATACTCGCAAGCATGTACACGATCCAATAGTTCCAACCAGATAAATAGCCTGCAAAGGAAGACCAATATTTACTTGCAAAATAAGTAAAAGAGCCAGACACAGGTTCACGAACTGACATTTCTCCTAGCATACGCATTAAAAAGAAAATAAAGATACCAGTTAATAAATAGGAGAAAATAACACCTGGTCCTACCAGTTGAATTGTGGGAGCGGATCCATAGAAGAGGCCTGTCCCCACAGAGGCTCCTAATGCGATCATTTGCATGTGGCGACTTTTCAGCCCACGATGCAATGACGTCTTTGATTCATTGTCTTTCATACTATATAACTCCCTTCCCATGTATGTTCTGAAATGATATATCTAATAGAATACCATAAACTATAGAATTAACCTAGTAAAATTTTAGTTTAGTAGAGAAGTAACGGATATATAGGTAACTATAAGTGATACTAGTTTTTTTCATACATGACTCTATACTATGCGTAATTTGCATATATAAAATCCAGTATATTCAAAGGAGTTTATAAAAGTATGTAGAATTACTTAAACAATAGACTGTTTTCGGCTGTAAAGGAGGACGATGTTCATGAAAGAATATACTAGTGATTTGATCAGAAACGTGGCGGTGGTCTCCCATGACGGGGCGGGTAAAACAGCATTAGTAGAGGCATTATTATTGTCTTGTGGTGCTGTAGACTTTGTTGGTAAAGGTCAAGATAATAAACATATTATGGACTTTGAGCCAGAAGAAATCAAACGGAATGTCACTATCCAATTAGGCATGGCGCCTTGTGAATGGAAAGGTCATAAAATTAACTTCATCGATACTCCAGGTTATTCTGAGTTTCATGGGGAAGTGCGGTCTGCTTTGCGCGCAGCAGACGGTATGCTGATGGTATTATCTGCTGGTACAGGCGTAGAAATCGATACCATTCGTGCTTGGGAGTATGGCGTAGAATTGCAAATGCCTCGTATGGCTTTCATCAATAAAATGGACGTTGAAAAAGCAGACTTCTTTGGGACTTTGGAAAAAATGCGGGAATTATTTGGTAAAGCGATTATGCCATTGCAAATTCCAATCGGTGAAGGGCCTACTTTCAAAGGTGTCGTAGACGTAGCAAAACGAACTGCCTATGTCTATGAAAACGGTAATATGAGAGAAGTGGAAGTACCAGCTGAGCTAGCCGATAAAGTAGAAGAAATTCGTGAAATGACTGTGGAAGCGGCTGCAGAAGGTAATGATACATTATTAGAAAAATATTTAGATGGACAAGAATTGACCTTAGAAGAAATTCGTCAAGGTTTGCGTGAAGGCATGTTGACGGGCCGTGTATGTCCTGTCATGTGTGGTACTGCCTTGAGCCGTATAGGTATGGACCAAGTCTTAGATCGTATGATTCGCTATATGCCAGATGCAACGAAAAAAGTGATGACCGCTATCGGAGTGGATTCCCAAGAGGAGCATATCGTGGTGGCAGATAAACCATTTACTGGCTTCGTATTTAAAACAATTCTTGATCCATTTGCAGGAAAACAAAGTTTTGTCCGTGTATTCTCTGGGGAATTGAAAGTAGGAGATAAACTCTATAATGTGACCCGTGATGTAGAAGAAAAATGGGGCAAAATGGTGACCTTAATTGGTAAACAACAAGTACCAGTAGAGGTTGCAAAAGCTGGGGATATCGTGGTCATCCCTAAATTAGCAGAAACGAAAACAGGGGATACCTTTGGTACAGCTGAATTTAAAGTGAAATATGCACCAATCCGTTTCCCACAACCTTTATACCGCATAGCTATGGTACCTGAGAAAAAAGGGGAAGAGGAAAAATTAGCGAACGCTTTGGGACGTATTTCTGAAGAAGATCCAACTTGTGAAGTGGTGAAAGATGTGGAAGGTCGTCAAATGCAAGTGCGTTGTATGGGCGATGTCCATTTAGAACATATTTTACAAAAAATGGAACGTAAATATGGAGTACGTGCAAAATTGGAAACTCCGTATATTCCATATCGTGAAACCATTCGAGGCACAGTGGAAGTAGAAGGTAAACATAAAAAGCAAAGTGGTGGTCATGGTCAATATGGTCATGTGAAGCTTGGTATTGCGCCATTATATGAAGGTGAGTTTGAGTTTATCGATAAAATTTTTGGTGGCGCAGTGCCACGTCAATACATTCCGGCTGTAGAAAAAGGCGTTCGTGAAACGTTGGAAAAAGGTCTTTTGGCAGGGTATCCAATGATTGGTATCCAAGTGACATTATTAGACGGCTCCTATCATACAGTGGACTCCTCGGAGTTGGCGTTCAAAATGGCGGCAGCCCAAGCCTTGAAAAAAGGTGTGCCTGATGCAAAACCTATCTTGTTAGAACCAGTCTACAATGTGAATGTCATCGGACCAGAAGAATTTATGGGCGATATCATGGGCGATTTGAATAGCCGTCGTGGTCGTGTACTCGGTATGGATCAAGGTGTGCGTGAAGGAATCACTGTGGTGAAAGCCCAAGTTCCATTGGTGGAAATGCTAGATTATGTAACAGTATTGCGCTCCATGACACAAGGACAAGGGGTGTTTAATATGGAGTTCAATGGATACGAAGAAGTGCCACATAAACAAGCAGAAACAATTATTGCGGGATTTGCGGGTCACGAAGAGTCGTAACTTGTGATGCTATGTAGCCTGTGGCGTTCTTAGCTTAATGCAAAAGGGAAGAGCACGGTATACCCCTATTGATGATAGTTACGTTCGATTTAGCTGTATATAGATAAAATGAAGAGCACGACACATTCCTTCACAAACGGTATTTCATAATGTTTGTTCAGGAACATGTCGTGCTCTTCTTAGGATATATATAATTATGATACACACGAACGTGACATAGACTTAGTATGTTAGAGGCACACCGTGCTCTTCTTGGGATTGCTTGATTTAGGTAATAACGGAACGCCACAAGGCTGCTACGCATAATGGCGTTCCTCAGGAGTAGTTTTTTTGATAAAAATTAACAGTACGAATGATTTTGTAGTATAATGTTAATTGAAGAGTCAACGACGTGTTGTTGGGCTCATCTCTTCCTACTATGGGAGGGGGTGGTTGCTATGACTAAGTATGAAAAGATTTCTTTGATCATTTCACTTGCTAGTTTAGCAATTCAATTCATTGATCTAGTAAAATAGACAATGAAAAAGCCTAACGTATAAGGTCTACCATACCTTAACACGTTAGGCACATTTCAATTTCGTTTATTTCTTGAGGTGAGCCTAACGCTAGCTGCACGTTGGTGGCTCTTCCTATTTCACCTTAAGTATAGCATAGTTTGAGGGAGAATAAAAGAGGGGAGTTCCTTGGGGGGGATACGGATTTTATTTCCTTTGAATTTGATGTAATTGGAAAATTAAATTGCAATTATTGTTGAATAGAGGAAGATAGTATGTGACAGTGAATCTAGTTGAAAATTTAAAATAGACAATGAGAATGCGTTACTAGGGTTCTTAGAATTTCTGTTTGACCTTATATGGTGTTGCTAGTATAGTAGATAGAGATAGATACGATTCACAGGGCGCTGTGGGGTGCCTTTTATATACGGAGATAAAGGAGTAAGTTATGATATATCAAAATATTGCTATAGATTATACACAGTTTCGGTATCCGAAAACGGTAGAGCGAGCTCTTGAGTTTTTGAAAGCGCATGATTTCACGACGTTTGCAGGTGGTCGCTACCCGATTGAGGGTGAGTTGATGTATGCTAATGTGGATATTGTGAACACACGGGTTTATGAGGAGACGAAGATTGAAGGGCACAAGGATTACATGGATGTGCAATTTCTAGTGGATGGGGAAGAGCAAATGGAGATTCTCATTCGTCAAACGTTTCCGGACGTGGTTGAGGCTTATGATGACAAAGATTGTTACTTTTACGATCCTACAGAAAGTGGCACGGTAAAAATTGATATACGCCCAGGGGATTATTGTATTTTTTATCCTGGAGAATTGCATCGCACCTTGATTGCACCGAATGAGGTACAAGAAATTCGCAAGGTTGTGGTAAAGATTCATAAAAGTCTATTAGCCGAGTAAGATTAGGCGTTAATAGGGTGCAGCGATGATGATAATTAGATATTCCGTAGATCGGTAATAATTTGTAAGGGTAGTAAAAGGAGGAACTATGAACGCATATGTAGTGAAAGGCATGCTGCTCATTGCATTAGGCGCCGTTCTATGGGGTTTTTCTGGAATGTGCTCACAATTTGTGCAACAACAGCGGATGATGTCGGCAGAATGGGTAGTAGCTATGCGCCTTGTCATTGCTGGTGTGATTACGGTAGTAGCGGCCTTTTACCAAGGAAGAGCTTCTATTTTTAAGGTTTTTTCTGACTGGAAAGATACATTGCGGTTGGTTATATTTGGGGTCCTTGGCATGTGGATGTGCCAATATACCTATTTTAAAGCGATTGCCTATGCAGGGGCAGGGATTGCAACGGTCTTGCAATATGTAGGTCCTGCATTGATTATTTTATACATCTCTATTACACGGTTAACGTTGCCAAGGGTGGCAGAAGTAGTCAGTGTAGTGCTAGCTACGGTGGGGACGGTGATTATTGCTTTGCAAGGTGTGTGGGATATATCAGCGTTAGATGATACACTTCTGACCTGGGGGATGCTATCTGCTGTAGCAGTTGGTATTTATACGCTACAACCAGTGCCACTATTGAAAAAGTATGGTACGGCACCTATCGTGGGATTTGGCATGCTTATTGGAGGGGCCTTTGCGTGGATAGTTACACAACCGAGTTCCGAAGGGATTGTATGGGATTTGTGGGCTCACGGAGGTTTCTGGAGTATCATTATTTTCGGTACCGTAGTATCCTTTAACGCCTATTTAGAAGGCGTACGCCGTGTAGGTGCCGTGACGGGGTCCATACTTTCCTCCATCGAGCCCATATCGGCAGCGGTACTGGCATGGTTGGTGTTGGGGAATGAGTTTTCTCAGTGGGATATGATGGGTATGACCCTTATCATTGTTACAATATTTATCTTGGCATGGGATAAAGGTCGCGCTACAAATAAAAGTTGACCGAATCTATAATTCGTGGTAGAACTAATAAATACAGAATGAAGGGTACAGATGCTTGTAAAAGTAGCTGTACCTTATTAGTAAGTGGGGGCATCTTAAAGCCTGTATAGGGTAGATAGATACGTTTCTCGAGGTTACGTGTAGGAGGAATTAGATGGCACGAACGGTTGGTATTATTGGATTAGGCTTGCTAGGGGCATCCTTGGCAAAAGCATTACGAGCATATACGACATATGATGTCATCGGTTACGCACGGCGTCGGGAAATTTGCAATCTAGCCTTGGCCGAGGGCTGTGTATCGCAGGCTTTCACAGCGGTGGAACCAGTAATCACCGGCGCAGACATCGTCGTGTTTGCTTTGCCGCCACAAACGAATAGTGAGCTTTTTGTGAAAGTAGCCTCATTGCTCCGACCAGGACAAGTGGTGACCGATGTGTCTAGTGCAAAAGATGAATTTGCTAATACTGTGTATGCTCATATTCCTGAAGGTGTGCACTTCGTATCTGTACATCCTATGGCGGGTTCTGAAAAAGGTGGTTATGAAGAATCTCATAAAGACTTATTTCAAAAAATGGGATGGATTGTCCTAGAAGATGAGAAGCAGCCAGCCTATGATGCCACAGTGGCACAAGAGTTAGCCGACATGGGCCGTGCTGTGGGATCTCGCATCGAATACGTGGACATGAAACGCCACGATGGATGCTTGGCCATGGTAAGCCATATGCCGCATATGTTGGCATCCGTCATGATTACTGCTGTAGGCGGCGATGAACTAGGGGATAAACGCATGAGCTTATCTGCCGGGGGCCTCAGAGATAGCACGAGAACTGCTAGTGGCTTGCCCAGCATGTGGCAAGAAATTATCTACGGAAATCGTACGAATGTGTTGCAAGCCATTGAACGAGTAGAACAAGAATTAGCCGCTGTAAAACAGTTGCTCCATGCGGATGACAATGGAGATAGTTTAGGGCAGTACTTAGAGCGAGCGAAACAGATACGAGATCGTTTGCCGAGTCTGACGATCGATAAGAACTAATATATTTGAAAGGGCAGCCTCGCTCTTTATCCATGCCGGCCCATCGATAAGAACTGATGTGCTTGAAAGTACAACGCTGGTACCTATCCATATCCTTGCATAGTAATGAAATAGCGTGAACGATGCATGCATTACAATGTAATACGAGGGAAGGCTTTCAACATAGGCTATACGTATAGCCTGTGATATAATAGCAATAGATGATTGAAAGAAATCGGCGTAGCATATACATGTGCATGTGAGAGCTTTCAAAAATATGTTACAAACAGGAAACATGATAGAGATAGATATAAAAGACAAGCATAGAAAGGAGCGATACTATGATGGACACAGCACAAAGTATAGTGGATCAAGTGCTAGAGGAAGTACAAAATACACCAGGTGTAGGGGTAGATAATCCCTCGGAAGTGGCGAATCAAGCGTTGCAAGACACATTGGGAGCGAGTGTCATCCCTGAGGAGTATTGGCCTGAGATTGTATCTTGGGTATCCGAAACGGGTTTAGATACAGTCTATTTAGACAGTCGTGACCGTATAGGTGCATGGTGGGTGTCTAAAGAAGTGCGCTCCATGGGATATACCTTGAATTTTACGAAATGCAGTCAGGTACCTAGTGAATGGTTCCCCGAGGGAGAACATTGGAAAGAAGCTGAAGTGGAGGCACGGTATCGTCTAGTGGCTACTTGGGAATCTTTAGTGGAGAACGGCGCATTAGAGAAGGTTGAATTAGAATGAAAGTAACAAAAAGCATATCGTTATCTGTGGGGGCGCTTAGTGTCCCTATCTTTATAGAATTATTTTTGCAGATGTTATTGGGCAATGTGGACCAATTCATGCTTAGTCAATATGCAGAAACAGCGGTGGCAGCGGTAGCCAATGCGAACCAGATTATCAATGTCATCTTGTTTTTGCTCATTGTTATGAGTACGGCAACCACCATTTTGATTGCTCAATATTTGGGAGCCAAGCGCCCTGATAAAATTGATGAAGTGTACACCATTAGTGTAGTCTTTCATACAGTGTTCAGTGCTATCGCAGGGGCTGTGGTGATTATCTTTCATCAAACTCTCTGCGAATGGCTTGGTGTACCACCAGAGATTATGGAAGAAACGACGCTTTATTTGAATATCGTGGCGGCCAGTATTCCTATTACAGGGATTTATACGACCTATGTAGCGATGTTCCGGGGACATTCCATGCCGCGCATCGCCATGTGGATTGCCCTCGTCATGAATGTGGTTCACATTATCTTGAACTATGCACTTATCTACGGTTGGGGACCAATCCCAAGCCTGGGGGTATTAGGGGTATCCTTGTCGACGGTCATTAGTAAGGCCTTGGGACTAGGTATTATTATCTGGTGCCATCAGTCTTTGTTGACAGCCCGTATGAAAGTAGACTATCTTCTCCCATTCCGTTGGGAAACGCTACGACAATTGCTGTTTATTTCCGTACCGTCTGGAGGGGAAACCTTGTCATACCAACTGTCGCAAACAGTCATCATGAAAATGGTGAATCTTATGGGGCTAGTAGTGATTACTACGAAGGTGTATGTATATATCATTGCTACCTTCTGTTACATGTATACCATTGCTTTGGCCAATGCGGCGCAAATCGTGGTAGGATTCCTCATGGGAGCTAAACGAGAAGAAGAAGTGTCCCGCCGTGTGTGGCTCACAACGGCAGCAGGCGTTTCCATTGGTGTCGGATTGAGTACCTTCTTTTATTTTGCCTGTGAACCGGTGATGCGCCTTGTAACGGATAATCAGGAGATTATAGATCTGGCGAAAGCGGTCTTGTTTATTGAAATTTTCCTAGAAATTGGACGTGGTGCCAATATCGTATTGGTGCAATGTTTGCAAGCAGCAGGAGATATTCGGATTCCCATGTTTGTCGGCGTCTTTGGCATGTGGGCATTTGCAGTGACTTTGTCCTACTACTTTGGTATCGTCCTTGGTTGGGGACTCGTAGGCGTGTGGATTGCTATGGCTATCGATGAGATTATACGAGCGATTATATTTGTGTGGCGGTGGCAGTCAAACAAATGGAGAGGTCGTTCGCTCATATCGGTTTAAATTCCATATCGTGAAAGCGAAGGGGAAGCCCCCATGTATTCCGCAAAAACTGCCCTACGCGAAAGTTTTTGACAGAACACATGGGGGCTCCTTTGCGTTTATCGAGAGAGGGGAATTTAAACCGTTCTGAGCGGGGTGGCTACCTAGGGGGAGAAGAGTGCGGTTTGAGAGCCCCCGTGTAGGCCCCGAAAACTGCCCTACGTGAAAGTTTTTGACGAAACACATGGGGGCTCCTTTACGTTTATCGAGAGCGGGGAATTTAAAGCGCTCTGAGCGGGGGCGACCTAGGGGAGGGAAGAGTGTGGTTTGAGTCGCTAAAGGAGATTGGTATTGTATAAAAGTATGATATACTGTAGATATGAATAAGAATTGCGGCTGAGGGGTCTCTATTATGGGGGTTTCAGAGATAAGTGAATAATGCATAACGTAAAGTTGACAGCATGGAGGTATTTTTATGTTTAAAGATATCAATTATTGTGACATACCTAATGAAATACTATATTCTTCAGAAGAAGAGTCGATGATAGACGAACAACGCATTCTTGATGCAATACATGCATTACACCAAGAGCCGATATACGATCATGAAGAAGTGTGGAAGGAGCTAGGTGTTTAGTCGTTTAGTGTTTTTTAGTATGCGATAAAATAACTGAAATGGCCAGACCCATACATAGCAAGGATAATAAAATATTGGGGGTAGCGCACCGACGTAAAGTAACATCTTTTCCCCACCAATTTTCCCCTGGTCTGTTTCAATTTTTATATCTTCATATCAAGCGCAATCCCTTGAGCCAACATATGTCTTCTAAAAACTTTCGCGAAGGGCAGTTTTTAGAAGACATATGTTGGCTTTTAAATGCACAAGGCGGAAAATATAAAAATTGAAACTGACCGAAAAATACTTTATAATGGAATCAACTTGGCATAGTCTAGGGCTATGCTTTTTTGTATTCTTATGATGGGTTTCACATAGGAGGACGTATGAGTTTATATGAAAGTACATTGGCACGAATTGTGCCACGGAATAAAGAGATTGAACGAGCAATTGGGGAACAGTGGACTAAGGGGACTCCGTATGGTTCGTATGGTAAGTTAGCGACGATGGTAGAGCATTATGCGGCGGCGACGAATCAAGTAAATCCAACGGCTCCTAAGCCTTGTATGATCATCGCCTCTGGTGACCACGGTGTAGCAAAAATCGGTGTTAGCGCTTACCCACAAGAGGTAACGGTGCACATGACTATGAACTACTTGATTCCTAAAGGAGCGGCAGCCAATGCGTTGGCGAACTATTGTGGCGCCCAAATCGAAGTCATCGACGTAGGGGTAGCGGCAGATATGTCCAGTGTGCCAGGCTTACACCATCGCAAGGTAATGCCTAATGGTACGAATAATATGCTAGAAGAGCCGGCTATGCCTATGGAGAAAGCCATCGAAGCCGTTGAGGTAGGCATTGCTTTCGTAGAAGAAAAGGTGAAAGAAGGCTTTAATACCTTCCTAGTAGGTGAAATGGGTATCGGTAATACTACGTCCAGTGCAGTCATCACAGCAAAATTCTCTGGACTTTCAGCGGAGGAAGCAACGGGACGAGGTACGAATATTTCGGACGAACGATTGAAAGTGAAACAAAAGGTCGTCTACGATGCGCTAGTAAAATATGCGGATATTCCACCTACAGACGGATTGGGCATTTTATCTGCCGTAGGGGGCTTGGAATTTGCTTGCCTAGTAGGTGTTATCCTAGGGGCGGCGGCGAATCATGCGTTGGTAGTTATTGATGGATTCAATACGACCGCCTGTGCTTTGATTGCGCACGCCATGAATCCGCACACCATGGATTACGTGATGGCATCGCATTTATCCGCTGAAAAAGCTCACAAAGATGCACTGAAAACATTGGGTTTAGAGGCCTATGTAGACCTTGGATTCTGCTTGGGTGAGGCCACTGGGGGATCTATGCAAATGCAAATGTTGAACTTAGCTGTGGACATGTTCCACGAAGTTGCAGGAGGTGAGCACCATGCGTAACTTTGTCATCGAACCATTGCACAAACCATCTATGGAAGAATGCCGTTTGCGCATCGACAACCTAACAAAACCATTATACTCCTTGGCACGCTTAGAAGGTATTACAGAGCGCATCGCAGGGATTCTGAAAGAGGAAAAACCTAACCACCTTCGTCATGCTGTTGTTATCGTAGGAGCCGATATCGCTGTAGATGGACCACAAAACCAAACACATGGTGTAGAAAGTTTGAAAGCCATGGAACGATTGGCATCTGGTCACTCCGCAACTCACGGAGCGGCGAAGAAAATTGGCGCTCCTGTGTTCTTAGTGGATGCAGGTTTAGAATTAGATACAAGTCACATCGAAGGCGTGCGCCAACATAAATTAGCCAAAGGGTCTAAGTTTTTCCGCATGCATGCGGCATTGACACCTGACATTGTAGAACAAGGTTTGGAAGTAGGTTTTGCCTTAGCTGATGAATTGAGCGATAAGGGTTACCAAACGATAGCTATTGGTACTGTCGGTGAAAGAAGTTTACTTTCAGCATTGGCTATTACAGCAGGCATTACAGGATATCCGATGGCAGAGTTGTTGACAGAAAATAATTGTACTTTAAGCATTCAAGAAAAAGCAAAACAATTGACGGCCAGTTTGGCAGAACACCAATTGCCTAGCCAAGACGGAGCCCATGTATTGGCTACCGTAGGATCTCCAGACGTGGTGGTCTTAACAGGACTTATCCTAGGGGCGGCAAGCCATCGCATGGCAGTGGTCTTCGACACAGCGGAAACAGGAGCGGCTGTACTAGCTGCAAAATGTATCAATGAAGCGGTTATGGATTACGTGTTCCCATCTGTTCATATGGGAGAACCAGTACAAAAAGCGCAAATGAAATACTTAGGCATTCAGCCACATCTATTCTATGGCTTTGAAATGGATGAAGCCTTAGGAGCTACTATGGGGTTATCTGTCCTTGATGCGGGTATGCATATGCTGAACGATATGAAAACATTCGGCGAAGCTAGCGTAAACGTAGCCGTCGATGGACCAGGATCTGAACGACAAGACGGACGGTAAGTATTGTTACTTTCAAAAGGTATATAGATATATAATTCGTATGTGGGGCTATATATGGAAAATAAAAAGCTATTAGTAGATACCTTGGAGTTAATACATAAATTGGATGCATCAGTGGAACGATATAAAGGCCGAGATGAACACGGCGAGTTACTGACTGATGATAGATGTATGGATGAGATGGTAGAAGATGGAATTGCGTGCAAATTACAATTCGTTGGAAAATATCTAACTAGAACGTCAGAAGAGTTTAAAATGAAACATCAGGACTTACCTTGGAATTTAATTGCGGCCATTCCCTATCTCGTTTCCTATGAATACAAATTTGGTAAAAGACCGGTGTGGAATCTCTATTATGAGACACTACCGGAAATTAAAGAACAATTGATATCTATATTGAAAGAGGAATATAGAGATCTATATTAAAGGATGTGGATATCTCAAAAAAATGCGAAAATTTGAGATATCCACAGGTCTCAACGCAAAAAAATACAAAAATTTGAGATGTCCACACCATGTAATGAGTTCGTAAGAAATAATAAAAGTTGTAGCGAAATATACGGGCTATATATCGCTATAACTTTTTTATGATTTATCATAGATAGGGCTTTCTGTATGTTTGTGATAGAACGACGTTACTATCGTAGATAGCTATTTGTCATGTTGTATTGAGGACGTATCACAGGTTGTTCCTAACTAGAAAATATTTTTAAAAATTTGTTGACAACTATCCAAATTTTTTGGTATTATAAATAAGCAGTCGCAAGAAACAAAAAGTAAGGATTGCATACATGCGGAAATAGCTCAGCGGTAGAGCACCGCCTTGCCAAGGCGGGGGTCGCGAGTTCGAATCTCGTTTTCCGCTCCAGTTTGTTCATTCCTCGATAGCTCAGCAGGTAGAGCAATCGGCTGTTAACCGATCGGTCGTAGGTTCGAGTCCTACTCGAGGAGCCAACTTACTTTCGGTTAGTACACTATCATGACCCACTAGCTCAGTTGGTAGAGCACCTGACTTTTAATCAGGGTGTCCCGCGTTCGAGTCGCGGGTGGGTCACCACTTACACAACATGGCCCGTTGGTCAAGCGGTTAAGACACCGCCCTTTCACGGCGGTATCGGGGGTTC
>CAUPZH010000025.1:0-13659 GCA_963515865.1 uncultured Veillonella sp.
AGCAACGGCCTTCTAAGCCGTGGGTCGGGGGTTCGAATCCCTCCTGGATCACCACGTAAATAAGCGGATAGTTCAGATTGAGCTCTCCGCTTTTTTGTAAAATTTAAGCTCTATAATAAATGTTGGCACTACTCATATAAGAGTAGTCGCCAACATTCTTTTTTTGCAAAAAAATAGACATATACAAACTCAAACCGTATCATAAAAGTAACCACACAATTAAGAAAGGGTGAGTCATATATGTCTACAGCTAATTATACAGAAATTATCTTTAAAATTAAAGGGGAATATATCAAACATACAAGAGTAAATGAGGATGGTTCTGTTCACTTTACTCTTGAGATACCGGTAGCTGAGCAAGTGTGTCCTCATTGTGGAGCAAGCACTAGAAAGTCTAAAGGTAAACGTCCTAGAGACGTTAAGTTTGGTGCTACACAGCATCAAATAGTGACTGCTACTTACTTACAGAGACGTTATAAGTGCCAGGAATGTAATCATACTTTCATAGAAAAGAACCCTTTTGTTTGTCGCTATTTGCGACTCAGTAAACCTAATATGGAGTATCTATTTAGACAATTAGGCGAAAAAGGATCCTTTACCGAGATGGCTAAACGCAGTGATGTTTCTGTATTTACAGTCATTCGGTATTGCTCTAAACTAGCCATTCCAAAGCCTACACAATTGCCTACTGTACTAGGTATCGACGAATATAAAGGGAATGCCGAAGGTCAAATGTACCAAGTTATCATAACCGATTTAAACAATTATTCTATCGTAGATATTTTACCTAAACGAGATACGCGCGCTCTTATCCAATACGTCCAAACCTTTTCTAAAGAAGCTAGAGAACAGGTTAAATACATCGTTATGGATATGTCTCCATTATTTAGGTTAGTGATGCAAACTATGTTCCCTCACGCACATATTGTGGCAGATCGTTATCATGTGTGTCGCTTGGTAGATTGGGTTCTTGAGCGTGTACGCAAGTGTGAGCAAAAGAGGCTAGTGGCACACTCTAGAACACTCAAATATAACCGAAGGATTCTTATGAAGAACCCTGGTAAATTAACTGAAAGCGAGCAAGTAAAGCTACTAGAGATATTGCGTATATCTGAAGATCTACGACGGGCATATGGGCTTAGATTAGCCTTTAGAAAGATATTTAAGATATACAGTATACCTAACATAGAAAGGTATATATAATTATGGTTAAACGTAGTAGAAAACAGCCATCTGCCAGAGTTTAGTAATATTAAAGTTTCTTTTATTAGTTGGTTCCCTCAAATTGTTAATGCTTTTGTATTACCATATTCCAATGGGTTTACAGAAGAATGTAATAATAACATTAAAGTGTTAAAGAGAATAAGTTATGGGTTGCACCATTTTGAACGCTTCAGAGTTCGTATACTTTTATTGAGCAAAAAGAATAGCACTAGCTATTTAAATAGCTAGTGCTAAGAGCTTTTTATATGAGTAGCCCCCACATTTGACAAAGAGCCCACAAAAAGGATCTATATAACGTTCTTGAAAGTTATATTTAGTAATACCAGCTTTGGTAGTTACGGTTTCACACTACATTAAAAATACCTCCTAGGCTAAAAAAGGGCATAGCAAATAAGCCTAAGAGGTATGGTATAATAAAAGAAGTTAAAGTGGTATACCTCTTAGGTGTATCATGTCCCCTTATTCTGTGGGCGCAGAGTAGGGGATTTTCTAGTTTAATGATAAAGGTAAAAAAATAAGAGCGATATCCTTCGATACCGCTCTCGCAAAAGTAATAAATACTTTTTCTCTGTAGTTGTATCTTATACTAAATTGAACCAGTTGTCAATAAGTTTTATAAAAAGTTTAAAAGTTGAGTTAATAATATCATTTTTAGAATAGTCGGTATCTCGGTAAAGTCGTGATCTAAACTCTTGTAATTCATATGTAATATGATTGTGAACACCAGGACTAGAGACAATGTCTATATGTGTGTAAAAGGTAACTAAAATTTGATAGAATACAACACGTCTTAAATGTTTTCTACGGACGGGTTTTGATATTCCCAGATTAGCCAATGCGTTGGTAACTTGTAAGTTTGGCGTAATATTTTGTGGAAGCGGTGCTCTAAGGTCATTAATGATACAGTTATTATGAGCACAGGCATTTCTTAAATCTTTTACGATTCGCATAAGATATAGTCGCGAGTATAGTTTTTTTTGATGGAAACCATCAGAACATCTATTAGAACAGAATTCATAAAAGTGTAAATATTGACCAAAAGATATAACTTCTATAAACACCCAAACAGGGCAATCGAATATATTAGGTGACATATATTTTTGATGTAGATTGCCACAATAGGTACTGTTCTTATTTTTCTTTAGGTCTGATTCAAGTCTTTTTTTATTTGATTGAGATAATTGGCTAACATAATCCTGGATGATTGCATAGCCATCTTCACCTGTTTCTTGTAATACTTTTAAGAGGTGGACTTTAGAAAAATGCTCAATACTTAGTGACATTTCTAATAAAATTCGTCTTAGTCGGTTATCAATGATTGCTAAGTCGACTAAGTCAGCAAAATCAAGGTTAGTATATTTTCCTAGATTTGGATCCTTGACGTAGTTTTTGCGAAAAGAGCGAAGCTTGAAATAATTATTATTATCTTCTAAATATATGATTGCTTTTGATTTTGAAATTTTATTAAATTGGATTCCTTTCTGTTCACAATGCTTTATCTGTTCTTTGGGTGTTAGAAACGCTCTTTTTGTCATAGATTTACCTCCTTTTTATCTAAAATTAATACGTTTCATTTCTATAACTTCTTTTAACGTAGTGTGATGATAGTAAAAATTAATATCCTCAAGGTCACTATCACCTAAAGTAAACATGCGAACCATTTATTCAACTAGATTAGCATGTTGATCTAAATGGAAATCATCATTGACGATATGTCGTAGCTCATGAAGTATTTCAGTGTGCATTTTGTTAGATGATAGATGATTATTGACAGATATGTTATACACATCGTCATCGGGGCATTCAATCATAGCTTTTATGGCTGGAATATCACAGACAATGATATTAATGGTCATACACAACACTTCTGTTAGTTATTGATTATGTTTTAATTTTAAAAGTTCAATATATTCAATAGCTTTCTCAATATCTTCTTTGGAAATGCCACGTGATGCGGAAAATAATAAACGTGCAGAAGGACAAGTACGAAGGTATTCAGCGTATTCAGCAGTTTTAGAATCCAGATAGTAACCTTGAGGAGTATCATCTTTATCCCAACCAATTAACCATTCTGGCTTTACTTCTAAGATAGAAGCTAATCTATTGATAAAATCAATAGAAATACTAGCAATTTTACCAGATTCATATCTTTGCATATTACTTTCGCTAATACCTAATCTTGCTCCTAGGTCAGCTAATGTTATGCCTTTTTGTTTTCTAATGAATTTAATTCGTTCTCCTATTTCTTTATTTATTGTATTTCTTTCGTCGATACTCATGATATGCCTCCAAACAAGAATCGCTCTTACAAACATATATTACAATAAACTTGAATAAAATTCAAGAAAAATTATAAAGATTTTATAAAATCTTGCATAGGGCGGCTAACAGATTTTATTAATAGGCTTATTATGCAATCAAAAAAATGCATAAACTACAAAAACAGTGAGGTAAAAAGATGAAACTAGAAAAACTGAAAGGATTGTTGCTAGAAGACAAGAAAACATATGCAGATTTAGCAGAATTATTAGGCTTTTCTGTTACAACTATTAACAGTAAAATGAATTGAAAAACACAGTTTGATGTAGTAGAGACTACAATGATTAATGATTGGCTTGGGTTAGACTGCTCTAGTATAGTAGATATTTTTTTACATAATAACTTACATAATATACAAGCTATGAGTTAGAAGAGGTGAAATCAAATGAAAGAAATTAAAGAAAAATTACATCAAGTAATTTTAAAAAAATTAGACATGGCAATGAATGAAACAAGTTATACAGATCCATATATTGTTCCATACATTGAACTATATGAACGTTTAGAAGAAAAGAGTGTTCCACACAACAAGTAGAACACTCTAAATAGTTAATTAAGAAAGGGGATATGAAATGGATATCACAGATTTGGCATTAATTATTTCAACAATGGCATTAGGAATAGTTATAGCTAAGATAATTCTAAATTAGTAAATAGCTGACACTATTTAAATATAGAAATTATAATGGCTATAAATGAAAAGAATAAAGCTGCATTGGCACGATATTCAGATTTTCTATCTATTTTACGTTGTTCTAACACTGCTTCATAATATGATCTTCCGCTTGGAGTTATTTCATAAGTGTTATTAGAAAGAATATCTTCTAAATCACTATGAAAACCATCGGTATTAGTAATGAAGTTTAGTTGTAATAAGTAAGATAATTCGAGCGCCATGTTATAGGCCGATAGACCAGTAATACCGCTTAATTGTTGTGGAGACAAATTTTGCTGATAGAACTGTTCTAAATAAGAAAAACTTTTTTTATCTAAAAGATATAAGTTCATATACTCACCTCCTTTTGAGAAGAGTATAACATGAGCGATAAAAATTGAAAGAGGTGAAATCAAATGAAGGAGGTTATTATAAAGGAAGTTCAAGAAGAAGTAAAGCAAATGATCATTGTAAGTGTTAAGAAATATGGATTAGCAATTACAAACATACAAGAAATTATGGAAGAAGTAATTGAACACATGAATGATAATGCAACATTAGAAAAGTAGGGGCTGTAACAAAATGTACTTTTTTACATTTGCGTTACAGTCCCTTTTACATGCAGAAACTACCAAGGCTCTTGAGATAGTGCTATCACAAGATACCTTGGTAGTTTTTCCGTTTCTAGGCGCACTTAAATAAGCCTATGTAAATGGATTACTTTCTAGGCTTACGCAATTTCTTTTTGGCAGAATAATGAGGTATGTATCCTGTTATCTTGGATTCTATGATGTAGTTTCGAGATATTAAATCCCATTGCTAATAGGTATAACATCTTTCGCACATGATCATTACCACGGTGTAGTAATCGCCTAAACTGAAAGTCTTGTTTTAATACTCCGAAGGCGCCTTCCACTTGTATAGAGCGATTAGTACGCAATCGAATCCCTTCTGTACTTAAGATTCTCTCCTGGTTATGTTGCAATACCGAGTCATATCCTGGGGTAATGCAAATTTGTTTAGTAGGATTCTTTGTGCGTTTCTTTGCATATCGTTGGCATTCAGATTTGTATCCACAGCGATTACAAGATTCACAAATGTATACATTACTTTCCCAAGTAAATCCAGTCTTACTTTTACTCTTACGGCAGTGAGAATAGTGCAACTTTCGACCTTTAGCACAAATAAAAGCATCTTCATTGGATAGGTATTCCATATTACGAGCTTTACTCATATCTGTTTTCCACTTGCATTGTTTAGAGCGTTCATAGTCCTTAGGTTTAATACAAGATAGGTATCCTTTTTCTTCTAACCATACTAGATTTTCGTAGCTGTCATATCCTGCATCGGCTACTATATATCTAAACTTGGAAGTATGCAAACTCTCTAAATGATGCAAAAATAGGATTAATGTATTGGTATCGTTAGGATTAGGGAATATACCTACCCCCATAATATATTCGGAGTGAACAGCTATTTGAACATTGTAACCAGGTTTTAATTGGCCATTTTGCATATGGTCTTCTTTCATACGCATGAAAGTGGCATCAGGATCTGTTTTGGAATAACTATTTCGCTCGCCCATAATGGCTAAATGCGCTTCATATTCTTTGCGTTTGTCTACTAAAGCCTCTGCTCTTTCATATAATCGTTGTAATGCAGTCTTATGCTTGCCCTTACCAAACACAAAATTAATTTGTTGTAGTTCAATTTCTTTCGCTAATATATGGCACAATAATTCATCATTCATCTGTGATGCATCAATCCCTAGTTCTGTATGTACATCTTGTTGTAGTACTACTAACTTAGATGGTAAGGTAGCCAATCTTTTTTGAATCGCCTTCTTCCATACAAACGTATACTTATTAGCGTTGGCCTCTATCTTGGTTCCATCTATAAATACTTCGTTGAAAGTAAGCGTATCTCTTCTTGCAATGGCTTCCATTACTTGTGTAAATAAATTCGTAATTACCTCTAAGGAACAACGAGCAAAAAAACGCTGAAACGTCATATGGCTAGGTGAAGGATAGCCTTGTAGTAACCACATGTAATTGATATTTTCTTCACATTGTTTTTGGATAGCACGTGTAGAATACACGCCCTCGGACATAGCATAGATAAAAATTTTAAACAGAATATGCGGTGGAACCTTAGATTTTCTCCCTTTGGAAGAATACAAATGCTGTAACTCTGTATAATCCAACTCCTCTAATACAGCATCGAGTAACCGCACTGGCGCTGTTTCTTTGATCAAAATGCCATAATCCAATGGTAAAACTAGTTGGCGAGGTCTCGCCAATTTGGTATAATTATATGCATTGGTATTAGGTTTGTTCATAATTACATTATACCAATGAAAAGGGTCCTTCGGGACCCTTTTGCCTATTAAAAATATAAAAAATAGAGGAAAGTTGATACTTTTTGATCAACTTTCCTCTATTTTATTTGTGGGCTATTTTGTTACAGCCCCTATAGGTTAGATAAAGCGATAAGAGTATTTAGGACTACCAATAACGATTAAGTACCATCGCCCAATACCTTTAACAGTAATCTTGACGGGTGAAGAAGTATAGTGTCCACCATGATACATATAGCGTTCACCACGCTGATATTTTTTGAAGTTATTAGAGTCCACTAAAAAGACATCAGCAGCGTAATCAAGATTAACTATTACAGACAATGTGCCATTACTATCGGCATAAGGAATTTTAACACTCATATGCTCACCTCCTTTTAAGATGAGTATAACATGAAATAGGTTTAGTTAGTAGAGGTAATACAAATGAAAGAATTAAAACAACCAATGAATAGTGCTCAACTATATGAAGTAAAAGAGGCATATAAAGATCCAATTGTAATGGAAGTGATTTCTTTATTAAAACAAAAAGAAGGACTTACATATACAGGGGCAAATGAAATCCTTCTTAGTGTTTCTACTGTATTAGAGTATGAAGCTACTTATCTTTCAAAGTTGCCGTTATAGAAAGGAGAGTGATTATAGCAATGGAAAAGGGAGATAAGGAGAAAATCAAATGAAAGAAACTCAATTAAAAATCATTAAGGATAAAATAATTAGTAGTAATTAATAATAATCAAATCGTAGTATCTAGTAAAGTATTTTGGAAAACAACATAAATATGTATTAGAAATTATTAGAGAAATTTTAGTGGCGGAAAATTCGGCCATTAAATTTTTCAAAGAAACATCTATTGTTTATGGTGAACAACAATTTCCATTCTATTTAATGAATCGTGATGGCTTTTCTCTACTTACTATGGGATTTACAGGCAAGAAAGCATTATAATAGAAGTTAAAATATATTGAAGCTTTCAATGAAATGGAAGAAACATTAAAACAAGGCTATTGAGAAGAGCCTGTAAATCTAAATGAACTACATTGTAAGACATATAACGGTGTACCTGTCATAACCATTGGTGATTTTGCAGAAATAGTAAAGAGAAGTAGAACAAGTATTCCATGGCATTTAAAAGATAAAGGCTTGCCATATCAACCGTTAGAAAAGGAAGAAGTAACTGCTTATAAGCATGAAAATAATTTTCCTATGCATAGTGCTGTTTCACGATTAATTGTATTCACAGAACCTACGGCATATAAACTAACTTGCATTATGTACAATAATACAGATCCTATTAATTTAGAAATTGCTAAATATTTTAATAGACAACCTTTAGCAACAGTTAGGTCTGTAGTACCGATTGAAGAAAAAATAGGTATTGATTATGATAGTGTTAAAGAGTACATAAAAGAAATGGAAACAAATATATCTCTAATGAGAGGCATAGTAAAACATTTAACAGAGTTTAAATGTACAAGAGAAGAACACAAATATCAAATGAAACTGATCCGTGAAATAGGATGCAACATATTTGATGGTACAGGGGATTTAGAAAAAGCTGTTAATAATCGTATTTAGTAAAAAATGATGTTTGCCCTTTATTTGCCCCCTTTAAAAATGTAGAACTTAAATAATGCAGCAGTGGTGTGGAGTATTGAGTATAAACCCTCAATCCGCACCAGAGTGCAAAGGATTCTACTTGATGTAGGATCCTTTTTGTGTGGTAGGGATGCTATCGCTAAGACTCTCGCGTTGCATATAGCTCCTAAAGGTCTAAGCTTGCCGCTAGTCCTCCTGGATCACCAATAAATAGGCGGATAATTCAGATTGATCTATCCACTTTTGTGCTTTCTCCTTATAAGACAAGTCGCTTTTCTGTATGCTATAATGTAAAAACTGAAAGCGTAATGAAGAGAGAGGGAACGTCGGCATAATTTGTTACAATTAGATATGGATACATCCTGTCGCTATGATAGAGGCGTAGATACGATCATCATTGCACATAATAGGACATATCAACAGGGAGAGGTGGTTCGATTAGTAAAATTAAGGTTATTGAGTATATAAAGAATTATACGCCGAATCTCGTTCGTGATGAGAAAGTGCATCTTGGAAGTGTCAATAATTCTCGCGTGCTAGAGTGGAAAGATGCTAAAGTGCAATCCATTATAAGAATCTTATTACGATATACTCTAATTCGTGATGGATATAGATTGGAGTATAAAAAGTAAAATAGATATAGTCTGTGGATTTCTTTTACACTGTCTCTTGTTTTGCTATGAAACATCACTTGATCTGCTATAAAATTTTGTGAGGATTTAACTGAATATGATAAAGGGAAGCCCATGGTATACTCCTTCTCAAACGGTATTGTATAATGTTTGTTCAGGAGGACGCCATGGGCTTCTTGTGTTTGTGTTATTTACTTAGTAAAGAAACTTTCTCTCTATCTTTCCAAAATAGTAAGGCACCCATGGCATTGACTATGTAGAATATGTATTTCCCAACGTTGGCAAAATTGCCTTGGGTAAAAGCTTTCAATAACTGTACGATGTTATAGATCATCCAGAATGGCCATTGTGTGTCTAATTTTAGAGCGTTAAAAAGGTTCGCAATGAGTGAGAAGGCGAATACGATGGTGGTTAGGATGGATAAAAAGTTCATATGACCGCCAAAGCCTATGTAATTGGCAACGCTGGAAATGGTGAAAGCAATGACGGTGATGATGCCAGCAACTAATCGTTTTTGTGAAGAATTCATTGTATTAGGAATACCTTCGTGGGATGCATTCCATTTTTTGATGGCAAAGGTATAGATAATGAAAGTAACAGGGTAGGTAATGATAGCTGCTTTATTTCCTAAAATAAAATCGATGGCACCGGATAGAATAGTATTTACAATGCCGAGATAATTCCCCCATTTGTTGAGCTGCCCTGTAAAGCGTGTAGACAACATAGAAATGCCAACGTTGATGACAGAAATAAGTCCAAAGGGAACGAGAGCAGTCCAAGGCCCCCAATCTACAAATTTTTCAAGACGTGAGTTCAGGTAACCAGCAGAAATGGCAATCCCTACAACGAGAACGACACCGAGGACATCAAACCATTTGGAAGTAGCAAATTGTTTTAAATACTGTTTCATAGAGGGATCCTTTCTATGAGAATGTAATCTTTTACAAATACATTTTACCTAGATAGATTAGGTATAGTAGCAAATTAAATTGTTTTAGTAACAAATAATTATTTATATGATGAATATGATTTTTACCATATGTTTAATCATAACATAATTAGTAGGAATATATCAAATAATGGTGGGGTCTGCTTGTAAGCTAGTGATGCTAGTGAAAGCCTCACAGAATTGGTTACAAAAAGGTTGTCTCTTGTTTTGCTATGAGCCTTGTGATGGCTTTAACTAAATGTGATAAAGGGAAGCCCATGGCATACGCCTTCTCAAACGGTATTGCATAATGTTTGTTCAGGAGTACACCATGGGCTTCTTGTGTTTGTGTCATTTAGTTAGTAAGAGGGGCACAAGGTCTCTACGCATAACTGCGTTCCTCAAGTTTTTGCCAATTATTATCAACGTTTCGTGTGATTTATGTTATAATAAAATTAAAGAGTCATCGACGTGTTGTTGGGCTCATCTCTCCCTGTTAGGGGAGGAGGTGATACTATGACGAAGTATGAAAAGATTAGTTTAATCATTTCTATTTTGACATTGGTAGTTAACATCATTGCCTTATATAAGTAAGCAATGAAAACGCCTAACGTAAAAGAGGTCTAGACCACCTCAACACGTTAGGCATCATCATAATTCGAATCTTTGAGATGAGCCTAACGCCACAGACACGTTGATGGCTCTTCTTATTTACATCTGTATTATAGCATATGTTAATTAAAAATACTACTTGTTTCTACGCATCACTGCCTTCCTTCCGGAAGCGTAGTAGTGACCCAAGCTACATACAAACCACCGCTCCTCATGGTATAATACGATATGATACAAGGAGGGCCTATGACGATACGAGATAGGATTATTGCCTACTGGAAAGGACGCAGTTCTGATTTTGGGGCACTACGTAAAAAGGAACTGACTTCTGATTTGGCACCACGTTGGTTACGTGAGATTACACCGCATATTAAAGATCATCATCAACGAATTTTAGACTTGGGAACAGGCACAGGTTTTTTTGCATTTTTGTTAGCACAACAAGGATATTCTGTGACTGGTGTGGATCTAACGGAAGAGATGATTGCACTGGCAAAGGAGCAAGCTTTAGAATTGCAGGATTCCTTAGCAGGTACGGTAGACTTTCACTGTATGGATGCGATGCAACTGGACTTTCCGGATCAATCCTTTGATGTGATTTTGGCCCGGAATTTGACGTGGACTTTACCGGATGTGGAAGCAGCCTATAAGGAATGGTACCGTGTACTTGCGCCAAAAGGTGTGCTCATCAATATCGATGGTGATTATGGGGTAGAACTTAAAGTGCCAGTGGTGGCACAGCACCATATTCATGAGACAGTATCGAATGAGACTATGCAAGAATGCATTGCTATTACGGAAGAACTATCGATTAGTCGTATGGATCGTCCTCATTGGGATGCACATATGATGCGTAAAGCAGGCTTTTCCAGAGTGTATTTAGATATGGCAGTGAGTAGCCGTATTTATAATGAAGAAGATGAATTATATAATCCAGTGCCACTCTTTTCCATTGTGGCAAGGAAATGAGGAGTAATTATGCAAACATTTGAAACTTTCAACGTAACAGAAGAAAATAAATTCGCTATGGCATCTGCGTTGGCGATGACTGATTTTACAAAGTGCTTTGAGCCAGTGCTACTTATATTTGGACAACCTGGTGTGGGTAAGACGCATCTATTGAAAGCCATGGACCAAGAGGCGGTAAAGGGAAACCCTAACATCCGTGTACGCTATGTGACGGGCACACAGTTCATGAAAGAATATAACGATAGCGTGACCTATGGCGAAGTGGCAGATTATATGGAAGAGTACTGTAAATTACACTTGTTACTAGTGGATGATGTACAAGACATTGTGTATAGCGATGATGAAGGGGCAAAGAAAATGTTTATGCGCCTTGTGACAGGAATGAAAGCGAAAGCACGTCGCATGGCGGTGACGTTTGATGATACGTTCGACTCTGAAGATCGTTCTAATGAATTGCAGAATGAATTGACCGATGGAGTTGTGGCTTTCATCGAATAGAAAAATGAATAGAAAGCGGTTATTACACTGTATAACTAAGTGATATAACCTATGAAAAGAGGCGGATTTCAATCTATAGAAATCCGCCTTAATATCTGTTATACTTGGGAAGAAGAGTTTTCTATTGAGCGAGTGCTCAGGAGAGGAGAAAGTATAATGGCTATTTCAGAAGAAGTACGACAACGATTTGCAGGGGAGTTTGAAAAGTTTCAGAAGGGAATTGAAGGGTTCTTTTCCAAAGAAATTGCGCCTAAAGATTTCAAAGGTATTGGTGGAGGGTTCGGCAGTTATGCAGAACGAGGCTTTGAAAGTGCGATGTTGCGGTTACGTTTTTTTGGATCTCGTATTCTTCCATACCAAATGAAATTTTTAGTGAATGCAGTTAAAAAATATGATTTAAAACATGTGCATTTTACAACAGGTCAATGTATTCAATTCCATCAATTGCAAGGTGAGCAAATTTTAGAATTGTACAAAGAATGTTTTGAACATGATATCTATAACCGTGGTACTGGGGGAGATAATTTACGAAATGTAACAGCTAGCCCATTGCATGGGGTACATCCAGCTGAACCATTTGCTGTGACTCCCTATTTACAAGCGGTTAGTGAATATGCTGTATCTTTGATTGGTACACTAGCATTGCCACGTAAATATAAAATTGGTTTTTCTGTGGTTGATAATGAAGGTCACGCGAACTACAAAGACTTAGGATTTTTGGCAAAAGAAAATGGAAAGTTTGATGTCTACGCTGGTGGCGGTATCGGTGGCGGATCTGCATTCGGATTCTTAGTGGATGAAGATATTAACCCTAACGAAGTATTACACCACGTGGAAGGTATGTTACATTTGTATCATGAGTTAGGTGATTTTAAGAATCGTGGTAAAGCACGCTCACGTTTTATTGCGCAACGTTTAGGAGAAGAAGAGTTTCGTAAAGCGTATCATGAATATTTGACAAAATCTAAAGCAGCGCATGATTTAACATTGTCTGTTGAGCCATATACGGTGAATAAAGTAGGTACTACTATGCCGACAACAGTGTTAGCAGAACCTCAAAAACAAGAGGGATTGTATTATATTCAATACAAACCATTGGTAGGTACACCACCTATGGATGTATTTGTAAAATTATTTGATTATGTAGGTGGCTTAGAAGAAACTGAAATTCGTATCTGCGGTGATGAATCTGTATATATTGTGAACTTAACTGGCGAAGAAGCAGATGCAGTGGCAGCTATTATCGCTGATACTCATGCGAAAAATCAATTCGAGTATACGGTATCTTGTGTAGGTGCTACGATTTGTCAAATCGGGTTCCAAGATTCTTCTGGACTTGTGAAAGTCATTAAAGATACCTTAGAAGCAGAAGGATTACCAACAGATAAGTTACCACAATTACATGTATCTGGTTGCCCATCTTCCTGTGGTACTCACCAAGTAGGTAAACTAGGTTTCCATGGATTTACAAAAGTGGTGGATAAAACGCCTCAACCAGCTTTCAAAGTGTTCGTAAATGGTAATGGCGAAGTAGAAGGACAACGGATGTCTGATGAGTTAGGAGTTATCACTGTAGAGGATATTCCTAAATTCTTCGTTGACCTTGTGAATACCCTTGAAGCGGCTGGTCAGGATTATGATACTTGGAATGCAGCGCATCCAGAGGGATTACAATCTGTATTGGCAAAATATTTATAATGTATGTAAAAACGTTCTTACTTAGGTAAGGACGTTTTTTCGTTTCCGCCTCGTGAGTGTTGGTTGATATAGGGTCTGGATTGTAAGAGTATAATACATTTGTGACAAAAAATAAAAAAATAAGAAGGCTCTCTGTTATAATGAAAGTTGCTAAACCGAATCATTATTT
>CAUPZH010000026.1:0-13375 GCA_963515865.1 uncultured Veillonella sp.
CCTCACAAACGGTATTTCATAATGTTTGTTCGGGGGCACACCGTGCTCTTCTTGTACTTGTGTGATTTAGATAGTAAAGGGCGCCACCAGGGCTGCTACTCGTAAGGGCGTTCCTCAGGGGATTGGAAGAGCACGGTATACCTCCTCACAAACGGTATTTTATCATGTTTGTTCGGGGGCACACCGTGCTCTTCTCGTGCTTGTGTGACTTAGGTAGTAAAGGGCGCCACAAAGGCTGCTACTCGTAACGGTGTTCCTCTAGGGAAGGGGGCTTGTGACGGTATCATTTACAAACTTGTGCTTTGCTTAGGTTGCTGTTCGGCATGGTATTAAATTCATATAAACAGTACGAATAGAGTATGCTATAATAAAAATTATAAGAGTCATCGACGTGTTGTTAGGCTCATCTCTTCCTGTAAAGGGAGGAGGTGGTACTATGAAAAAGTTTAGAAAAATTGAACTATTGATTTTAATTCTAAAGTTACTAGTACATCTCATTGATTGGTTTAAATAAATTAACCAATATAATGAAAAAGCCTAACGTAAAGAGGTCTGACCACCTCACACGTTAGGCCGTTTCGTTTCAAACATTTTTCGAGATGAGCCTAACGCTAGCTGCACGTTGATGGCTCTTCTTTTGTTGTCTTAATTATAGCACAGGTTATAGGTGTAATACAAATCGTCTCTTGTGAGTCTATGTAGTCTGTGGCAGTCTCAACTGGGTGAAGGGAAGAGCACGGCATCCCCCCTCTCAAACGGTATTTTATAATGTTTGTTCGGGGCACGCCGTGCTCTTCTTATGTTTTCATGATGTACATAGAAGGGAACGCCACAAGGTTGTTATTCGTAAATGTGCTCTTCAGGAAAAAGTATATAGTACTCTTTTGTGTCCTTGGGGTGTGGGTAGAAACTTGTATTTCTTTTACGAGAAGGCCCCAAATATGGTATGATATAAGATACAGATAATACATAAGATATTCCTACATAGATAATAGGAGGTACCTACGTTGAGTAGTATTTTTGATATCATTGGACCGGTTATGATCGGCCCTTCTAGTTCACATACAGCAGGGGCGGCGCGCTTGGGAAAGATGGCACTGTCCATGTTTCATGAACGCCCAGAGAGTGTGACTATGACATTATATGGTTCCTTTGCGAAGACCTACCGGGGTCATGGTACGAATCGTGCGTTGGTGGCAGGCTTACTCGGCATGGATGCAGATGATGCACGCATTCGCGACTCTTTGGAAATTGCAGAGCAAGAGAACTTTCAGTATACCTTTATCGAGTCTGAAGTAGATGCAGGTCATCCCAATACGGTGCGGTTTAATATGTACGGTAAAGACGGCAAGCACATGTCTGTGACAGGGTCCTCTCTCGGTGGTGGTAGAGTGGCGGTGACCAACATTGACGGCATCGATGTAGAGATTACCGGGGAAGAGCATCAAATTATTGTGTTCCATACGGATCAACCTGGTGTCATTGCAGGGGTAACGCATATTTTAGGCTTAGCGGGTATCAACATTTCGAGCATGCGTGTATTCCGCAAACGAAAAGGGTCGGAAGCGGTGATGCTCATTTCCACGGATTCCGATGTAGATGCAGTGGCATTGCAACAGATTAAGGAAGTGGCGGGCATTTCCTCGGTGATGTATTTTGAACCATTGGAATAGAGGATACTATGAGTTATTTATACGATACTATTGAAGATATTGTACGCCTGGCAGATCGTGAAAGTGTTTCCTTTTCCGAAGTGGTCTTGCGGGCTGAAATAGAAAGTACGGACGCTACGAAAGAGGACGTCCTAGATGAAATACGTCGTCGCATTCAGATTTTTAAAGAATCCGTTCGTGACGGTATTGCAGATACAAGAACAAGTAAAAGCGGTATGTCTGGCGGACAAGCAAAACAATTAGAGGAGCGAAAGCCTATCTTTTTGAGCGACCTTACGTACCGTGCCTTGCGCTATGCTATTTCCGTAAATGAAGCGAATGCGAAGATGTTCCGAATCGTGGCATGTCCAACGGCGGGGGCTTGTGGTATTTTACCTGGGGTTATGCAAGCAGTGGGAGAAGTATACAACTGTGATGATACAGCGTATATCAATGGATTTTTAGCCGCCGCTGGCGTAGGTAATGTAGTAACGAACCAAGCCTGTGTAGCAGGTGCTGTGGGTGGTTGCCAAGCCGAAGTCGGCACGGCGGCAGCCATGGCGGCAGCTTGTGCAGTAGCGATGATGGGTGGCACTACAGAGGAAGTGGTGACGGCTATGACTTTGTGCATGAAAAATGTACTGGGTTTGGTCTGCGACCCCGTGGCAGGTCTCGTAGAAGTACCTTGTGTAAAGCGGAATGGTATTTATGCAGTCCATGCGTTGGCAGCTGCAGAAATGGCAATGGCAGGCTTGCGCAGTCGTATTCCTGCTGATGAAGTGATTGGCGCTATGGATTCCATTGGACGAGCCTTACCAGAGGCACTACGGGAAACTAGTGAAGGGGGACTAGCGAGAACAAAAACGGGAATGGAGATTACGAATCGCTTGGCCCATCAGAAATAGAGAGGGGTTAGTATGGGGAGTTTAGCATACAGAGAAACGGCTGCTTACCACGGAGCTGTACGTATTTTGCAAACTTTACAAGAAGCACAACAGGAAGCGTATATTGTAGGCGGTGCGGTGCGAGATATCCAGATGGGACGCATTCCCCATGATTACGATATAGTTACATCGGCTATGCCAGAGATGGTTATCGATGTATTACGAAGGGCTGGTTTTACTACGACCAATGTAGTGGGCGCTTCTTTTGGCGTTGTGGTCGTATCCTATGGTGAGCATTCCTATGAGGTGGCTACCTATCGCAACGAAGAATATGGCGATGACAGTCATCGCCCTGTGTCTGTACACTATCCGTCTACCTTTTTAGAGGATGTGCAGCGACGAGATTTTACGATTAATGGTCTTGCTCTTACTGAAAGTGGGCAAATCCGAGATGAAGTCGGTGGTTTGCAAGATATTAAGGCGCGCCGTTTATGTACGATTGGTTCTAGTAAAGAGCGATTTGAAGAAGATGCGCTCCGCATGTTCCGATTGTGTCGATTTGCGGGACAGTTGGGATTTACCATTGACCTTAGCACATGGGCGGGGATTGAGCCGAACTTGTATCGAGTGGCAGGCTTATCCCTAGAACGAGTGCGTATAGAAATTGAAAAAATGTTGCTTAGTGATCATGTGGACCTTGCTTTAGATGCGATGGTGCGAAGCCATTTGAATGAACAATGTTGCCAACAAACGATAGAAGGACAGTCTCGAAGGATTCCTATATTGCCGGAGTTAACCCATTTAGTAGAATTACTACAAGCGCTAGAACATCATGTACATGATGGATGGCGTCATACCTTAGCCGTGGTAAAAGGAGTGCCACCCAATCTAGTGTTGCGATGGGCGGCGTTGCTCCATGATGTGGGCAAAGGTGTGGAAGGCGTTCGAGGCTTTCACAATGGGCGTATTACGGATCGCAACCACGATACGGTAGGAGCCAATATGACGCGAGATATATTGACTCGTTTAGGTTATGCCAAAGAGTTTGTAAACCTTGTGGTGTGGCTCGTAGAGCGACATATGCGCTTTCACTTTTACGTGGCCAATGCCTCTGCTGATTTGCGGAGATGGATGCAAAAAGAAGCAAGAGATGGTGTATTTCGAGAAAACAAAGATCTGGTAATCGCCATGGAATATTTAAAGGTATTGGGCGTGGCAGATGTGATCGGCGGTGGCACGAAGGACCCAGAACCATCAGATAGGTATGGCAGTCGTATGGTGTCATTGGCAAAGACCATGCCAGTACACACGAAGGATTTACACTATAATAAAGGACTACCGAGTATGGTAACTCCTTATGTAAAAGAAGTGATGCAAACCTTGTTACAACGTGTACAAAGTGGAGAAATTTTGAACACCCCAGAGGCGTTACAGGAGGCAGGGCTTTCCAAGTATCGTCGACTGAAAGAAAAGGAGTAGTAACCATGACAGTGCAAAAAGCACGGAAACAATTAGATGAGTATGCTTTGCGATGGTTTGCGTTTATATTTGTGATCGCGTCGCTCATCGTATTGCGCTACGGATATATACAGATTGTAGCGAATGATACCTATTCAAAGCGGTTTTCTAATCAATTTATTACAGATCGAGTATTGCAATCTCCACGAGGTACTATTTTTGATCGGAATGGCAACCCCTTGGCATTAAGCGTGACCGTTAACTCCGTCAGTGCGGACCCTACGATGATGCGGGTGGTGGCTAAGAAAACGCCGGAAGAGGTGGCAGATGTATTGGCACCGTATGTGCGTATTTCCAGAGAAGAAATTATTAAAAAATTAAATGAAGATACAGCCTTTGTCTGGATTGATCGCCTCTTAGATGTGCCGAACTCCAATGGTATAGAAGCAGCCATCAAGGAAGCAAAGTTCAATTTTATTACCTTACATAAAGAGAGCCGTCGCTATTATCCGAATGATACTTTATTAGCGCAGGTCCTTGGATTTGTAGGATTCAATGAAGATGGCAAAGCGGATGCAGAAGGTAAGGCAGGGCTTGAGGCAGCGTTAGATGATGTGATTCGCAGTAATGAGGTAAAAGTCAGCATTTACAACGACACAGCTGGTCGCCCCGTCTTTGAGTCCGTACAATCTCAGTTTTTACCAGATCAAGAAAAATCGGTGAATCTTACCATTGATACAACGGTGCAGTTTATTGCCGAACGGGCCTTAGATAAAGCGATGATAGACACAAAGGCTCGCAGTGCAGCGATGATTATTATGGATCCAAAAACAGGGGAAATCCTTGCGATGGCCAATAAAAATCGAGGCATGGCATCGGACGTAAATAAATTAAAATTTGAAGATTATCGCAATAATGCGGTGGTGAGTATTTATGAACCAGGATCTACGTTCAAACCGATTATTGCCGCCTCCGCACTGGCAGCTGGAAAATGGCAGCTAGATACGGTCTATAATGATACGGGGACCATTATCATTGATGGACATCATATGAAAAACTGGGATGGTAAAGGCAGTGGTAAAGTACGATTGTTAGATATCTTAAAATATTCCATCAATACAGGTATGGCGTACTTGGGTACGACTACAGGTGGAGAGATTTTGACGGATTATGTAAAACGCTTTGGTTTTGGTAAAGCGACAGGGATTGAACTTCCAGCAGAAGGGGATGGTATCCTCTTTGATCCGAAGACGATGAGCAAACTAGATACGGCGACTATGTCCATCGGACAAGGGATTGCGGTGACTCCGTTACAAATGGTACAAGCCTTTGGAGCACTAGCTAATGGCGGTAAAATGATGAAACCTCATATTATTAAATCCATTGTCAATCCAGATGGAACGATTTATAAAGAGGCACAAGATGTGGAGCAAGGTCAACCGATACCTGAAAGTATTGCCAAACAGATTACGGATATTTTAGAGAAAGAAGTCTCCGAAGGTGGCGGACATAAGGCGTATGTAGAAGGCTATCAATTTGCTGGTAAAACTGGTACGGCGGAAAAACTAGATGCTGAACATGGAGGTTATTTGAACGGTCGTTATATTGCGTCCTTTATTGGTTATGGACCGGTAGAAGATGCCCAATTTGTAGCATTAGTTGTGATTGATGATCCAGCAGGTACTTTCTATGGTAGTCAAATTGCGGCTCCTGTATTCCAAGATGTGATGTCACAATTAGTGCGGTACTATAAGCTTTCACCGACTCGTAGTAAACACGGTGATAAAGACAAGTCAAAAGCTGAAACTAAGGTATTGACGGTGCATCGTAATAAAGATGGCTCTGTCATTGTGCCAAACTTCGTAGGACATGCCTATGGAGAGGTCCGTGATTGGGTTCATGAAGCTGGATTAACGTTCAAACCAACCGGTACGGGCTATGCCATTTCGCAAGATGAGGGCGTGGGCAGTACGGTAGAACAAGGAGAATCTATAACGGTTCATTTTAGTCGTTAATGTAGATAGAATGCTTACACATACTCTGATAGGTGTAACATACTAATGTAATAAAAATTCTGAATGTGAGGATATCATGATAGAATTATTAGGAAAACCAGTAGCACAGGCTCGTAAGGCTGTGCTACAAGAGAAAATGCAAGTACTAGCCAATCAAGGCGTGACCATTACACTAGGTATTTTGTTAGTGGGTGACGATAGTGCTGCTAAGATGTATGCTACTTTCATGGAAAAGGTAGCAAAAGGAGCGAATTTCGATACTGAATTAGTGGAATTGCCGGAAACAGCTACCCAAGAAGAGGTAGAAGCGGTGATTCACAGATTCAATACAGATGAACGTATTTATGGTGTGTTACCGTTGATGCCAATGCCGAAACATATCGACAGTGAAGCGGTGATTGGAGCCTTAGATCCAGCGAAGGATATTGATGGGCTAACTACCTATAACATTGGGCTATTTAGCTCTGGCAAAGGTGGGTATGTGCCGTGCACACCAAAGGCTTGCATGGCGATTATTGACCATTATGGCATCGAACTAGCAGGCAAAAAAGTAGTGGTTCTAGGCCGTAGCCAAGTAGTGGGTAAACCCGTAGCATTGTTGGCGCTAGAGCGCAATGCAACGGTGACAATCTGCCATTCTAGAACACAAAACTTACCAGCTGAACTAGCACAAGCCGATGTGGTCATAGCTGCGGTCGGTAAAGCTCACATGGTGCACGGATCTATGTTGAAGCCAGGTTGTGTAGTCATCGATGTGGGAATCAATGAGTTAGAGGGACAGACTGTAGGTGATGTGGACTTCTCCTCTGCTAGTGAGGTGGCATCTGCCATCACTCCTGTGCCAGGTGGCGTTGGGTCTGTGACGACTACCATGATGTTAGAAGGATTATACGAGGCGTATTATGCACGAAATGGCCATCGCTGAGGGAATTGTGGATGTGGCGCTAGATACTTTGAAAGCTAACGAAGGCACCATTATCCACGCTATACAAGTACAGATTGGCGTCCTATCTGGGGTAGAACCAGATGCTTTACACTTCTGTTTTGATGCGGTGACGCAAGGGACGCCGGCACAAGGAGCTAAGCTAGACATAGAAACGATTCCTATGAAAGGACGTTGTTTAGATTGCCATCAAGAATTTTCAATGGAACAGTATCGTCATGTATGCCCACACTGTGAAAGCTTTGCCGTAGAAGAATTACAAGGCAGAGAATTGCGTGTGGCATCCATTGATATGGATTAAAGGAGTACTATGGAAGTACAAGTAATGACAAATGTATTGGCAAAAAATGATGCCATTGCAGAAACACTACAACAACAATTTAAAGATAAACACATTTTAGTGATGAATTTATTGGGCTCTCCAGGGGCGGGTAAAACATCCCTATTAGAGGCGACTTTGCAAACGTTGTCCAAGGACTATCGTATTGCTGTGATTGAAGGTGATTTGTTCACGGATAAAGATGCGGAGCGCATTCATGCCACAGGTGTACCAGTGATTCAAATTAATACTGTCGGAGGTTGCCATTTAGATGCGAATATGATTCGTGAGGCTATTGCTGAACTAGATTTGGATGCGTTGGATGTAATCATCATTGAAAATGTAGGCAATTTAGTATGCCCAGCAGAATTTTTCATCGGTGAAGACATGAAAGTAACGGTCCTTTCTATTACTGAAGGAGAAGATAAACCGCTGAAATATCCATTGATTTTCAAAGAATCTTCAGCAGTTTTATTAAATAAAGTAGATTTATTGCCTTATGTACCATTTAAAATGGATGAGGCTGTTCGAGATATTCAATCCTTACAACCAGGGGTGCCTATCTTTCAGGTGAGCTGTACGCAGGCAGAAGGGCTTTCACCATGGATTACTTGGGTGAAAGAAAAATTAGAGGAGCGACGTAATCATGAAGACTAATTGGAAAGCTACCTTGGCGGCTATGGCATTAGTTGGCATGGTGGGGGTTCAACTGCAGGTTGCACTAGGCGAAGATGCTAGTGGCAGTACTATACATAAAAAGGCAGAATCTGTTGTTTCTGGACAAGATGCGGGCGGACATGCCCTACATAAGAAGGCTGAGGTGATTGGCACTGAGAAAGATGGTGCTGAAAAGAAAGGTGAAACAGCAGATGTAGCGGAAGGAAAAACTGTGTTAGAGACGAAGCCTACGGGAACCACTGTGCAGCGAAAGGTGACGGTAGGATCTGTGACCCTTGATCTAACACCAGACCATGTGGCAGAAGACTTGGCGGTACGAAAATTCTTGGAAGAGAAAAAAGCATCCTTTGTCGAAGGGGAAGCAGAAGAATTAGACTTGGTGGGGACTACTTTCACAGCGAAACGTATACCGCCCCTTGTCATTACAGACACATTTGTGAATGCTCTTAAAGAAGAAGCGAAAGCACGAGTGGAGGCGAAACAACGTGAACCTTGGGCATTTCCAGATGTAGACGTATTGAAAGAGAAGTTAGAGGCTATCCATAAGAAGCCATCTACTGATAGGACTGCAAAGGATACGATAGAATCTGACGACAGTAAAGATGCAGATACAGATGTGGATTCCGTTGGCGCTACTAGCGATAATGTAGGTCCTATGCTAAACAGTTCGGCGCAGGCTACTAGCAAAGGTAGATCAACAGAAGCCAAGACCGTCCTTGATAATACAGGCTCAAAGGAGTTGAGGTCTGAAGGGGCTGTGACCGACGACGAACGAAGTGCAGATGTATCGACGGAGAAACGTAAAACAGATACACCGAAGGTATCAAAGGACAGCACAGCCGAGGGCAAAGGCACACCTACAATCGATGATGGGATTAAGACACCGACAAAGGATATAAAGGCTACGACACAAAATAAATCGCCTAAATATCCTATGGATCTATGGTGGACGGATAAGGCTACTATCTTCTTACATGAAGATGTGCATGTAGGTGCCACACGTAGCGAAGTGCTCTTTGCTTGGGGATCACCGCAGGCTATGTGGCGGGATAACAAAGATGGTTCATTGTTGTGGCTATATCAAGGCGCATTTGGTGAAGAAAAAACTATAACAAACAACAAAAAAAGTTATATGCAAAAAGAGGAGTTTTCACAGTTGGTGAAGAATACTTATACTAGTGACTCTTTAGCAGGTTCTAACAGTTCTGTGGGTTATGTGTGGCTTTCATTGAAAGATGGGAAAGTGACACATTTGGGAATGATTACGGGTCAAGACTGGCCTCGTTTTGCTATACCAGCCACTACATTAGAAACGTTTAAGCCCAATACCATGACGGAGTCAGATTTCTCTTTGATGGGTTACCGATTAGGTGACACATTTACCAATGATCCTAACCGATCTTGGGAAGAAAGAGGAAAGCTGTACGGTCAGGAATTTTTAGGCTATAAGGATGTAGTTATCGCATATAACAAGGAACACGAAATCACTCGTGTCATGATCAACTCATCGCTTGGTACGACGAAACGCGGCATTTCATTAGGAGATTCTAAATACTTACTGCTCTATCTCTATGGAGTGCCAGATTTTGAAGAGCCTGCTAATCATCATGATAGCACCAAAGGCGTAGTCTATGGTTATCGACATCCGGTGTTGGAACATACCTATTTGTTGTTTACATTAGATGATAAATTCGTCAGGGAAATATTGTTGTCTGACCAAAAGAAAAGCGAACTTGTTTCGGCTATGTAGCCTGTGGCTTTCTTAATTAAATTATATAAAGTGAAGACCGTAACACACCCCTTTCCAAGCTATACAGTGGTTATGCTTGTTCAGGGGTATGTTACGGTCTTCTTACATTTGTGTGATATAGTCAGTAAGAGAAAGCCACAAGGCTACTACGCAAAACTGCGTTCCATATAGGGATTTTTTTACTGAAAAAAATTCACGATTTGAGAAGTTTGTGCTATGATAATCTTATAAGAAGGGCTATTAACGTATTGTTAGGTTCATCTCTTCCTACATTATAGGAGGGAGGTGATACTATGAAGACGCTTGCAATATTATCGTTATTGATACAAATTTGTATGCTAATCATAGCACTTTTAGATTTACTATATAAGTAATGAAAAAGCCTAACGAATAAGGTCTGCTCACCTTAATACGTTAGGCACATTTTCATTTTAAACTTTCTTGAGATGAGCCTAACGCCGATCAAACGTTGATGGCTCTTCTTTTTTGTGTGTTCAGTATACCATATTTTACAATAAAAAACTACTATAAATGCATCTTGAATTTGCGACTTGAATTCGGGGGGGGGTGAGTTTCTAAAAGGTTATTTGACACAATGTGATTTGAATAGTATTATTTATTAGTATTTCATAGGTAATTAATAGGTGAATGGAATAGTAAGGGAGGCACGTGGATGAATAGTAAGTCGATAGCAGCCATTGTGATGACTACTGTGCTGGCTACAGGGCATGGAATTGTGCAGGCAATAGGACAGGGTTCCTATACTTCGGATGGGATACAGATTGATAGTGACCATTCGGTCGGAGTAGGGAGTAATATTCTGATTAGAGGAGATGATGCTGTAGTAGTGGGTACAGGATCGGCAGGTGTGAATGATAAGGGCGCATCCGTTGGAGAATATGCAGGGGCAAGTAGTTATGACGGGTCTACTAATCTTGGATATAATGCATTAGGTCGTGCTTTCAATGCGATAGCACTGGGAAGATTGGCTGTATTACAGGGATATCAATCGATGGGTATTGGCTATAAGACACATACTTTCTTTGGTGTTGAAAATGGTATGGCCATTGGTGAATCGTCAAGGGCGCGTGAAACTAATTCTGTTGCACTAGGGTCTCAAACAGTAACTAACCGTGATGAGGGTGTAGTTGGATACGATTCTTTGAATATAGCTGTTGTAAAAGATCACGAGAAAGGTAACTTACAGTTACCTACTGCGTTACAAAAGAAAATAGCAACTAAAGAAGTAGAGTATAAAGTTTTGCAAAATGAATATGAAATGATTCAAGGGGATATATATGCATTATCTGAAAAAAGAGCAGCATTAATAGGTCAATTAGAACGGAACGAAGATGTGGATCTAGTGGAATTAAACGCTATAAGGACTCAGTCGGAAGAGAAATATAATCTATTAAAGAAAAAAGGTGCAGAGCTAATCAATAAAAAAGCAGAAATCAATCAGATAGCAGGTACTTGGCGGTCTGGACAAGGCGCTATATCTATTGGCAATTCTGAAAAAGGGGATACAAGACAGCTCGTAGGGTTAGCAGCGGGATCAGAAGATACTGATGGCATTAATGTGGCACAACTAAAATCGTTAGATTTGGCAGCTCATCGTGCATTGGATAGAACGATTAGACAGTTGCGCAATGAAGCGAGACAAGGGAATACGATGACGGCTGCTCTTGCTGCACTAAAACCAGTAGCTTATAAAGTAAATGAACCAACGCAAGTGTTAGCAGGTGTAGGGCAATATGCAGGTCATAGTGGCTATGCCTTAGGGGTAGCTCATTATAGGAATGAACGAATGATGGTGAATGCAGGGGCAGCACTTTCAGGAAACCAATTAGTGTATAATGCGGGTGCTACTTTACGATTAGGTGAAAAAGGGGCATCCTTAGCCACGGATAGAACTCATCTATCAATAGAAAACTTATTTGAAGCATTACAGCGAGAACAAACTAGAAACCAACATCAAAAACAAGTGCTACGAGAGTTGGAACTAGAAAATCAACAGTTGCACCAAGATGTGGAGCAACTAAAACAGATGGCAAGATAATAGATATATGATAAAAGATAGGATAAAATGAGGTAAGTGATGAAAAGACATTGTGTAGTACCTTTGATAATGGCTAGTATGTTAGCAATAGGTTTAGGAAGTGTGCAAGCAGCAGGTAATAATTCTTATGAAGCTGGTGGAGGTAATGCTTCTGGAGATAATTCTGTAGCGATAGGTGCGTCAGCGTCGAGTGTTGAAAGCGATTCTGTGTCCATAGGCACGGGGGCATCTTCTGCAAAATATTATGGCGTAGCAATTGGTAGAGACGCGCGAAGTGATAAAGCAGGTGCTACCAGTATGGGGTATAAAGCACAGGCTATGGGTGAAAATACTTTGGCATTGGGACGAGAGGCTCAGGCGCGTGGAGGAAACGGTTCTATTAGTATAGGAGTTGAAGCGATTACTAGGGATGGCAGCAGTGGCTCAGTAGCTATTGGTACATCGGCTAAAACAGAGGCGGCTGATAGTGTGGCACTAGGATCGTATACATTAGGGAACCGAAATAAAGGTGACCTGGGATATGATCCGTCTGAAGAGTTTGTAGTAAAAGGTGCTAATGGGACATTACAGATAAGCACTGCTACACAAGGTACTACTGGTAATACTGCGGCAAGTACATGGCAATCTACAAGAGGTGCTGTATCCATTGGTAACTCGGAAACAGGAGATACAAGACAGTTGATAGGTCTAGCAGCGGGCTCTGAAGATACGGATGGTGTCAATGTAGCACAATTAAAATCCTTGGAAACAGCTACATACAACGCGATTGATGCAGCTGCTAAAGGATTGCGTGGTGAAATTCATCAAGGGAATGCTATGACAGCAGCCTTAGCAGCTCTAAAACCTATCCAATATAAAGTAGATGAACCAACACAAGTGATGGTAGGTATAGGTAAACAGGAAGAAAAAATGGGCTATGCCCTAGGTGTGGCGCATTATACCAATGAAAGAACGCTGTTCAATGCAGGGGCTGCTTTCTCAAGTGGACAAATGATTTATAACCTGGGGGCTACACTTCGCTTTGGTAAGGGTGGTAACGCTGCTGGTGCCTTTGGGGACAATGCATCTCTTTCTGTATTAGCTGACGAGCTACAAGCAGAACGACAACAAAATGATCGTCAAGAACAGGCTATTGCTAATTTGCAATCGGATAATCGACAACTACGAAACGATATAGAGATGTTGAAACAACTTGTTTTGGCTAAGAAATAGGTGGCGTTCTTAGCTTGATATTGGACAAACAGGAAGAGCACGACATATTCCTCCGCAAACTGATACAGTGGTTAGGTTTGCTCCGGAACATGTTGTGCTCTTCTTGTTTGTGCGATTTAGGCAATAAGGGAATGCCACAAGGCTACTACGCAAAATAGCGGTTACTATGAGGGTGTGCAAACTTTTCCCAAAAAAGTTAAAAAATTTTTTATAAAACACTTGCATTATAAACAGGGGTATGTTATTATATACAAGTAGTCAGGAACGGCACTACTGAGTAGAAAAAGTTCTTGACAAACTACATAAAGACATGTATACTAATGCATGTGAATGTGCTGGCGTAGCTCAATCGGTAGAGCAGCTGACTTGTAATCAGCAGGTTGTGGGTTCAATTCCTATCGCCAG
>CAUPZH010000027.1:0-13236 GCA_963515865.1 uncultured Veillonella sp.
ACAAGAAGAGCACGGTGTGCCCCCGAACAAACATTATGAAATACCGTTTGTGAGGGGGTATGCCGTGCTCTTCCCTTATGCTAATGAAGAACGCCACAAGGCTGCATAGCGTCACAAGAGACGTCTTAGCCTAAGATTGCTTTCATATCTTCTTCTGGTGTTGTAATCGGATGTAAGTTGAATTTTTCAACTAAGATGCCAAGTACTGTGTTGGACAAGAATTTTGGTAAGGATGGTCCGATGTAGATGTTGCGGATGCCTAAGGACAATAATGTTAATAGGATACATACCGCTTTTTGTTCGTACCAAGACAATACTAATGTCAATGGTAATTCGTTTACGTCACATTCAAAAGCACCTGCTAATGCTACCGCTACTTGGATCGCAGAGTACGCATCGTTACATTGACCCATATCTAGGATACGAGGCAAGCCACCGATTTCACCGATGTTAAGGTCGTTGAAACGATATTTACCACATGCAAGAGTCAATACCATTGTATCTTCTGGAGTTTGTTTTACAAAATCTGTGTAGTAGTTACGGCCTACTTTAGCACCGTCGCAACCACCTACTAAGAAGAAATGTTTAATAGCGCCAGCTTTCACCGCATCAATTACTTTATCAGCTACACCAAGTACTGTACCATGACCGAAACCAGTTGTTACTTCTGTACCGCCGTTGATACCTGTGAATTGTTGTGGCTCTTTGTAACCGCCTAATTCAATAGCGCGTTCGATGACTGCAGAGAAATCTTTTGTGCCATCTTCGTTGTGTTCCACATGACCGCAGCCATCGAAACCAACCATGTCAGTTGTGAAGATATTTTTAATATATGTTTGTTTTGGTGGCATAATGCAGTTTGTTGTGAACAAGAATGCACCTGGAACGCCATCAAATTCTTTTTGTTGGTTTTGCCATGCAGTACCGAAGTTCCCTTTCAATTGAGGATGTTTTTTCAATTCAGGGTACGCATGACATGGAAGCATTTCACCATGTGTATAGATGTTAACGCCTTTACCATCAGTTTGTTCCAATAACATTTTTAGGTCGTGTAAGTCATGGCCTGTTACAACGATAAAAGGACCTGGTTCTACTGTCAAAGGTACAGTTGTAGGAACTGGAGTACCGTATGTAGTTGTGTTTGCTTTGTCTAACAACGCCATACAAGCAAGGTTGATGCCACCGAATTCCATCAATAGGCCTAACCATTCTTCTGCGCTGTGGTCTTTTGCCATTTCAACAAGGCCTTTTACAAACCAAGCATCAACTTCTGGATCATTGTAGCCCAATACTGCTGCATGCCATGCGTATGCTGCCATACCGCGCATACCTAATAACAATGTGGAACGTAAGGAAACGATGTCTTCATGACCTTTCCACAATTCTTCCCAATCAAAGTTAGGAATGTTCGCATCTAATTTATTGTGCGCATTGTTGATTACATCGATGAACTCTTGTACACGATCTTCAGAGAAGTTTACGTTTGTTACGCACATGAATAAACCACGTTTTAACAATTGTACGTTTTCTAACGTTACTTCTGTAGCTTGCATTGCACGAGCTAAACCGATCAACGCCGCTGTTAATTCGTCTTGTAAATTTGCAACCGGTGCTGTTTTACCGCACACACCTTGTACTGTACAACCATTTGGTTGCGCTGTTTGTTCACATTGGAAACAGAACATACTCATGATAAACCTCCTTGGGAACTTTGCCCTTAATATGTATACTACAACATACTTTTTGTATTACTTTAGATATTTTACTAGACAATCCCTTTCATAGTGAAAGCCCTCTCAAGGGCAATCTAGCAGTGTCTTGTTATCTATACATGTAGTATAGTATACTGAAAGCAGAAAAAACGTATCCTTGGCTACACTTTAAAAACATTCTGAGAAATGAAGAGGAAAGTATATGAGATTTGAAGTTGAAAAAATACGATGCAGAAAAGAAGGATTCGCTGCCGGTAGAGCTAAAGCTATAGCCGAAGGCAAAGCTGAAGTTAAAGCTGAAGTAGCTCTTGGCATGTTAGAGGATAACTGGTCTTTAGAATTGATTTCGAAGTATACGAAACTAACTGTAGAGCAGATTATAGAAATTGGTCGTGCCCATGCATTGATATAGTGACGTAAGAAAGAGCAATGTTATATATCTAAAATATATGGTATAATTTGAATAAGAGCCGGAGGTGATTCTATGTATATTAAACCCTTTGAAGAACTAACTATTCAGGATAACTTTATGTTTCAGAAGGTAATGCGAAATAAGCGTATTTGTAAGGCAACAATAGAACGGCTGTTAGATATCCAGATTAAAGATATCACCTATCTCGAAGAAGAAAAGTCACTACATATGAACCCAGACAGTAAAGGTATTCGACTCGATGTCTACGTCAACGATGTGGATGGTACTGTCTTTAATGTGGAAATGCAAACTACTAAAAATATGGAGGAATTAGTAAAACGAGTCAGATACTATCAAAGTATCATCGATTTACATAACATTGAAAAAGGCCAAGATTACACCGAGCTCAATGATACCTATGTCATTTTTATATGTACATTTCCACTATTTAGTGATAATCTTCATAAGTATACTTTCAAAAATATTTGTTTAGAAAATTACAATATAGAATTAAACGATGGGACCACAAAACTATTCTTGAGTACTAAAGGTACAGAAGACGATATTTCAAAACCGTTACAATGTCTTTTAGATTATGTAGATGGCAAAACATCTTCAGATGATTTAGTAACGGAAATGGACTCCGTCGTAGATAAAGTAAAACATTCTAAGGAATGGAGGTTGGAATATATGACACTCGAAATGGAATTAAGACGTCAACGGAAAGAAGGTAATGCTGAAGGCAAAGCCGAGGTAGTTCTTGGCATGTTAGAAGATAAATTATCCTTGGAAATGATTGCCAAATATACTAAGCTCACCATAGAACAAATCAAGGAAATCGGTAAAGCGCACTCTCTAATTTAATGGAGGTCCCATGTCGACATTACATCCAACGTTAGAAACATACATGCAAACGATTCAACAATCTCCCCTATGCGCACACATTGCGCCAGAAAATTTATCACTTTTCTTGTCTCAAGCAAATGTGAAAGTACAAAGTTTCAAAAAAAATTCTTTCATTGCCATTGCTGGGGATCCGATGGAAGGCATCGGTATCTTGCTAGAAGGGCGTGCCTTATTAACACGAGAGAACATGCTAGGACAACGAACTATCGTAACAGAACTACAACCGTCCTCTATGTTTGGAGAAGCTTTGCTCTTTAGTAATCATCCCCTATGGCCAGCTACGATTGAAGCCACAAAAGATGCGATTGTACTATTTTTACCGATTGAGACTTTCACCAAAGCATTTCCAGACTGCCAATCCTGTCAAATCCAGTTGCTTACAAACCTCATGCATGACCTGTCTGAAAAGGCGATGCAGCTGACCCGCAAAGTGCATTACCTGTCCCTCAAAGGGATGCGCGAAAAAATCTTCGCCTATTTTATGGACCTTCACCGAGTGCAAAAAAAGAACATCCTCACCTTGCCACACAATCGGCAAGAAATGGCGGACGTCCTCAACGTGAGCCGCACCGCCCTCAGCCGTGAACTAGGTCGTTTGCAAGACGAACGGATCATCCAATTCCACGGCAAAGAAGTTGAGCTTGTAGATATCGAAACCATTCAAGATTTTTCATTTTAACAATACTAAAAGGGACGCAGTACAACTTGCGTCCCTTTTATTATATTCCAAACATTACCATCCACTAGATATACTATACGAATACCACAACACAAAAGCCCCTACCGCTTCCAAGTCTTTCGACCTGGAAGGGTAGGGGCTTGTTGCATTCTATCTAAATATAGATTTAATAATTTCAAATCGACGTAACATATCTTCTGGTAAACGCAAGCAGTTACAATATTTTTTCAATAAATCTTTCATATCTATTCCTTCTTGTATATTCCCTCCTAGCAATATCTCTGCAGAATAATCTTCAATTATAGTTTGAGCTAGCGGTGTACCCTCTGTAAAGATGATCATCATAAGTATCAACCCATATAATCCATTGATACTCCCCTTATCTTTTTTTGAAATATCCCCAGAATATTTTCTAATGACATACTTTGGATATAACCTATACATGGTTTTACCCGGCAATTTAAATCCAGGCTGACATGTAATAAATTTCAGATTATGTGCTGCATAATTCCTAAACTTTCTCAGCCCTTCTAAAAAACTTATAATGAGTTCAATTTTTTCATATACTAACACCGCATCAGATTGTATAAGTAAATTTGCTACTTCCGCTTTATCTTTGGTACTTAAAAATTTAAACATATTAATCGAAATACCAAATGATGCATTTTTTAATAGAATCCATGGCGGAACATGATTATGAGATTTTATATAATATTTAGTAGGTGCTTTACTATGTTTAACAGATAACAACCTCATAATATCTATTTTAAGATTGTTGAATAATAATCCTCCTGCTTTTTTCTTATAATATTTAGAATTTAAATATATCCTTTCATCAACACCTATATTCTTTGCAATCACATATGATAACTTTTGCTTAAAAATAGTTTCAATGATTAAGCTATATTTTATAGTAAGTGCTTGTACCCTTTTATCTAAATACCAAAATGCAAATAGATCTTCAATACTGGTATTTTTAATATACACCTTATTTTTTATGAATACTTCTTTATATCCATTAACAAGATCATAATATGACACTGTCATTAATATATTTTCTGCTAATACTGGATCTAAAATAATAAGTCCTTTATTTTGTAATACTTCTACTTGTTGAGAAATATCTTGAAACGGTTTATCGTAGTCCATAAGTATCTCCATAAATAAAAAGGACACTGCCAAAGCAGTGTCCTAGTGACCAACGCCCTAAGCGTTGCAGCCAATCTACTAACACAACTATAGCACTATGCAAATAAACTGTCAACAGCTAATACATCTAACTATTAATTATTTTTCTAAATAATTTATTTATGATTCATCCTTATTCATAAAGGACCTCCACAACCCCTAAAACTTTATCTAGTATTTTCATTTTTTGAGCATACTTATAAAGTTTTGCTAAATCTTTATTTGAACTACTTACATAATGATTTAATACTTTCGAAAATATCTCGCTATCTATAGCCTTTCTATTCTTTATTAAATCACAAATCGTTCTTTCTAAATCATATACTTTCACTGTATTGCCATACATCGTTTTACAATCAACAATTCCAAGTTCATGTACTTCTTTTGTTACATAGTGCTTTATAATATTTTCATCCATTCGATGCGGATTATATCCACGATACAAGGTCACCTCTAATTTATTTGGTATACTATCCATCAATTGATGTAGATACAGTGCTGATAGATAAGAAAAGATTGCTACTTTATATCTCTTCTGAAAGAAATAATATCCATCGTACTGTCCCCCTTCCACCATATAAATCCCTCTATCCACTCGCTGTAGACTGCCTTGCTCAACCATTCTTGTTAAATAAATACTCGGTATATTCTCGGATATCACTTCTTCACTCAGCAATATCCCTCCACTTTGTTTTAACTTCTCTTCTAATATTTTTTTATAATCCATATACTACCTACCTATAAAGTTTTATTTGTGCTAACATTATATCATTTTATTAGCACAAATACAACAATAAATAACACAAAAGCCCCTACCACTTCCGAGTCTTTCGACCCGGAAGGGTAGGGGCTTATTGCATCTTCTGAGGAAGTTACATCTTCAGGACTTATTTCATTCCCATAGCCTGCATCAACATTTTGATTTGTGCTTTCATTTCTTCATTGTCTTGAGCCATTTTGTTGTAAGATTCCTTCATTTCTTGGTTTTCTGCTTTCATACTTGCATTATCTGCCAATACTTGTTCGTACGCTACTTTCGTGCGTTCGTTCTCTTGTTTTAATGCAGATACTTCATCTTGCATTACATATACAGAGGAGATCGGGCCCGCTTTATAACGTTCAGGAATTGCTTTTTCTTCTGGGCTCCAGCCAAATTTATGAGTCACGCCAGCATTCACCATATTTTGATGTTGACCTAATGTAACACCTACGTGGAACATAGTCGCTTCTTGCGTGTAATGAGCAAGGCCTACAGCTGCTGCTGTTTCACTACGATAATTACCAATGCCCGCCATGATTTGTGTCGGTTCTAATGGGTCATATTGTAATGGTTTCAAGGCTGCTAAAGCGGCCGCTCTCGCACCAGCTTTATGCGCTTCACCTGTAGCTTGGTTCAGAACATTGTTCGCTGTCGCTTTCAACTGATCTACGTTGACACCGTCAGTGCCGTTGATACCAGGCGCCACATTTAGAATGCGGTTACCGCCGTTATCTAGACCATTTGCTGTCAATGTCACAGGAGGGTTCGCTTTACCATTGGTATTGTTGGATTCAATCACCACACCCAATGGTGTCACATTCGTCGTAATCGCCGGTTCAGGTTTACCATCTTTGCCAGGACGATATACAGTGTACTCACTGCCTGATCCGTCATGTTTCACTGTCGTATTAAACTCTGCTGGTTTACCTGTTTTCTCATCGATCACAGGTTTTACCTTACCATCTTTATCGATGAAAGTAGGTTTAAATACGCCAGTGTAATCGGTAGAACCATCACCCATGTGAACGTTTTTCGCCAACTTAACTGTCATGGATGCCGGTGTTTTCACCGTTCCATCTGCATTTTTCTCAGCTTCTTTAGCAATGACACCGATATTATTGTCAGTCAACTTAGTCGCATCTGCGCCGCCATTGATATTCAATACTTCGCCAAGGCCAACCACAGCCGTCACATTTTTGTTATCGCCTGTGAACTTACGAGCGCCTGCTAGACGGTCACTAACCACTTTCAATTGATCTTCCGTCGCTGCACGGCCAGATACAACCGTTGGTTTTGCTACATTCCAGTCTTTGTTTTGCAAGCCTGTCACAAATCCTTGTTTTCCATCAATGGATACAGCTTTATCGTCAGCTTTGCCACCACTGAAAGTAGTCACTCCCTTATCTTTGAATTCAACTTTTCCGTTGTTTTCTTTATTCGTAATGGAGTTGATGCTTGTTAAGTCGCTAGCTAATTGTACTTTTAACTTACCATCTACGTTATTCACGCCAATGTTTTTATCCGTTAATTTCTCTTTATCTGCGCCACCAACAATATCTACTGTTTGATTCAACTTCTTAGCGATGACTTTAGATGTATCAGTACCTTGTGCATCGTCACCAGCATATTTCATGCCGTCGTCCATCGTAGCTACTTCATGTTTCACTACCATGTCTTTACCAGGGTTCTTAGGATCAGCATGTTTCGTTTCATATACGATACGAGTCATACCGTCTTTGCCATTAGCGCCATCTGTGCCGTCTACACCCACTACACCTTTGTCGCCTTTAATGGAAAGACCATTTTTACCATCTTTACCGTTCAATCCGATAGATCCATCTTTGCCATTGATTACAACTGCCGATCCGTCTTTACCGTTCACACCGATAACGCCGTCAGAGCCTGGTTTGCCATCTTTGCCGTTAACGCCTGGTTCACCTTTTTCACCTACTGTTACCACTGCATCTGTGCCAGGTTTGCCGTCTTTACCGTCTTCACCTTTCACCGTAATTGTGTTAGTTGTTAAGGATTTAGATGTTAAATCTTTGTTCAACTTCACGGTTACTGTTGTATTGCCGTTAGCATCTTGCTCAATGGATGTTAATACGTTTTTGCCGTCGTAGTTTTTGTCTGCATCCGTAGCACCTGCAGGAATTTCCGCAGTACCTTGGATTTTCACCGTAGAGCCAAGTTTATTTGTTTTCGCTCCACCAGTGTTTGCATCAAAGACTAAGCCTTTGTCCACTAAACCAGTAGTAGCAGATTTCAATTGGTCTTCTGTAGCTGCACGACCAGATACAAATGTTGGGTTTGCTACATCCCAAGTTTTATTATCTAAACCAGTGATGAAGTTACCTTCTGTTGCTGTTGCATCAGCCGCCGGTGTTGTACCATCCGCACTTGGTGTGACAGATTGTTTACCTACGGTCACGCCAGAGGCTACCACTTGACCTTTACCACCATCTACTTTCACAGTATTCGTGCCAGTACCAGCTGTTACAGTCGCATTCGTACCGTCTACTTTCACAATGTTGTCACCAGTGCCCGCTGTCACGGTACCTGCTGTGCCATCCATTGTCACTTGTTTCGTCGCATCCGTGCCCAATGTCACTTTGTCTGCTAAGCGAATGTCATAGTTATTATGACCATCTTTAGCTGTTGTCACCGTTAAGGAAAGATTCTTATTGACATCTTTGTCTTCACCGTTTACAGAAACAGTTGTTTTCGCTTTGCCTACTTCGTCGTTCAATTGTGCCACGTTAACAGCGTCTGTATCATTTTCACCTCTAGCTACGTTCACAATTTTGTTACCGCCATTGTCTAAGCCATTATTTGTTAAGGATACAGCTTTATCGCCATTTTCGATGGTAATACCAGATGTGTTAACTGTGGTCGCTTTGTCTCCATCACGATATACAGTTTCACCTGCTGTCGTGGAAGTCGTCACGTCACCATCTTTCACAACGGTACCAGTCTTAGTCACGAATGTGCCAGCATCTTTATCACCTACAGTTAAACCTGTTGTGCTAAGAACGGTGTCGCCAGTCGTCACCTTGCCACCTTCTACTTTTGTCGTTTTACCATCAGCGTTCGTAAATTCAGCGCTTGTTAAGCCTTTCAATTCTTTCGCCAATTTCACTTCCACAGTAGAACCATTCGCATTCACGCCGATGTTGTTATCAGATAATTTAGTTTTATCTGCGCCTCCAGTGATATTGAAAGCGATACCACCTTCTTTATTCAAGCCTTGTGCATCTGTTTTAGACGCATTGTCCGCACCGAATTGGATTGTGTTATTCACTACTGCTTTCGCTGCATCAGATACAGTTTTCAATTGGTCTTCTGTGGCTGCACGGCCAGATACAAATTTCGGATCTGTTACGCTCCAATCTTTGTTTTCAAGACCTGTGATGTAGTTGCCTTCTGCCGCAGTATCTGTACCTGTTGGAGTTTTGCCATCTGCACTTGGTATAGCCGATTGTTTGCCAATCACAACACCACCAGTGACAGCGCCAGTTGCATCTTTCACACCATTCACACGGGCTACTGTCGGTGCCACGCTAGTTGTGTTTGCACCATCTGTGAAAGTCGCGCCTGTGCTACCTACTTTGGATTCGTTAGCACCGTCTTTCACAGTTAAGCCTGCGTTGTTCACCACAGAGTTGCCTACTGTCATAGAACCAGTATTCGTCAAGTTCAGATGTTTGTTCAAGCGAAGCGTCAACGTATCTTTACCATCCGCATCTACTAAGATGTTGCCAGTAGCGGACTCAAATGCTTTCGCTGCTTCCTTCGTCACACCTTCACCAACGATGTTCACCAATGTGTTCAAGCGATGTTTATTCACAGTGTCAGAGTTATTACCCGCGAAACGTATGCCGTCATCCATAGTAGCCACTTGACGTTCTACTACTTTTTCAGTTTTCGTTACTGGGTCAACTTCTTTCGTAGTGTATACGATACGAGTGATGCCGTCTTTGCCATCAACTCCTTTTTCACCACGAACGCCTGGAACACCATCAGCTCCGTCAGCGCCGTTGTAGCCTTCTTTCATGCCGATATCTAGAGATTTACCTGGTGCACCATCTGCTCCCTTAGGACCAGTTAAGCCGATTGTACCATCTTTACCGTTGATGACAACAGATTTACCATCTTCACCTTTGGCACCGATTTTACCATCTTTACCATTGATGACTACGCTATTACCATTTTCACCTTTAGGACCAGTCAAGCCGATTGTGCCGTCTTTGCCATTGATCACAACTGCAGAGCCGTCTTTACCGTTTACGCCGATAACACCGTCAGAACCTGGTTTACCTTGTTTGCCTTCTGCACCTGGTTCACCTTTTTCACCGACCGTTACCACAGCATCTTTACCGTCTTGACCGTTAGCACCTGGATCACCTTTTACAGTCACTGTATTGGTTGTTAAGGATTTAGATGTTAAATCTTTGTTCAACTTAATAGTAACTATGCTATTGCCATCAGCACCTTTTTCAACAGTTGTCACTACGTTGTTGCCATCGTAGTTGTCATCTGCTGTTACATTTGCAGTACCAACGATGTTCACAGTGGAACCAAGAGCATTTTCAACAACTTTATTGCCACCAGCTTTTGCAGGAAGGTTAGCGCCGAAGGATAACTTGCCACTACCAATTTGACCTTGAATTACTTTCAACTGTTCTTCCGTAGCCGCACGGCCTTTTGTTGCGAAGTCCGCTGCATCCAACGTTGTATTCGTCAAACCAGTGATATCTCCGATAGAACCATCAATAGCAATTGGGTTACCGTTGTTACCAACAGTGACTTTACCTGCTTTACCATCGATTGTGACAGTTTTATCACCAGTTGCTGCGCCGCTACTAAACGTAGTTGTTCCATTTTCGCCAAAGGCTACTTTACCGTTTCCTTCTTTGTTTGTAATGGAGTTGATGCTTGTTAACTCGCTAGCTAATTGAACTTTTAACTTGCCATCTTTCGCATTCACACCGATGTTGTTATCAGTCAATTTATCTTTATCTGCGCCACCAACGATTTCTAAACGTTCGTTTAGTTTTTTGTTGATCACATTCGCTTCTGCTTCAGTTGCTGTTGCTGCTGTGTAATTATCACCGCTGTATTTTTGACCGTCGTCCATGGTCGCTACTTGATGTTTAACAGTCGTTTCTGCACCTGTTTTAGGATCTGTATGTTTCGTTTCATATACGATACGAGTCATACCGTCTTTACCATTGGCGCCATCTGTGCCGTCTAAACCAACTGCACCTTTGTCGCCTTTCATAGTAAGACCGTTAGCACCATCTTTACCATTCATTCCGATAGAGCCATCTTTGCCGTTGATAACAACTGCAGAACCGTCTTTACCGTTCACGCCGATAGTACCGTTAGAACCATCTTTACCTGCTTCGCCTTTTTCACCGACAGTCACTACTGCATCTTTGCCGTCTTGACCGTTAGCACCTGGTTCACCTTTTACAGTTACCGTGTTAGTTGTTACAGATTTAGATGTTAAATCTTTGTTCAATTTCACAGTTACCGTTGTGTTGCCAGTAGTTGGATCTTGTTCGATAGATGTTAATACGTTTTTACCATCATAGTTTTTATCTGCATCCGTAGCACCTGCTGGAATTTCCGCAGTACCTTGGATTTTCACAGTAGAGCCAAGTTTATTTGTTTTCGCCCCGCCAGTATTAGCATCGAAGATTAAGCCTTTATCCACTAAACCTGTGGTAGCAGATTTCAATTGATCTTCTGTAGCCGCACGACCAGATACAAATGTTGGATTTGTTACATCCCAAGCTTTGTTATCTAAACCAGTGATGAAGTTGCCTTCTTCTGGTGCGATAACTTTACCTGCTGTAGGAACAGTTTCTGCTGGTGTCACAGATTGTTTACCAATCACTACGCCGTCAGTCACTGTACTATTTGCACCATTCGTTCCGTTCACACGAACTACTGTCGGCGCCACGCTAGTTGTCTTCGTACCATCTGTGAAAGTAGCACCTGCGCTAGTCACTTTAGATTCGTTAGCACCGTCTTTGACAACAGTACCTGCATTAGTCACTTTCGTTTCCTTAGCGCCATCTTTTACAGTCAATCCTGTTGTATCTAGAGTAGATTCGCCAGTCGTTACCTTGCCATCTTTGCCGTTGATAGTAACAGTTTTATCGCCTGCTGCTCCGCTACTGAAAGTAGTCGCTCCATCTGCACCGAACTCAACTTTGCCATTGCCTGCTGCATTAGTAATGCTGCTGATATTAGCAATGTTTTTATTCATTTTTACAGTCAATGTAGTTTTGCCGTCAGCATCTACTAAGATGTTACCAGTAGCAGACTCAAATGTTTTCGCAGCTTCCTTAGTCACACCTTCACCAACGATGTTCACCAATGTGTTCAAGCGATGTTTGTTCACAGTATCAGAGTTATTACCAGTGAATTGTAAGCCGTCGTCCATAGTAGCTACTTGACGTTCTACTACTTTTTCCACTTTCGTTACTGGGTCAACTTCTTTCGTAGTGTATACGATACGAGTGATGCCGTCTTTGCCGTCAACACCTTTTTCACCACGAACACCTGGAACACCATCAGCTCCGTCAGCACCGTTATAGCCATCTTTCATGCCGATATCTAAAGATTTGCCTGGTTTTCCGTCAGCTCCCTTAGGACCAGTTAAGCCGATTGTACCGTCTTTGCCGTTGATAACAACAGATTTACCGTCTTCACCTTTGGCTCCGATTTTACCATCTTTACCATTGATAACTACGCTATTGCCTTTATCACCTTTCGGTCCAGTCAATCCGATAGAGCCGTCCTTGCCGTTGATCATAACTGCAGAGCCGTCTTTACCGTTTACGCCGATAGTACCGTTAGAGCCATCTTTACCATCTGCACCTTTTTCACCCACAGTCACTACTGCATCTTTACCGTCTTGACCGTTAGCTCCAGGTTCACCTTTTACAGTTACCGTGTTAGTTGTTACAGATTTAGATGTTAAGTCTTTGTTCAACTTGATAGTTACCGTGCTATTGCCATCAGTACCTTTTTCAACAGTTGTCACTACGTTGTTGCCATCGTAGTTGTCATCTGCTGTTACATTTGCAGTACCAACGATGTTCACAGTGGAACCAAGAGCATTTTCAACGACTTTTTTACCACCAGCTTTCGCAGGAAGGTTAGCACCGAAGGACAAGTTGCCAGTACCCAATTGACCTTGGATTAATTTCAACTGTTCTTCCGTAGCCGCACGACCTTTAGTACCAAAGTCTGGCCCTGTTAACGTTGTATTTGTCAAACCAGTGATATCACCTACAGAACCATCGATAGCAATTGGGTTACCGTTGTTACCAACAGTCACTTTACCTTCTTTGCCGTTGATTGTCACAGTTTTATCACCAGCGGCTGCACCACTACTGAAAGTAGTTACTCCATTAGCACCGAACTCAACTTTACCAGAGTTTGCACCATTAGTAATAGAGTTAATGCTTGTTAACTCGCTAGCTAATTGAACTTTTAACTTGCCATCTGCTGCATTGACACCGATGTTCTTGTCAGTCAATTTATCTTTGTCTGCGCCACCAAC
>CAUPZH010000028.1:0-12987 GCA_963515865.1 uncultured Veillonella sp.
TACTTCTTAAATAAATCTTTAGGAGGTTGTGTCACAAATGTTTGACTACTATAGATTGTGGAAGAAGTGAGTGACAAATTAGAGGTTGAAAAGGGAGAGCAACTATGATAGAGTTGAGGGCATAAAAAAATAATGGAAGAAAATGAAGGGCACTTCACATTACTGACACTGAATGAATTTTTTGTAGAAATACAGAAGTGGGCTCCATTGCTCCGAATCAATGGGAATTTGGACGCCCAACACTTTCTGAAATATGGGGTATGCTACAGAAGATAGAAGAAATGCCTTACATAGCATGGGTACGTGTTGCTCTACACGATGATACAGAAATCGTCGAAAATAATGGGATAGAAGAATTAATTCTTGAAGGAGATACAAGCGTGATTTGCACAACCATTTTACCTGCGGAATTAGAAAAAATAGTGAATTGTGAATGGTTATATTCTGATGGAATACTTATAGCAACGGCATTTGAATTAAAAAAATATTCGTGTGTACCATAAATTCATGAAAACTTTACAAAAGTAGAATAGGATAGGAAATTTAAAACACATAGTTATAAAAGCGAAGTCTTTAAACAATGTGTTTTCTTTATTATATAAAATTTTTATGAAAGATGTTTTACCGTAGGATTAGTTATCTCTTTTTTTAGAAATAATCTGTTAAAATCCGAGAATACTTTCTGCCTACAATTAAATTCTGTATATTAAGTAACAGCTTTCATAGTGAAAGTATGTTTCCGTTCGATGATGCCTTCGATATAGTCGAAAAAGGAGGATACAGTTCGTTCTAGTTTGCGTATTTCATCGGTGGTTAAATAATTTTTAAGAGTTCTTTAAAATAGTTTTGATCGAATGCCGTTCTGTTATTTAACATATCATCGTGGAGGGAAAACCCTTTTACAATATATTCGCGTAATACCTTGGTAGCCCAAATACGGAATTGGGTAGCCTCTTTTGAGCTTATATGATAACCAACAACGATGATAGCGTCGAGGGTGTAGAAATTAGTAATATAGATTTATCCATCTCTAGCAGTTATTTCCATTTTAGAAATAACGGAACCTTCTGATAGTTCTTGTTTAGTGAAAATATTTTTTAAGTGGTTGTTGATGGCAGGTACTTGGACAGAAAACAACGTCGCCACATCTTTTTGTGTCACCCAAAATGTTTCGTCTTTAAATAGAACACTGGTAGACACATGTTTTTATCATTTATAGGATTGGATAACAAGATGCAATTATTGTTAAAAAAGTCCTAAAATTATCCAAAAAATATCTGAAAAATTACCCAATAAATAATCGTAATTTACCCAATAGATATATTGCAAATGCTGATATTAAGCCAATAGTTGTGTGAAAATTACCCAATAATTATCTAATAATTACCCAATAAAGTATCCAAAAAAGTATCCAATAAATATCCAAACGTATCCAATAATTAGATGCAGGTGTAAGACTGTGGTTTTTATTTATAATCTCCTTAAAGTATGTTACAATTAATAGAATACGGAATTCTTTATAAGGAGAGGTTCGATGAAATTATTTTCTTCATTAGGAAGAGATTTAGGAATAGATATTGGTACCTTTCACACGCATATTTTTGTGGAAGGTCGAGGGGTGGTTGTATCAGAACCATCCATCGTGGCAACGGATGCAAAGCAAGAGAATATCGTCACCGTTGGGGAAGATGCACATCGCTTGCTATTGCGTAATCCGGAAACATTAACGCCTATGAGTCCTCTGAAAGAGGGCTTTATTGTGGACTACAGAATTGTATTGTCTATGTTAAAGTATTTTATGAACAAAGCGTCCAAGGCGGTTCGTAGATCTCGTGTCGTCATGGCAGTGCCTTGTGGGATTACTGATGTAGAGCGAAGAGCTATGACAGATGCTATTATTCAGGCAGGAGCTCGGGAAGCTCATTTGCTGGAAAGTCCAGTAGCAGCAGCGATTGGTGCAGGGCTTCCTATTTTTGAGGCCCGTGGTAGTATGGCGGTTGATATTGGCGGTAGTACTACGGATGTAGCTATTTTATCCATGGGGGGTAAAGTAGCGAGCCGCACATCACGGATTGGTGGTAATGAATTAAACGAAGCTATTTACCATTATATACGTAATGAGTTTTCTATTATGGTATCCGATGAAACAGTGGAAGACATTAAGCAAACTCTTGGTTGTGCGATCGCTCCATCTATCGAAGGGGAATACACTATCGTAGGTCGTCACTCTGAAACGGGACTCACCAAACGCTGTATGATTCGTAAAAGTGAAGTCTATGAAATTTTGCGACAACCTATTGCAGATATGGTGGCTGTTATACGCAGTATTTTGGAAAAAACACCACCTGAATTAGTGGCAGATATTATGGAAAGTGGCATGCTCCTTACGGGAGGTACGTCCTTACTTGAAGGGTTAGACCGCCACATCCAAGCGGAACTAGGCATTCCTGTACGCATTGCAGATACGCCCGGCGATACGGTGGCACTTGGTTTAGGAAGAGCTGCCGCAGATGTGCAACGTTTAGAACGATTGTTAGTGGCAAGTAAATTACGAAAGGGGCGATCTTAATGCAACAATCTGAACGCAAATGGTTGACTATGATCGTCATTCTTTGTACTGTACTAGGTATTTTTGGTTATGTGTGGAAACAAAGAACACAAGTTCCAGTAGTAACAGTAACTCTAGAAAACTTGATGGCCCCATTTACTTATGGAGCTAGTCGTTTCTTAGAAGGAATACATACGGGGATAGCGATTATTGATGATGGTATTCTACGTGTGAAAGATATGTCTGATATAGAGGAACGCAATGCAGAATTAGAGCAAAAGCAAGTGGCCTATGACGAATTGGTGGCAGAGAATATTCGTTTACGCCAATTGTTACAATTTAAAGGAGAACAACCTCAATTTGCGTTGTTAGCGGCGTCCGTGGTAACTCGTGATAGAGGAGCCTGGACAGATACTTTCACCATTAGCAGAGGCAGTGCAGATGGAGTAGCGCCGAATATGGCGGTCATTGCTCCGCGCGGTGTAGTAGGTTTCGTGTCTGATGTGTACGAACACTCTGCACGGGTGCAAAGTATATTAGATCCACGATCTGCGACGGGAGTTATCGTACAACGACCGGAGTCTAGAATTGCATCCATACTGAAGGGCAATGGCAATCGCCCTATGGAACCACAAATGGTGAATATCGCTTTAAATGGTGACGTTCTGAAAGGTGATACCATCGTGACTTCGGGTTTTGGAGGTATATATCCGAAAGGATTATTGTTGGGCCATGTGAAAGATATTGTTACTGATGAAGAAGGATTTGTGAAACATGCTGTCATCGACCCTACAGTGGACTTTCAAAGTTTAGAAGAAGTATTCGTAGTTGTATCATCATCCATTGCACGACCAGAAGCGCCAAAATTAGAGCCAAAATTGATTCCTCGTACACAGCGAGATCAAGTAGAAGGGGCTAAAGGGACGGTGCAACAATGAAACGATGTGCTTGGACATTGATGGTATTAGGCGTTATTATTATCCAATCCTTAGTGGTGCCTAGATGGTTTTCCTATTCGTGGGCGCCGCATCTATTATTGGATATTGCGTTGGTTGTAACCGTATTGAAAGGCCGGTCTCATGGTATGATGCTAGCCGTTGTAGGTGGTATCGTTCAAGACGTGATGATCGGAAACTATTTTGGATTACATGTGGTATCCTATGTGACGGTAAGTTATATGTTAGGCTCTATGCAAGGTACTGTGTATGAAGAACAATGGTACTCCACAACTTGGTGGACAGGGGTAGGAGCAACCTTAGTCATGGCTTTACAAATGGGGTTATTATGGATTGTACAAGAACCGATTGTCATGACTACCTACATTTGGAATCATGGTATTCCTTCTATAGGGATTGATGCCTTAGTAGGGATTGTGGTACATAAATTGGTATGGCGCTGGGAAGAAAAAGATGAATACATGTGGTAGAAAGGAGAGGCTATGTTAAAAGCACTATATAAAAAGAAAAAAACGACACGTTTTGATGTATTGCTAAGCATAGTCGTCATCATTTTTGCTGTTTTATTAGGACGTGTGTTTTATCTGCAAGCCATTGAAGGCGATTATTACCGTGGAAAAGCGGAGGGAAATCGACTCCGCATGCTCTCTATGACGGCTACACGGGGATTAATGTATGATCGAAATGGTCAAATTGTGGTCGGTTCACGACCGGCCTATATGGTGTCTATGTTGCCCACTGGAAAGCAGGCGGATCCAAAAGAGCTGGAGCAATTGGCTTCTTATTTACAAATCCCTGTGAAGACGTTGGCAGAAAAAATAGAGACCCATAAAGGTGGCTATGAACCGATCCGATTAGCTAGTGACGTGACCTTGGACAAGGTGACAAAAATTGAAGAACATCACCATGAATTACCTGGTATTACTGTAGATGTAGAGCCACTTCGCTATTATCCTCATGATACGATGGCATCCCAATTATTGGGGTACGTAGGGGAAGTCAGTGAAGATGAGCTGGCGGAAGTGAAACAAGCCGAGTTAGATGGAACACATACGGGTGGTACCATTGGCCCTGGTACGATTTTAGGGCGTTCTGGGCTAGAGAAAATGTACGATTCTGTGCTACGTGGCGTGGATGGTGGTCGCCAAGTAGAGGTTGATGCCAGTGGACGTCCTGTAGAAGAAGTAGGGCGTAAGCATACCATACCAGGTCGAAATATTCATTTAACCATTGATTTGAACTTACAAAAAGTAGCTGAAAAAGCTGTGTATGATCAATTAGCGGCTCTTAGAAAACAAGGGATTCCTGCTAAGGGGGCTGCCGTTGTGGCCCTAGATCCTAATACAGGGGCGGTCCTCGCCATGGTCAGTGCACCAGGATTCAATCCAAATTGGTTTGCCAAAGGGATTACTACAGAACAGTGGAATCAGCTAAATACAGATGCGAATCATCCTTTTGAAAATAAAGTTGTGACCGGTGAATATCCGCCAGGGTCTCCTTTCAAAATTATTACTGGTGCAGCCGCCTTAGAATTGAAAAAGGTGACTCCTAATGAAATGATTTATGACAGTGGCAAACACTGGTTAATCGATAAGCGAAATGCGGAGGGGGAAGCCTTAGGTTGGCTTGATTTCAATAAAGCATTGGCGAAGTCAGATAATGTGTATTTCTATGAGATGGGGAATCGCTTAGGCATCGATAATATCGATAAATATGCGAAGATTTTTGGACTTGGTGAAAAGACGGGCATCAAGCTCTATGATGAAGGCAGTGGTAATATTGCTAGTCCCGAGTACAAACGAAAAGTGTTTAATCAAGATTGGTACTTAGGAGAAACCTTCGATGCCGCTATCGGCCAGTCTTTCACATTGGTAACACCGATACAAATGGCGGTGGTTATGTCCGAAATTGCCAACGGAGGGATTCGCTATCAACCGTACGTAGTGAGCCGTATCGATAATGCGGATGGAACGCCAGAAGAGATTTTTGGGCCTAAGAAACTAGGGGTCTTACAAGTATCGAAAGCGGTCATGGATATTGTTCGCAATGGTCTTAGAGACGTAACCTTGGAAGGTGGTACGGCAGGGGAAATTTTTAAAGGCTTATCCTTAGCTGTAGCCGGGAAAACGGGGACGGCGGAAAATGCTACTGGTCGTGACCATGGTTGGTTTGTTGCCTATGCGCCGTACGATAAGCCTCGTATCGTTGTAGTGGCGCTGGTGGAACAAGGCGGCTTTGGTGCTATTTCTGCAGGATCCATTGTACGCCCTATTTTGGAAGAATACTTTCATATTCCTAAGCCGGTCGTAGTCCCTGCGAATGATAAGAAAGAGGATGCTAAAAAAGAGACAAACTCTGGAAAAGAACAAAAGGTAGACTAGGAGTATACTATGTGGCAGAGAATTATACGTGAATGGGATTGGATTTTGGTGCTATCTACGATCAGTCTGATTGTCATTGGTTGTGTAGTCATCGGCAGTGCGACTCATGTCAATCGAGATGGGCTACAAATTACAGGGCTAGTATCGAAACAATTGCTGTTCTTTGGATTAAATATTGTTGCCATTGTAGGTCTGCAATGGCTAGATTACGAGCGATTGCGCCCCTATGCAAAGTGGATATATGGTGCTACTATCGTTATGCTCTTGGCAGTTATGGTGGTAGGTACATCGGCACTAGGTGCGCAACGATGGATTCAGATTGGGCCGATTACGATTCAACCATCAGAATTTACGAAGTTGATGATGATCATTAGCTTGGCAAATATGCTGGAAAGTCGAGTAGGAAAATTAAATACTTTTAAAGAGCTATTGCCGGTATTCTTATTTTTAGGAATCCCTGCCCTGTTGGTGTTTAAGCAACCAGATTTGGGAACTTCTTTAGTATATGTAGCTATATTAGCAGGGATGCTCTTTGTTAGCGGTATTCGCATGCGGTTAGTGCAAATTATGGTTGGTACTATGGTAGCGCTGTTGCCGTTAAGCTGGTTTGTATTACAAGAGTATCAAAAGCAACGGATTATGGTGTTTTTGAACCCTAATGTCGATCCCTTTGGTGCAGGATATCATATTATCCAATCTAAAATTGCTATTGGTTCAGGCTTACTATTTGGTAAAGGTCTCTTTGAAGGAACCCAAAGTCAGTTGAACTTTTTACCGGAAAACCATACGGACTTTATTTTTTCCGTGGTGGGAGAAGAATTAGGTCTTTTCGGTTGTTTTGTGGTCTTAGGATTACTATTGGTGGTTGTGTATCGCAGTTTCTTAATTGCGAAACGATCGGTAGATCCCTTTGGTATGTTGATTGCCACCGGCATTGGCTCTATGCTGTTATTTGAAGTCTTAGTCAATGTAGGCATGACCACTGGTATTATGCCCGTAACGGGTATTCCATTGCCGTTCATTAGTTACGGTGTAAGTGCGTTAACAACAAATCTATTGAGTATAGGTTTATTATTAAATATAGTGATGCGCCAGAAAAAGCGCATGTTTTAAGTAGTAAAAAAGAGGCTAGTGCCTCTTGGAGGTTGTATGATTCAATTAGATCCATCATGGTTACAACATGTGGAAAAGCCCGCCCGCTATATGGGTGGGGAATGGAATAGCGTTGTCAAGAATCATTCGGAAGTGGATGTGATGATGGCCTTCGCATTTCCGGATGTGTATGAAGTGAGTATGAGCCATTTAGGCATCAAAATTCTATATGGCATAGTCAACGAACGCCCAGATGCGGCGGCAGAGCGTGTGTTTGCTCCTTGGCATGATATGGAAGCAGAAATGCGCAATCGGGAGATTCCTTTGTTTTCTTTGGAAACAAAAACACCGATCCGTGACTTCGATTTATTGGCATTTACCTTGCAATATGAAATGTGCTATACAAACATCATTAATATGTTAGATTTGGCAGGCATTCCTTTTTATGGAAAGGATCGAGACTTGTCATTCCCCCTATTAATCGGTGGTGGCCCTTGCGTATACAATATGGAGCCTATCGCAGATTTCTTTGATGTCGTATCCATTGGGGAATCAGAAGATTGGATCAACGAATTTGTTGATTTATATAAAGCTGAGAAAGCAAAAGGATTCCCTGGCGGCAAAGAGGCCTTCTTGCGAAAAGCAGCGCAGATTGAAGGTACTTATATTCCTAGCTTGTATGAACCACAATATACAGAATCTGGGGACTTTGCAGGAATGAAAGTATTGGCAGAAGAAGCGTCTGCTATTGTAAAAAAACGTATCGTAGAAGATATGGAGGCGGCTTTCTACCCTACAAAACCTGTGGTGCCATACTTAGATATTGTTCATGATAGAGCAGTATTGGAATTGTTTAGAGGGTGTTTACGTGGCTGTCGTTTCTGCCAAGCTGGTATGTTATATCGTCCAGTGCGTGAACGAACTCCAGAACGATTGGTACAATTAGCAAAAGAAATTATTGCCAATACTGGCTACAATGAAATCTCCTTGATGTCTCTAAGCTCTGCGGACTATTCTAAATTGCCGGAATTAGTAGATATGTTGATGGAAGAATTTAAAGATAAACAAGTGAGTGTCAGCTTGCCATCCTTGCGTATCGATGCCTTTTCTATCGATATTGCTAAAAAAGTACAACAAGTGCGTAAAAGTGGTTTAACTTTCGCTCCAGAAGCTGGATCTCAACGGATGCGTGATGTTATTAATAAAGGTGTTAGTGAAGAGGATTTGATGTCCGCCTGTGAAAATGCTTTCAAGTCTGGTTGGAATACAGTAAAGCTTTATTTCATGATGGGCTTGCCTACAGAAACGGATGAAGATGTAGCAGGTATTGCTGACTTAGCCTATAAAGTGCTTGATTTACATCGAGAAATTACGGGTAAACGCAATGGTAAGGTCACAGTGAGTTGTTCCTTCTTTGTGCCGAAATCACACTCTCCATATCAATGGTACGGACAACAAGATGTGGAAGAAATTCATCGTAAACAAAAGTATCTGAAATCCTTAATTAATAATAGAAATATTTCCTATCACTACCATGATGGCTATACAGGGTATTTAGAAGCAGTCTTTGCCCGTGGTGACAGACGCTTAGCGGCATCTGTTGTAGAAGCCTGGAAGTTGGGTTGTAAATTTGATGGATGGACAGAGTTTTTCAATTACGACACATGGATGCAGGCTTTCAAAAATACCAATATTGATCCAGAATACTATGCACGACGAAATCGTGATTTTTCTGAAGCCTTGCCATGGGATCATCTTGACGATACGGTAAGTAAAGAGTTTTTACGCCGCGAATGGGAACGTGCGGTAGATGGTACATTGACTTGGGATTGCCGTCGCAAACCGTGCAATGGTTGTAATGCGTGTCCAGAGTTGGGCACACCGATTATTGATTATAAGGAGGGTGGACGTGTTGAGAAAGTTACGTTTGGCCTTACATAAGGGAGAAGAACTTCGCTTTTTGTCCCATTTAGATTATGCCTCTGCCATTGAGCGTATGATTCGTCGCAGTGGTATTAAAATGGCCTATTCAGAGGGCTTTAATCCGCACATGAAAATTAGTTTTTCCTCCGCCCTGGCGTTGGGGATTACGGCAAGCGCTGAATATTGCGATATGGATGTCCTAGAAGAAGGCACATTAGAAGAGTTAGTGAACCGACTTTCAGAAGCAGCGCCGAAAGGGTTGGAAGTGCTCGAAGGTCGATTCATGCCAGATAAAGTGAAAAAAATGATGGCTATCTGCAACTATGCGGTCTACGAGGTTAAGGGCCCTGTTACAGAAGAGGTAGATTGGGTTGCCTTGATGGAGCCTTTCAATAGTGCAGAAGAAGTGTTGTATGAAAAAGTAACCCCGAAGAAAACAAGAACCATTGACGTAAAACATTTCATTAAGGAACCATTGGTGGCCACAGCGGAAGATGGAATGGTGACGATTCGCATGGCCATCGGCGTATATCCAGAAGGGACTATGAAGCCTGGGGATATGTGGAAATTAGGCAAAGAACAATACGGCTGGCCTGTAACAGACAGTTATTCTATTCACCGTGAAGCGATTCTGATTGAAACGGATGGGGCTTGTATTACGCCACTAGAAGTGGAATAAGGAGAGATTATGAATCGATTATATGCCAATGTGATGAAAGAGGAAACCCGTCTCGCTATTGTGGATGAGATAGGGGCGTTACAACAGATTATCTATGAACGACCACAGCTGTCGAACTGCGTACATCATATGTATAAAGGGGTTGTAAAAAATGTTCTGCCTGGCATGAGTGCTGCCTTCCTCGACATTGGCATCGGTCAAAATGTGTATTTAAATCTACAAGAACAAGGGAAGCAGAAAAAAGTCCATGTAGGGGAAGTGCTGCTCGTGCAAATTGTGAAAGATGCTATGCTTGGTAAAAGTGCCCGTGTTACTACAGATGTTAGTTTAGCTGGTCACTACATGGTCTTATTGCCACAAGATCAACAGATTCATATTTCTAAAAAAATTACAGATCCTGACTTGCGTCAATCTTTGAAAGATATGGCACAACCTTATTTAGAACGAGGTGTAGGATTTATTCTGCGCACCGCTGCGATGGGGGCGAGCCAAGAAGAGATTGCCCGTGATATGGACTATTTACATCAAACTTGGGAACACTTGCAAAAGCGCTATAAGGTGGCGCAGAATGGCACTGAAATCTATGGAGATGCCAACCTATGGTATCGTGTCATCCGTGACTATGTAGGGCCTACGGTGGGGTCCATTATGGTAGATGATGTAGCTGCCTATGAAGAATTGCAGCAACTCTTAGGAGCAGGGCGATTTGGGAAGCCTGTAGAAGTAAGTTTGTGGAATCAAAAGGAAGATATTTTTAAGACACATGGTATTGAAGAACAAATTGATGCACTTTTAAATCATCGCATTGATTTACCATCTGGTGGCTCCTTACAAATTGACCAAACAGAAGCACTTACTGTTATCGATGTTAATTCTGCTCATTACAGCGGTAAGAATGAACAAGTGGGACAGGTGGCGAAACGTGTTAACCAAGAAGCGGCCCATATGATTGCTCGACAATTACGCTTGAGAAATTTGGGCGGAATCATTATTTGCGATTTTATCGATATGCCGAAACAGGATATGGAAGAACTGGTGCAGTTGATGAATCATCTAGTGAAAAAGGATCCTATTAAAACGGTGGTATGTGGTATCACATCATTAGGTTTATTGGAATTGACACGGAAACGGGAGCGCCAAAGTATTCCGTCCATTCTCTTTGATACTTGCTCCAGCTGCGGTGGTACTGGACATGTACTAAAAGGAGAAACGGTGTATTTACAAATCTTACGACGTCTGCGGGAATTGTATCGCTTTGGTCGATTAAAAACGGATGTGTTCATAGTGGTACATCCAGATGTGGGACAATATTTTACAAAACAAGTATTGGAATCGTTGCGTACAGAATTACAAAGAACTATACAGATTGAAAATGATGCTACAATGGGATTAGAAGCCTATTCCCTATTAGCCTTAAGTGATGTATAATAATAGAATTAGTACTAAAAATAATTACGATTCTCGATTTGAATTGTAATATTTTTAAGAAAAAGTGCTTGGGACTGCCAAGCACTTTTGTTGTTATTTACAGGAGGGACTTGTGTCATACCTTGAAATATTGATTCTATCGATAGGCCTTGCTATGGATGCCTTTGCGGTTTCTATTTGTAAATCATCGCAGATGAAAGATGATTCTAATATGAAAAAGATAACACTGGCATTCTTATTTGGCGCCTTTCAGTGTTTGATGCCCTTGATAGGAGCTGCCGTAGGAGCTCAGTTTTCGCAGAATTTTGATGACTGGGACCACTGGGTGATTTTCATTACCTTAGGCTATTTGGGCATTAATATGATTCGTGCTTCGCTCAGTGATGAGGAAGACGATAAAACAAAGGTGGATTGGAAAGAAATGTTAGCCTTGTCCATTGCCACTAGTATCGATGCCCTAGCAGTAGGGGTTACGATTGCCCTATTACATGTGGATGTGTATTTCACATCACTCACTATAGGGGTCATTACCTTTTTGGTATGCCTAGTGGGAATATTCAGTGGATATCATATGATGAAAGCATTTCGCGAAAGAGCAGAAATGGCTGGGGGCGTTATATTGATACTCATTGGGGTGAAAATACTGTTGCAACATTTGGGGTATCTGCCTCGCTAAATCGTCTCTTGCCGTGCTATGTAGCCTGTGGCGTTTTAACTGAATAGTGTAAAGGGAAGAGCACGGTGTACCCTCTCTCAAACGGTATTTCATAATGTATCGTCTCTTGTTCTGCTATGTAGCTTGTGGCGTTTTGTCTAATATCGTGAAAGGAAAGACCGCAATACACCCCCTCAGAAACGGTATTTCATAATGTTTCTTCGGAGGTATATTGCGGTCTTTTTGTATTTGTATGGTTTAGCTAGTAAGGCCCGCCACAAGGCTACTACGCGCAACTGCGTTCCTCTGGGGGTGAGAAAGGTCTACACATTCTGCCACGAACTGATATACTGGTTAGGTTTGCTCCGGAATATGTGGTGCTTTTTTAGCATTTATGTTATGTAGATAATACTCCACCACAGGACGTTCTACGCATAACTGCATTCCTCACGGGATGGGGCACACCGCACTCTTCTTGGGATTATGCAAATTAGCTAGTAAGGGTCACCACAAGGCTACTACGCGCAACTACGTTCCTTACGGGGTGGGAGGAATAGCGGAATCTTCTAATGGGGCAGAAAAAAGTGCTTGACGGAATATATTTAGTGGTTTATAATAATTAAGTATTCACTTGGAGAGGTGTCCGAGCGGCTTAAGGAGCATGATTGGAAATCATGTGTGCGGTGATACCGTACCGAGGGTTCAAATCCCTCTCTCTCCGCCAAGGTTTAAAGGGTGTATATGCTTATAAACAGAAATAGAAAAGTACTATAAAACGTGATTCTACAGGGCTTTTCTGATTCTTGCTTATAAGTGTATAGCCCCCTTTTTTTACCCATTTTGCCCCCTATTTGCCCCCTAAAATTAAGGGGGCTATTTTTGTTGCCTGAAAATTCTATAGAATATGACGAATACACGAAAAGTGAAAAACTAGATAGCGTTTAGCTTTTTTACTATTTCATCTTGCATGGATTCGGTCACATGACTATATACGCTTAGTGTGGTTTTAGGGTCGTTATGGCCTACCCGTTGCATAATAGCTTTCAAGGGTACGCCTAATTCGGTTAGCATACTAATGTGTGTGTGCCTAAAAATATGCGTGGTTAGGTGTTTACCCTCAATATGTACCTTGCGTAACGTCTTATTGATGTATTGGGGTTCGTAAGGATTCCCCTTTTTATTTGTGAATATGTAGCCCTGATCGTTGTAACTAGTATCCCATGCGAGCCTTTTATTCTCTAGTAACAGCTTTTCAATGATACTAATACAACGGTCATTCAAGGATACATACCGTACACTATAGATATTCTTAGGAGTGCCACGGC
>CAUPZH010000029.1:0-11820 GCA_963515865.1 uncultured Veillonella sp.
TCGCGACCCCCGCCTTGGCAAGGCGGTGCTCTACCGCTGAGCTATTCCCGCATGTGGTGGACGATGACAGGATCGAACTGCCGACATCCTGCTTGTAAGGCAGGCGCTCTCCCAGCTGAGCTAATCGTCCATATGGTGACCCGTGGGGGAATCGAACCCCCGATACCGCCGTGAAAGGGCGGTGTCTTAACCGCTTGACCAACGGGCCTTGTATGGCTCCTCGAGTAGGACTCGAACCTACGACCGATCGGTTAACAGCCGATTGCTCTACCTGCTGAGCTATCGAGGAATAATACAAGAGTTATTATATAGCACTTTCATATAAAATGCAAGCATTTTTTATATATTTTAAATTTTCACTTCGTGTAAATCAATTGTATTTGCTAAAAACTCGGAATTATCTATCTTGCTAGATTGCATAGCATCTTCGATGGCTTCGCACATTAACTCCGCAGCCAAAGTGCCTACCACATTCACATCAGCCACTATAGGCTTACTTGTACCACACAGGCTTTCGCTGACAACAGAATGTTCACAATGGGCAACACCATTTCCATCTTCTGCATCAACTGCTGCACTAGGACAATGTGTACCGCTACGGCCTCTCATGCTTTCAGTATCCACTGAGAACGCATAGATGGTGTCTCCATCAGACAGAGTTCCTACAGGTCGAATGGACCGTGCATAGCCATTAGTAGCCATCATAGCAATCTTGGTTAGTTCACCTTTATGAAAGGCTGCATTCGTCACGATAGCACCGATGGTAGTATTTCCTTTTTCCATACCTAGGCCCGCTTCACACGGGGAGTTACCATCCTGTAAAGTTTCGTTCCTCATCTTAGATTTCACAAATTTACCTAATAGAGGTTTACTTTCACTACGTCCCTCATATTGGTCAAACATCAACTGACAAGCATCCAATATGTTCTGGCGCCCTTCGTCCATGACGCCCCTTAAGGCATGTCCATGACGATCATACACATTGCCGAAGGCATTCACCACCACGACGGCGCCCACTACGAGGTTCCCTAGTTTCGCCGCCGCATAACCAATGCCACCCTTCATAGCCCGTTCCATGCCACATACCTTACCTACGGTAGCTCCTGTACCAGCCCCCACATTGCCAGACATAGGTTCTGTGCTTGTGAAAGTCCTTTCACAAGCATCACGGGCCATCTCTACCGTAGGGCGTGATTTTGGATTGCCATAGGATAAATCGTAAATATCACTTTGGCAAACAATTGGAACCACCCCATAAGCTGTGGGAAATCCAATATTCCGTGCTTCTAAAGATTGCATCACCCCATCGCTGGCACATAGCCCAAATGCGGATCCTCCGCCTAGGACCAAGGCATTCACTGGAGTTGGCGCTGTCGTCGGATCGAGGACTCCACTTTCACGAGCCGCAGGACCTCCACCACTGATATACAGTCCCCCTTGGGCACCCTGAGGAAAGCGCAATACGGTCAAACCCGTTTTACCTACAGCATCTGTAGCATTTCCTACCTTTACAAAATCTATTTCATTCCATGTTATGCGTTCCATCGTCATTTACTGCTCCTTTCTTCTCGTTTTTTTGCACTGAGTATCCTAAATATGTACAAACTGTCTACTTTGAATTGTAATTTCATTAGATTTGCTTGTTAGACTGCTTTTCAATTTACCTACATTAGATATCAATCCCATGGAATTTAAACCTTTCTACTAACAGGCATCACCTGTATATCTACCACCAGTATTTCATAGGCACCAAAATCTGACTCAGGTTTCTAACATACGCCATACCATTCCAATGTATATCCTAAACATACCCCCATCATAGCACAAACAGGTACCTCTTTCTACTAGAGATACCTGTTGATCAGTACTATACGAACTATGTTCGCATAGATTAGTTGTGCGCTTCTACTTTCAAAATGGCTTCTGTAAGCAATTCTTCTGTTACTACATAAGGGCTGATGACCACATCACGAACGGAGGATGCTTTTTTCACGATCATTGGGATATGTTCTTTTGTTAATCCCATATCTGAAAGTTTCGTAGGCCACCCAATTTGACGATACACTGGCAACCAGCGACTTAACTCGTCATCTTGCTTGTCTGCTGCAAACAACACCAATAAGCCATAGGCAACCATTTCGCCGTGAAGGTGGTGTTCTTCCGTATGAGGATCTTCGGCGCAGCCATAGCACACAGCATGAGCAATGGTACTATTGAAATCTCCTGGCATGCAACCAGATACAATACCTGTGGTCAGTACAACGGCCATCACCAATTCATCAAAAAGGCGGTTACGTTCTCCCTTTTCATTAGCCGTAAGGGCTTCACGACCATGAGCGAAAATTGGTTCCGCACACATCTTAGACAAGGATAAGCCTACTTGTACATTATAGGACAAATCACGACCACGTGTAGCCATATGCGTTTCATAATGCTTCGCTATGGTATCACCCATACCTGCCCAGAAATATTGACTTGGGGCTTTCACCAAAATGTCTGCATCAATGAATGTATGCACTGCAGGACGTTTTAGGAAGGCTACGCTATCAAAGGTATGGTCCAAAGTATAAATGGCAATCGCCTCGGATGTAGCCGCACAAGTGGCGGCAATGGTAGGTACTGTGATGACAGGAATATCCCCTAATGCGATACTCGTCAATTTTGTGGTATCTAGGGCCTTACCGCCGCCCACACCGATAAGGAAATCCGCCGTCTGCAAAGATTCCTTTTTCGCTAATTCATTCGTTACTGCATAGGCGCATTCACCGCCAAAATGTACCACCTCTAGTACTTCAACCCCAGCTGTTTCTAGGGCTGGTTGCAAGAAAGGTAATGCCACAGATAACGATGTATCTCCACCGATAATGACAGTTTTCTTGCCTAACTGTTTCGTATACTCTCCTATGGTGTCAAAAATTTCGTGTCCCCCAAAGCTATAGCTTGGTAATGTATGTACAGGTCTCATCCAATCATCCTTTCTATGAGTCCACTTAGGGCGTACCATTGTTTGTTAAAACGTAATACAAAGTATTATAGGACGATTGAAAGGAAATTGCAATCACTATATTATATCTATATCCTGAGAATATGAACCATCTTATAATAATTTACTTTAACTCAACCTTTCATTAAGAGTTCAATATCCTTACAAATTTTTCAGAAAATTTATTATTTTTTTAGCTTCTTCTTCTAATATCTGATTTGTAATATCAATTGCCGGTTGAAAAATACTTAAATTTCCTTCAAAATGATTAAATTCATTAAGCAATGTTTTCTTAGTGGTAAGGAAAACTCTTTTCTTCATGGCATCCTTATCAGAGCTGTCAGGAAATGCTTTAGAAATTATTTGCCCTAATTGCTTAGCTCCATTTCGTCCCTCTGTATTTATCTTATATTTCGAAACCAAAACTTTTTCTATCAATAACCTCAAATATAAATATATAAAAGAGTGTCTTAATGTACGATTTAATAATGGGTATTTTTCATTATCTACTATTTCACATTCCTCAATCGATTGATTCAAAATTGAATCAACCGATACTTCATATTGTTCATGAATACCATCATGCTTTCCAAATAATATTTGATAACATGATCCAATATCTACAAGTTCATCTTTAAATCCATGCATAACTTGCGTCAGATTCTCTTTAACATCTTCATTATTAATAATCGTTGCATATCCACGCATAAACGGAATTAAAGAAATTAAAAATAACTCTTTATTTTTTACATATTTATAAATTTTAGTTCTAAATGCTTTTAACAATGTATCTAAACTTATGAGCATATCCCGTTCATCAGGTTTCAATGGTATAAAACCATTTTCCTCATTTTCAGTATTATTAAATAGAAAAAGATTAAAGCATTTTTTTAGTTGTCCATCTAGCAATCTCAATAAGTCGACATTATGGGTTAAGATAACCCTTTTCTTTTTATCTAAAATTTTAATAATTGCATATACAATTTTATTTTTATAAATAGAGTCAAAACTAGAGATAGGATCATCTAAAATTACAATAGGTTTATCAGAATTCTTCGCTTTTAAAAACTCTAACGTCAGTGACAAAAAGTTTTGTTCACCTGAGCTTAAAGGCAGTTCTTCCCTATCTATTCCTAAAAACTCTTTATCCTCTATAAAAATCTGAATATTCTTCTTATCATCTCTACCAATTCGAATCTTTTTAAACATGCTATTATTAATAATTTCTTCAATATACAAGAAATCTTCATCATTAATTTCTGGCTTTTCATTTATCAATTTTTTATACTCTTCATTTTTATCCCTAATATCTGAATGATTCAATATTTCTAGCAGTTCATTTATCACTTTCTTTACGAATATATCCCTATAGTCTTGAATATCATCTTTTAGGTTACAAATTCCCTCTAATTCGCCCGTTTCAATAGCTGCTATCAAAACATTTTTTATATTAAAAGGATCTTCAACTGTACTACTAGAGGATAATTTTTCCAAAATATCTTTTATTTTAGGTTCTAGTGTCTCTAAAATGTTATTTTTATTTTTTGTTTTTTTAGCTAATAGATTTTCTCTACCTATATTTATTGAATCACAAACTATACACTCTTCCGTATCACAAAAATGTGATAGTATCCTAATTGCTTCTGTATTCTTTTCTACCTCACGAATTCGAGTATTTTGGGTTACCAATGTTGTATCTATACTTTCAATCTCAAGAATCAATGATTTCGAAGTAGATAAATCATTCATAAAATACTCTAATTTAGCTTCATCATATTCTGAAATCACATATGGTTTATATTTGCTCCAGCCAACAATATAATCATCTATCTTTGTTTTCTTACCTTTAGATTTATTATTAGCTAAGTCCTGTATATTCTTTTGGAAATTATCCTTTTCCGAAAAATACGTTATTAATTTACTACTGCCTGAAGTAATTTTAAATTTATCTTTTAGAATTTTATTACTCTGTGTACAAATGGTTTCATACTCATTAGTAATATACTCATATAATTCATGCTCTCTTTTAATATCATCACCTAGTAAAAAATCTGAAGTCTCACCTTTTATAATATTTCTATTATTTTGATCATTAATTATAATAAATTGTGAGTCGTCATTATACTCTTTGCCATTATATGAATATTGAATAGCAGTTTTTTCACCATTTGCCAAAGCTTTTACCAAACTAGTTTTACCAGTTCCATTAGGACCGTAAACAACAGCAATTTCACTATCGGAAAATTCTATTTCGTTGTTTTTTATAAAATTATCATAGTCTTTCGCAAAAATATTTTCATTTTTTATCTTTTTAAAGATAAGCTTATTCATTTTCTCTCCTTTATTTCTCTAAAATTTTATAAACACTAGCTGACTCCTTGCGCTTTTATTTTCTTTATTGTCATATTATTTGCTATACACCAATAATATTATCTATGCCCTATTTCCACTTACAATCTATTGAAACTATCGATGTCGGCACACCAATGATTTGCACATCAAATTTCAAGCTAGACTCAACCTTACTCGATGCATTATGAATTCTAAATGTAAATTGCCACCCTCTATCTAAATATAACTCTAAAGTGTTTTTACTATCAGGTTTAAATTCTAAACTCACAATCCGTGTAGGTAATGATGCGACAGGTAATTTTATACTTCTTTTACGTTTTTTGCCTTCTTGATTTAAAGTGCCTCTTAAATTATAACTCTGAACCTGAGTTGTTCTTTTACTATCTATACTAATAACCTTATAAAAGTCAAACTCTCCAAGAAGATACTCTACTAACATTTTTGCAATATTTGCAAATTCGTTCTGCCTATCTAGTTCTTCTTTAAATGCTAATAACAAAGGCATATACACATCATCTTCTTTATTCGGTAAATCCTTCCATAAGGTTTGTTTAGATTTTTCTACATCCAAATAATTAAAAATAGGTTTAATATCAGTCCAATACTTATCAGAACATTCTATTCCATACCATTTTTTACCAAAATCCAACCCTTTTGACAGCCTGCTGTGTTTAACTGCAAAATGATTATGTTTAACACTAATGCCAATTTCCCATTCAATATCTTTACGAATAATTAGAACATCCCTTACATCTCCATCCTGACCGTTATCATCAGATTGCAGTTTCAACTCTAATTCCCCATCTCCATCATCCAAGATTAATGGTTCAAGTTCTAAAATTGTATTGGTTCCTGCTAATGCACTAATTCTATATATATTTTTTTCAGACTCCTCTAATGTATTCCATGCCCTCTTTGCAGCTTCATAGGTTGAATTTTTCTCAATCTTTGAAACTCTATACTTAGATATTTCTTCATGTAACGTATTCAAACATGCAAATTCATATGCTCTCCCTTGATTGTTACTTTTAACGCTCATGTTTGCCCTCCCATAATTACACTATTCTACCTATACGTTAATTCTTTTCTTTATTTTCTCCATTTAATGCTACTAAAATTGACTTAGCCATCTCATAGGCTAGATTTACTGGTACCGCATTACCGATCATTTTGTATGCATCATTAAGATTTGTATAATAAAATTTAAAATCATCTGGAAATCCTTGAACCCTAGCACACTCTCTAATCGTTAATCTTCTGTAAAGCTCTTCTTTTCCTGGCTCGAATATATTTTTATTTTTTTCTACTTTAGGCATTACCGGTGCTTGAGGATGTAATTGACATTGTCTCCCTGACGCTTGAACTGTAAATGCTGGTTCATCCCATTGTCTAACTCGATTTCTACTCATAAACATAGATGAATATGCTCCAGTAAAATATTCATGATTTAAAACTTTACAGTTATCACCATTAGTTTTGTTTTTTTCTAAAGCTGGAATTGCCGAATCTTTTAAATCAAAAATTGCATCCTTGAATGTTTTTTTAGTTTCATGTGGAGTAGGTGGCTCAAACTTAACATTTAAATCCTTTCTAAAGCCTACATAAAACACTCGTTTTCTGTCTTGAGGTACACTGTAATCACTGGCATTCAACAAACAAATAAAGACATCATATCCAGCTTCTTCGAATTGAGAAATTATATTTTCTACTGCGGTACTATGACGTTTTGCCATCATACCTTTCACATTTTCTGCAAGAAAAAATTTAGGTCTCTTATCTTGTAAAATACGTATATATTGATAAAACAGCTGCCCTCTTGGATCATCAATGCCTTTTAAAGACCCAGCCTCACTCCAAGATTGACATGGTGGACCGCCTATAATTCCATCACATTCTGGAAACATATCTGAAGAAATATTGCAAATATCCCCCTTTATGAGTTCAGCCTCATGATTGTTCTCATAGGTTTCCCAAATTGTTTTATCATATTCATTAGCTGCCACTACATTAAATCCAGCTTTTTCAAACCCTAAATCTAATCCTCCAGCACCTGCAAACAAACTTATTATATTCACTCTAAATTTTCCTCCAATCAATCTTTAACTTTCATCCATTATATATTGATTTAAGTTTTTAATACTACTTTTTTATTTATATTATAACACACAAATACGTATTTAAATAAACTTTTTTCGAACAATTTTTCGAATTTATTTTAATGATAAAAAGAGACTATAACAATAGCATTCAACTATTATTATAGTCTCTTTCATTTTAGTTAGACACTAACTTTTAAACTACCTATTCAATAACTCTTATTGAAACAACAAAGCTAAATAGTTTATATACCTCTATTTAACACACCCGATTCACAGGCTCCCCTTTCAAAAATGCCACAATATTATCCATCACAATATGCGCTCGTGTGACAAAGGCCTCTTGGCTAGCAAAGGCAATATGCGGCGTTAATACTGTACGAGGTGCATCGCATAATGGATGATCTGTCGGGATTGGCGGTTCTACTTCAAATACATCGATGCCTGCGCCACGTAATTTACGGGCATGCAAGGCTTTCGCCAAAGCTTCGTTATCCACCACAGGTCCACGCGCCGTATTGATTAACACGGCTGTATCTTTCATCATATCAATGCGTCTTGCATCGATTACATGGCGCGTCTCTTCTGTTAATGGTACATGTAAGGATAGAATATCTGCTTCTTGTACTACTGTGTCGAGGTCTGTAAAAGTAATCCCTTCTGCCACTAACTCAGGTTTTTCTGAACGGTTATAGGCGATAACCTTACAGCCAAAAGCTTTCGCAATGCGAGCCACAGCACTACCAATCGCACCCGTTCCTACGACGCCAAAAGTTTTTCCATGCAATTCAAATCCAGGTAGTCCATCTTTGGTACCACCTGTCCGTGTGCGACCATCGCAAGGCAATACATGACGTAGTACGGAAATGGCTAACCCAAATACCAACTCTGTAACGGCTTGCGTAGAATAACCTGCCGCATTGCTCACGACGATACCTTTTTCACGGCATGCCTCTAAATCGATGTGGTCCACTCCTGTGAAAGCCACAGATATGAACTCCAACTTTGGACATTGGCGAATGATCTCACCTGACAAAGGTTGATTCGCCAAGATAATGATAGACGCCTGACGAACACGGTCCAATAATTTTATTTGATTGGTTTCCTTTGTGCCGTATACGACTAGTTCATAGCCTTCTGCCTTGAAAGGCTCCGCTAGGGATTGTAACAATGTTTCGGATACTCCTAATGGTTCCATCACAACAATTTGTTTCATGAGATAACCTCACTTTCATACTTAGTATACAGGTATTAGTTAGTCAAACTACGTACCGGCGCCGGAATACGACCACCACGGCGAATGAACTCTTCCGAACTAAATGGATGCACTTTTATAATCGGTGCATATCCCAAGAGTCCACCAAACTCTACAATATCCCCTACAGTCTTATTTGGTACAGGAATGAGTCGTACAGCGGTCGTTTTATTATTAATCATACCGATAGCTGCCTCGTCTGCAATGATAGCAGAGATAGTGGCTGCCGACGTATCCCCAGGGACCGCAATCATATCTAGTCCCACAGAGCAAACACAAGTCATAGCTTCTAATTTATCTAAGGACAAACTGCCTAATGTAACCGCATCAATCATGCCTTTATCTTCGCTGACAGGAATGAAAGCACCACTTAATCCACCTACGTGAGAGGATGCCATAAGACCACCTTTTTTCACAGCATCGTTTAACAAGGCCAAAGCTGCCGTAGTACCATGGGTACCGCACGCTTCTAACCCCATTTCTTCTAGCACATGTGCCACGGAGTCCCCTACGGCTGGTGTTGGAGCCAAGGAAATATCGATAATACCAAATTGTTTATTCAATCTACGTGATGCCTCTTGTGCTACCAATTGTCCTACACGAGTAATTTTGAAAGCTGTCCGTTTAATCGTTTCTGCCACCAAATCAAATGGTTCACCTTTTACAGATTCCAGAGCATGTTTCACCACTCCAGGACCACTAACACCAACACTAATGGTTGTCTGACCTTCTGTGACACCATGGAAAGCACCTGCCATGAACGGATTATCTTCTACAGGATTGCAGAAAATCACTAGCTTCGCACAACCCAAAGCATCTCTATCGGCTGTGAGACGGGCTGTTTCTTTCACAATGTGTCCCATGTCAGCCACTGCATCCATATTGATGCCTGCCTTTGTAGAACCAATACCTACGGAGCTACACACGATATCTGTTGTCGCTAACGCTTCAGGAATGGAAGCTATGAGCTTGCGATCTCCCTCTGTATACCCTTTCGACACCAAAGCAGAAAAACCGCCGATAAAATTTACACCTACTGCTTTTGCTGCTTGATCTAAGGCACGAGCGATGGACACATAGTTGGGTAAGTTGGAGGCACCACCAATTAAAGAAATTGGTGTCACAGAAATACGTTTATTAATAATAGGTACTCCTAGTTCACGCTCTAAATCTTCCCCTGTTTTCACTAAATATTCTGCTTCCTTCGTAATATGGTCGTAAATACGAGTGCACATACGCTCCCCATCTTCCGAGATACATCCTAATAGGCTAATCCCCATCGTGATGGTCCGCACATCTAACTTATTATCTTGAATCATCCGATTCGTTTCTAAAATATTTTCAATACTTAACATAGGTACCCTCGCTTATCCCACTCGATGCATGCTTAAAAAGATGGCTGCATTTTGCGCTAAAATTTGAACCCCTAATCGTTCTCCTTCTGCGGCTAACGCTTTTTGGATACCACTTAAATCAGCGGAGTCACTGACCTCACACATCATGATCATATTAAAGATACCATCCAAAATAGTTTGGTTAATGGATACTACATTTACTTCATTGTCCGCTAACACACGAGTCACTCCCGCAATAATACCTACTCTGTCTTGCCCTACCACTGTCACAACTAATTTCATATTTTCATCTCCTATCAAATACGTATCCAATTGTAGTTTCATTATAAATTATAGTCATTCAAATTTCAACGAATATATAAAGTTCTTGACTTTCACTATAAACTATGAAATAATAGTACGATTTGTGAAACAAGGAGGTTCCTATGGCAGATGATCGTTTAATTGTAGCCTTAGATGTGTCCTCACTAGAGGAGATGAAATCCATCGTAACATCCTTAGGCGATTCCGTCAGCTATTATAAAGTTGGTATGGAATTATTTTATGCAGCAGGTGAACAAACTGTAGCCTATTTGCGAGACCATAGTAAATCGGTATTTCTTGATTTGAAACTACACGATATTCCGAACACAGTGGCTCATGGCATTAAATCCTTAACACGGTTAGGGGCAAAGCTCATCACCATTCATAGCCAAGGTGGCAAGGTGATGATGGAAGCCGCTATGAAAGCAGCCAAAGAGCAAGCTTCTGAACTGGGCATTGAACGGCCTAAACTATTAGCGATTACAGCCTTAACGAGCTTTGATGATGAAAATTGGTCCGCTATTGGTGGCTCTTTACCGATTTCAGACCATGTTGTGAAATTAGCAAAACTAGCCAAAGAGGCTGGTGTTGATGGTGTTGTCGCTTCTCCACTAGAAGCTAAACTCATTCGTGAAGCTTGCGGCGAAGATTTCTTGATCGTCACACCAGGTATCCGTCCATCGTTTGCGGCTACTAACGACCAAAAACGTATTGCTACTCCTAGTAGCGCTTTACAAGATGGTGCATCTCGCATTGTAGTAGGTCGACCAATTACACAAGCAGAGAACCCACAAGAAGCAGTTCGTTTAATTATTGAGGAAATGGAGACAGTTCAAAAATGATGACAGAAGACAATGTAAAACAATTATTAATCGACACACAAGCCATTTTAGAAGGACATTTCTTGTTAACATCTGGCCTTCACAGCCCCATGTATGTAGAAAAATTCAATGTGTTGTCCCATCCAAAATATACAGAGCAATTATGCCAAGAATTAGCCCGTCGTTTTGAAGACCAAAACGTAGAGCTTGTAATCGGACCTATGACAGGTGGCATCTTATTAGCCCATGAGGTAGGCAAAGCCTTAGGGACTCGTGCTATCTTTACTGAACGCGAAAAAGGTAAAATGACATTACGCCGTGGATTCCGTATTGAAAAAGGTCAACGTGTTCTCATCGTAGAAGACATCGTAACTACAGGCGGTTCCGTTCGTGAAGTCGTTGACGTAGTCAACGAAGCTGGTGGTGAAATCGTAGGCGTTGGTCTACTTGTAGACCGCAGCGGTGGTAAAGCAGACTTTGGCGTACCAAAAGAAAAAGTACAAGCCTTGTTGAACTTAACAGTACCAACATTTGAAGCTGATGCATGCCCACTTTGCCAAAATGGCACACCGATGACAGAACGTGGTAGTAAACATATTAAATAAAAGGCTCTCTGTCAAATGTTGGGGTATTCACCCTACGAGTCTTCTTTGGC
>CAUPZH010000030.1:0-10591 GCA_963515865.1 uncultured Veillonella sp.
TGATATGAATTATATATAGACACCCCTACAATAGCTAAAATAATTAAAATTAGCCCCCCTATGAGAATTTTATGTCGTTTTAGGTAACATAATACCTTGAAAACCCAAAGGCTCATCATAGACCCCTTTCTTGCATTTCTTGCGAGAACATTTCTAATGCTTGTGCTTTTTCTGCATCAAACCGTTCAACAAGATTTTCACGCAACCAACTAGGATTACCTTCATAGTTCCATGGATGCAACTTTCGCTGTTCATATGCACCATTAATTAAATCCCAATCGAATTTAATGTCGTTTACATAAGATAAGTTCCAATCAGGCTCCCAACCCGGAACATATTGCATTGCCTCTTTAAAAAGATTAACAACTTCACCGGGACCATATTGAACGGCCGCAGAAAATACAACATCACGCAATGCTCGGCTATGGATATTAACATCAAATAATTGATTGGCTAATTCACTACATGCCACATCATAATAAGCATATTTGATGTAGTCATGCTGCATTGCCATAAATCCATTAGGGTCTATGGTTCCCAATTCTTGCCATTTGTTAATGAATTCATCGGAATTGATAGGACCTGCACTTTGAAGGGCTCTTGCATAATCTTTGTAAAACACATCTTCTTGACGCAAGCCCCAACCAAGAAACGCATCTACACTTCCGCAATTACTTGCTAACTGATAAGCACCATACGAAATTCCCCCAAAGTCCCCCTCACCTGTAGATACAATAGCTGGGTCTCCATTGCTTTCATACGCAGCACTTAATTTTCCTAGTTCCATTTGTTTTGCTCCTTCCTATTTGATTCACGTCCTCCTAAATAACCAACGAGTCCGGAGGAAATGCTCATGGCCAATTCGTTATAACCATAAAGGACGGCCATTATATTGACCGCCCCTAAGACGAGGATTGTTAACACCTCACGAATACTAATTTTTTCAATCATTTAATCGCATCCTTTATTGATTTTACGAACGCTATCAACTCTTTAACCAAACTCATCGCACGTTTAAACCATGCACTTTCTACAAATTCAAGTTCTATCATGTTTTCTACGATAGATGCTAATTCAACCATAATAGGCACTAGATACATCAATGTAGATAGAAACACATCAATGCGACCTAACATAGGAATATCCACATCAGGCAATGTTAATAGAATGAATGATAATAGGAATATCCAAGGATAAGACTTAACTAATTTTTTAGTCATATCTGCTCGTAACTTTCCACTTACCAAAAATCTGCGTTGGTGTCCATTGACTTCAACACTCGCCCATCCTCGCCATATAATTGCAAGGAACATATTCTTAATAGTTAGTTCTCTATTGGTCGCTAAATTAAAATTGCGTGCCTCAACTAAGACACGCAAGAATGTATCAACAAATACCAATACAACACTCGTAAATATGGCTAGTGATATTCGCACCGCCTCTGCTACGTTAAACCCTTCTACCATGAAAGGCGATAATACAACTTCTATCATTCTTACTCCCCAATTCGTTCAATAGTTATAGTAAATTGATGCCGTGTTAAACTTACAGTATCTCTCCATCCATTTATATTGAAAACAGTATATGTTAAATAATTATCTCTACCTGTTGTAGAAACATTAACCTCAATATCTTGCGATGCAGCTATAGTAAATTCATTAGTTTTGTCATACCCACCATGCACAGTCGCTCTATACTTTCCTTTTGGTAAGTACACAAACATTTTTTCTGTACCCCTAATGTCATAAGGTACCTTTCCCCATCGCCATGTATTAAACAATACAGGGTTGGTTTGTACATAACTTTTAGCACTATTTGATGTACGTTGCACCACAAGAGCGGTTTTATCAGCCCCCAATCGTGCATAGTATGTTTTGCCCTCAACAATTACAGGCAATCGATTATCGCCTACATCTCGCAAGTTATCAGTCAGTCCAAATGTTAATGTGTCATTTCCTTTCTTAACTTTTAGATTAGGCATTATTCAACATACACCTCGTTTCCACCATTAGCACTCCACAATTTCAATCGGCTATTTAAGGATGTTTGAACCCTGCCCCAAGATTTCCATTTATCAGCCATAAACATTCTGTGGTATGTTTCACCATTGAACGCATGGAATGTTTGGTCTATCATCTTACCTTTCCCAAAGTTCATTACAATCAACATCCCTTGTTTGTGGCTACGTGGTGGATTATTAGCACCGCCATCAAAGTTGATTTCGATTGCCCCTTGCTCTGTGAATGTATTCCAATCTGTCGCTTCCTCAACTTTAGAGTACGGAAAACCCAACTGGTCTACTTCTGTTTTCTTAACAAAGTTATCGTCTACATCCTTTTTCTTATAAATTGCCGTTCCGTAATGTTTGGTGGTAAGTACTGTGAAACTATCTGTACCATCATAGTGTTTAAATTCCTTACCTTTAATAAATGCATTGGCAGATGCATCGCCAAATTCTGCATTACCACTAGTTGATACTTTAACCAACCCCATGCCATGACCATCAGGCTTGTAGCCCTCAATCAAAACATTGTTAGCCATTTTAAGTGCGCCAATTAATGTGCCACCTGTTAATTTGAGGTAATCAAGCGTTGCTAATCGTGCAGTATTGATTGAGTTTTCAAAGTCGTAATTTGGGTCACCTACATAAATATCTACTTGGTGACGTCTGTTTGGCTTTTGAGTTAGTACTGCAAAATAGAACTTGCCATTGTAGTAAGCGATGTCTTCGATTTCCGTCTCACGATTGATTTCAATGATCTGTTTAACTGTACCGAATGGTGTACACTCTACAAGACTTCCTAACGTTGCGGACATGATTGCGCCGTTTAGCATAAAGGCCCCGTTATTATTCATGTCCGGATAGATATAATCGACTTGGTACGTTTTGAGTTTTTTGAACTCATCATTATACAAATTGATAGTTCGTACTCTTTGGTTACCTGCAATAGGTACAATGGATACATAAGTCCTTGTAATCGGATCATAGTCAATGTTGAATACCTTTTCTTGCAATGTAATAGTATTTTCGATTGTCATAGTATCGGCATTCATAACCGTCAAATTATTGCCATTTTTTAGCCCATTTGTGATGTAAATCTTATTCGTATACCGATTATATGTCATCGTATTACAATGCCCTAGGCGTTCAGAATCCGTAAATTTATAGGTACCTACTTTTTCAAAAGTGTCTGAGTTAAGCTCGTAAAAAATTTGATTAGTACCTTCACCATTAATACAGGCAAGTACAAATACATTCTTTTTAGAGTTATAGGTAAACCCTTGGCATTGATTTACTTCCGCATCATACGTAATGTTTTTCATAAATGCGATATTGGATGCGCTTTTTAGCATTGGTGTTTCTATTGGATAATACGGCTTGATATTGGTATATACACCCATATCCATAACAGAACTTACTGTATTAAAGGTTAAATGTTCAGTTAGTTTGTATTGACCATTTGGCACTAATAGAATTTTGTTAGCAAGATTATCATTAGCACGTTTAAATGCAGCCGTATCATCGGTGACGCCATCGCCAACTGCTCCGAAGTCTTTAACTGACACAATACCATTTAGCGATTCTTTTCCAATGTATTTAGCATCAGCTTCACTTTTGGTTACAATTCCTTGGCCACCGGGTATTGCTATTTCTTCAGCTTTAGCAGCTGCTGCCTCTGCACGTTTGGCTGCGTCTTCTGCTTTCTTGGCATTACCTACACTAGCTATTTGTTTATTGTTAATATCAGTCTTAATAGCATTTGCTTTTATAACCAAATCATTAATATTTTTCTTATCAGTTTCCGCCTGCGCAGCATATGCTTTCGTATTATCTGCAAGTACTTGGGTTTTCTCAAATGTATCAGCACTTTGGATAAGAGCTGTATTTGCAGTCGCTAATTTATCGTCTACCGTTTGAGATAATGCATTGATATTGTCGTTAATGGCTGTTAGCTTTGTTGCATTGTCTTGTACTTCATTGGCTTTTGCCTCTGCCGTAGATGCAGCTGCAATTGCTTTTTTAGCAGCTTCAATGGAGTTATCTACAATATCACGTGTAACTTGATTTGGGTCTTCATCAGCGCCTACATTAATTTGTAGTGTGCGATCCAACTGTTCTTTCATTTCCTGAAGAATTAGAATAACTTTATCACCCATATCTTCAATGTGATTGTATGGCCATTTGTTAGCTAATTCTGTAGTTTGTGAAATTGGAGTTCGTCTAACTAAAACAACTTTATAAGTTGCCGGCAATGGTTCACCAATACTTGGATACGTTAAAGTTTTATTTTGTGCATCATATAAGATGTTCCCTGTTTGCTCCGTTTGTCGTCCATCTTCATCAACTAGAATAAGGTTAATGTCTTTAATATTATTAAAGTCATATGGCCAAATATAAGTCTTGTTAACCCCATCACATTGATATTGAACAACTGGATTGTTGACTTGTGGAATCACAATATCCCGCCTTTCTTTGCATATAAAGAGGACTACCTAAAACTAGGTAGTCCTTACTTTTATTTTTTCTTCTTCTTTTCTTTTTTAGTCTTTAAACGCTTGTCTAACAAAATTGACATGAATACATCTTCAATCTTGGCATCCGTATCGGTTAGCCCTACACGCAACAATGTCCAGAAAGCATCGGTTACGGTATCACTAAAACCAGTTACACGGTTAGAAACCTGACTGAGCGAACGGCCTACATCAACGATATCTTTATTATCACTTGAGATAGCTTGACCGGTATCCCATAATTTCTCAAAGATACTTAATCCCATTACTGTATTACCTTTATTGTATGGACGTTCTCCTAAAATAAATTTCATACCCATAGTGGCTATATCTCTCACTAATGGAATACCCATGGTTCCTTGTTGTACAAATTCTTCGGCAAAAGACTTGGCGATAGATTCTGGATCATCATCGTCACCATTTGTCATGGCTTTGTAAATTGTCATACCAATTGCCTGTGATATGATCCCCCACCATAACACTCTTGCAAAAGGCATCCAATCCCCTTTGTCTTTACCTATATACCATGATTCAGCGATGATATTATACAAAGTATTAGCATACGAATAAAACGGAACAAATAATTGAACCCATTGATTCCGTGAACGTTGAATGGATGCTGCATCTTTAACATCACCACTTCCGAATATATCTCGTACTGCTCTGTCTCCTGCCTCAATTGCTTGTTGATTAATCCATTCAGTACTTACCCCTTCCTTAGATTGAAGTTCAGCAACCTTTTGATCATATGCAAATTTCCATACTGGTACGGATAATGCGAAGTCTGTTTCCGTGAGCAGTCGGAATCCCATGTTATTAATTTCATCACGGATTTCAGCACCTTTTTCAAACTTGTACCCACCGATATTCTTATCATTAATGCGGAGCCCCTTTCCTTGGATGGTTAATCCCTTTTTAAGGTCTTTATCTAAAGTTTGAATACGTTCCCTCATGAATATGGATTGCTCCATAACAAAATCACGAGTATTATTGTAGGTTTCTGTACCATGACCATAGAATCCTACTCCTGCATGATTAACAGCACGAATTACATTGCCCGCACCAATACGATATACAGCAACAGGAATGTTTAAGGCATTTTGTATAGCAACTGATGCACGTCCAGCCATAATAGCCATTGTTGCATTATGTTTAAGGAACATTAAAATTTTACCAACATCATCCATCTTAGCCGCTTCATCCTTCCAATTATCACGAACCCAAGTTCGCAAGAATTGATAGGAATTCATTCCAAATTTCTCAACAATATAGTTTTGGAACTCTCTATTGGCTACTAATCGATTTACATCCGTCACAGCTTTTCGCATAGTTATATGATTGATTGACTCAGTAATCGCATTAGAAATGACATCAAAGTCTAGTAATAATGATTTATCCTTGACTACATCTAACCGGCTTTTAGTAGCGCTCATGCCAGTTCCTAATATCGCATTACTACTAACCATAGTTTTTGCAATATCTTCGACTTCCTTATCAGATATACTTGCATTGACTTCTGGATTATACACAATTGGGTAATACTGTCCAACGATAGTTCTACCACCAATAGTGAATGTGATGCCTTCTTCTTTCTTCAATGGATTCCCATAAAGTTCTTCTTGAACTTTGCTACGTTCAGTAAAGAAGGAGTTAATGTGGTCCCATGTCCGAATAATAAATTCCCAATCTTTATCGGTGAGGATTTCTTGAAAGGCTTTTTCCATTTCAACTTCAGTTACCTTGGCCGTTTCCATTGCCCGTTGTCTGTTACGTTCTGTACCCCAATTCAAAGCTAATACAATAACCTGTTCCTTGGTTAGATTACGCAATTCCCCAACATCGTACATATGCTTATTTCGGATGTTAAATAATTCACGCTTACCATACACAGAGGATACATCTTTTGCTAATCTACGCATGGACACTTCCTTGCGTTCATTAAAAGCTTGTGTTGCACGGCTAATCGGATTATAGATATATTTCACAGCATCTGGCCCTAATCGGCGTAAGAATGTTTCAACCTTGAGCAATGATAAATTGCCTTTATTAATAAGACCTGCAACGGCTTCCAAACCAGTTTGATTGTTTTGTGCGTTAAATACATTCCCATTAATTTTGCCAAATGTATCGATTGCTTCCGTTAATATGCCATCTACTGCATCATCAAATGTAATCGATTCACCTTTATCATTAAGAATGGTAGAGCCTTTATAAGCGTTGCGGCCATTCTTATACATGCCTGTCATTAATTCTTCCAGTGTGTTCAACTGACTCATTGTTAGATTTTTAAATGACATAGGTGTTTTACCATAAAATAGTTGTACAATCCATGGGTCAAGGAATGTAATACTTTTGTCACCTAGGATATCCGCATCAGGATCTAATGCATTAATAACAGCATTCATATCAAACCCATCTACTGGTTCCAGTCCGTCGTATTTAGTAAGTCCCATTTGGTATGCCATGTGCGCATAGAAATATCTCATATTAGGTTCAATAGTAATCGGATTTTTAGGGCGTGTCATTCTGTTGAGGTTATCAATCAACTTGGTCCTTAACTTCTTAATGCGGAGTGCATTGTCAAACGCAACACGAGCCCTCGCTTGATTTAGAAGTTGCAATTGTTTAGCTTGTAAAGCCTCTTCCAGTTTATTAACTGCCAACGCCCTGTCAGTACGTTTACCTTCTCGAATGGCTTGATTTTGATACTTCTTATACTGGCTAGCTTGGGATAAGGTCAAATCGCCTAATTCCTGTCTAGCACGGTTCATATAATCACTTATCACACCTACACCACTATCTCGGATAGCACGTACATTATTAATACGTTCTTGTAATTGTGCTTTTAGCTTTTCAATACGGTCTTGAGCAGAATCAAGTTCTTTTGATATAACACCTAATTCTTTAGCGACTTTTTCATTATCACCAATTATTCGTTTTGCAATTGGCTCTAAATCAGATTCAATTGTTTCTGAATTAGGGTTAAGTCGATTTAACCTGTCGAGTAGTTCCCAGTTTTTAGCAAGGTCTCGATTGGTTTGTGACTTAATGATTTTAGCTTCTTCTTCAGTTAATTTCATTTGACCATCTGAAGCTAATAACCATTCCTCAGCAATTTCTATATTAGATTTGCCAATATGGTTATCTTCAATGAATGCCTGCTCGGCAGATTCCATAGCCTGATTAACAGCTTCGTCAAACGTAAATCCGGTTTTCTCACGTTCAGCAGTTTCTAATTCTTTTAGCGTGCCGTATCGAGTATTGGTTAATGCATCCTTACCAAATGCATTATAGCGTTGATGGTCTTTATAGATTGGATACTGCTCCATTAAACGCTTTTCAATATCGGCTTTAATAGAATCTTTTTCATCGTTCCATTCTTTGATTGGACGACTTTCTAATTCCTTTATATACCGCTTCATAACACGCTCTTTCGCCATTTCCCCAACGTCGGCAATATAGCCTTGAACCTTTGCCTGTTCAGCTTCATCGAGCTGTTTAAACAGCTTACTAGATTCAAATTGTTCAATTGCCTGTTCTTTTGTGTAGGCATCTATATCTTCTTGGGTAGCGATCATGCGCGCCATGATATCTTGGATTTCCTTAGGTGGTAATCCGCCTAGTCGTGTCACCGCACGATAGATACGAGTTAACCACTTTGAGAACATGCGAAATACACGCTGCAATCCTTTAGTAGGTGCGTTACCTTCACGAAGGTATGCTTCCCATCCACGAGCAAACTTTTCATGTGCCTTTGTATTGTCAGCACCTTTCGCATCATCCCATTCAGACCACTCTTTCAACTTGTTCCAATCTAGAACAAGTTGCTCTGGAGCATTTTCCATTTCAGCTAAGTTCTTAATATCATCAAAGAATACATGACCCATTTCGTGTAAGAATGTACTTCTATCTGCAGTTTTGAAAATGCTGATAATGCGTTCACCATCTTTCATGATTTGGGTCATGCCGTTTATAGATTGGTTGTACTTTTCAATGACTTTAATTGCCTTATCATCGAACACTACATAGCATCGTCCGTCTTGTTCGCCATCGTAGTAGATGCCTTTTATACCGATACTATTTAAAAATTCACTGGCCTTTTTATCATTTTTCACATTATGAAGATTAAAATGTTCATCATTACCAAGTGCATGAGATAAGAATGAATACAGCTGTTTACCATCAATATTTGTTTTCTCTAATGCACCATATACATCAGTCTTAACATTCGAGATAGCTTTTTCTTCACGTTCTCGTTCTAACTGTTTTTCTTTCTCGTATTGTGGATATAGATCATATCTAAACTTTTTATACACAGCTTCCAATAAATCTTCATTACCAGCTATGGTATCAATATTTTCATCTATACCTACTGACTCCAAAAATCTATCAATATTTCTTTTTTGAATTTTATGGATGTCATTTATTGTTTTATTTTTATTATGTAGTTCAGATATTATGTACCCTACATCCATAAAGTGTGTGTATTTATTTGTCCATTCATCACCAATAATAGACCCTTTGTGATATTTAATTAATAGACTTGTAAAACGTTCCAGTTGTTCTTCTGACATTTTATGTAATCCGTTTTTCAAGCTATCTCTTACATATCGACTATATCCAGAAATAGGATATTGCTCTGGTAATAACTCTGTTTCATTTGGTATTTCTACTTTAAAAATGGACTTCCATTCTTGTTTAGTAAATTTACTTTCTTTTAATAACTTAATTGCTTCTACAGCTCTTTTGGTTTGTGATATAACAAATTGAGTATTTTTCCCTTTCTTTGAGTCTATAAATTTATGTAAACTTTTAATTGCCTTATCGTTACTTCCTACTTCCGCAATTTCAGTAAGAGCCATAGACAAAGGGTTTTCATCGCTTATAACATTTCCTGTTTTCTCATCATACCATTCTGCATCTTCATTTATTTTATACTTTGTTTTCTCTGTAACAATCTCTATGCTATTTGCACCTAATATATCCCTATAATTTTCTGCTATCTTCTTATCTTTAGCAAAATACAATCCCCAACCATGTGCTTGATTGCCCTCACCAGTCCCAATAGCGCCTAAATCAAATGTGTCAAAGTCATGTGGTGAACCATGCCATGCTGATTGATAAAAAATATTACTATTTGCATTTCTGTAGTTGCTTAAATCTTTTTCGTTTGGTATACTTTTATTAAAGTAACCACTAGATTGGTTTACTTGGTAAGGCAATTGGAGCCCGTTCCTTGTAAACCATCTAGTGGTTTTTTGTTCGTTTATATAGAGTGGTGGATTGTTTTTATCTGCAAAATTATTATAAAACCACGTGTTTGCACTAGCATTATCTTTAGGGTAAAAAGATTTTATTCTATTAATTGTAATATTATTTGCAACACTAGCTGATAATTCCAAAGCAACAATACTTTGCTTTTTGTTACTATCTGTAATTTCTGTCATAACCACAATCGAACCATTAACTGTTTTAGATGGGAAAATTGCAATCGGGTCTACCAATGCACTAGGCAATTGTTTCCACATTTTGTTAGTAACTGTCTTATGTTGATTGTTTTTGCCAGCACCTGTTTTCATATCAAAATATTTAGAAACATACATTTTGATTGGTAAATCCTTAACGCCTACGAGTTGCAGTACAGCTGGAGTGTCCATAACGCTAATTAAATCAGATCTTTTATAAGATGAAATATTATCTATAATTCTACTCCACTTTTTCTTATCAATACTTAATTTAAGTCTTGCATCTTGATCTAATTGATTATACCCTTTTTGGTTTTCTAATTTAGCATTCATGTTGATACGCACGCTATCACGGAAATAATCCATAGCAGTAGAACCACCACGGCCCATTTGTCGCATGTATTGTGCCATAATATCAGCATGTTGTGCCATGAGCAATGCATTGGCTTCTGCCGTATCACGTTGTTTACGGTCAACAGTTGCATCGCTCATTATGGATTTTAAAGACTGATACACTTCATATCCGGATTTGGATAATTGCATACGTAAAGCGATGTCATTATCTGCAAGTTCAAATAATGTATCTCGCATAGATTCTAGCGATTCAATTTGTT
>CAUPZH010000031.1:0-7287 GCA_963515865.1 uncultured Veillonella sp.
CTAAAACGACATGGCTATCATAATCAGATTTACAAATCTCGGAACAGAAATCCTTAAAAGGGTATAAACGATTCGCCTCTTGGACTTCTATGGCGTCTATTGCCCTTAGATTAACTTCTAGGTCCTGAATTAATTTATCTCGCCGTGTAGGCTCAATTTCGTCAATTTTATAGTCCCGGAACATCTCTTAGTCCTCCGCCAATTTCAACAATACGAGTTATCGATAATAAATTAAATGGAAACGGATCACTATGCTTAATACATATCGATGTATCGGTTGAATAATTTATTCCCATTTTAGGTAGGATTACAGGCTTATCACCTGTAAACAATTCATTTGGTGGTAATGTAATATCATCCATTCTGTCAAATGTACGGCCAACTTTGCCGCCAAACGATTTATACATGCGAAGCACTACTCTTGATACTGTAGCAACTCGGCCTTGTAAAGTACCATCGTTTATTTGTTGTTCTACGCTAGGTATTTTAATTTTAGTAGTGTAAGGCAAACCAACAGTAATTACATTTGCTTTGCCATCCAATTTAATAACACCAGTTGGTGGTACTACCCTAGATGGCATCTGTTGTCCATCAATTACTATGTCTACCATTTGCCCTACTAAATGAGGTGCGTTGATGTAATCAGTCTTAATGGAATTAGCGACTTTAACATAGCAATCTAGGAACACATCGGAGTTATCCTCTGTGTACAACGGAATGCTACGTTCAATGCATTTCACATTCTTATTATTAATCACACGATCTACCACAAAATAGATTGTGTCTTGCTCACCCTCTGCCACGCTCTCTACATATCTGTATTTACCATTCGTTACAAAGTGCGACCACCCATACACCTTTTGTTCAGGTATATAAGTTAAACAGTTAAGTTGTCCATCATCTCTTACATAGTAGATGATAGAGTCTGGGTCTTGTGCGTATGCACTTGTTACCGCTACATGACCTTTAACCAAAGTTTTAACAAACAATGTAAGGTCTTGCCCTGTGTAGTTATCGCTTTCGTAAGAGTAACCCATATCACGAACAGTACCGCCACGCTCTTGAACAAACACGCACCGATTACCTATGAATTGAGGTTCACACGATAAGGCCCCTCGTTGGGTTTGTGTTTTTAAATTGCAGTTGGTAGGCGTAATGGTTTTATCACCTCTTACAATCCACTCATTACCGCTTGTAAGAATGATTAGATCGTTAGCTGGTACGAGATGACGAATCTCACACATCTTGCGATTAATAACCGGCAAGGTGATTGCACTATCATCTGTGATAGTGCCTTCCACCTTTTCGACACCAAAATTTGGATAATCACCAGTACGGCTAAACCATATGAAGTTAGGCTTGCTATCAGTAGCAGCAACTACAAATCGGTCTTGATAGAATGTACAAAGTTTAGGATAACCTCTGCCTCTATTCCAACTGCCTAATTTCCATTGGTAGCTAGGCTCACCCTCTTTAATACCATTCAGAACATTAACCTTTGCATTCTTAGCATCAGTTACGCTTTTAATCTCAACGATACCATATTGAGTGAACGGCATAATAGATAAGTCGCAATTCACAGAACCACTCTTAATATCCGATACATATTTAAGCCTTGCTCCAGCCTCTATCTTTCCTGTATCAGTAACATTGTAGTCATTCTTAGATGTATACGTTCTGTAATCTTTCCAAGTCTGACCGTCATTGTTAGAAATCTGTAACTTGACTGTACCCTCCCATGTGCCGTGCGTTGTGAATTTCCATGATAACTCGGTATCAGTACTAAATGCTCCAACATTGTAATTGATGTTGTTGTAGGTTTTTTCGATAGTCTGTGCTTGCATATAGCGTTTTACTTTTTTCTCTACCACTTCGCCAGCTGACTTAGTATGTACCGCCTCAACGTAATATGCAATCTGAATAACACTACCTACCATATCTTGTGTGAAGAGGTCTTTTGTGGATGTGATCGTATCGCCATTAACTGTCAATGTATGCCCATTGTCCGTGTTGATTTCATCATAAGGTTGTTCAGTTAGCTTATATGTACTCATTCTCCAGTCAGTATCACTATATCGTGATAGCGTTTGAATAGGGTACTTGCCACTACAGATAAACATAACATCACCAGATTGGTTACAATTTAAATCAAACAATATATCGCTAGTGAAAGGAGTCGTAACTTCAATACCGGTATAAATTCCGTAATTCCATACACGAATATATTTGTCACCAAATTCGAGCATGAAAGAATTATTGGTGTTTGTCGTAAATTCAAATAATCGTGTTGGCTTATCACTATATTTAACTTGCCCCACGTATTGGCTGCCTTGACGCTTAGCAACGGCCCCATACGGTCGAATAACCACATTTTCTGCTTCCAATAAAGCACTTTTGTATTGCTCCAAATCAAATCGACTCGATACATCCGGCGACACCTCGCCAGTTGTAAATGCTAATTGCGATATATAAAGAGGATTACTCATTACCAATCCCTCGCTTTCACATAGCTAGATATATATACTGTATCTTGTTTACGCTCTTTTGCGTTCATCCCTTTAGCCTCTTGAACTGCCGCTTGATACAATTTGTAAGCTTGGTCAAACAATCCTCTATCCCCAGTGAGCGGCATAGCTAATGCACTAGCCAATTTGCATTGCAACATATACAAGGATATCGAATCCCAAACGTCTAAATCTGTCACGTCATATATATAATCAATGAATGCTAGTGGCATATCGCTCACTATGCATTTTTTGTTGTTTCCAATATTAAATATGTTGTATTCCGGTTGCGATTCCGCATGAAAGCGATCGCCTTGTGGAATAACCCCTAATATCCGAATACATTGTTCTGGATACGCATATACATAATTCCACCCATTAATTTTATGAGCAGACAAAACTAATCTTTCATTTTTGCGAGCAAAATTCCATTCAAATTGTCGCAATACCAACTGTCTAGTTGAGTCATATTGCATACGGCATTGGCGACCTTGCTCAGTTTCTTCTTCAAGTGAATAAAGCAATCCTGCGTTAATTAATGCAAGTGCTTGATTACAAATATCAGTAGGTGTCATATTTCCCCCTATATGGTAATAGAGGGATGCATAAGCACCCCTCATATTGTCACTTATTCTTCCGTAGTATCGGTTTTCTTTTTGTTTGTTTTCTTAGGCTTTTCGTTGCCAGTATTTTCATCTGGTGGATTTTCATTGCCTGTATTGTCACCTTCAGTATTTTCATCTGGTGGATTTTTGTCACCCTATTCTGTTTCAGGAGGCTGAGTTTCAGTAGACGGTTCTTTGTCTTTAGCCTTAGATTTTGGGTTAAAGATTTTTGCTACTTCATCTTCGTTACCAGAGAAAAGCTGTTTGAAATAATCAGGCTCAAATTCTTTAATTTCTTCTTCAGAGAAATTAATAGTTTCACCTTCTTGAATTAATCCACGATTACCATGGTACATCGTTACGTTAGCTGTAAAAATCATAGTCTCACCTCTTATTTCAAATTCACACCATCTGTTAAGAATGATGTAATCGTAGCGGCAGTCATATTATTCGCATTGATGCGAATAAACTTTTTAGCACCTGCAGGAAGTCGACCTTTGTATTCTGTGCCAGCTTTAGAGTTCTGTGGCAATGTAATTCCGGTTAGCAATACAGCATCAGCCATATTTTCTTTGTCAGAAGTGTAAACATTAAATAAAGGCGTACCCGTAACATCTTTATCTAAACGAATATACAACCATAAGGCAACGGCAGCATCGCCACCGTTCCCATTCATCACTACATCAGAATTTGTATTTGCAGTGATTTCTTTTTTCCAAAAGAATGTATTTTGAGTATCAATAATCATTGAATTATGTCCCTTTCTTTACGCAATAACACGAGATTCAGTGCTTAACAATGCATCAATTTTACGAACTGGCACACCGTTTGCACGAGTAACAAGTTTACCCATTTCCATATCTTCAGTGATAGTGGAACCATGTTTTGTGTTCTTTTGCAAACGTAAGAATGTACGCAATGTACGGTTCATATACCAAACTGGACGAACACCACCAAGGTTAGGAATACGTTCTTCCGCTTCAATCATTAAGTTGATAAGATCTGCACCGGCTTTAGCATCATTTGTCAATTTCGTAACGTCGATGTTAGCAATACGAACGACATTTCTCCAGTCCCGTACAGTTAAACCAACATCATGTTTAAAGTGTGTACGATATGCCTCGAACATGGATCCATCTTCTTTAGTAACAGTAACAACACCTTTATCTTCTTGGTGCAAGCCTGCTGCAGAACCTTCAGGATAAATGCCATGAACGGACAAAGGACCCCAACCAACAAGCCAAATAGATGCCAAATTACCTGTGCCACCTGCATCAAGAATGTTTTCTGCACTTGCTGCCTTCTTAATATCAAGAGTATTGAAGCGAGGAGCCAAGCCAATGAATTTTTCTGGCGTATTTTCATCGCCATAGAAGATTGTACGACATAATTCCTGCCCCATGGATTCAACGAATGCTTTATCTTCAGTTGCACGGAAGGATGCTTTATCTTTGGATTTATCAACAAGCGCTTTATCAGTTTGCGAATATGCTTCAAGCATACCGCAATTGTCGGTAATTTGACGTGTGGAGGATTTAGACGCTTGAACACCGCCATATAATTTACGCCATGTAACATCTGGCAAACCAGTACGTACAGTCGTTACAAAGCTAGACCCTTGGTTACATTCGACCATCGTCATATCTTGAATGATTTCAGTGGATTGGTCTAATTGCTCAATAATTTGAGCGACATTACCATTAGGATCCATTCGTTTTTGCAAATCTAAAAGTGTTAAATTTTGAGTTCCAATTGTAGCCATTAATTATTTACCTCATTTCTTAATACATAGATGGATACATTTTTCGTTTTGCTGTTTCTTCATCAGAATTTTGACCGGTTCCAGCTTGTCTTGTACCTTTACCCGGGTCTTCCTGAACCATTTCACCAACGGCCGCAAATACCTTAATCATGTTGATATTGTTGTCAATGTGACTATCAACAAGTAATTGACGTAATTCCGGTACCGCTTTAGTTAGTGCTTCGATACCTTTGCCTGCAAGCGCTACAGTTTCATCGAATTTACCGCCTAATTCCTTTTTGGCGTGTTCATAATCCGCTTGTTGCTTTTCAATAACTGCTTGCTTTTGCTGCTCTTGATAAGCAGTCAAGATATTTTGTGCGTATTGACTGCCAAACTTAGCTAATTCAACAGCCTGTTCCTGTGTAGCGCCGACTTGATTTAGCAACTTACTAAAATCAGCAGATACAGTTTCATCAAGTTCAGTACCTTCAGGGAACACGGATTTGAAATCATAAACTGTTGGTTCAGCAGGTGGCGTATTATCACCGCCTAGTACAGATTGATTGTTACCTTCACCATCTGGTTTAGCAGGTGGTTCAGTAGGTGGCGTAGGATTATTTTGGTCCGGATTTGCGCCCGGTTCATTGCCAGTCATGTTAGTGTTAGCACCCATATTTTCTTCAGCCATTATTTTGTTTCTCCTTTTCGACTAAATTATTAAAATATTCTTGTTGCCCGATATATTCGAGCTGCGCTTGGTGATATTGTTTAACTCCATTGGTGCCCAACTTAACTAGGTCCCCATGGAATAACAGCCCTACCTTGCGCTTTCCTTCGTTGAAATATGTTTCACTGTTGCCAGTAAACGATTGCTTTAATATTCCAGAGCGGTCCATGAGTCTACAAAAAAACCACCTACCTAGCTCGGTGCTAAGTACGTGGTTGAGAGCTTGCATATCTCGCTCTTGCATATAATCTTTAATTGTTTTCTTCATCTAGACACCGTCCATTCCTAGCCACTGCTGTAATGCAGGATTGCCATCATTGGCGGCGTCTGTTGCTTGTTTGGCCGCACTAGCCATTTGAGGTGCCAGTTGGGCCGCTTGCATTAACTGCATTTGCTGTTCCTGTTCAGCTTGTGCCTGTGCTTGTTGCGCTAGGATTTCTTGATATTCATCATCGGAGCGAATAATCTTAGCCGGAACACCGAGATTTACACCGTATGTATTGGCTGCTTCCTCAAAGTTAAACTTGTTAACGATGTTAGGATTAGCCTGTGCCAAAGACATAATGAACGCAAAATACTGTTCGATGTTAACCAATGAACTCATCTTTTGCGCCTGAGCAAGTGGTGAGATATATTCAATCTTCACTTCTTGACCGTTTAATTGATCTAAGAGTTCCTCATCATCAACAGGTGGAAATACACCGGCACGATCTAATACCGAATACACACGTTCAATGATTGGATTCAAGAATTCAGATAGCAACCGTTCAACCACAGGACCTAATTGTTGTAATTTTTCTTGAGTTCTCTCCATAACCTCCCGAGCCGTCATCTGGCCCTTATCGATTTGGTCTAACATCAAGAATAAATCCGCACTATAGGCTCTCTTGATTGAATCCTCTGTTACTGCAATCTTATTTTGAATATCCTGTAAATTAGACTGTACTGCAAACATCGGTTCAACTTTATGTTGTCCCTCAATCTCTGTAATGCCACCCGGATACAAGTTAACCGTACTGATAACATCAGATGGTGCTTGCATAGGAGGCTTAACACCTAACTCAACGGCTGTTAGATAATCGAATTCCAACTTTTGTAGCATTTGTGAATCTGGTTGGGCAAACCATGCGGCACCCTTACCGTAGCCATTTAAATCCATTGACGTATGCCGAGCAATTGGAATTGGCCATTCTTCAAAGCCACCATGATATAACACTTCATCACTGTTGCTACCTTCAACCCAATAAATGGACGAATACGGCATATTGCGACGTCCTAACTTATCCTTACGGTCTTTGTTAGGCTCAACCAACCAATTGACTGTAAATGATTGTTGCAAGCTATTTCCGTTATCGTAAATATTCTTTATGTTATCCGGACAATTTTCATACCCGAACTGTTCGACAATCTGATCAACTGTCATTTTGTATTTACGACCAAAAATATTTACGATTTCCTTGCTGTTAGTACTAATAGCATAGGTACCTATCGGATACGATGTGAAACGAACACCAGATTCACTATCAGCAAATATCCCCATAGGAGCTTGACCCATGGTTAGTTCCATGTAAACTTGGTGAACTACGCTGTAGAAATTGGATTTAGCAAGAACCGCATACAAGATTTCCTCTCGTTCATCCAATAATTCAGCGACTTGGCTATTAGCTGCTACGTCGATATTCTCCATGGTTAGCTTAAACCATTTAC
>CAUPZH010000032.1:0-6427 GCA_963515865.1 uncultured Veillonella sp.
ATAAGAGGGGAAATCAGCATGGCTCCAATAATGACAGCTGTTGAATTCATATTTAAACCTATAGAGGCAATAAAAATCGCACACATCAAAATGACTGTATCACTTAATCGAACATGAAGATCATCATATAATTTATCACGGTATTCACGTGCTGAATAGTTTCCTGCCATTGGTTACTCCTTTTATTTCATATAATCTTGTTTCCGCATGGATGGTGGTAGAGCCTTCTGTCTAATCTTCTGTGTTTTAATTCTTACCGGTTATTCTATTGAAAGTTATCCATTACGTATCGTTCAGCCTAGCCTTAACATTATACCAAAATTTTATAGTATTTCTTTAAAGAAATCTATTAATTTAACAGATAGAAAAAGTAAGAAATTTTGCTTCATTTCAATAAAAAACAATAAAAAATAAATAGAATAAATTGGAGGCTAACACCTCCGATTTTTTTGTATGCAGACCCCGAATTTTCGTTTTTTCATGCAAAAATAGCGCATTTTCGGTGCTGAGATGATGATCCTGGAGCTTTTTCAGATACTTTTGTGATGTATCTATCACTTGAAACGCCTACAGCGCCAAGGACTTTGGGCACTATTTAGATACTTTCCTAAAGGAGTACATTTTTCCGAAAAAGTACAATTTTTCGGAAAGTTGTATGTTGTACCAAAATTGTCTCTACCACAACATATAGAAAAATAAGTGAAATGGATAGGGAATATCCCTTTTTATTTTGCTTTAAATCAGATTTTTGGATGGAATAGTAGATGATAAGACAAAATATCTTTGAAGATACAAAAAGACAAACGCCAAAAATGACGTCTGTCTACGTTCTGAGGTAGCCTTTAGGCTCCCTTTTTTCTTAGAAAATACCGATGAGTAATTGCATGCCAAGACTAGTCAGGATGATAGCGATCCAGCAAAGGGCTCCAAGAAGAATGGATTTTCCACTGGATTTGATCATAGCAATGAGGTTGGTTTTGAGACCAATAGCACTCATAGCCATGATGATGAGGAATTTGGAGAGTTGTTTGAGAGGTGAAAAGAAGCTATTGCTGACACCGAAAGATGTGAGAAGAGTAGTTAGCAGAGAACCTAGGATAAAGTAGAGAATGAAAACGGGGAAGATTTTTTTAAGCTTTACTCCTTGGTTGTTTCCTTGTTGACGGCTTTGCCAATAGGAGAGGAAGAGAGTAATAGGGATAATAGCTAGAGTACGGGTCAGTTTGACAATAGTGGCAGACTCGAGAGTATTGCTTTGGTAAAGACTATCCCAAGCGCTAGCTGCGGCTGTTACAGAGGACGTATCGTTGACTGCAGTACCCGCAAAGAGAGCAAAACCTTCGTTGGAAAGATGGAGCCAAGAACCTAGAGTTGGAAAGATAAGAGCTGCCAAGACATTGAAGAAAAAGATAACAGAAATGGCTTGGGCTACTTCTTTTTCCTTGGCGTGAATAACAGGAGCAGTCGCTGCAATGGCAGAACCGCCACAGATAGAAGAGCCTACCCCAATCAAGGTAGCTAGCTTTGTATCAAGGTTAAAAAAGCGTTGGAAAAAGAAAGCTATAATCAATGCAATTGAAATAGTTGAAAGGATAACAGGAAGGGAAGATGTTCCAACTGCGAAAACTTGTGAGATACTGAGTCCAAACCCAAGCAAAATAACAGCATACTGAAGCAATTTTTTGGAGCTGTAAGTCAAACCGGCATCCAGTTGTGTATAGGAAGTGAGAAAGGGATGGAGAATCATTCCGATAAAAATGGCGAAAACAGGTGCTCCCACAACAGGCAGAAAGCCTCCTAAAACCCAAGAGATGATAGAAATGATCAGACAGGCTAACAGTCCTGCCCAATTTTTTGATAGAAATGACATAAAAACCTCCGAAAATAAATACCCCTTATTATAATCTTATTTATCAGAAAAGTAAAATAGAAAATAGAAAGTAGGAATAAGGTAGTAAATTAACGGAATTTTGCGGTCAGAGAGCTTTTTGTAATATAATAGATAGATCAATTCATCATAAAAAAATGACCAATTTTTGACCTAAATTTATGGGTTAAATTTTTTTTGGCAAATAATATGGATTATACGGACAAAATCTATTGATTTTAAATAATAAATACCTATAAAAAACTAAATAATACATAATAAGAGTTTATGATATAATCAATATATATTTTTGTTACTAAATACTATGAGGTACTAACAATGAAATTAATCTCTTGGAATGTGAATGGCTTGCGTGCAGCCATGACAAAAGGATTTATGGATGCATTTGATGCATTAGATGCAGATATGTTCTGCTTACAAGAAACAAAATTACAACCAGAACAAATTGAGATGATCCTACCAAACCATGAACAATATTGGAATAGTGCAGTGAAAAAAGGCTATAGCGGTACGGCTATTTTCACAAAAGAAAAGCCATTATCTGTAGTGAATGGTATTGGTATTGAAGAACATGACCAAGAAGGGCGTGTGATCACGGCGGAATATGAAAAGTTCTACTTAGTGACGTGCTATACACCGAATAGCCAACGTGAATTGGCTCGCTTGGAGTACCGCATGGAATGGGAAGTGGCATTCCGTGAGTATTTATTAGCATTAGATGCGAAAAAACCGGTGATTCTGTGTGGTGACCTTAACGTAGCCCATCAAGAAATCGATTTGAAAAATCCAAAAACAAACCGTAAAAATGCTGGCTTCAGTGATGAAGAGCGTGAAAAAATGACAGAATTATTGGCGGCAGGATTTACAGATACATTCCGTTATTTATATCCTGATGCAGTCGATGCGTACAGCTGGTGGTCCTACATGGGGAAAGCTCGTGAACGGAACGTAGGATGGAGAATTGACTACTTCCTTGTATCGAATAGAATTGCTGATAAAATCCAAGAGGCGAAGATTCATGCGGATATCTTTGGATCTGACCATTGCCCGGTGGAACTAGTTATCGATTTATAATTTCTATAATGAGCGTGCACTATGTCAGTATTACATTTTGAACATATCTCTTTAGAGATTCATGGCCGCCAAATTTTACATGATATTTCTTTTTCTGTTGATAAAGGAGAAAGCATCACCATTGTAGGTCCTTCTGGAAGCGGCAAGAGTACGATATTAAAATTGGCAAGTTCCTTGGTATCTCCTACGGGGGGAACTATTTATTTTCAGGGTCAACCGATGGATCAGTATGCCCCTACAGAATATCGCCAACGAGTAGCCTATTGTTTCCAGCAACCCTATTTATTCGGACAAACCGTGAGAGGGAATTTAGCCTTTCCTTTTACCATGCGAGGTCATTCTGTTGACGAAGGAAGAATCAAAGATCTATTTGATTTGTTTCATATGGATCTACAGTTGTTAGAGAAGTCGAATACGGAGTTATCCGGTGGTGAAATGCAGCGAATTTGCTTGATTCGTAGTGTGCTGTTTGCCCCGGACGTGTTGCTATTAGATGAGGTGACGTCTGCCTTGGATGCAGAAAATACAGAATGGGTAGAACAAGGTCTCATGCAGTTGCATAAAGAAGGCCTAACATTGTTACAGGTGACCCATAATCTAGACCAAAGTGTTCGTATGGGGCAACGTCGTATCACCGTGAAAGATGGACATATTGCAGATTGTGAGGTGCTACATGGGGAGCTTTAATGCCTTATCGAATGAATCCTTATTGATGGCAACTGTGCTTATCGCCATGGCTGTCATCGTATCCTATCAGCAGAAAATGCGATTAGAGGTAGAAATCTTACATAGTGCCTTACGAGCAGTAGTACAGCTTGTAGTAGTAGGCTATGTACTCCATTTCATCTTTGGTGCCGACCATCCTTTGTTTACCGGCGGTATATTGCTGGTGATGCTGATCAGTGCTGCTATCAATGGAGGTAAACGAGGATCTGGTATTAAACATGCTTCGTGGATTGCAGGTATCAGCATAGGAATTGGTGCTGTCCTTACGTTAGCGGTGTTATTGGGTGCTAACGTCTTATCCTTTACGCCCTATCAAATGATTCCCGTAGGTGGCATGGTCATGTCGGGAGCGATGGTGGCAGTAGGACTATGTTTTCGCCAAATTACAACGAGCTTTAAGAGTCGCCAACAAGAGATTCAGATTAAGTTAGCTTTAGGGGCTACGCCTATGCAAGCTTGTAAAGCCATCTTGCGAGCGGCTCTTATCTTTAGTTTACAGCCGACCATAGATAGTGCGAAAACATTGGGCATTGTGTCTTTGCCGGGGATGATGACAGGGCTAATTTTGGCAGGTATGAGTCCTATGGAGGCCATTAAATACCAGATTATTGTTATCTTTATGTCTTTTTCAACCATATCCATTGCTATTGCTATAGCAGGATATTTGAGTTGTCGACAATTTTTTAATACCAAAGAACAGCTGATTCTATCTGATTGATGATAGAATCAGCTGTTTTATAGCTTGTAACCCTGCTACGAAAGCATTCATGTCTTTCTTAGAAATAGTTGCAAAATATTTTTAAAGTTTTTATTTACCTATAAATTAAGTAGGAATTTTTTGAAACCCTATAGTCATATGGGAATAGTTGTGATACTATTAGGGTATACATATTCTTTTTATATTCAAAACGAGGTGGTATTATGGCAAATTACAACCCTTATGAAAATATGCTGCAAACATTAGACTTGGCAGCGGATACATTAGGTATCCCACGCAATGATTATGAAGTATTGCGTCACCCTGAACGTGAAATGAACGTGGCTATTCCAGTGCAAATGGATGATGGACATGTAGAAGTATTTACTGGCTACCGTTGCCAACATAGCTCCGTTCTTGGCGCATCTAAAGGTGGATTGCGCTTTCACCCTGATGCAGACGAAAATGAAGTACGTGCATTAGGTGCTTGGATGACCATCAAAAATGCCATTGCTCATTTACCATATGGTGGTGGCAAAGGCGGTATCAAGGTAGATCCGAAAAAACTAAGTGAAAGAGAGTTAGAACGTTTAACACGTGGTTTCGTTCGTAAAATTGCTCCTATCATTGGGGTAGAACGAGATGTGCCAGCTCCCGATGTGAATACAAATCCGCAAATCATGTCTTGGATTGTCGATGAGTACAGTGCGTTAACTGGTCAATGGACACCAGGCATCGTAACAGGTAAACCATTGGCAATTGGCGGTTCTTTAGGTCGCAATGAAGCGACTGGTCGTGGCTGTATGTTTACATTACTTTCCTATTTGGAAAAACAAGGTAAATCTATTAAAGATTTAACCATTGCAGTACAAGGGTTTGGTAATGTCGGTTCCGTTGGTGCTTTGTTGATGCATCGTGAAGGTGCTAAGATTGTTGCCATCGGTGATGTACATGGTTCTCTGTACAATGCAAACGGCATCGATGTAGAAAAAGCTTACGAATATGCAAACTCTCATGGCCGTTCTTTAGAAGGCTACGAAGAGCCAGGTATGACACGAATCCCTAATCCAGATTTATTGTTATTGGACGTAGACGTGCTATACTTAGCGGCCTTAGAAAACCAAGTGAACGAAGCCAATATGAAAGAAGTAAAAGCGAAGTTAATCTTGGAAGGTGCGAACGGACCATTAACTAAAGATGCAGACTTATACTTCTTTGAAAAAGGTATTCCTGTATTGCCAGACGTATTAGCGAATGGCGGAGGCGTGGTGGTATCCTATTATGAATGGGTACAAAACAAAGCTGGCTTCTACTGGTCGGAAGAAGAAGTAAACGAAAAATTAGCAAAGAACATGAAGAAAAGCTTTGAAGAAGTATGGGCTATGCAAGAAGAGTTTAAAGTATACCCAAGATTGGCTGCGTACATGGTGGCATTGCGTCGTTTAGTAGAAGCATTAAAAATTAAAGGATATAACGGTTAATATATCTGCCCTATCTGCTCATCTTAGATGATGTAATATTTACTAGAGAGCCAGATTTATTGTATAATTTAGGTAATAATATATTATTTATTTTGTATAAGGTGAGAGGAGGTTTATAATCTAAATTTTAATTCAGTCGAATTCGACCGAATTAAATCCGAAGCAGGATATAATTCATTAACATTCAAGGTACAGACGATATGATGGTTGACTCGGTGGGGATGAGCACCTTATTCTTGCCTGATGTGCAGTATCACTTTCATGGCATGAATCCTGATGATGTAGTTATTCATGCATATAATATGTTGTATTTTATTTTAGAAAATGACAATCCTGTTGGTGATGGTGATACTATTAGCGGCCTAGAGAATGGGGAATTGGATTCAAATGTGCAATGGACATTGCAGTATGAGGATTCCCTAGTTCAACCGGTGAGAGCAGTGCTTGATGTAAATATGGGTGAATATGCTTCTGGAACTCGTTAGTTGTTAATCGATAAAAGGTGAGAGTGTTATGAGTAATCAACGTATTTTTGATATGGAACTTGTGAAAGTTGAAAGT
>CAUPZH010000033.1:0-6212 GCA_963515865.1 uncultured Veillonella sp.
CCTAAATTTTTCATATCTGAGCGATCTGGTGTAGCCGTTACACCTAAGACTTTTGCTTGGTCAAAGTAATTTAATATAGCTTGATAGCTACTAGATACAGCATGATGTGCTTCGTCAATGATAATGACATCAAAGTATGTTTTACTGAACATTGACAATCGTTTGTCTTTGCATAATGTTTGAACAGAACCAACTATGATGCGGTCCCATTGCCCAATACATGTATGTTCAGCTTTTTCCATTGCAGTTGTAAGACCTGATGCACTCATAATTTTGTCAGAGGCTTGCTGCAATAGTTCTTCACGATGCGCAAGGATAAGAACACGCTTACCCCTGCGAACCGCTTCCTCAGCAACTTTGGCAAAACAGATTGTTTTACCTGTACCAGTCGGAAGAACTAATAATGTCTTATTAACCGTTTCCCATTCATGCCATATCGAGTCTACAGCTTGTTGTTGATACGGTCTAAGTTCCATTAGAATGCACCGTATCCATTGGTTTGAGCATTAGGACTTGCAAAACATTTTTTGATTTCGTTACGAGTTCCATTATTACCGTCATTTTTAACATAACCTTGTTGTGACAATTCACACATGGCTGACTTACCCAATAATTGTTCAGGGTCAGGATTGTAATTTTCACCTTTCTTAGCAAGACCTACGGCCATAAATAATTCTGTAACTTTCCAAATGGTTGACTTTGTGTAAAACAAATTGTGAATTAATTTTGTTTTCCCTTGCTGACCACCATCTACTTCGAGGGTAATTTGAGCTTGTGGACAAGATGGTAACTTGCTACCTTCTTTTGGTTCATAGAATTTCTTTTCTACATTAGTAATTACAAATGGATAAGAACCAGCTTCAAGTAACGTATATTCACGTTCTTCCGCCAAAATGGGTTGGTCGAATGAATATACTTCTTCTGCTTTACCGAATGTTTCAAAATTGCTTTGTGTTGTCATAATAATTAATTTCCTTTCTTAATTGCTTCAACAATATTTGGCCAGAATGGGATAATCCATCCATTAACGAATTCTGGATCATAATTTTCAAATGGTGTACCAGCTGGATATTTACCACGAGCGATTACTACTGATTGAACTTGTTCTAATGTGATACCATCTTTAACCATTAAGTCTTTTAATGGTTTAGGAATAGCCGTTTCAACTAATGGTGTTTCGTTTTTGTTGGTATCAACAGCTTCCTGTGGTGGTGTTACGGGTTGTGTTGTAGTAACTTCCCCAATTTGTTCCTTAGTAGCATTTATTACCTCTGTAGCATATTCATTATTAGCGGCTTGTGCTAATTCTTGTGCTGCAGCAGTTGGTAGTACATCATCTGGAATAACATGAGCGATTTGACTATATTCAAATGGCATCATATCTGGTAATCCATGACGATTTTTAGCATCCCATGCGGGGTTATGAGTAGCGTACATTAAACGCTTACCATTGGTTGCTTTCTTTTTGTTTGTTTGAGTAGTAATGATTTCATTTTTATAATTGGCAAAGAGTACCATGTCCGCCCATTCTTTAATAAGTGGAGATGTTTGACTTCCCGTCTTTTTGCCAAGTTTCAATTCAAAGCGATCATAGGCGCCTAATTCATCTGGCTGTTCAAACTTACGAATTTGAGCGTGAGCAGTAAGTACTACGTTCATACCTGCATTAATAACTTCATCAAGCAGATTTAAGAAACGGGCCATTTCCTCACGGACAAATACATATCCGTTGCCATACCCAAAGTCTTCAATCCCCGATTTATTATGTTTAGCACAGATGTACTCAACACATAACTGTTCCGCCCAGTCAATCGTGTCAATGACCAAAGTCCGATAGAAACCCGGCATTGTTGCAAATTCCTTAACAAAGGAAATAAGCATTTGCCATGATGTAGGCTTATCTGTGCGAGCCACATCTAAATGGTCTGTGCTGCCCTCTGTATCAATAAATACAGGTGATGGAAAGTGACTGGCAAAGGTTGTTTTACCAATCCCCTCGGTGCCATACACGACCACCTTTTGCGCACGTTTTCGTTTACCTGTTGTAATATTCATTAAAAATCACCCCATTCATTTTCAGGTTTAGTTTCATTAACTGGTGCTGCTACATTACTGTACTCTTCACCTTTAATGTGTCCATCTTCAATAATGATGGAGCATTCATCTTGGTTATTAGTAACACGAGTAGCAATGACTTGTAGACCTTCCGATTCAAGCCAAGCCCCAAATTCTTTCATAGTGTCTACATCCATTTGTTCGAGTTTATCCATAAGTACGAATCCGCACTTAGGATTTAAAGCTCTAACAATGGCCGTAGCCACTTTGAGCTGCTCAGCACCGCTCATGCAGTCCCATTGACGATCATTGTAGATAAGGACGCCATCTTGAATGGATAAACCTGATAATGGCATTTGTACAGATTCAAGCAGTTTATTTTTATCTTCCCTGATGGTTTCAAGTTCACCAGTCAAGTTATCATAATCTGCTTTATAATCAGCGGCTTCCTGCAATGCTCTTGCACGTTCTTGATTAGCACGTACCTTTTGATTAATGGCATCTACATTTTTAATTTGCTCCTCGAGTTCAGCCGTAGATTCATCTTCTAAATCTTTCGCTGCAGTAGTTGCAATATCATAATCTTCAGCTAATTGTGCTTGTTTAGCTTGTAGTTCTTCGAGTTTCTTTTGCGCTTCATCAACCAAGTTATTTACAGTAACCATTTGAGCTTGAATAGCTGAAACGTTATTACGTTTCTTTTGGTTCTCTGCATTTTTCAATAAAATGGCTTGTTGCTGTTGGATAAGTTCCGATGCGCTAATCGGTTCGAGTGGCACCTCGTCATAACCGACTAATTCTTTTGCATACTTGTCTTTTTGATTTGCAATTTGACCGATAGAATGACGTTTTGCGTATACCTCTTGATGTTTACCTTCGAGTTTATTTAATTCGTCTTCTACGCCTAATAATTTCAAAAGTTCATTTGCCTTTTCCTTATCACTCATTTCCATGAACTTAGGAAGATCTAATGCTAGTTGCCCAATAAACCCATCTAAAATACGTTGACCAGATTTTTTACCTTCTGGATCTACAACTTTTAATGTGCTGCTATTACCACTACGTGTAACCACTAGCCCATTGGATAGCTTAACTTCTAATTTAGGTGGGTTGTAGCTTCCATCACGTACCGCACTAGATGGTTCAAATTTTGCACCACCTAGTGTCCAAGCAATGGCATCAAGGATAGATGTTTTCCCTTGTCCATTCTTTCCACCAATAATGGTTAATCCATTAGGTGATGGTTCATAAGACACAGCTTTAACACGCTTTACATTTTCTAATTCAAATGAATTAATTTTGATTGGTTCTCCCATGCATTTGCTCCTTATTCTTGAGTACCAGCCAATAACAAGTAATTGGTTAATTCAGATTTAATTGAATCGGTTTCATATTTGATAGCATCTTTAACATAACGATTCATGATTGGACAAGATAACTTGAATAATAATTTATCCCCTTCGTCTTTATGTTTAATGATGTCTAATTGCACTTCAATTTTTTGAGTGAATTGACTTTCATTAAGAATGACCATGTTTACAAAGATAAAGCGAGGCATCTTTAAAGTACCTTCAGCTTCTTTTACTTTGATGCTCATAACATAGTTATCATCATCAGTTCGAGTAAAATCGCCTTCCGTTTGTGTTACGTATTTGAAATTTCTAACAGCAATTAAAAGCTTTTCGTAATCTTCGATTTCATGTTCATGAATTCGGAGTAAATCAAGCATTTCTTTTTGCGTTAAACTTAGACCAAAGATAGAATTCCATTCTTTAAACTGTTCGCTTTTTTGAAATGCGTATACAATTTTGTCTTGCGTACGATCTGTTACAGTGCAGTCTGTTACTGCTACAACCTTTTTATCTGAATATGTAATAACAGATGTTTTAGGGTCGCCCTTAGCTTTTACGCCTTTAACAAATGATTCAGCGCTACTAAGTTCATATCTAAATCCGTTATATTGAAATATGTCATTGGCTTCACCATGACGAATAATTACTTCACCATTTTCTGTTTGTACATTTAAGTTAAATTTTTCTTCCATTGTGTTAACCTCTCTTTTCAGTAGTTGAATTAAATGTTAGAACTTCTAATTGCGGCTTTTCGTTGACATCAACTTTTACTGTGAAGTCGTCCGCATAAGAACCAATAGCACGACGTGAGATAGCTGGTAATGTTGATTTAATATTGTAACCAAGTTCTACGATGGTATCGGTATCTGGAACTCGTAACATTTCAATATTAATAGTGATTTTAGCTTTCTGACCTTTTGAGATTTTTCGTAATGCATCTTTGTACATTTCCTCAAATTCAGCTTCTAACTTTCCATCACAAATATTAGTTAGATTTAAGACTTGTTGTTTTTCATTCATTTGTTTGCTCCTTACTTTTTTAAAATTTGAATGATGTCATAAAATGGATCTTTACTATCCATATCCTTATAACGTTCGTCAAAGATAATTTGCTTTTGATATGTTTGCATGGTTCCGATGCAAACTTGAAGATATAAGACTTTGTTATTATTTGGTACATTTTCTTTAACAAATCCAATTGTTGAACCAAGGAGTACTGCTAATACTTCTTCATTATTTTCAAAACTGTCTTTGTTATAACTAATACCTATCTTTTTATCTGGATTAGCTTCATCTATTAAGATTTCAATGCGCTTCATTTGTCCTCCGTGTTATAATTTCTATAGGTGTTATTTACCTACGCCCGTTTAGCTTGCCGGTTAGCGGGCGTTTTCTTTTTCATATACATCGGCGCACACCCAAACAAGTCCGCCAATAATAATTTGTAATAGAAACTGGAAAAAACCAATTTTATCAATTTCTAGGCTTCCCATGGATCCGATAATCCATATAAAAGCAGCCCATTTTAAAGCAATAATCACAACTTCAACTCCCCTTCTACCATAACCAGTAAATCACTGGTTATTTTTCGTATACTCATTTTTAACTTTTCATTTTCTTGTAAAAGCTCATTACGCTCCTTTTCTAACTTTCTGTATTGTAGTGGACTGTATTCATCCACAATCCCTACTAGCGCCTCGACTTCTTTTTTATTGAAGCGGACGCCCGGAAGCCCTTTTACTTCACGTAGGATGCCACGTTCCCTAAGATTGTTGACGCTGCTTTCGCTGCATTGGAGCAATTCTGCAACGTCTTTAATCGTATAAACTATGGGTTCCATACTGGAATCCTTGATTCTACTTTTGCCATCCTATCTGCTTCACGACATTCTTTGATTTTGCCGTGGATGGACTTTCTACATAACTTACTTGTATGTCGTTTAGCAAAGTATTCTTTAATAATTTTTCTCCAATATTGTGCATACTCAGCATTTCGACCAGCCCAACCGAATGCAGTTGATGTGTTTCCATAGACCTTATTGGCTACTAATAGGTCTTTTTGATTTTGTACTAGCATGGTTCATCTCCTTTGTTATATTTTTTTTTAATATTATTGATGTGATTTTAAATCACTATACTTTTTAAAAAAAATAGACTTAACCTCAAGGTTTGATAAATGTAAGATTTCTGTTAATTTTGCAATTTCAGATGCCGTAAATTCGGTTACTCCATTGATTTTTTTGTATAGCGTGTATCTTGTAATATTAAGCTGATTTGCTATCCACGAGATACGAAATCCTTTTTCAATAATCACGTCTTTTAAACTCTTCATCTATTCACCCCCTTTTATAACGTGATTTTTAATCACACCTATAATATACCCTAAGGGTGATTATGTGTCAACAATAAATTACAAAAATGTTGATTTTTTTTCACATATATAATATATTTACTTTGTAAGGGGCATTAAAAAGAAAGGTAAAACCTATGAAACTATATGCCAATATCAAAGCTTTACGAGAAAAATTAGAACTATCACAAGAAGAATTAGCTCGTCAAGTAGGATATAAAGATAGAACAAGCATTGCTAAAATTGAAGCTGGGAAAATTGATATACCACAATCTAAAATTTATGCATTTGCAAAAGCCTTGCATGTTTCTCCAGAAGAGTTAATGGGCTTAAATAATGATTCATATTATATAGATCCTGAAGTAGCGGAATACGCCAATAAATTAAAGGATAATCCAGACATGCGATTGTTGTTTGATGCAGCTGAAGACATGTCAAAAGATGATATTGATTTTG
>CAUPZH010000034.1:0-5088 GCA_963515865.1 uncultured Veillonella sp.
TGCACGTTTTTCAGTATCATCTTTAACAAGGTCTTTCATAGCATGGACTTCTTCTTTTGCACGTTCAAGTGTTTTCATAGAAAGACCACCACGTGTAAAGTAAGAGGATTCTTCTAATGCCTTAACAGTTTCTTCAGATAAGCCACCACTTAATTGCGCATAAGACCCGATAGGAATTTCAATCGGAGCATCAGCCGTAATCGCCTTAGATACATTCTCTTGTGTTACCAATCCAGCATCTACCATATTACGAATAGCCGCTTGACCTTCTTCGGTTTCAGCCATTTCATTGACATTAATATAAGCGGTAGATACGCCTATATTATCCCCCTGAGCTTGTACGATTTTTTCATACAACTCAGGGTTTTCTTTTGCCAAATTGTTAGCGGCAGCATCGTTTTTAAGGTTCTGCATAATAACATGTCCATTACGATTTTGTTCTTCCATAACAGCCATGTGCTGTTCTTCTGGAGATAACTTTTGAAAGTCTTTAAAAGCTTTCATTGTGCGGGCACCACTAATGCCACCACCAATTACGCCAAATCCAACAACAGCAGGTAGTGCTTGCCACATAGCTTCACCGGCACCTACGAACATATCACCTGCAGAATATGGGCCCTCTTGATCATTCGATTTACGCCACAAATTATGCTGCAACTTTTCATTGACATCTTGTAGGCCTTCCTCAAATAGTTCTGGAGCGCCAGCTTTAATGGAAGACTTAGCCACTTGTGCAGCAGTTACGCCAATACCACGATTAAATGTCTCAGCTGCATTAGTAGTTCCTCTTGAAATGGCACTAGCAAGTGCGGACTTAGGAGCGATTTTAGTTGCTGCTTTACCGATTGTACGAGTTGCCACAAATTCAATGCTGGCATCGATAGCCGCAAATGACATGGCATACTCTTTTGCTTCTTCATTGGAATATACTCGATTACCTTTTTGGTCACGTTTACCAATCAATTCAAGATATTTATTGCCAAATGACATCTTATACATCTCGTATGCCATATCAGCAGAACCTAACCATTTAGCGCCAGTCATTGCAGTAGGTAAAGCAGCAGAGCCACCACTAACTACACCGCCACCAATACCGCCAATTATACCGCCTACAATAGCACCTGTACCGCCTTGTTTACCCATCATATAGATTTGACTAGCAGTTGAACCCAATACCTCTTGTAAAGGACTGCCACCATCTGGACGTCTATAATTTTGCAAGTTATTTTGTAATCGATTAACTTCAGCCGTTAATTCGCTAATCTTTTGTGGGTCAGATTCATAAGCTAAGGCAAAACCAACATCACCTAATTTCATTTGGTCATTCATTGCCCAAATACTTTGTTGCAAAGCATCAAACACACCTTTGGTATTTTTGATTGATTCGATATTATTTAATGCTTGAATGCCTTCTGCTTGCGAACCATATTTTACTTTATAAAGTTCTGGAAACTCATCATAAATATCTTGTAAAACTTGGCCACGTTCTGCACGCCTAGATAAATAATCAGCACGTTCAAAGGCTCTATCATCGCCAAACATGACTGTATCTGCACCAATATTTAAAGTCTTAGCAATTCGCAAAGCTTCATTAGCACGTAATTGATCATTGTTATATAAAAATAATCGGTCTGTGTTACTAACAAAACTAGCAGGCAAAGCATTAGGTAAAGATTGTCCTAGTTGACCTATCGCTTGAAATGCATTACCTTGCTGCCCGAATGGAGAAATCGTTTCCGTCCCATCTGCATTTTTAATGCTAGTAGGAGTATTGGCAATTGTAGATAATGCATCCGCTGTGCTTTTAGCAATATTTGATACAGTTTCTATTCCTGAACCGATAGCTTGCCCAACTGGTGTTAAACCACCTACTGGACTAGACTGTATGCCGGCATTAGCCGTAAAGGAACGTGGGCCTTGTCCGTATCCATGTATTAACGCTTGAAATTCCTCACGTTCTTTTTGATTAATATCAGCCATTTGTATATCTCCGTTGTAATGCATTATATTCTGATTCATAAATGTCTTGAGTGGAGCCATCACGATATGTTACTCGGATATAATGATTTCCTACAGGTTCAACATGAACGATACCAATAGCTTGGTTACTTGCACCGCTTATTGTAGAGGAATAATCGTCTCCGTCACCAAAGAATGGTTTACTTGTACTACGTAATGTACTTGTTGCGACTGCAGCATCGAAGATTTCATCTTTTTCCGCATCTGTAGGTGGTCTATGATGTTTAACCTTAAATTCCTCAATACGTCCAGCCATTTCTTGTTTAACACCATATTTAAAACTGCCTGCCAATGTTTTGTCTTCAGGCATAACTGTAGAAAGTTTATATTCATATGGTGTCAAGTCAATATTACTAGCCTTTTTGTTGTTATCATCAATTTCAAGTAATGATGCATCAAGTTCATCATCCATTACTTTATTAGGCAACACACGTTCAGCATATGCCCGAGTTTGTTCATATGTATGAGATTTTGCATATTGCTTGATACCCCATTTTTCTTGAGGTGTCATTTTCAAGCTCTTCTCATAGATTTTATCTAGCTTAGGACGTTCACTCGCCATTTTTCCACTCCAGTATTCTTGCTCTTCAGGAGTTGTGGCACCTGCCAATTGAACCTGTGCATATTGGAATGCACCGCTTACATCGCCATTGGCTATCTTTTGATTTAAGACTATTTGACCTGCTTGTAAGCGATCATTAATAGCAATCTTTCTAGTTTGTTCTTGCAACGTAAAATAATTTTTATATGCCGCCCTAGCTTCATCCTCAGCTTTCTTAATTTGGTCTTCGGAATACTTAGGGCTGCCGCTGCTAGACATTGGGGCATTTCTCATTAAGCCCTTATAATGTTCTGCGCTTGCCGTATAATATCCACCAGCTTTTAATTTATCAGCATATTCATCTATAGATTGTGCATTGATAGCATTATTAGGAATGATATATCCTTTCATCCAATCATCAACAAACTCTTCATCAGAATTGTACATTTTATAATAATTTGTACCACCATCAGTCTGTTTGTTTTCTTCACCATTTGGTTCAACCTGTGTTAAACCTGCGTAATTGTGATTTTCTCTAGCAAGCCTGCTTAATTCACCGCCAACTGTACCTTCTGCATATAATTGTCGATATGCGATTTCAGTATTAATGCCATATTTTTTATTAGCATAAACAGCCATATCCCATAACTGTTTGTTTTGACCAACTCCACCTTTAATGGCTTCTTCGTTTTCAGTTTCCATCTTGGCTCTAACATACATGGCAGCACTGCTCATTCCTGAGTTTAAATCATGCCCATACATCTGATACAACTTAGCATGTGTATTATCATCATTAACTAATTTATTAATGTTCATTTGACTGGACATTTTTTTATATGGCGTCAGCACATCTTCACTAACAACACCACTTAATGAAGTCAATAAATTTTCAACTTTCATTGAATCATTTTCTGCCACGGATCTATCAAGTAAATACTTTCCTGTTTGGTCTGTATTAGCACGGATTTTTTCATTAATCTGCTCATCATCTAGTCCTAATTCTTTACCAGTAGACCGATACAAATCACCCATCAATGCAATTGTTTTCATTTGGTCAGCCATGTTGTCAGAACGGATAGCAGAATCACGAAGATTTGTAATTTGATTTTGCGTAGCTGTACTTAACGCCGTTTCATATTGACCTCTTGAATATTTGGATATGTTATTGTAATCAGTTGTCTTAGATGTTTCAACGGCTTTTATAAAGGCATTAATAGCATCATTCGTTCTGAATTTATATTTACCCATGATTTCACGTTGTATTTTATCTACACCAGCATTATAGTCAGGCAATATAGATTGAGCATTCATTCCTTTACGATTCATCAGCCCGTCTTTATCATCATTCAACAGTTGGTTAGTACTATTATTGAACTCATTAATAGCATTGGTTACATCGATGTAATCTTTTCGTTTGTCAATTTCCATCCATGTATTTGTTGCATCTTGTAAGGCTTTACTCATAGCATTTAAGCCACTTACATTACCACCATATGCCGTTTCATTACTAGAAGCCTGTGTGCTACCTTGAACTGTATTTAATTTTTGGGTTGGATCATAATTAACAAATTTCATATCCTACCTCATTTTATAATCACGTTTAACAGTCACTACCGGACCCCTATCTGTATATCCTACAGGGTCACCACCATATGTAGTCTTCATCTTTGAACCTGCATACTGCTGTTTAAGACTATACATAGATGATGCAGCACCAAGAATGCTACCTACCATTGCCAAATTGCCTTGACGTCGTGCATTTTTAGCAGAAGCACGTGCGGCATTAGCCTCATTCTGATAGTTCATACCGTTCAAATATTCATTGTAAATAGCATTATTCTTATTTTGTTCCCAATTGTAGATGTCTTTGTTGTATTCATCATAACTAGATGCCATCAATTGTAATGGGGACCCTGCCATTTGCAATCCTCCTGCCCCTGCCTCGGCTGCATTTGTGCCAGCTACAAGCTTCATGCGGTTATCCATCTTGTCCCGCTCTTGTAATTGTTGCATAGCAATTTGTTCTTGTTTGCGGTCAGATATTCGCTTATTAGCCTCAGCTGCTTGTGCTTGGGCGTTGTACATCGAAACTTGCGCTTTTGTTTGTTGATTTTGCGCAATCATCCCTATGCCGGTGCTGACTGCGGTTAAGATTGCCGCTGCGGGTAAGCACATATGAAGTCCTCCTTCTTAAGAGTGAATAATTCTAAATCGCCAACTTTTACAGTTGGATGAATAATGGCCCCAATCGATTCGAGCCATCGCTTTGTTTTAATGTTAGTTGTGTGAACGTAATTAAATAGCCATTCCCTAGTCTCTAACCATTCAGCAATAACTTGATTGCTTAACTTGATAAAACGCATCTGCCATCGCATATCGTTTTCTAATACTTTATTACCTAGAAAATAAATCCCATACATTCCGTTAACTGGTTCTTTTGCAATCCCATATACGCAAATAGCCACATCGTCTTCTAAAACGACATGGCTATCATAATCAGATTTACAAATCTCGGAACAGAAATCCTT
>CAUPZH010000035.1:0-5078 GCA_963515865.1 uncultured Veillonella sp.
TGAAGATATAGAGAAACTTAAAATGCTAGTGGATATGAGCTATCGGTTGGTGGGGCATAAGTAGTCAAATATGTTAACAGTTACTATTTTAATATTTTTCTTATCTTTTGAAAGTATATGACAAAAGCCTATAGTACATGTTTAGTACTATAGGCCTTTATCGTATTTACCATATTATCTTCTATATCCGCCGCATCCTCTAGTATTAGAGTTTTGATCACAATAACTTTGGCGGGTATTATTACAAACTGTATTGTTATTATTACAGTTGTATTGAGCGTTTTCATTACAATTGTACTGAGTATTTGTATTGCAATTTGTTTGGGAACCATTGCATACGTAATCATAAGCAAATCCTGTAGATACGGCAGCAGTCACGGCTAAGAATGTCATGACAATTATACGTTTGGTAAATTTCATAGATATCATCTCCTTGTTCCTATAAATATATTGTACTACTATGAGTCAAATGAAATATGATATTCTATATATAGTATTTGAGAGAATTCAGGAGGGAAATAATTAAATGAAAAAGTTAGTATTAGCATTACTAGCTATTAGCACAATTGCTTTTAGTTGTCAGGCAAGAACATCTGAGTTAGTTGGTAAAGGTGAGGGCTACGGTCCTTACAATGGTTGGGTTGTTGCGGACATGTCTATGAATGATGGTGTTGTATCTGAAGTAGCAGCATATTCTATGCGCACATTTAAGGATTATGGACTAGTTCCTGTGGCTTATTGTGCATCTGGTGGAAGCCATTTAGGTACTTATTATCTATTTTATGTAAATCCATATCATGATGCAGTAATCATTGGGTGGGAAGCTGGTGTGGCTTCTCATGTTAATCCATTTGCTGCGAAATCGAAACCATTTGATAAAACTGGTGAGTTTATTCATTATACAGATATGCAAGTTAACCAAGATTTATATAGAAAAATAATTAATGTGGCTAAGGCTGAATTTAATAAATATCAACAAATAACAAAATAGAATTTGCATTTTTAAAAATTACAAAAATATAGTTGCTTTAATATAAATTACACTGTATACTTTAATTAAAAGTAATTCGGTGTAATTTTTTTACATGCAAAAATAAAAATAAAATGAAAACTATCTTTAAGAAAGAGGTGATCTAGTGTATATTAAAGATATATTTCATAGTAATACAGGGGTGTCACAATATCGACTAGAGGAAAGTACTAGTAAAAAATCAGTGTTGTATACATTATATGGACAGAACGAATTGTATGAAGATTTAACTGGTGTACCTGGACCTATGAGTGATAGAAAACAAATTCGTACAGAATATAAAGGCTCTACTCTTAAAGCAGGCGATTTAATATTTAGTACAATATCTGGCATGGCTACAATTGTTACTGCAGATCATGAAGGGTATCTTTTTACTCAAAACTATGTTCGGATGGAACCGTTAAATACACCAATAGACAAAAAATTTATGGCTTATTTGATTAATGAGAATCCTAAAATTAAAAAGCAGTTCAAACAAAACTTACAGGGAAGTCAAGTTGTACGATATAGTCTTAGCTTATTAAAAGAAATACAGTTACCAAGGCTACCATCAATTGAAACACAACGTATTATGGGGGATATTTATTTTAAACAATTACGTCTAAAAGCATTAAAACAGCGTGTGGCAGATAACACATATCGTAAAGCAATTATTATGTTACAGGGAGTAAACTAATATGACAGAGCTAGAATTTGAAGATAAATTAATTGAGCAATTATCAACTGGGATTGTGATTAATACAGCTAACTCTAATCAAATAGGTGATACAACAGATGCTTATGGTAATATGAAGATTTATAAAAGTAAACTTTGGAAGTATGAGCCAACTATAAAAACAACAGAGGCGCTTTGGGAGAATTTCCGCAAGATTTTATATCAATTGAATCAAAATCAATTGACACAACCATTAAGTGATACGGAATTTAAACAAGTTCAAAAGGTAATTAATGAATTGTATACACCATATCAAGCAGGGCAGTTTTTATATGGTATCAATGGCGTATCTCAAGTAGAGGTTGACCTAGATGATGGCCGCCATGTATTTTTAACAGTATTTGATCAAAAACAAATTGGGGCAGGTAATACTGTTTACCAAGTAGTTAGCCAAGTTAAGAGAGAACCACAAATAGCAGGTCGCCCAGAACGTCGTTTTGATACAACACTACTCATTAATGGCTTGCCAATTATCCAAATTGAGGAAAAATCTGTAAAACATTCTGTAGATGAGGCATTAAATCAAATGCATCAATATATTCAGGAAAAACAGTATAGTGATATTTTCTCAACAGTTCAAATTCTAGTTGCAATGACGCCAAATAGAATTAAATATATGGCTAATACTACGGCGGATCTGTTTAATAAAGACTTTGCCTTTGAATGGCAAAATCCTAATGATAACAAGGTTGTTCGTAATTGGACTACCTTTGCAGATATGTTCCTTAGCATACCCATGGCGCATCAAATGTCTACATTATTTACTATTCTTGATGGTACCAAGAATAAACAAATGCTTAAGGTTATGCGCCCCTATCAAGTATATGCCACAAAAGCAGTTTTAAATGAATTAAAACGTGCTGATTTCAATTTACCAATTAATAAATTAGGTTATGTTTGGCATACAACAGGATCTGGTAAAACGATTACTAGTTTCAAAACTGCCTGGTTGGCAAGTCGCATGCCAAATGTAGATAAGGTTGTATTCGTAGTTGACCGTATCGCATTAACAAAACAAACTGAAGCAAATTATAAGGCATATGACCCTGAAGGTTCTATTGATATTGATGGTAAACAATTTGATACCGTTGGTGGAACAGAGAATACTTCAGCGTTAAAGAAAAAATTAAATGAAAAAGGGTATGGCATCATTGTTACCTCTGTACAAAAACTAAATACTCTCATTAATCGTAAAGACTTTGTGGTACCTAATAAGAACTTTGTGTTTATTGTCGATGAGGCCCATAGGTCTACTGGTGGTGAAAGCTTCGAGGACTTACAAAAAGTATTTAAAGGTGCTGCTTGGGTTGGCTATACAGGAACACCTATGTTTGATAAGGTGATTGGTAAAAAAGGTACTAAGACTCATGAGGTCTTTGGTAAGTTGTTACATGCGTATACTATTCGTGAAGCCATTGCAGATAAAAATGTATTAGGTTTTAAAGTGGATTTTGAAACTACGATTGCGGAAGACAAAATGAAACTTGAATACCTACCAAAGTTCTATAAAGATAAATATCCTGATTGGAATGACCTCGATATTGAACGAAAGATTGCTAATCTTACTGATAATGATATGGACGATATGATAGAGCCTAGTTTCTATGATAATAATCTTGATCACGTAAAATTAGTTGTAGAAGATATCTTTAAAAATTGGCGAAATCGTTCTAATGATGGTGCTTATAACGCAATGCTTACTACACATGTAGGTGGCAATAGACCAAGTACACCAATGGCATTGATGTACTTTGAAGAATTTGAACGAGTGAATCAGGCACGCCAAGAGCAAGGGCTTTCTACATTAAAAGTTGGTATTACCTTCAGCATGAGTACAAACAATAGTGATAACCAATTAACTACAAATGATGGTCTATTACATGCTATGAAACATTACAATAAGATGTTTGGTACTAGCTTTGGACTTGATGATGTATCAGGTTATACACAAGATTTAACAACACGCTTAAATCGTACAGCGCAAGATGGACAGTATTTAGATATTGTTATCGTTGTGGATCAATTATTGACTGGTTTTGATGCTCCGCAACTAAATACACTTTACGTAGACCGTACACTGAAGGATGCAATGCTAATTCAGGCTTATTCTCGAACAAACCGTATTGCCGATAATCAAGGCAAGCCGTGGGGCCGTATAGTCAATTATAGATGGACAACTAAGAACGAAGAACTTATGAATCGAGCGTTAAGTATATATGCTAACAAGCACTCCGCTGATGTACAAGAAACATTAGTTGATACAAAGGCATTAGTTGATACTGGTGTTTTAGCCAAACCATTCAAAGAACAATTTGAAGAAGTAAAACAAGTGGTAGATCGTCTTGCAGATATGACGGATAACTTTACAGAAGTTCCTGCTAGTGAAGCTAAACAAGAAGAAATGTTTAATCTTATGCGTACATATAGCGCTGGCATGTCAAAGCTAAAACAATATGATCCAGGTGTTGTTAATGGAGAGGACATCGGATTTGATTATGATAATCCAGATGAACTTGTTACATTGCTTGGGATGACACCTGAACAAGAAGAAATGTTAACCACATCTCTGTATAACGACTTAAAAGAACGTATTGCTGAAAATCATGATGTACCAGTTGCTCAAATTGAACTACGTATGATACATGTAAAGCAAATTAGTGTTAACTATGACTATCTTACTGAATTAATCGAAGCGTTAATGAATGCTGTTCATGAAAAACGTATGGATGCAGCTGCAGATTATCGAGAAAAAATTAATGATTTTGCAATGGCTTTAGATGATCGTCAATATGCAAAACAAATTAATAATGCTGTTGATGCAATTTATAAAGGTACATATCCACCAGAAGGAAAAGATATCCAATATCCTGTGAAGTTAACTAGTTTGGAAGTCATTGAAGATGTAAATACAATGATTATGAAAGATGATATTTTTGATTTCCGATTAAAATGGGGAATCATTGATGTTATCGGTAATGACGAAATATTAGATCTATTCTCTCGACATACGGCTGGTAAACAGGATTTAGATAGTACTGGTAGAATTAGTAAGCTAAAAAAAGATGCACGTGCAGAATATCAAGCAAAAGCACAAGATAAAGATATTATAAGCCTTAATAAAATTAAATATGGCAATGAACTTGTGGCAGCTCTATATAAATTTGCAGATTCTTATGTTAATGAAAGGTAGTGTTGTTATGATAAAAGGAAAGCGAGGTTATGATGAGTAAAGAAAAACGGAGAGTACCTAAATTACGGTTTCCGGGATTTACTGAAGATTGGGAACAGCGTAAGTTGTCAGATATATCTACGAAAGTTACAACAAAGAATGTA
>CAUPZH010000036.1:0-4760 GCA_963515865.1 uncultured Veillonella sp.
TTTCAATCAACACTTTACGAGCTGCTTCAATTGCTTTTGTTTGTAATTCGTACATGTTTTTAGTCTCCTTTAAAAAATACTAACCATATTGTTTTCCCTCTTCGTTGTCCAATAATTGGCTCGCATGGTAATAGCTTTTTTACCTGTGGTAATGTTATTTGTTCTTCATTCCATTTAAATATCATCGTTCCATTTGGTTTTAGTACTCGCCAACACTCAGATAATCCTTGTTTAATATCCTCTTGCCATGTTTGTTCTAATCGACCATATTTCAATGCCAAGAATGATTTATCACCTACTTTTAATAAATGTGGTGGATCAAACACTACTAAGTAAAAGCTCTCATCTTCAAAAGGCATCTTGCGGAAATCTGCAACAATATCAGGTTTTACAATTAACTTTCTACCGTCACAAAGAGTTGTATTTTCTGTTCTGTTATCCATGTATACAGTATCTTTGCATTCCCGATTGAACCAAAACATTTTACTACCACAACACGCATCCAATATCTTCACTAGCATTCCTTTATTAAATCCGATTTAACGCCTTCCATTCACTTAACGTAAAAGTGGAAATACTATGTTTCTTAGCAAATTCAAATTCGCCATTACAACCTCGGCTAGACTCCCACTCTGGACACAATACTAAAATGTCACAATGTCCAAGCAGGCTTAAACAGATATCTAAACCTTTTTGATACTCAGACCCCGTTAGATATACATATCCAAAGTTATGTATAGGGGAGACGTAATCATGACTAGCATCATTTAAAACCAAGTCTCCCATGATCACATCAATCTTTTTACGATTGCTTTCCTTACCTCCATACGGATGAGCAACATAAACTAATTTTTTCTTCATAGCATCAACCTTTCAACGTTTCAATGTGTACCCAAATACCTGTTACTGGATTCCAATACTTTTCTGTAATTTCACTACAGACTTGAGCATCATCATTCCAGTAATTTAATTTGGTCATACAGTCCTTAAATAATTTAATAAGATTATCTGTATCTGGCCTAGTGGTTTTCCAATGTGGCGCTTTGCAATTCGCTTTACCGAAACACCACTTGGTAACCAATCGAATAGGTCCCTCTAATGGCTCACTAGGAACATGATCAACTAAACCATCTAAAAATATTTGTTTAGCTTGTTTCAACTTATCGGATTCATAAAAGATAGGTTTACCATGTTGTATATTCACCTGTTTCGTTTGATGAGTAACAGTAGGAACCTTTTTAAGAGGAATGAAAAATTCAATAATCAATAACCAATCCTCCTTTATTGATAATAACCAAAACAATTTTCAAAGCCCTTTTGTAATGTAGGGTTCAACCTAAGGGGAAGAGGTAAGAAAAGGATGATTTTAGAAATCCTTTTCCTTACCCCCTTAGCTTGAATCCACCTTACATTGGGACACAAAATAATAACAACATACACTTATATATATAAGAGCGTTTGTTGTTATTATTGTTAACCTAAATGTAATTTTATAGATTAACAATCTTCTGGTTTAAATAACTCTCCTTTATCAACATTTAAGATTGGTGTTTCTCTTAAATATCGACGAATAGTCATTTCGCTAACTTCCATAATTTCGGCTACCCGTTTAATATCTGCTCTACCGTTAAAACCATTTTCAGCAGCGGCAATATTAAAGGCATCTACCAGTTGCTCTTTTTTCTTTTCCTTAGCAGCTTTTTTGCGTTTATTTATAACATTAGCGCCTTTTTGTTGCGGACTATCAAATTGAGCCATTGCAAGGAACCCGTTTGTATCCACTTTGTGAATAGGGTATTCAAACCATAAATCCACCGGTTTAAACTTAGGATATTCTCGGAGTGTTCCTTCCATTCGCCATGCAGTACATTGGCTAGTATCAATAGGAGCATCTTGGAGTTTATCCTCGTTCATGTTCTCGAGTTCAAGTTCTAGTAAGTCAAGCAATGCATCTGGATCACGAGCGAATACACCGGAGCCGGATGCACGGTCCATAGACCGCTTACCAGTTTGGCTGCCTTTTGAATGGTGATGACAATAAATAACTGCGCATTTAAGTTCAGTACATACCTTGTCAAACTGATTACAGAAATTTGCCATTTGATCAGCACTATTTTCGTCACCTGTAATAACCTTATAAATGGGGTCAATAATGATAGCCTTGTAGTTACGCTTTTGGGCCCTACGAATTAACTTAGGAGCCAATTGGTCCATTGGTAAGGACTTACCACGTAAATTCCATATGGATATATTTCCAATGTTTGTTGGTTGCTGTTCAAGGGCCTCGTATACATCTTTAAATCGATGTAAGCATGACGCCCTATCAAGTTCTAAATTGACATATAGGACCTTACCTTGTGTACAGTCAAATCCAAACCACGGCTTACCTTCAGCGATGGAAATGCATAATTGAATTAACGCAAATGATTTACCCGCTTTAGATGGTCCAGCAATGAGCATCTTATGTCCTTCACGAAGAATCCCTTCAATTAATGGCGGTGCTAGGTCTGGCATGTTATCCCATAATGCGTCAAGTTCTTCTGGTTCCGGTAAATCATCATTAACGGATGCGATCCATTCTTCCCATTCCTTATAGTTTTCTTTACCAATATTGGTTGCCATAAGAAATTGTGGTTTGCCGTCACGCATAACACCCGGCATTCTAGATAATCGGCTAGGATTTCGATTCTTTTTATCCGGTTTAAAGCCATTCTTTTGAGCAATGGAATATATAAAGTCAACACGCTTTCTGTATTCCTCATAGGAGTAAGCATCTACTTTAACGATTGCATGAATTGATTTACCACCACTAAATACCATGGCTGCAATTGGTAACTCTAATTGTTCAAGAATAGCTTTTTGCTTTCCGAGTGACATATTGTCAGATTCCAAGAGCATATACCGAAATGCGGTTACGTTATCATTCTTAACACCTTTACCATCAATTGGATTAAAGCGAATCCATGCGCCCATTTCTTTGTTAAAGCTGCCAAACACATTTTCTAATTGTGTTGTACCATTAATACCATCTATGATTTGTTGTACCGTACGACTATAATTTCCCATCGTAGGAGACTGTTTGCCGTCCGGTAAAGCAAATGTATTAACGACATATCCAACGTACTCCTCTGGCTCAAATAACGTGGTCAAATAGGTAAGTATATCTCGCTTACGTTGCTCTAAAGGATAGGATTTAGGAATTGTAACATCTGATTCTTCAATCCAGTTCTTATCAACAACTTGATATTGTTCCGGAGTTGTGGCTAATACCATGGAGTCAAAACTTAACGCTTCATTGCTTTCAAGCTTGCGTTTTGATGTCCATCCATTTTCTTTTGCCATTTGAGTGATCGTGGCACCTGTAACAAGTTTTCCAGTATACCGACCAAATGACTCCCATTTAGCAGCACATTCACCTTCATGGAATCGTTCTCCATCATCTGCAGACCATTCTTCCCATATAAACATAGGATAGCCCTCTTGATGGAGAGCAAGTCCTACGTTTAACCATTCCTCATAGGAGCATTGGGCAGGGTCTATATATTCGAGTAGTTCTCGTAAATCAATTTTGCTTTCCATGTTTACTCCTTACCATTGAGGAACGAATTCTTCTACAGGTGGCTTGTATGTAGCAGGCACTACACCTTTAGGAATGCGCCAACCACTAGCACTAATACGACTAATCATCTTAGAGGCTTGGTTATTGCTCCATGTTCCTACATTTTTAAATCCTTTGTTTTCAAGGAATCTAATTTGTTTAGGGGTAGACAAGCCTTCTTCACGACGTTTTTGTAATCTATCAATGAGCATAGATGCTTTGCCAGCATCTTCAATACTGTCACCATTGATACCAAATTGCTCAAGAGTTTTCTTTTGGCTATCCGTAATCGCACTCATTTGCCAACCAAAGGCTGGAACATAATGGGTAAGGTCTTCAGCTTGGATAGAAAACTCGAATTGCAATGGATCAACAAGTTGTGCTTTTTTCTTACGCATAGCAGCGAGTTCTTTTGCAAGCGCCTCTTCACGTTGAGCTAATACGTCAGATTCTGCATCCCTTTCGCATTCTTCAAGGTCCATTCCTTTTTCTTCAAGAATTTCCGTCATGCGTTTGGCCACATCATCTGACTTAGCGATTAAATGAGCTGGTCTACATAGTTCGTGACGTTCTACATGCCATAGAAAATCTAAAATTAATAGATGATCTTTACCCGGCGAAAGCCGTGTGCCACGTCCTATCATTTGACAATACAAGGCACGAGACCGAGTAGGACGTAATACAATAACACAATCAACGCTTGGACAATCCCATCCTTCCGTGAGCAACATTGAATTACAAAGTACATTATATTTACCTTCAGCAAATGCTTGTGTAATTTCTGTACGGTCTTGGCTTTTACCGTTTACTTCTGCTGCTTTAAATCCTCGTTCATTAAGAATTTCACAAAATCGTTGACTGGTAGCAATTAAAGGTAAGAACACAACGATTTTTCTATCTCTATATTCCATTAATTTATTGGCTATTTCCTCTAAGTAAGGCTCTAATACCCTACCGATATCTCCCACAGCAAAATCACCAGTTGAAATCTTAATCGATGAGATATCTAATGTGAGCGGTAATGTTTGCACCTTAATCTTAGACAAGAATCCCTCTTGAATAGCTTTAGGTAACGTGTACTCAAATGCTAAACTTTCAAATACACGCCCTAAATTTTTCATATCTGAGCGATCTGGTGTAGCCGTTACACCTAAGACTTTTG
>CAUPZH010000037.1:0-4245 GCA_963515865.1 uncultured Veillonella sp.
ACTTGGCTATTAGCTGCTACGTCGATATTCTCCATGGTTAGCTTAAACCATTTACGGCTTGGTGGAGTAAGTCCGCTCATAACACCACTGGCAAATATTTGGCAACTTTCCCAAGCTACAGGATTTAGGATTTTACCGTTATAAGGTTCTGATTGGTCTTCTTCACCATCAAATTGACCAATAAACGGCAACTGATAGTCACGCAACTGCTTCCACTTATTTACATATCGTTGCTGCGCATTAAATAGCTGAGAGAATTTCTTTCTCAACTTCGCATAATCACGCCTAACAGGCTTAACGCCCTCCGTAGGTTGTCTAGCCAGTAAAGATTCCATTTCCGCCATGCTATCCCCCTAAAATTGATTTCTGGCCGCCCACAGTCGGACCTAAGATAGTAGATTCAAAGCCACGTTTGAATTTGCGTTTAGTTTCTGCCATTTCCTCACCAGTCTGATTACTCATATTCGTTTGAACAGTTGGAGCTGGAGCAGGTGGTGTATAGTTAGCAGATGCACTCTTCATACACATCTTTATTCCTCGCTTTCTAACAAATTAAAAAGGACTGTAACTTGTATTAGCTACAATCCTATTGCCTGTTTCGCTTTTTTTAACGACCCGCGCAGCAAAGGTCAAGGCGAGAGCGTCCCCTTTATTCGGAGATGGCAACCCTCGGTCTTTCATATCTTTTTTACTTTCAAGCTGAATGCGACCATTCTTATCAATGATCGCTTCAGGCCCTACGATATCATCGTATAAGGCTTGGTCATTTGGTGGAATAGAACCACCCTCACGGAGCCATTCTTTCATCTGTCCCCACATGTAGGCTCTCATATTGAGGTATACAGGGTCATTACTCTTACCGCCAAACTCAATTAATCGCCATTTGCGCCCTAATTGCTTACCGATAGAATATATTCCTGTACCGTACCCCATATCAATGAATACGGCATCAGCTTTGTATTCGTCCTCGAACTGAGCAATCAGCTGAGCCATGCGCCAGTCATCATCATTCTTAGGAATAGATGCAAGCGACTTCATAGAGTAACCTTGACGCATTACTATTTCTAAGGAGTCTGAACCAGTCCATGCAGGATCCACACCAATGATTACAGGTAGATGTTCAAATGCTTCCGGCTTATAAGATTGTTTTTGTGCTTTGTCAGCAATTTCAGTAGAGATGAATTGCAAATCTGATGCGGAAGGGAACACACCACGCACACGAACTTTGAAGAAGTCGGAATCCTCACCGTAAGCCTCTAACCATTCTTCAATCTTAGCTTTGTTAGATATCTTAACGGTTCTACTATCAATCTGATATGTATTCCAGAACTTTCTATATTTTCTAAAACATTCACGGAACCGCCCACTATTACGAGTAGGGTTACCAAATGCACACCAAATAATTTCCGTGTTAGCATCTGTAAGAGCACCTTCAGTTACTTCCCAAATGACATCATCAATAGCAGAGGCTTCATCAAATAGAACCAATATCCGATTACCTTGATTGTGAAGACCGGCGAATGATTCAGGGGAATTCTTACTCCAAGGAATAGCATCAATACGCCATGTTTTTTCGTAGTTTTTATCACTACTGAATATAGCTGTTGCCGTATACGTAAATAAATCTTTAGCAATGAACATATTGTGCCACTTACTAAGCTCTGGCCATGTTTTTGTTCTGAGCTGACCTTCTGTATTAGCAGTTACTACGCCACGAGTATTCTCATGAGTAGATATTGCAAAATGAATAAGCCATGATATCAGTGCTGATTTGCCGATACCATGGCCAGATGCTACCGCCTCTTGAATAGCGGTTTGTAGTTCTTTGCCCTTCTTTAATTGTTCACCTATATCTTTTAAGATTTGTATTTGCCATTCATCAGGCCCTTCCATATCTTCCAATGGCGTCCCCGGCTCTCCCCAAGGATAGGCAAAATATACAAACGCTAACGGATCATGTGTAAGAGCGCCTAATGCCTCTATTAATTCATCATGTTTTTCCATTAGCTTTCTCCCGTGCAGCTTTCAATTTATCCATAGCAGACACCGTAAGCTCACCTTTGACATCGATATTTTTAGTATCTCTCCACTTTTCAGGATTACGGTTTTTCAGCCAGAATATTTGAGCCGTAACATCCGGAGGCTGTTGTTTCTTTACAACTTTAACAAGCTTTCCATTCTCGTATGTTTTCTCTTCATATTCGTAACCTATAGCACGTTTATGTAATGCATTTTCAACTTCAAGGTCAATGACTTCCTTCCCTCTTTTAAGGGACTGCAAAAACTGCGGCGAACTCTTTTTCCAGTCGTATAAAGTTCTAATTGAAATACCTATATTTTTTGCTATTTGCTCATCAGTAAGGCCATCACGAGCCCAACCTTCTGCACGTAATAAATTATCAGGGTCAGTCAACCAGTTTTTTCTATTTACTCGCAATGGATCATCACCTCACTTTAATGTATTACCGCCCTTGCGAATCATCTTCCCATTTTTCCTTACACATAATCCGCATGAATTTTTACTAGCACTTGAATGCGTAATATAGGATTGACATAGGCCATCGTAAAATATTTCATTGGCCGTACATATTCCATTTTTATTATTCAAGCATTTGTGCTTGATGCAGTGTATTTGTGTCATAATTTTCTGTAACAAAAAAGGCACATCAATTACGATGCGCCTTTTTTGCGTTTGGTATTCTAAATGCTTAGGAGATGAACTCATGTTCTTCCACATACAATATATCATAGATATAGGGGACTTAAAAGGTCGATATTAGCCGTTTACCGCCGATTTCCGTCGGAGTTTATACCCGAGCTCAACAAGTGCCAAATTCTTATATTCTTTTCCTTGTGATTCGCCGTAACCAACAAATGAATATGCCCCCTTAGCAGACATACCATTGATATATTGTTGCATGAGGATAATCGAGCCAACCGTATTAGTTAATGTATCGATCATATGACAAGCATCATCACGTTTAGTCAGTAGTTCATGGATTTGACGTTTATACCTCATTTCCATATTTAGTAGCCGATTAATATCATCTTCAATTCCTGATGGTTCACCGCCGTCTACTCGTTCCTTCCCGTAGTTTACTGCACGTAACGATGTGATATCGCTTTTAATACGTTGGATATTACGTTTTAACGATTTAATCCTCAATGCTGCCTTACTTGCTTCGTGTAGATACTCATACGCCAGTTCACGATATTCTTTTTTACTAAGTTCTACCATAGGACCACTTCCTTGAAAAACACCAATCATTTATATTCGTTATTTTATTCAAGCAGAAAATCACCACTAGCATAATAATCTTTATATTTAAATAGTTTGTTTTCACACTTCGCACAAACGCACCATTCGTCATAGTGGTAATCTAACCCTGAATACATTTCCGAATTATCACACTCTTTACCATCTAGATTTACAAAATAAGAAACCTCACCATCAACCTTTGAATTTACAATAAATTCCTTGCATCCACATTTAGGGCATTCCCCTATTTGCTTAATAAGTTGGTATTCATTCATATATTAATACTCACTCCTTAAAAAATACTAACCATATTGTCTTGCCCCTACGTTGTCCAATTATTGGCTTGCTAGGCAATAGCCTTTTTACATCGGAAAATAGCACCTGCTCCTCATTCCATTTAAAAATAAGCGTGCCATTTTCTTTGAGCACTCGCCAGCATTCTGCAAGACCTTGTTTAATATCATCTTTCCAGCTAGGTCCTAGCGTTCCATATTTAGCTTTTAAATATGATGTATCACCTGCATTTTTTAAATGCGGCGGATCAAAGATAACCAAATAAAACGTTTCATCATCAAAAGGCATGTTTTTAAAATCTGCTACTACATCTGGGTTGACTACTAACTTTCTGCCGTCGCATAGCGTTGTGTCTAAAGTTCGATTATCCATATATAAAGCACTTTCATGCTCTTTATCAAACCAAAACATTTTAGAACCACAACAAGCATCTAGTATTTTCATTGATTATCTTTAATACACACATTTTTAGTTTTGCAGTACACATCAACATATGTTTCATTACAATCACCATTGTGTGTTACTTCTATAAATTCTTCGATAGTCCGACCACTAACAATGGCTTTCCAGTTTTGTAGGGTTTTACAAAACCAAACAATGAACATATCTTCTGGTTCAACAGTTTGATAGCCTAAATTTTCAATCAACACTTTACGAGCTGCTTCAATTGCTTTTGTTTGTAATTCGTACAT
>CAUPZH010000038.1:0-4063 GCA_963515865.1 uncultured Veillonella sp.
TACAAGGCGAGACACTAAACTATCTGCCATATGCCAGTATAAATTACTTGCTACACCATCATGCAATAACTCACTCATATAAGGCTGTAAGAACTGTGTTTTCCCCGCTTCACTTTTCAACATAAGCGTAATGGCATAGTGACCAACACGTGGCATCTCCACAAGATTTCGCCCTTTATAAGTGCCATCAGCTAGAAACTCTGGTAAAGCAGAATCGAGTGCATCTCGATAACGCTTCATATTTCTTCTTATCTGTGATTTATTTTGAAAGCTACCCCCTGTTTCAGTAGCCCTCTCCACATCGTCCACTTTAGTATCCCCAAAGAACCCCTGTGGATAATCACTGTTTGAGGCCTCTGCTACAGCTCTAAAAAAACGATCCAAACGGATCTGCTCATTACGCAAATCCTGCTCTCTACCTTCATCATCATACACAATGCCAGTAATAAAATGGATGTGCTTTAAACTATCTTTCTTCTGCCCTAAATGATGAAAGTCCCCATATTCATTCAATGCGATTGTTAACATACTACCCCCACATATACGCATACTATAATATATATTCATATTGTATCATCTTATCTTCATAATCAAAACAAGAAAACAACTAAATATTTTGCATACAAAAAGAGCCCTCTAAATAGAGGGCTTTCCTTATTCATTGATGCTTAAACCTGTAGAACCATAACGATTAATCATATTGTCTTTGTTTTACCTTTGCTTTGCTCAGGCAAGAGAAGTGCGGACCTCATCGTCGCTTTGCTCCTCTGCTGTCTCGCACCCTTCGGCGCATACCGTAAACGGTAAGCACTGTTGCAACAGGAGTATCACATGAATAATCTAGTAATTCAAAAAGGGGTTCAATACCGTAAACGGTAAGTACTGTTACTTTATCATCTTCGTTTTACCTTCTCTTCGTTCAGGTACTTGAGATGTGCGGACCTCATCGTCACTTTGCTCCTCTGCTGTCTCGCACCATTCGGCGCATACCGTGAACGGTAGGTGCTGTTGCAACTGAAATCATGAAGCAATTGGCTGGACTAGATTTCGACGAGTTTCAATACCGTAAACGGTAAGCACTGTTGCAACTTGTATAATAGTGGTGAGCCAAAAGAAGTAGTTTGTTTCAATACCGTAAACGGTAAGCACTGTTGCAACTTGTTGTTAAAGGAAAAGGTCTCAATTTTGATGGCGACGTTTCAATACCGTAAACGGTAAGCACTGTTGCAACAGGTGCTCAATTTATTAGTCGTAATGAATATGGTTACAGAGCGTTTCAATACCGTAAACGGTAAGCACTGTTGCAACCAATTAATGTCTCAATTGCGTCCTGACTTTGTTCAAGAGCAGTTTCAATACCGTAAACGGTAGGTACTGTTGCAACCTAAAATACCACCAACTATGATCGTACTTGATGAGTGTGTTCCAATACCGTAAACGGTAAGTACTGTTGCTTCATCATCTTCGTTTTACCTTCGCTTTGCTCAGGCACTTGAGATGTGCGGCCCTCATCGTCGCGCTGCTCCTCTGCTGTCTCGCACCCTTCGGCGCATACCGTGAACGGTAAGCACTGTTGCAACCTAGCAATACTAAAACTTGTTAGCAAAAAATAAAGTTTCAATACCGTAAACGGTAAGCACTGTTGCAACTTAGAGAGCTTGAATTTGCTGGCGAATATTGCTAAGGAGGAAAGTTTCAATACTGTAAACGGTAAGCACTGTTGCAACTTAAATCTGTTAAAAATCTTACTTTTGTAAACGTTGTGTTTCAATACCGTAAACGGTAAGGACTGTTGCCTTATCACCTTTGTTTTACCCTCGCTTCGCTTAGGTACTTGAGATGTGCGGACTTAATCGTCGCTTTGCTCCTCTGCTGTCTCGCACTCTTCGGCGCATACCGTAAACGGTAAGCACTGTTGCAACACCAGAAAGAAAAGACTTAATTTCTCCGACTAATAATACTGGTTTCAATACCGTAAACGGTAAGCACTGTTGCAACGATGTGTATTGGCATCTCAGGAGTAAAATTATGGTATGTTTCAATACCGTAAACGGTAAGCACTGTTGCAACTGTTCGGAATTTCACGAACAAGATTGAATGTTTTAGGTTTCAATACCGTAAACGGTAAGCACTGTTGCAACAAAACGAATTTTTCTGGTCTAAGCATACGACCATAAGTTTCAATACCGTAAACGGTAAGCACTGTTGCAACCATCGACATATGTGTCTGCACGGTCTCGAGACCCAGTTTCAATACCGTAAACGGTAAGCACTGTTGCAACTCATATAGAGCCTATGTTATATCTGAAATTGTGTTTATGTTTCAATACCGTAAACGGTAAGCACTGTTGCAACAGAAATTTCTTTAGATTTATCTAAAGACTGTATCATGAGTTTCAATACCGTAAACGGTAAGCACTGTTGCAACAGCGGGTCTTAGAAGGCCAGTATTCATGGGGCTTAAAATTAGGTTTTGGAAAACCTCATACCGTAAACGGTCAAAACGCGTTCCCATTTGATCAGAAATGTCGATGAGCATAGGTAAATACTGGTGGTAAATGATTTTTCTAAGGTTACAGTAATTATAAGGGTTTCTCGATTTTACGTCAATAATTTAATTCATTTTCTTTTCATTTGCTTTTACAAAAGAATTAATTCACTTACCTACCAGTATTACCATTAATATATTTACTTAGTTAACTGACTAAGTATCGTTGGTCCACCCATTCGCATAAACATGGATGGTCGATTATATTGAAAATCCTCATCTATCTGTATACACAAGCCTTCTTGTCCATATTGAGTAAAAATACTTTCATAATTAGGTCGAGAAAACATACCACAGTTTGTTTGTATTGCCATGTCTGGACCTAGTTCATATAGATTACCTTCTTGTGTCACGTAGATTATAGGATTTATATTAACATTTTCAAACAACAACGCCATTACATCTAATACTGTTTTTAACTTACACTGACGAACATACAAAACGTAATACAAGATACTTTTACCAGAATCAAAAGCATGATATATCTTGTCATAGGGCACATCAAGAAATGCCAGATACTGCTGCATCGTGCGACCGTGTACCGTATGGGTGAAAGCCGGTACAAATAGGATGTGATCTGCTCCTAAATGATTTGAAAGCTGACCAAAATCTGCCAACTGGGTACGCTCACAATGAGGGGTTCGAACGGTTCTATAATCATCCTCAATCGATAAACACTGATATGTTCCTCTCAAATTAGTCGAATTATCCACTACCATTTGCCCATAGGTTTCCACATGCTCCGACTGCCACGCACCTAGTCGAGTCTGCCCCTTAATGCGATGCCCCTCATACTGCCAAACCCTAGTTTCTCTCTTCAGAGATATAAATAGGACATGGTGAAAGCCATATTGCTGTGTATACCATGCTGCTATGTCTTGTAAATCAAGCAAATTATCGGGTTGCCAACAAATTAGATTCATAGTAAAAGCTTTACTATCTATAGTGCCATGAATACAATGACGATGCCAATCTCGACCAGTCGTATACGAATATGGCAAACCTTGAGATATTTGTTTATTTACTAGTGTAAAACGATTAATTTGTGCCGCATCAACATTTGTCTCTAATGACTGACTTGGTATAATCATTATCAACTGCTTGCCCATATAAGAGTTAATAATGTTACCAATCTGAGACTTTACATTCAAATCCATATAACTTCCCCCTCGCTCAGTACCATAACGGGACTAACAAACACCATTATTACAATCTTACTATACCAAGACAAATGAGGAAAAAATGACACATAAAAAAGGCTCTACCTGTAAAGTAGAGCCTTATTTATGTCTCCCCTATGTTATTGTCTCCCTATACTCCCTCCTCTCTTTCTCCCCTATTATTTTATCTCCCCTACTAGTTCATTTCTCCCCCTAGCGTTCTGGTTCATTTCTCCCCTAGCCTTCTAGTTCGTCTCTCCCCTAGTGTTTTATCTTGTTAGGTCTCTCCAGGCGATAAATAGTTCGGCCACGACTTGTGGGTTTTGACTGAGTTTGATGCGGGCTAGCATTTTGC
>CAUPZH010000039.1:0-4055 GCA_963515865.1 uncultured Veillonella sp.
ATACATTGGACATCTTAACTGTACAAGGCTTATTAGCGATGCTTCAAATCATCGTCATCGATATTTTATTAGCTGGTGACAATGCCATCGTTATCGGTATGGCGGCCCGTAACTTGCCAGCTCATTTACAGAAAAAAGCAATATTCTGGGGCACTGCAGGTGCTATTATTCTTCGCCTTGTTATGGCATTCTTATTCGTAGAAGCGTTAAACAATATTCCTGCTCTACGTTTAGTAGGTGGTATCCTTCTTTTATGGATCGGTTACAAGCTCGTTGCTGATGATGAAAGCGAGCATAATATCGAGGCTAAAGATAATTTACGTGCTGCCATCATGACAATTGTCATTGCGGACGGTATCATGGGCATCGATAATGTTATCGGCGTAGTAGGTGCTGCTGGTGGTGACATGACATTAGTTGCTATTGGCATGCTTATCACTGTACCTATCATCATTTATGGTAGTACTTTGTTTGTGAAAGTAATTGAACGCTTCCCAATTATCCTATACGTAGGTGGTGGTATCCTCGCTTGGGTAGGTGCTGCTATGAGTGTGGAAGATAAATTGATTTCTCACACTGTTGAACCATATGCTTTGTTCATTAAAATCGGAGCTGTGATCCTCGTAGTAGGCGCATCTCTATTAGCAAATAAACTAAAAAAATAATGAAATATATCTCTTCTTCTAGTAATAGGAGGAGAGATATTTTTTTGGTAAATGTATATTCCTAATAGAAATCATCATAAGGGCTAAGCTCCATGTATAGATGAGAAAATACAATATTTATGGTATAGTTAAGGGATAGTTATAGAATTAGTAGACTGAATCGAGGTAAGTACAGAATGGAATTTTTAGAAGCCGCTACGTGGATAACCATTAGTAAAATTATTTTAATAGATATTTTATTGGCTGGTGATAATGCTGTAGTAATTGGTATGGCAGCAGGTAAGCTAGCTCCAGAACTACAAAAGAAAGCCGTAATTTGGGGTACAGTAGGTGCCATTGTAATGCGCCTTGTATTTGCTACCCTTTTAGTAGAGGCTCTTACTTTAATTCCTCTTATCCACTTAGGTGGTGGCCTTGTACTTGTATGGATTGCCATTCAATTATTAAAAGGTGGCGATGAAGATGCACATATCGAAGCTAAGAATTCATTAATGGGTGCCATTTGGACGATTATTGTAGCTGACGCAATGATGAGTATTGATAATGTCATCGGTGTAGTAGGGGCCGCTAGAGGTCATTTAGAGCTTGTTATTGCAGGTATGTTAATTACTGTTCCAATTATCGTATTTTGCTCTACATTATTTGCCCGAATTATTAATAAATTCCCTGCCATTCTTTGGGCTGGTGGTGCACTCCTTGGTTGGGTTGCAGGTGAAATGATTGTAGAGGATCCATTCCTTGTTCCATATATTCAAGGGGAAGAATTACTGGTGAAAGTAGGTACAGTATTCTTCGTACTTGTTGTGACAGGTATTATTAAAATTTGGAAGAAAAGAGACGCGTAATGAATGGTACAGGTCGTACATCTCGTAAACATAAATCGAAACAACAGAATAGAAGAGGGGCTCGTTCTAATCAAGGCCAGAACACTAGTGGTACAGTATCCAAAAAGCAACAAGCTATACTCAATGCACCTGTTAAACTAGGTGATAAAGTGCTCGTTACAATTCACGGTATTGGTAGCAGCGGTGAAGGGGTAGGTCGTGTAGACGACTTTACTGTCTTTGTTCCTTTTGCCTTGCCTGGAGAAACTGTCAAAGTAGTCATTAACATGGTGAAAAAGACGTATGCTACAGGTAGACTATTAGAGATTGTTACAATGGCGCCTAACCGTATCGATGCTAGCTGTGAACTCTATGGCTTCTGTGGGGGATGCCAACTACAACATATTAACTATGAAGGGCAGCTTTCACTGAAAACACAAAAGGTGAAGGACGTTATTGAACGCATTGGTCATCAAAATCCAGACCTTGTAAAACCTGCATTAGGCCCCAAAGAACCTTGGGCATATCGCAATAAAATGCAGATGCCTGTAGGCGGTATTAAAGGCGATATTCAAATGGGATTCTATGCGATGGGATCTCACGATATCGTGCAAGGCACAAACTGTCCTATTCAAGATGAAGGGAATAATATCATCGCTCAAGCGTGTTACCAAATCGCTAAAGAGTTTGATGTTGAACCGTATGATGAACATACAGGAAAGGGTGTACTGCGCCATATTATTGGACGCATTGGACAATCTGGATGGATGATTATCCTTGTAACTGCCACAGATTTCTTACCACACCAAGAAAAGTGGGTAGAAAAATTAACAGAACGAATTCCTCAAGTAGAAACTATTGTTCATAACGTAAATGGTAAGCGAACTAATATTATATTAGGACCTAAAAATAATATTCTCTATGGGGATGGGACGATTACAGACCATATTAAGGACTTACAGTTTACATTGTCCCCACATTCATTCTTCCAAGTCAATCCAGAACAAACTACAGTACTGTACGATCAAGCATTAGCCTATGCAGACCTTAAAGGGGATGAAACCGTTATCGATGCGTACTGTGGTACGGGGACCATTTCATTGTTTTTGGCCCATAAGGCAAAACATGTAATAGGTATTGAAATCGTAGAACCAGCTATTATTAACGCTCGTGAAAATGCCCAACGCAATGGCTATGAGAATACAGAATTTATCGTCGCTGATGCGGCTGTAGAAATGCCAAAACTCTACAAGGCTGGCGTACGACCAGACGTGATTGTATTCGATCCAATTCGAGCAGGCTGTAAAGAAGAAGTACTAACCTCTGCAGCTGGCATGGAACCAAAACGTATTGTTTACGTATCCTGTAACCCAGCCACCATGGCAAGAGATATTGAAATCCTCACACACTACGGCTATGAACTAAAAGAAGTCCAACCTGTAGACATGTTCCCAATGACCGCTCACGTTGAGGCAGTGGCTTTGCTCACTAGGAGCAAAGCGACGCAGTGAGTGATAGCACTGGTCAGGGATGTCCAAGAATTCGAGCGAAGTGAAGAATGATTGGCTGCGTGCTACTGCAAACTGAAGTCCCAACATATAGATCTAATATAATTATTAAAATAGTGTAGACGAATTAAAATTTTTTGGAGGCACAGGTTATGGCTTCAAGTAAAGAATATTTAGATTTCATTTTAGAACAACTATCAGAGTTGGAAGAAATAACATATAGATCAATGATGGGTGAATACATTGTTTATTATCGCGGAAAAATTGTTGGTGGAATTTATGATGATAGGTTTTTAGTGAAACCTGTTAAATCCGCAATAACATATATGCCAAATGCAAAGTATGAGTTACCATATGATGGAGCAAAGGAAATGCTATTGGTAGATGATGTTGACAACAAAGAATATTTAAATGGCTTATTTAATTCAATGTATGATGATTTACCTGTACCAAAACTAAAGAAATAATCAAATTTGAATATGAGGGGGGATTTTTATGTCTACAATTAAAATTGAAAACCTCAATTTCTCATATTATGGTTATGTAAAACTTGTATTTGAAAATGTATCATTTTCATCTGATACAAACTGGAAAATAGGATTGATAGGAAGAAATGGAATAGGTAAATCAACTCTATTTAAGTTACTTTTAAATCAAGAAACTTATCAAGGTAAAATAAGCAAGGATGTTGACTTTATTAAATTCCCACCCAATTTAAGTGATACTTCAAAATTAGGAATTGAGTTATATAAAGAACTAATATCGGATGAGGAAGAATGGAGATTATTTAGAGAACTTAATTTGCTAAATGTAGATGAGAATCTTGTTTACAGGGGATTTGAAACGCTTTCTAAAGGAGAACAAACAAAAATCCTTTTAGTTATTTTATTTACAAGAGATGATGGTTTTTTACTTATAGATGAACCAACAAACCATTTAGATATGGACGGGAGAAAAATTGTAAGTGAATATCTGAAAAATAAAAAAGGTTTTTTACTTATATTGATCTGCACCCATTTTCTTGGACAGATATAATTAAGCTACTTTTTGGGAATGAG
>CAUPZH010000040.1:0-2912 GCA_963515865.1 uncultured Veillonella sp.
ACTATGATTTGAGAGAGTCGGTGACATATTGGATATACGATATAAGAATAATAAGTTAGAAACAGTTTGCACAGATGCGGATATTGCCAGACGCGCATACGGACGTGAGATGGCACGTAAAATTCATTTAAGAATTGATCAACTTCGTTTTGCTACATCTATTCAGGATTTGATTTTAAATGGTGTAGGTCGTTGTCATAAGTTGGTTGGAGATCGCAAAACTCAATATGCTATGGATTTAGTACATCCTTATAGACTTATTTTTATACATGTTGATGGAACGTTTCACGTAGTGGAGATTCAAGAAATTATTGATTATCATTAGTATAGGAGATATACATATGAAGATATATGAGAGTAAAACTTTTATTGCTATACCGCCTGGAATGACAATAAAAGAGGTTTTAGAAGATAGACATATGTCGCAAAAAGAATTAGCTACACGAATGGACATGAGTGAGAAACACATTAGTAAGCTCATTAATGGAGAGGTACCACTAACGCAGGATGTGGCAATGCGTCTTGAACGAGTATTTGGTGTAGAGGCAAGTTTTTGGAATGGATTAGAAGCTAATTACAGAGAAAAGATATTAAAAGTAGAGTATGAGAATTCTATTGATGAAGAAATCAACTTTGCTAAACCTTTTGGTTATGCCAAACTCGCACGTTTAGGCATCGTGCCAGAAACAAAAAAGGTAGCTGAGCAGGTTAATAATCTACAAAAGTTTTTTGAGGTAGCTTCTTTAAAAAATGTAGCTAATGACATGGTTATGCCCTTAGTATATGAAAATATTAAGGATATGGAACCAGCTAAAAAGAGTGCGATTTATACACTAGTACAAATCACAAAAGGGCAGGCTCGTTTTGTAGAGATCAATCCTTACGATGCGGAGTTACTAAGAACATTTATACCAAAAATTAAGGACCTTTCTAGTGAACCTTTAATTGGTGTGAAAGAGCCTTTGAAGGACATGTTAGCAGCATGTGGTGTGATTATTGTGTATTTGCCAATTATTGATAACATAACCTCAACATGTATTACCTATTCCAAAGGAAACTCCATTGTTCTTGGTATACCAACGGAAGATTCTGATGCTTTTTGGTCGTTATTAGGTGAGGCTCTACATAATTTGGTAGAACGAGACTATCAACGTAGTAATCGCAAATACCGCAATAATGATCCTGTTACTGTAGTGAATTATTAATTCCGATTTTGAAAATATGTAAGGTGTTACTTCTTAGGCTTTTCTTAGGTCTTTCATCATGCAATTTGTAAGGACTTTTAAAGCACAATTCGTGGGACTCTCATCCTGTAACAAAATAGCGTATAATAGGCACATAGAATATTCTTGATGTAGGAGTACCAATGAAAGTCCTTTACGATACAATTTTAAAAGCAACATATACAGGTCGCCCAAACCGTTTTGTGGTGACCTTAGATTTGAATGGTGAAAGCGTGCTTGCTCATTTGCCAAACCCTGGTCGCATGTGGGAGCTCTTGTTCACCGGTGTGACGATGTACATCGTGCCTCACGACAAGCCTGATGCAAAAACGAAATACCGCGTGGTTGGCATCGAGCGCGATGGGGTCGTAATTATGCTCGACACGAATTACAGTAATGATGTAGCGCAGCATTTGATTGAAAATAAACTCATCCCAGGTTGGGAGGAGTGGCGCGTTGTAAGGAGGGAGTATACGGTTAAACTACATGGCACATCATCACGTTTTGACTTGCTCCTTACCAATGATAAAGGCCATGAGTTCTTGTTAGAGGTTAAGTCTTGTACGCTATTTTCCAAGACGGGTGCTATGTTCCCTGATGCTATTACAGAACGAGGGCGTAAGCATTTACTACATTTGAAAGAATTGCAAAACGAAGGCTACCACACAGGGGTTCTATTCCTCGTACAATGGGATAGAGCGCAGTGGTTCTTGCCAGATTACCATACAGATTTGGAGTTTGCCAAAACCTTTAAAGAGGTAGCCCCTTCTTTAGACTGGAAAGCCGTTGCAGTGGCGTGGGATGAGACTTTTACCATGCCGACCGTAACTCATGAATGTTCCTATCCGAGTAGCATCCTCGACACAGAGGCTTACGATAGTGGCGTGTACGTAATGGTCATGCATCTCGACCATGATTTAGACCTTGAGATCGGCTCTAAAGGGATGATGCATTTCAAGGCGGGCTACTATATGTACGTAGGCTCTGCGAAGGCGAATTTAATGAAACGCATTGAGCGCCATAAGCGAAAACGGAAGAAAATGCACTGGCATCTAGACTACTTCCGAGGTCACTGCGAAATGATAGCAGGTCTGCCAATTCGTACTAGCTGGGCTGATGCGGAATGTGCTCTCGCTGATGCGGTCCGTGGCGTTGCCGAATGGGATGTGCCTAAATTTGGATCCTCCGACTGTGACTGTAACAGCCACCTATTTGGGATGATGGAAAATCCTATTCATAACAAAGAATTTATGGACGTAGTGGAACTTTACAGAATGAATATGCTAGATGGACTAATTAATAGGTAATTATTATTGATGGGACCCGAGAGCTATATGCTTACTTAGTTAAGTGATTGTTGTTGGGGCCCTGTCACATAAGTAGTTTGCTAGTTAAAAAATTTAGACACTTATTCCTTCGCTCCATAGTGACCTAAGTCGCTTATTCATAAGTGTCTAACTTTTTTACAACCCTATATGTGGAGCAGTCCCAACAACAAAAGCCCTTATTCTTTCGCATGGGGCGAGGCCCCCTAATTGGGAAAAGGCAGTGAAGTAGGGTATCAACCATCAGATGATTTTATCAATAATTGTGGCTACGTATTTGATAGAATTATTTGATACACATGGAATGTTTGGAGAGAGGTGTGGTTGTGTATGCCTTTGTTTGTTAGGTTTGTGTTGTTGGTTT
>CAUPZH010000041.1:0-2791 GCA_963515865.1 uncultured Veillonella sp.
TCTATCTCTGTCTACTTCTACCATTTTTAGTTTGGTTAAAGAGGCTTCATATTCACCGCGTAGATGTTGTTTTTGTTTGTGATAGTCGGATAGCACTTTAGAGCTTTGAGCCTCTATCTGACGGTTAATATCACGGATTTTAGATTCCTTTTCAGTAGAACTAAACCCGTTTTGAATAATTGCCTTTTGTTTTTCAACTTCATCTATACCAGCGGATAAGGTTTCAATATCACGAATGAGTTTTTCTTTATCAGATGCAGTTTCAGGCTTGTTACGAACAGCTTCATCAATACGAATTGGAATCATATCCAGTTCTTTATTTATGGCGGTCTTCTTAGCTGCGACCACCTTACGATGATCGTCTACTGTTCTCCCCTCTAACAGTTCAGCCAATCGTCTTAAATCATCACGGCTATTAATTACAGCAGCATCGTCAATATCGCCACACATTTCAAGAAGTAACTTACGGCGATTTTGCCAAGAATACGTTTCATTAAAATACAAGGGGTTTGTGATTAATTTAAAGATACTTTCATCGATAAGAGTGTTTACAACTTCTTTATACTCTTTTTCTTTTTTAGGCACCCCATCGACAAAGTAATCTGTTGTATGCCCCGTGAGAGTTATATCGCCACCACGAGGGGATGAATACTTTTCACGATACACACGTTTGAGTTCTACTGTGCCACCTTCATCTAAAGTAAAGGTACCTGTTACTTCATGATTGACTTTATGAATGGGGTTTCCGCCATCCAATGTTTTAATTTCAAAGTCAGCTCTATCTAGGCTATCTTTGCCAAATAGTAACCAGCACACAGAGTCAAATACAGTCGTTTTACCAGTAGCATTATCGCCACGGATTACGACATCGCCATTAAGATTTATGGTAAAGGATTTTAGCCCTTTAAAATTTAGTAATTCTAATTTTGTGAGTTTCATAGTGATCTCCTATACAACACTAGCATCCACGTCGATGGTATGCGGTTCAATCTTTAATTGATTGGCCCATTGCATGACCGTCGAATTAATATGAGCATTCTTTTTAAGCATTTCATTAGCAAAGAGCTTAGCCTGTACTAAATCAAATATTTGACGACCTTTCTTCTTACCCTTATTGGCCAATTCTAGGCATGCAACTGGCTTCATAGCATCATCAGTAACTAGCACTATTGCCGTAGTTCCTTTCATGACTCTATCTCGGTATGAGCCAACACAATTTTTTAACCGTTTACCAGCAGTCATTAAATCTGCTGCAGTTCTTGGGACCATAAAATGCATTCCGTTTACATCCGCTTGTAATTGAGGAACCTCCGGAAGCATTACGTCGCCGTACTCTTGTTTGTTGAATATTCTGATAACTTCATCATGAAAGTTCTTCAGCTTAAATCGTTTTGCCCATAATACATCTTGGTATTTTGCATCGAGTTTTGTGTACATATCTACACAATCTTCGATATCACGAATGTCTTCGGATAACATCCAGCGCAATACCGCTGGCTCACCACATCGCTTAATTAGCTCCTGCCACATGTCCTTAGAGCGAGGTATATTTAGCTTCATCGCCTTACGAAAATCATTAGCGTTATGAAGCTTGCCTGTATATGGACAAGCACTTTCATAGCTTCGTTGTAGTGTGAGGATAGTACGTCTACAATTTTCATCACTGAAGAGATTTAGAACATCAGACATATATACGCTTAATGGATCATTAACCATACACTTCCGCAAGGCTCTGCTATTGGGAGCCTTATATGATTGTCTAAGTGCTTCTTGAAAATTCATACCCTTTCTTGTAGCCGCCAATACATCGTCTTCAAACGGAATATTTGTATATCGATATAAGCAGTAAGCATTAGTCCAATACACATATTGTTTCATTAAGCTAACAATGCTAGGCATATCCGGTGCCGATAATTTTAAAATCATATTAAGCAGCATCGTAAAATGATAGCCGTTGTCTTCAGTGGCACCAGGAGCTACATATACATCCTTAGCACCATACCCATATGTTTCCTTTAATCGTTTTTCAAACATAGACCTTAATGCTTTGAATGTTTTGTTTAAAAATTTTCTGTTAAAGTCTGTCATTGCGTATGAATCACCAAAGAATTTAAGTACAGGCATAATCTCATTTTCACGAATGTAATCAACAGTCAACTCATAACGGATTCTAAATCTATCAATGAAGATAGCCTTACGTTTCTTAAAGTCGAATCGCAACGTTTCCGTACACATTCCGTGGTCGTTTTTTCTACCGTCAAAGAAAAGCTGTATGCCTTGGTATCTAATTTTTAAATCTAAGAAGTGTTTGTAATTAATAACCTCCACATAAGCGGTCACAGGATATACTTTCTCATCACTAATGGAATAGTAAATTTTATGATCACAAGGATTGGAAAGTGTTTGGCAGTTTGGGCAGGTATAGTATTTGGCTCCAGTAACGTATCCATTATGATATGAATATTTACGCTGCCAACTACCTCCAAAGGTAAACCCACAGTCGATATGGTGGACAGTTGTGTATTCTGCTCCATAAGGAGCCTCTAGAATTACGCTGTCGAACATTTTGTGAATATAGGTACTGGATACAATCTCCACAGTGAATACCTCCTTTTAGTCGCCGAACATAGCGAATAAGTCCGCATCTTTTTCTGGCACAGGGGCAATAACTTCTTCAGCCTCTTTAACAACAGGTACAGAAGGCTCGCTTGATTTGGCCTTGCGCTTACGTTTAGGTTTTTCTTCTTTAGGAGTGTCTTCAGATTTTTCTTTAGGTGTAGCTGTCTTAGGT
>CAUPZH010000042.1:0-2658 GCA_963515865.1 uncultured Veillonella sp.
AATAAAATAGGCACTAGCATAATAAATACTAGCGCCCTTGTAGCAAGAATACCTGTAGGGTGGAAGTTGGCCACCCTTACAGATTGGTATGATTTTTTAACGATATTGATGATTGGTGGTATGTTCATGTAGCTCCTCCTTAATATCATCAACTCGAGATTCAATGCTATCCACACGTGATGTTAGCTTCACGTGCTCGGTATATGCCTTTGTGCGTTGCTCACGAGATAACTTAATTTCTTCCTTTAGGTCTTTTAACGTTTCAATTAAGCTACCCATTTTCTCTTGAATCATTAAATTATCTTGCAATCTTTGTAAATCTAATTTTTCGAGCAAAGGAATAACCAACACTTTATATCCAAGTCCAGCAACCACCGCAACTATAGATAATGTGGTTAATATGTCGTTCAACTCAAACTGCCAAGTCCACATCCTAACCTCCTTCTTATAATGTTGCCTCTATTAATTTCGTATACATCAATTTCATTCGTGCATTATAGAATTTGATTGTTGTATTTTCTGTTGTAGATGACAAAGGAACGATTACACCATTGCTAGGCATATATTGAATTTCACCGTCATTAATTTGGAATGGCAATGTCGACACATAGTTAATATTTATTTTACCTTCATTCACTGTGATATACGGTTCTGAAATACCCTCATCACCCATTAAGTAAATAGATGTGCTATTTCTTTGTGCTTCAAAATATTCAAGCATAATGCCTTCAAGACTATCGCTTTTCACAAATACATTATTGTCTAGTAATAGATTTTTGATTTTAGCGACAGTTTCAAGATTGACGTTATCACCTTGAGGCCCTTTACGACCACGCTCACCAGTCTCTCCTTTTTCTCCTCGTTCACCTTTTAAAGCAGCTAACTGCTCTTCAGTAAAGTCAGTGTACTTAAACGGCTCGCCCTTAGGGCCTTGTTCTCCGTTTTCCCCAGTATCACCTTTAGGACCTTTGAGTGCGTTAAGCTGTTCCGGTGTAAAATCAGAATATTTAAAAGGCTCACCTTTAGGGCCTGGAATACCTTGTTCGCCTTTATCGCCTTTTTCTCCCTTTAATTCTAGTTTTTGTGCCTCGGTTAAATCGTCAAAACGTAAAGGTTCGCCTTTCGGTCCTTGTACTCCATCTTCACCTTTAGGACCAGGGTCGCCTTTAGGCCCTTGCAATTTAATGATTTGAGTCGCATCTTTAACGTTAACTTTATCTTCTGCACCCATATAAATATTAATAGTATTTTCACTCATTTTATTTACCTCTGTTGCTAACACCTTCAAGAATAGTTAATTGTCCTTTAATAAGGCATTTAATAGGGCGACTACCTGCCCAAATAAATAAGTCCCATGCATACCTACCAGCAGGTAGTTCGTTTGTATCCAAAGAAAGGATAATTCTACAGCTTTCATCGGCCGTTAAATTATCCTTTGATACTTCAATATTGAATTTAGCTCTATACTGTTCGTCTTGGGCAAACTTTCTTACACATGAAAACAAATCCTCGGCCTCTACTGTGCCGTTATATCCGATAGTCAGCGTAATAAACTCACCCTTAATAGCAGATAGATTATGCTTGACTGGTGTCATTATCTTCACCTGCTTCTAGTTCCATTAGATCATTATGGACACATCCTTCTGATGGACAGGTGCCATCTGTATTTAGAGTAGCCCAACAGTACTCACAAAAGTGCATAACTGGAACTTCACTTTTAATATCTGACATATTATTTCACCGCCTTAATCTTAGCAATCATTTCAGCATTAATCTTTTTGAACTGGTCTTGTAGGTCGCTTATATCACCATTAGCCAATCGTCTACGCAATAAAGCTTGGTCTAAGGCTTCAAATCGACTGTTATAATATGCACGAATTTCTGCAATCTTTTCTACCTTCGTTAACTCAGGAACTGGAGCAGATACAAATTGCCCGTCTACATAGAATTTACCTTTCATGAATTCGTTAAGCATGTTATCGCCGTCTTCGGAGTAAATATAATCCGATGCATTAGGACATTCTTGTTTAGCAGTTGCCAGTAATTCATCTTTGCTAACTATATTATCAACAAACGAGGTAATACGTTTACCTTGCGCATCGAGTACAAATACATATTGGTTCATAGTTTACCTCCTTATGCTTTACCAACGCAAATCCATGTGAAGTTGCCAGCATTACCACGATTAGTTAAAAAGCGAATAGATGTCCTATTTCCGCCTGTAGAATAACCACTATTCCAAGATACATAAAACTCATCGCCCCTTGTAGTCGTGCTCGCAGAGTCGTCTGTACACAGCGCAACTAACACATTACAGCTAATAGGTAACGTTACATCGGCATAGGTGTTTTGATTTAAAAACCAAGTTAATCCCCACTGGATAATAAAACCGTTGGCAAATTTCACATATCCATTATCACGATCAAGTTTAGATGCTACGATACCACCTTGTCCTAAAATGCCTTTTAGAGCTCCCAAGTTAAGCACTTTATTAATATCACTATCGTTGTAGTTACTTGTAATAAAGTTAATAATTTCTTGTGAGTTATCGCCTTTTGTTACTTGCAAGCCTTGATTGTGTTTAACAATAGATTTGGCATACTGGTTAGAACTAATATCTAGCTTTTTATTAAATGCATCTTGATGCGCATTTGTAGC